>NZ_CAKJTG010000001.1 GCF_917563885.1 Pseudoneobacillus rhizosphaerae
ATAAAGAATTCCAGACTGAAATAGGTATCTTGGATAAAATTTGAACATTTTTAGACAATTTTCTTCTTCCCTATATCCTGTGTTTCTATTACAATCGATATATATATAAATTTTCTTTATTAGGGAGGTTGATTCCCAGTTTATGACCATTTCAGAATTAACTTCAAATCCATTCATGATTTTAATCGCCATAGTGCTAACAATCATGTCTTCTTATACTGCTTTAGATTTATTTACTTTGATTGCTTCATCAAAGCGAAATAAGCGATTTTTATTTTTAGGAGGTACTTTCTCCTTTGGAATCGGGATATGGGTAATGAATTTCCTTGGGATGCTAGCGATAGACTTAGACAGAACTATTGCTTATGATGTGCCACTAACACTGTTATCAATGGTTTTTGGTATTTTCTTCACTGGTCTTGCTTTTTATACGATAATCGGGAGAAAACTACATGGTGCACAGCTATTTACTGGAAGTATGTTTTTAACTGTCGCGGTAATTTCAGTTCATGTTTTTGGGATGTACGGTATACAGTTGAAAATAAACTATGATTTAGTTATTTTTCTAGTATCCATAGCCTTAATCTTTGGATCATTTTTATTTTCACTTTGGATGTTATTCTCTTCAAACGTCTTCACCTATACTAATCAAGTTTGGTTAAAACCAATAAGTTCCCTTATCATTACAGGTGCTATTGTTGAAGGTCACTTCCTACTAATGAGAGCTTCTACTCATAGTCAGGCGAATAATATCGTTCAGCCAAATTCGTCTCCAGAAATTTTTATCTTATTTTTAGTATTAATAGTTGCTTTATTTATCCTAACGGGGTTAATAGGAACAAGTGCAATTATTAGTAAAAAGTTAGCTCATAGTGATTCAAATTTAAAAGATATCACATCCGCACTGGATGCTTCATCAATAGTAGCAATTACTGACGAGAAAGGGATCATTACCTTCGTTAATAAAAGGTTTATTGAGATTTCTGGGTATGAAGAGCATGAACTCTTGGGTCAAAATCACAATATTTTAAATTCTGGTTATCATCCTTCAGACTTTTTCAAAAACCTTTGGAAAACCATTGGTAGTGGGGAAATTTGGAAAGGTGAGATTAGAAATAAAGCAAAGAATGGATCCTATTATTGGGTTGATACAACAATTGTCCCATTTCTAAATAGAAAGGGGAAGCCATATCAATTTGTTTCGATTAGAAGTGATATTACAAATCGGAAATTGGCTGAGGAAAACGTAATCAACACATTAAAGGACATTAAAGATATTAAGTTTGCACTCGATCAATCATCCATCGTGGCTATTACCGATCAAAAAGGAGCCATTACCTATGTTAATGATAAATTCTGTGAAATATCTAAATATAGTGAAGAAGAATTAATAGGTCAAGATCATAAATTATTAAATTCTAATCATCATCCTAAAGAATTCTTTAAAGAGCTATGGAAAACTATTGGTTCTGGGGAAGTTTGGAAAGGTGAAATTTGTAATCGTGCTAAAGATGGCTCAATTTATTGGGTAGATACGACAATTGTTCCGTTTCTAAACGAAAAAGGGAAGCCCTATCAATATATTGCTATTCGGACAGATATAACCACTCGTAAGAAGACAAAAGAACAGCTGAAAAATGCATTAAAGGAAATGACTGATTTTAAATTTGCATTAGACCAGTCGGCCATTGTTGCTTTTACAGATGAAAAAGGGATTATCACAAGTGTAAATGATAATTTTTGCGAAATCTCTAAATATAGTCGTGAGGAATTAATCGGTCAGGATCATAGAATACTTAATTCTGGGACACATTCTAAGGAGTTCTTTAAAGAGCTATGGAGGACAATTGGTACAGGACATGTGTGGAAAGGCGAGATTCAAAATCGAGCTAAAGATGGCTCTATTTATTGGGTCGATACAACCATTGTCCCCTTTATTAACGAAAATGGTAAACCATACCAGTATATCGCCATTAGAAACGATATTACCGAACGTAAACGTACTGAAGAAATTATTCATCGTCAAGATAAATTAGCTGCAGTTGGTCAACTCGCAGCAGGCGTCGCACATGAAATTAGAAATCCGCTTACCTCAATGAGAGGATATACTGAATTCTTAAGTCTTGATGAAACAGACCCACAAAGAAAAGAATTTTTAGATATTATTCTTGATGAAATTGAACGTGTAAATAACATTGTCGAAGAATTTATGGTCTTAGCAAAACCGAAAGCAATTGAACTGGAAGAAAAGAATATTATTCCAGTCATTAAAAATGTTGTTTCCATGTTAGAATTTGAAGCTAGAAAAAGAAATGTTCGCCTACACTTAGAATGCCAAGAAGAAATTATTCAAGTTGAATGTGATGAAAATCGTCTAAAACAAGTTTTCTTAAACTTCATTAAAAATGGAATTGAAGCCATGCCTAATGGAGGAGATCTTATAGTTCGAACATCCATTAACAATCAAAACGTACAAATTTCGATTCAGGATACCGGAGTAGGAATTTCGGAGGAAAAGTTAAAAAAATTAGGTGAACCTTTTTATACAACGAAAAAGAATGGAAATGGTCTAGGGTTAATGGTTAGTTTTAAAATTATTGAAAGTCATAATGGTCGAGTTTATGTAGAAAGTGAATTAAACAAAGGAACAACCTTTAACATTTTACTTCCGGCAAAAACAGCCTAATAATACTTGTTCAAAAAACAGGAAATCTACTTTTCCTGTTTTTTTTATAAAATTTTTTAAAAATTTCATAAAAAGTTCACCATTCCAGTACAATAATAGACTAATATGATAATAGAGGATATTTCTCAGTTGCAAAGGTTCAAATTGGGGAGGAGATTAGGTGGAAGCTACAAAGCATGTCAAAACGGTTTGTGGATATTGCGGAACCGGGTGTGGTCTTGTATTAGAAGTAAATAATAATCGAATCACGAAAATCCGTGGAGATAAGGATGCACCTGTAAATAATGGTCAAACATGTGTTAAGGGTGCGTTTGCATATGAGTATGTTCATGCAAATGAACGATTAAAGTATCCACTTTTACGAAAAGCTGGGAAATTAGTTCAAGCTACATGGGAAGAAGCCTATGATTTTATTGCTGAAAAATTAACTCATATTAAGACAACATACGGTACAGACGCGATTTCCTTATTCGCTTGTGCTAGAAGCACAAATGAATCAAACTATGTTACCCAAAAATTTATGAGAGCTGTAATTGGAAGTAACCATATCGATGGCTGTAACCGAACCTGACATGCTCCTAGTGTTGCCGGTCTGGCAACAATGTTTGGAAGCGGTTTCCCTACGAATACGTTAGATGACTTTTACGATGCAAAAGTACTGTTACTTATGGGTTCGAATACGACGGAAGCTCATCCTATTATTGCTAATCGCATTAAAAAAGCAGCAAAGCAAGGATTAAAAGTGATTGTTATTGATCCTCGTAAAATAGATATGGTGAAAGTTTCTCATCGACATTTACAAATAGAGGTTGGATCTGATATCGCCCTAATAAATGCTATGATTCATGTCATTATTAAGGAGAATCTATATAACCCAGAATTTATTAACCAATTTACGGTAGATTTTGATTCTTTACAAAAACAGGTCGAAAGATATACCCCAGAATTTTCTTCTAAAATCACTGGGATATCTCCAGAAGAAATTGTTGAGACGGCTAGGGAGTATGCAACTTCTGGAAACTCAATGATAGCTTATACATTGGGGATAACTGAACATCATTGCGGCGTGAATAACGTTTTTGACATCGCCAATCTAGCGCTGCTAACTGGTAACATCGGTAAGAAAGGTACTGGAATTATGCCTTTACGTGGACAAAATAATGTGCAAGGCGCAGGTGACATGGGCTGCTTACCTAATCAGTTAACAGGGGCAAAAAGTATAACTGATGATGAATATCGTCTTCGTTTTGAAAAAGAATGGGGTATTCAAATTCCTTCAAAAGTAGGGGATACCCAAACGAGAACTTTTGAGAAAATGGAAAACGGTGAAGTGAAAGCGCTTTATTGTATTGGGGAAAACCCCATCCTTGCTGACGTTAATATGAATCACACACGAAAGATTTTTGAAAACTTAGAGCTGTTAATTGTTCAAGATATTTTCTTAACGGATACGGCTGAAATTGCCGATGTCGTACTACCAGCGATGTCTTGGGGAGAAGTCGACGGAACGTATACTAATACAGATCGTCGAATCCAAAGAGTAAGAAAAGCCGTGGAACCTGACCCAGGTATTAAAGAGGATTGGGAAATTCTTTGTGAACTTTCAACAAGAATGGGATATCCAATGAGCTATAACAATAGCCAAGAAATATGGGATGAAGTAAGAAGTCTTGCACATGAAATGTATGGCGGTATTTCGTATGAAAGATTAGAAACGGAGTACTCCATTCACTACCCATGCCCGACCGAAGACCATCCGGGGACATTTATTATGCATGAGAAATTTCATCAAGAAAACAATCCAACAGGTTGGAAGTCCAAATTTGTTCCTGTAACCTACACGGAACCAATTGAGATGCCTGATGAAGAGTACCCATTCGTATTAACTACTGGAAGACGCTATGAATCCTATAATACACATTTTCAAACAAGGTACTATGCACCTGGAGTAAAAGTGAAACAAACTGAAGAAACTTTAGATATTCATCCACTTGATGCAGGTAGATTAGGAATTGAAGATGGTCAATTAGTTGAAGTTTCTTCAAGACGCGGTGCTTTAACAGTAAAGGCTAAAGTAACTGAACAAGTAGTTCCAGGGCTAGTCTTTATGAGCTTCCATTGGAGAGAAGTACCAACTAACGTATTAACGATAAATGAGTTTGATCCGATTTCGGGTACCGCTGAATTTAAAGCTTGTGCAGTTAATGTGTCAATAGCGAAATAAAGTTTGAAAGGGCCTTCCATGAAATAGTGGAAGGCCCTTTCATATTTTTCCTAATAAAGTCATTTGATCTTTCCTGGTGTTTATTTCTTAATAAGTGCTTTAATTCCCATATAAATTAATACTAATGAAAAGACCAACATTGTTAAAATACCAATTATATCGAACAAACTCCCTAGGCTAGATAAAAACGGAATTTCTGGTAACCTAGTTAGAGTGAAACCAGCAATAATACAGGCTAAATAAAGTGCAACAAGATTCATCCTAAATCCCTCCTTTCCTTCTATTAGTAATATATGTACAGTGGAATAAAAACGCCCGTACTATTTATTGAATTTTCTCAAAATAGTAATAAAGTTCTACAAAAAAAAAAGACCAGCTTAGCTGGTCAGTTTAAGGGAAAAGGCTATGACATTATTTGTTTTTAACACTTAACTTCTGCATTTTTTCGTTGATAATAAAACCAGTTTAATAGGATTGCGATGATGTAAATGGCGATAAAGAAGTAGAATGCTGTTACTGGTGTACCAGTGGTTTTAACTGACCAACCAAAAAGCTTTGGTATAACAAATGAACCATAAGCAGCAAATGCGGCTGTAAATCCTAGAACAGGAGCAGCCTCCTTTGGAATAAAGATATTTGGAATCATTTGGAATGTTGAGCCTGAACCAATACCAGCTGCAAAGAATAATACTAAGAATGAAATTAAGAAGCCTGAGAACTCTTTTTGACCTATGAAATGCATAACTGATAAAGCACCGAAAGACATTACTACAAGGACGATAGCTGTTACTCTAGAACCGCCAAATTTATCGGATATCCAACCACCGATTGGTCGAGCTGCTGCAGCAATTAGGGCACCTAAGAAAGCAAGAGCAATTTGATCAGGGAATAAAGATCTTAATAATAACGGGAATGCGGCTGAATAACCAATAAAAGAACCAAATGTTGCGACATACAGTACAGACATAATCCATGTGTGTTTACGTTTTACGATAACAAATTGATCTTTTACAGATTGTGTTGCAGTTGGTAAATTATCCATTTTAAAAGCTGCGATAATCGTTAATAGAATAATAGGGATAATCCAAATAAATGCAGCATTTTGTAACCATACTTGTGAACCGTCTGGTAATACTTGACCTTCTCCACCAATGAAAGCGAATGTACTAGTTGTGATGATAAGTGGTGTAACGAATTGTACGACAGATACACCCATATTTCCTAAACCACCATTTATACCAAGGGCAGTTCCTTTTTCTTTTTTAGGAAAAAAGAAGCTGATATTAGCTACTGAAGAAGAGAAGTTCCCTCCACCTAGACCACATAAAGCAGCTAGTAATAACATGATTGAATATGGAGTATCAGGATTTTGTACAGCAAAACCAATTCCTGCTGCAGGGATGGCTAACACAGCAGTTGAGATTACAGTCCAGTTACGTCCACCAAATTTTCCTACACCGAACGTGTATATAAATCGCATTGTGGCTCCTACTAAGCCTGGAATGGCTGCTAATGTAAACAACTGTTCCTCAGTAAATTGAAAACCGATATCATTTAAGCGTACGGCAACTACGGACCAAATTTGCCATACGATAAAAGCTAACATTAATGATGGTACTGAGATCCATAAGTTCCTTCTTGCATGTTTCCTTCCTTCAGTGTTCCAAAATTTTTCATCCTCTGGGTTCCAATAATTAATTCGTGCCATGTTTAATTCCTCCATTTATGTTTACTAGATTAGTTATCACTACGATTAACTTTATAATGTAACTATAGTGATTTCCGATTTCTAGTAGTGTGAGGTTTGTCACAAAAGTAGTGAAGGAAATGTGAACACAAATCGAAAGACATAAAGTTGTAAAAATTAATACAACACAAAAAGCCTCCAATTAAAAAGGGGGTTCCTTTTCAATTGGAGGCTTAATGTTATATTATATTATTATTTTCTTCTGCCTCTGTCTCTGCCTCGAAATCGATTTCTACATTATTCTTCGATCGACTTGATAATAGGAAAGGTTTCATAAATCCCGACTTTTTGATTACATCTTGAAAGTAATCGGATGTGGACTGAAATGAACTATCGACTTTTTCGACAATGATATTTGCTCTTTCAAACACAATAGCTTTTAAATGGTCTAGCTGCCTAATGATTTTGTCATTTATAGCATCTTGTTTATCCAACTTTGACATTACAGTCTGATGATAGACATCTTGAACTTGTAGTTTTTGCTCCATTTCTTTAAGGAGCTGTCCTTGAATAATCAATTGTTCTGATAGCTGCCCAGCTAATGCAACATAACTTTCAAGCTGACTATTTGTATGACGTAATTGCTGATCTTGAAAGTTTAGTTGATCCAGAATAGCTTGATTTAATAATTGTTCATTAAGCATAGATTCATTTAATTGATCTTGATAATTTTTAATATGATCAAGGGAATGGAGAATATCCTCTGACGTTTTGCCATGACTCTCGACTTTTTCGCGAAAGAAATCAGATTGTTTCTTTTGTAGGTGCTGATCTTGGAGTACTTGATCTATCTTTTTTTCTTGGTTTTGATGAGTTGTATTAACCGTTTCGACGATTTTATTGATTGAATGTTTAATTTCTAGATTTTGATTTACTTGTTGGGATACGAATTCAGTTAGATAATTAAGTCGATAGCTGTGTTGATTTGGCAGATTGGTAGGTTTTTCAGGAGTGAAAACTCTTGAGCTAAGGTCCTTATCCTTATTTAGCAATATATACACCCCTTTCTAAAATGCCCGTTTTTATATGTTATGTAAAAGAAGGGGAAATAGGTGAATAAATTTATCGTTAAATAAGTTATAATTTTATTAAACTATGTTGGAAGGAAGTTTGAGATGATAGATTTCAGAAGTGATACCGTAACGAAACCGACAGAGGAAATGAGAAAAGCAGCATATTTAGCTATGGTTGGAGATGATGTTTATGGTGAAGACCCTACAGTAAACCAATTAGAAAAAATTGCAGCAGAGATTTTAGGGAAAGAGGCAGCCCTTTTTGTGACAAGTGGTACTCAAGGTAATCAAATTGCTGTTTTAACACATTGTCGCCCTGGAAATGAGATTATTTTAGAAGAGGAATCTCATATATTCTATTATGAATCAGGTGCCGTTTCCGCCTTTGCAGGAGTGCAGACAAGGACGATTAAAGGATTTAGAGGTGCAATGTCACCAGATCTTGTTGAAGGGGCAATTAGGGGGGAAGACCAACATTATCCTGAGACAGGCTTGATTTGCTTAGAAAACACGCATAATAGAGCGGGTGGCGCTGTTTTACCTTTGGAAAATATGAAGCAGATATATGATATTGCTGAAAGACATAATATTCCAGTTCATATGGATGGGGCACGCTTATTTAATGCTGTAGCTGCTACCAAAAGGGATGTAAAGGAATTTACTCAGTATTGTGATACAGTACAAATATGCCTATCCAAAGGTCTTGGTGCCCCTGTCGGATCAATTTTAGCAGGTAACAAAGAGTTTATTCAAAAGGCACGGAAGTGGAGAAAAAGATTAGGTGGCGGTTTAAGACAGGTTGGAATGATTGCTGCACCGGGACTTGTTGCACTTACCACAATGCGCGACCGATTGAGTGAAGATCATGAAAATGCTCAATTATTAGCATCTGGTCTAGCATCTATTTCTGGTATAAAGGTGGTAAACGAAGTGGACACCAATATTGTTGTCATTGATGTAAGTGAATTGAATATGAACTCAACCACTTTTGTTGAAAAATTAAAAGAAAAAGAAATATTAGCAGGTACTTTTGGTTCTAACTTAGTTCGTTTTGTCACGCATTTTAATGTTAGTACAGAAAATATAAAACGAGCACTGCAAATAATAACTACTTTATAGGCGAGTTGAAAAACATCAGTTTTTGTCAGATGATGCGCTTGCCTAGGAAATATCTCTAAATTTATTTCCCGATTTGAAAGGAGGGTTTTTATCTGAAATTTTCACTTAAACAGATTATTGGTCTCCTATCCGTAACATTAATCGGTGTCCTTTTAGCCGTTTCGTTTCATCAACCATTGGTAGTAGGCTTTTTACCTGGATATTTATTATTGGTTGGATTAGCAAAGGGAAATGGAGTTTCTTTTAAAAAAATTATTTTTATCAGTAAAAAGGGTGTAAAACGAACGAGTGGCGTTATTTGGATTTTGTTTCTAGTTGGTTTTTTATTACCATCTTGGTATTTAGCTGGAACAATTGATCAGATGGTGTCTGTTGCCTTACATTTTATTACCCCTCAACATTTTTTTACGTTGTCATTTGTTGTAGCCATTATCTTCTCAATGATTTTAGGTACTTCTGTTGGAACATTAAGCTCTATTGGTATACCCATTATGGGGAGTGCCATTGCGCTACATATACCCGTTGAAATTGTGGCCGGCGCATTAATTTCAGGTGCTTTTGTAGGCGACAGAACATCACCTTTTTCGAGTGCCCATCAGTTATTAGCACAAACAGTTGAAATAACAGTAAAACAACAATTCCGTGCAATGGGTGTCACAAGTATGTTGGCTATTTTATCAGGAATTTTCTTTTATAGCTTTTTAGATAATCGTTTACTTAATGAAATTCACAATCAAGTTTCCGTAAATAGGATAAGCCTATCGTTTTGGGAATTTATTCCACCTATGATATTAATATTAATGGTCATTATGCGAATAAAAGTCTTATATGCCTTTCTATGTAGTATAGTGTTTGCGTGTTTACTCGCTATGTGGAATGGAGTCGGATTACTAAAGCTAATCCTCTCATTATGGTATGGGATAACGGGATTAGGTGGTGGCTTAAAGAATATGTATTTATTGCTATTATTCCTTGGCCTAGCAGGTGCCTATAACGGTTTGCTTGAGGAACTAAAAGTGATTCAAAGCATTTTAGACCGTTGGCTTCAAACATCCTATACCATTTTTAGTGATACTCTTAAAATTATGGTGACTACATTAGGAATTACTTTAATCGCAGCTAATCAAACTTTGCCAATCATTTTAACTGGAAGATCCTTTTTAGAATATTGGTCTTCAAAATATAGTAAAGAAGAACTTGCAAGGGTAATGGCAGATTCGACTATGCTTTTCCCTGGAATTGTTCCTTGGAGTGTACTAACCATAATGTGTAGTACCATTACAGGTGTTTCCATCTTTGACTACTTTAGCTATGCTATTTTCCTTTGGATCCTTCCGATATTTACGATTTGTCTATCTGTAATTAAAATGAATCGACAAAAAGGAATTTTAAAAACGTCATAATGCTACGGTATTTATATTCTTTACCATCTCCTGTTTTTGAATACAGTTTTTACTTTTGTGGAATTGTAAAAATAAGTCGATTTTTAAATGGGGGTGGCAAATTTGTTCCATTGGGAATTTCTCCTATCTATTTTGGCTGTTATTGTGTTATCAGGTGGACTTTTATACACATTACGAGTGGCCAAAAGACAACGATATCAAGGTGAATATGATGTGGAAATTAGTGATAAGATACAAGAACACCCGATTACAAAAAACCCAGTTTTTCTAGCATATATAATAGGGCTTGGTTTAGCACTAGCTTATATGGTTTATGTTGCATTAAGTGGTAAATATTAGTAAAAAAAAAGGCTTTGTTCACTCTTTCGAACAAAGCCTTTTTATTGAACCAATTATCTGTTGTCGAATAAGTTGTAATAGCACAATAGATGTGAGGTGATTTCGAAAATGAATGAAAATAGCCAACATTTTGAAGTGGCACAACCGGATGCAAAGGCGCCATTGTTTCATGCAGAAGCATATAATAATATTGAGAAGTCTATCGTAGAAATTCAATTAAAGGATTATCGTGGTAAATGGATTGTCCTATTTTTTTACCCGAGTAATTTTACCTTTGTTTGACCAACTGAATTGGCAGCGGTCGCTGCTGTTTACCATGAATTTAAAGCATTAAATGCAGAGGTACTTGCTATTAGCACAGATAGTGTCTATTCGCATAAAGTTTATACAGAGGTTTCAAAATTATTAATAAATCTTCCATTCTTACTTGTAAGTGATCGGACACATCAGATTAGTAAAAGCTACCAGGTGTTAAATGAAAAAATAGGAGCGTCGTCCAGAACAACATTCATTATTGATCCAGAAGGAGTTATCGCTGCTAGATTAAGTAATCCTCCAGATGTAGGAAGAAATATATATGAAATCTTAAGGTTGATAGCAGGAATTCAACATAATAAAGCTACAGGAGAAGTTATTCCTGCAAATTGGATGCCAGGTCAATCAGGGGTAAAAAGGGATATTAAATGGATTGGACGTTTTTAGGAATAGAAAAAAGCCCCCATAAATGGGGGCTTCTGCGTATTGAGGCGGAGACTGCACGCCACATCGTGCATGTCTTACGACGTGTCTTCGACTTACACAATTCAGCTCATCGCTTGATAAATATAACACGGTTACCTAACGAATACAAGACAGAAATTATTTCCTTTTAAAAAAACTTTATTGCTTGCTAATTTCTTCTTCAAAATAGAAGCTTGGTTTTTCCTTTAAAGTATAAGAATATTTCTTCATATTTGCTACATAGCTAAACTTATTTATAGTAACTGTTTCTCCTGTTGTGTTTAAAATAACTTTTTCTCCTTCAATGAACTTATTGTTTTGTTTCATACTAGTCTCCTGCCTTTTAATTATTCTTCATCTTTTTGGAGAAAAACTCTATCTATCCATTCCCCTATTTATATTATCTCATACTTTTCATGAAATTTACCTAGCTCAAGTTAATTAAAAATAATAATTATGGGAATTTTTATGATTTTGAAGGGGAAATTGCCACGTATGATGAAACCTGTACAAGTAAACCTTAATAGTGGAAAGGTATTTAGATTTCCGATTAAATCAAAAGGAGTGCTATTCATGAACTTACAGGCGTGGCTAACTCCGCTTTTGACTATGGGGAGGAAAAAGAAAAAGAGTGGAAGAGGGATGATGTGGGCATCCATCATTAGTGTGATTATTAGTGCGATTGCATTGAGAGGCCTGAAGAATGGTCAAATGGAAATGCCGACAAATCCTTTGAAAAATAAAGCCTCGAAAATGAGTAATACGGTTGACATCCAAAAATTTCTAACTATGAAAGATCGGACGGTATTAGCGGAATTCGCAAATGAAATTGCGCCAAAAACGAACGAGGATATTCAAAAGGTAGCGGATAATAATAATCTTAATGAGGATAATTCTATATAATACATGAAAAGCTCTAGATATCTTTCTAGAGCTTTTTTTCTTTGATAAGACAGCTTTTTAAAAGGAATTAATGTAATAAGGGAGAATAAGTATAATATGTTCTTATTAAAGGAGGAAAATACAAATGGTGTTTCAATATGTAGGAATTGACCATATCCAGTTGGCAGCTCCTAATGGCTGTGAAGTGATGGCGCGAAAATTTTGGGGAGAGAAAATTGGATTAACTGAAATAGAGAAGCCTGAAAGCTTGCAAGGAAGAGGTGGCTGCTGGTTTGAATTTGGCCACCAGCAATTACATATTGGTGTTGAGGCAGATTTTCAGCCAGCTAAAAAAGCACATCCAGCTTTTTTAGTTAAAAATCTTGAAGCGTTTCAAAAGCATTTGGAGCAAAACGATATCAAAACAAAAGAAGATGCGCCTATTGATGGAAGAACTCGCTTTTTTATTAGCGATCCATTTGGAAATAGAGTTGAATTTTTAGAATACCAAGTCAAATAAATGGGAATCCTCTTAGTCACATAATGTGATGATAGAGGCTTTTTTTATTAATTAATAATTGTATTATTTGTGAAAAATGGTACTGAGGTGAAGGCTTTTGAATAAAGTTGGAAAGTATGCCCAAAGGGAAGATATGGACGAACTTCAGTTAATGAATATGGTTTTTGAATTGGCTGAGAGGGATCGTATGCTAATGTGGTTGCAAGGGTATATCGATACAGTAATAGAGAAGATGCCGACATTTGCCAAGAGTATTTTGCAAGAGAGAAAGGTGAAATGGGAGGACACTAAAGAATATGTCCGTGCTCAAATTGCAGATATCGGAACACAAGAAGAGTTTATCGAAGCAGCCAAAAAAACAAGAAAAGAATTTGCCCTGTTTATAAAAGAAAACTATCCACAATTTCAATCTTTATTATTTCGGTATTATGACGGTCATTTAAACGAATTAGATCTCCGTAAATTCGTCTATCATAGAAGATTTGGTCAAAAAAAATATATGACATGAAGTTTTAGGGTTTTTATCCTCCTCGCAAAATATGTAGCAATATGTTATATTTTGTCTATCAATATGCTACCACTTTGCTATTATGGAGATACGGGGGTGAAAATGTGACTGAACCAACAAGTAGAATTCAACTTAATATGCGAATTTCGAAGGAAACTTCAATGAAACTAGATGAAATTGTTGAATATTATCAACAAAACACAAAGCTTGGAAGAATTTATAAAGCTGATGTCTTAACGGATATTATTGATAAATCGTATGAGCTAATGAAAAAGCAGATGAGTATGTCGAAAAAATACTAGAAATTCGGGTGGAATTTGAAGGGACCTATTATATGGAGATTAAAAAATTATTTTATCAAAATTCTTACATACAGACTTTTACGTCAAAAATAATAAAACAAGAAATAGATGAAAATGGTCTTTGGTATATCGTGCTAGAAGAAACGGCATTTTACCCAACTGGCGGTGGACAACCTTTTGATACAGGAACAATAAATAACATTCGTGTATTAAATGTAGAAGAAATCGATGGCGCTATTCGGCACTATTTGGAAACACCTGTTATAGATACTAAGGGGAAGTTGGATGGTCAAATTAACTGGGAACGACGATTTGATCACATGCAGCAACATGCGGGACAGCATATTTTATCTGCTGCTTTTGATGAGTTATTAAATTATAAAACAGTTAGCTTCCATTTAGGTGAAGAAGTATTAACCATCGATTTAGATATTGAGGAACTAACCGAAAATGAAGCAGTCATTGTTGAAAAACGTGCCAACCAAATTATATTAGAAAATCGTCCCATTCAAACCATATGGGTTTCACAAGCAGAATTATCACAATATCCACTTCGAAAACAACCAAAAGTAATGGAAAATATCCGACTAGTGATTATTCCTGAATTTGATTATAACGGGTGTGGCGGAACTCATCCGAGTTCAACAGGACAAGTCGGAGCGATAAAAATTTTAGATTGGGAAAAACAAAGAAAAAAGATTCGTCTCCGATTTATATGTGGTAATCGAGTGTTACAACAATTTCATATAAAACATCAAATACTTACTCAGCTTACCAAGTTACTGAATGCTCCTGAACAAGGGATGATACAGTCGTTAGAACGGTTATTAGAGAGTGTGAAAAGTTCAGATAAGCAATTAGAAGAGGCTCGGCAAACACTTCTACAATTTGAAGCAAGGGAAATGACCAAAACACAGCTAAAGATAAATGGACAAGGGGTTATTACCAAGGTAGTACAGAATCGATCTTTAAAGGACTTGCAACAGCTTGCCCGTATCATTACCAATTTGTTAAATGAAGTTATCGTCTTCTTAATATCAGAAAATGAATCTCAGCTCCAAGTCGTAATCGCTAGGGGATCAGGCCAACAGGTAAGTATGAAAGAATTGCTTGCAGATATACTTCCTACTATTAATGGTAAAGGTGGAGGTAATGAGGTTATGGCACAGGGTGGAGGAGATTTGGTACTTACAGGTAACGAACTATTAGAAATAGCTTTAAAGTCCATTGCTATTCCACAAGTTTAAAACCTCCAAATAATTTTTTTGGGGGTTTTTTGCCTGACCTTTATTGTGGGAATTATAGGGAAAAAATATTGATGAGTTAGGGTTCATGTGTTTTAATTAAATAAACTGAATAGTCATTTTGTTTTAGCGTAATAGGATAAACCTGGAAGTACAGGTTTTAGAGAAAATCTTGTCATAGCAGGAGGAATATAAATGATTACAACAAAATCAGCACTGGAACAATTTAAGGAATTAGATGAAAAAATCACCCATTTATCGACTGTTTCGGCATTAGTTGGATGGGATCAAAAAGTGATGGCACCTAAAAAAGGAAGAATGCTATTCTCAAAGGCATATTCAACTTTAGAAACGGAAATTTTTAAATTAATGATTTCGAAAGAAATGGGAGACTATTTAACAGAATTAACAACGAATAAAGATAATTTTGATGATGTTACTAATGCTAGAATTCGTGAACGAAAGATTTTTTATGATAAATTTAAAACGATCCCTACTGATTTGTATCAAGAATATTCGACGTTAACATCAGAAGCAAACCATATATGGGAAGAAGCACGAGCTAATAATGATTTTAATCATTTTCTTCCATATTTAGAGAGAATCATAGAAATGAAAAGAAAATTCGCAGAGCTATACGGATATAAAAGTCATCCATATGATGCCTTATTAGATGAATTTGAACCAGGTTTAACAGTTGAAAAATTAGATCCACTATTTGCCGAATTACGGAAGGTAAGTGTTGAACTATTAAAAAGAATTCAACATTCATCTACCAAAACTCCGGAAGAGATTTTTGAAAAAACTTACAGTGTTGAGAAGCAAAAGGAGTTTAATAAGTATATGCTTCCAATTATTGGATTCGACATGGAAGCTGGAAGACTTGACGAAACGATTCATCCATTTGCACAGCCTATGAACACTGGCGATGTAAGAATAACAACAAGATATTTAGAGCATAACGTTAGATCAGCTATTTTTGGAACTATTCATGAAGCTGGTCATGGGATATATGATCAAAATATTAATAAAGATTTTGAAGGAACGGTTTTACGGAATGGTACATCCTTTGGTATCCATGAATCACAATCTAGGTTTTTAGAGAATATGGTTGGAAGAAGCAAGGAATTTTGGAAATATTTTTACCCTACTTTACAAAGTTATTTTACAGAACAGTTAGGTGAAACCACTGTAGATGATTTTTATAAAGCGATAAATACAGTTAAACCTACTTTCATTCGAGTGGAAGCAGATGAATTAACCTATAACCTTCATATTATGGTTCGCTATGAAATTGAAAAAGGCTTAATCGCTGGAGAGTTCATAGCCAAAGATCTACCAACAATATGGAATAAGAAAATGGAAGAATATTTGGGGATTATTCCGAAAAATGATCGTGAAGGAGTACTACAGGATGTTCATTGGTCATTTGGTGGACTAGGATATTTCCCATCCTATACATTAGGGAATTTATATGCAGCACAAATATTAAACACGATTGAACAGGAAATGCCGGAATTTTATCAAAATATTGAATCGGGAAGATTTGACTTAATTAAAAATTGGTTGACATCTAAAATCCACCAATATGGAAGCCTTATATCACCCTATGAATTAATTGTGAAGGTTACAGGGGAAGAGCTTAATGCTAAGTATATGGCTGACTATTTAAATACTAAGTATTCAAAAATATATGACCTGTAAGAGGAACCTTTCGAGGAGTAGTTTTCAGAAGCGGTAAATAGTCACTATAAGTTTAAAATTAGTTATTTGAATCAAATTAAAGCATACAAAGAAAAGCATCGAAAAATTCGATGCTTTTCTTTGTATGGTTCCATTAGAAGAGTTAGAGAAGAAAATATAAAATAGTATTAATAATTCACATTAGATTCCTATTTAACGAAGTTGACAAAATTAATGTATTAAAAAGTGATGTCAGTCACAAAATTAAACAGTTGGTTATGTCAAAATAAGGTTAATTAATCAATTTACGAATGGGGGTTGAATTGTGAAAAACTACTATCTTCTTGAAGTATTAGACGGGGTATATTTTGTTCAATTTAAAGGAAATAAAGATTCTTTAGTATATTCGGTTGATCAGGAAGAAGCTTGGAAGACTTCAAATTTACAGGCTGCACAAAATATGAAAATATGCTTAATGAGAATTTATAATATTTCTTCTAAAGTAGTAGTTTATGATCAATACCCTATGGAAGGCGGAGGCACTTTATTTGCCTAATTTGAAGAAGTTAGAACGAACGCTTATCTTTGATTAGATAAGTGTTTTTTTATTGAAAAAAAAAAGCGTCTGACAAGTCAGACGCTCCGTCCCTTCTGGTCCGAACTGGTTAAGTGTCCCGCAACAAGCGAATGTTCCAGAAGGGACATTATTATTATATCTGAAATTACAAAAAATATGCATATGTTAGGTTTTATTTATTAATAATGATATTCTTTAATGAAACTCATCCTTCATTGAATCTGAAGTTATGTAAGTAAAGGAAGATAAAGTATGATAAAAAAAGTTGGAAATTTAATTAAAGAATGGCAAGATGCACTACAAGCAGAAATAAACCATCTACAGAAATATGGCAGTAGTAAATATGTACTGATGAATGGAAGATTACTTTCGGATAATGATATGTTTTCCTACTATTTTGAAACAACTCAGTCCATAAAAGTACCGATTGGTGCTAGCATCCGTATAGAATGGGGTTCAATGAAAATTAAGGGGAGGATTTTATCCTCTGAAGGTAAAAGTGTAATCGTGAGTTTAGAACAAAATATAGGCGATTTACTATCAGAGGTACATCTTTTTCATGATCCATGGGAATTATTAGAGCAACTGATTGAAAGGCTAGATCATGTTAAGAAAAGTAAGGTTAAACGCTCTCGGATTAAAAGACTTATGAATCCAAACGAAGTAGCGAAGCATCCAACTAACAACATTAAATCAAATGTTCACGAGCTGATGCTCAGGTCTCAATATAACCCAGTAACCTTTGTTTGGGGACCTCCAGGTACAGGGAAAACGTATACTCTAGCCCGGGTGGCTGCTAATAAATATTTTAATCATAAAAGAATACTCGTTATGGCCCATAGTAATCAGGCGATAGATGTATTAATGGCTGAGATTTCTGCTTTTATTAAAAAACAAGGACGTTTTAAAGAAGGAGAGATACTCCGTTTTGGTAGACAATCCAACAATCAATTATTCCAACACGCCTCGATTACATCACTTCAGCTGCTAGAAACCTTTCATCCCGATTTAGCCAAACAAAAGGAGCAATTAATAGAAGAACGTCGGGGAGTGAAAGGGGATTTAAACCGTTCTTTTAGTAAACGGGACTCTGACCGCCTCCTCGAATTGGAGACGAAATTATCGAGTATTTTAGAAAAAACTCGCCAAAAAGAGGTTCAATTTCTTAAGGAAGCAAAAATAGTTGGCGTTACCATAGCGAAAGCGGCAAGTGAACAAGCCATATATGAGGATGATTTTGATTTAGTCATTGTAGATGAGGTAAGCCAAGCTTATGTGCCTCAACTGGGTTTTGCAGCTAGCCTTTCTAAAAGAATCATCGTCTGTGGTGATTTCAAACAGCTGCCGCCCATTGCAGTGGGTAGAAATCCACTTATTGGTGAGTGGCTTAGGGAGGATATATTTCATAAAGCTGGAGTTACACACACATTTAATAAAGGTGAGCTACATCCACATTTACTCTTATTAAAAGAACAACGTAGAATGCACCCTGATATTTCAGCGTTTACAAACAAGCATATTTATCAATCACTAGTATTTGATCATCCATCTGTAATAAAATCACGACAAGAAATAATATCAAAAAGTCCCTTTCCGAATCAAGCATCAGTATTGCTAGATGTCAGCAATTCGGGCGAAAATTGTATAAAAGAGCGATCATCGAATTCTAGAATTAATCCTTGGCAGTTATTAATATCCTTTCAGCTTCTTTATGAAGCGTTTTTAGGAGGGGCAAGGTCAATTGGATATATTACCCCTTATAGAGCCCAGTCAGTCCTTATGGAAAATTTATTAGAGGATATTTTTCAGAAGGAAAGGGCTGAAGCGGATATTATTTCAGCAACCGTTCACCGTTTCCAGGGGAGTGAAAGGGATGTTATGATATTTGACACAGTTGATAGCTACCCAGAAAATCGTCCAGGCATGCTGTTAATCGGTAATGATAGTGAACGATTAATCAACGTAGCGATTACAAGAACAAAAGGAAAATTTATTCAAGTTAGCGATGCAACATACGTCAGAAGCAAAATAAGTACAGGAAAAACAATAAGAAAATTAGTTGATCATCAACTCCATCACAGGCAAAAAATTGATCAACACGAAATTGGTAGCTGGATACAAAATCAACACCCCTATCTTAAATGGATACATGCACGAAAGCTCGAACAAGTTTTCACTGATATAACGAACGCAACAAACTCCATTGTGCTTTCATATCCGAGTTCGGAAGGGTTAAATCCAGAATGGTCAGAGTTATTAAATAAACGACCACAAGGTGTGGAGCTTTCGTTTGTTTCACCCGAAATGGATTCGAAGTTAAACGCAAATCATTGGGTTCCAGACTTAATACCATTTCCGTTTGTGTTGATTGATCAACGAATTTTGTGGTTAGGTCTTCCTTTAGAAGGTGCAAAAAGAGTAAAACCTCCGTACGTTGCTGCGCGATTGCATTCTGAATCAGTGGGTCAATACATTTTTGCCCAGGTTCCGATTTAGTAGTTTATATTTTAAGGAGTAAACGGTAATGAAACCTATACCAGATCATATAACAGAGAACTTAACTATTCTTTTCGTGGGCTTTAATCCAAGTATCCGTTCTTCAGAAACTGGACATCATTTTGCAAACCCCAATAATCGATTTTGGAAGATTCTTCACGAATCAGGGTTAACACCTAAAAGGCTCGATACATCAGAGGATAATACTCTAGTTGATTTAGGATATGGACTTACAAACATAGTGGCTAGACCTACGAAAACCGCTCTGGAGATTACAAAGGAAGAGTATATATCAGGTAAAGCTGAATTACGAAAAAAAATTGAGAAGTACAAACCGAAATATGTTTGTTTTGTCGGTAAAGGGGTTTATCAAGAATATAGTGGGAAAAAGGATGTACCTTGGGGAGTACAAGACGGTTCTGTTGTTGACGATACAATTGATTTTGTCGCTCCTTCTTCAAGTGGTCTTGTAAGGATGAGATTGGATGAGATTGTTGACATATATCGAGAACTTGTTACTTTAATAAAATAAAAAGATCGGTAATAAAATAGCAAATCAATGGAGGGATTCGTAAATGAGAATTCCTCTTTTTTATTATTGCCTTATTTGTATAGGTTTTGCTGTTTTTTTGTAACCTATTATAGAAGAAAATTAAAAATAGGAGCTGTTAAAATGGGAGCTGTTGAGCGTAATGGCTATGTGTTCGAACCTGAGTTTAGTGTCATCAACCAAAAAGGGGCTATTCATGTATACCATGCTGGAGAATTTGTTGAAGAAATCCAGTTTGATTATATGGGAGATTTCCCGGAACCTGGCTATTTAGAGGAGTTAATTAATACTTATTGTGAAAATCACCAAATTTAACTATTCCTTTCCAACTGGAGGTAGGTAACCATGCCGGAACTACCTGAAATGGAGCATTACAAATTATTGCTTCTTCAAAAACTCCGAGGTAAAACTGTTTCCAATGTAGAGGTAAACCGGGAAAAGTCGATTAATGTTGTCCCTGAAGTTTTCCTCAACAATGTTAAAGGGCATCAAATTATCAATATTGAAAGAAAAGCAAAGCATTTATTATTTTATTTAGACAACGGACATGTATTGTTATTGCACTTGATGTTAGGTGGATGGATGTTCTACGGAAAAGATGAGGATAAGCCAGATAGAACAATCCAAATTCAATTGTCCTTTGGAAACGAACATCTATATTTTATTGGCTTACGTCTTGGTTTTTTACATATTTACAATTCAAAAGCTGATGTGGAGAAAGAATTAGCTGGTCTAGGTCCAGAGCCTTTAAGTCCTAATTTTACATTTACGGAGTTTATGGCTTTAATCGAAAAAAGAAGAGGGCGGTTAAAAACTAAATTAGTAGATCAACAATTTCTATCGGGAATTGGAAACTGTTATTCAGATGAAATTTGCTTTCATGCAGGGACTATTCCGAAAAGGGAGTTAAACGAACTTTCATCAAGCGAGAACAAACAGCTATTTGAATCCATCCATCATGTTTTAAAGGATGCACTAAAACATGGTGGTTATATGGAGAATCCATTATTCAAAGGAGATACTCTTACAGGTGGCTATAATAACCTCTGCAAGGTTTATGACCGAGAGGGTGAGAGTTGTCTAAGATGTGGTTCAAAAATAATAAAAGAAATGATTTCTTCGCGAAAAACGTTTTATTGTTTGAATTGCCAAAAATAAAGTGTAATCCGACAGTTGTGTTTTTACCACTGTCGGTTTTTTCATTTATATAAAAATAATTAGGTTTGTTGCTCGCTATTTATCATATTTTGCTATTTTGTCATAAAAAAACAAAACTCATTGTTTCTAAATTAGCACCAATGTTATATACTAAATATATAATAAGTATAACACAATTAGAGTGAATGCAAAGAAGTATAGCATTATTGCGTTAAGTATAAGGTGGTGATTCCTATTAAACTAACAAAACGTCAAGAAGAAATCCTTGAAATAGTCAAAGCAGCGGGACCAATCACAGGGAAGGATATCGCACAGAAACTATCCTTAACTCGTGCAACTCTTCGGCCGGATTTAACGATTTTGACGATGTCGGGAAATTTAGAGGCTAGACCGCGGGTTGGTTATTTTTTGAATGAAGATACTGAAATGAATTTAAAAGTAGCGAAGTTTTCAAAGCAAATTGTAAAGGATTACAAAGCGCATCCAATTGTCATCCAAAAGTCTGCATCGGTTTACGATGGGATTGTTCAAATCTTTCTTGAGGATGTCGGAACATTATATGCTGTGGATCAAAATGGGCATTTGGCTGGCGTAATCTCTAGAAAGGATTTACTCAGAGCAGCGATTGGAAACAAAAACTTGGACGATTTACCAGTTAGCGTGATTATGACACGGATGCCAAACATAGTCACAATCAAACAAGAAGATACTTTGATGGATGCTGCGAAGAAGCTTATTCAAAACCGTATTGATTCATTACCCGTTGTCCGAGAAATTGATTCAGATTCTCATACATATGAGGTAATTGGGCGAATAACAAAAACAACAATTACAAAAGCATTTCTTGAAATGATCGAACGATAATCGTATATAGGAAGTGAGAACAATTTGAATTCAAAAGAAGTTGTTTATGTCGTATCTGATTCTGTTGGTGAAACAGCAGAGTTTGTTGTTAAAGCTGTAGCAAGTCAATTTAATGGGGGCCACGTAGATATTCGCCGTAGTTCTTATGTTGAAGATACAGAGGATATTGAGGATGTTATTTTGCTTTCCAAGCAAACAAATTCGATTATTGCTTATACAGTCGTCATCCCAGTGCTAAAGGAATATCTTGATCGGCGTGCAAAAGAAGAAGGAATTATTGCTGTTGATTTAATGAACCCATTAATTGAAGCATTCACAAATAAGTTCAACAAGCTACCAAATCGTCAGCCTGGAATGATGAGAAAACTTGATGAAGATTATTTTAGAAAAATTGAAGCCATTGAATTCGCTGTGAAATATGATGATGGTCGTGATCCACGTGGGATACCGCGTGCAGATATCGTATTAATCGGGGTTTCGAGGACATCTAAAACTCCTCTTTCAATGTACTTAGCGCATAAAAGGCTAAAAGTAGCAAATGTTCCGCTTGTTCCTGAGGTACCAGCACCAGATGAGTTGTTTGAAGTTCCTAGAAATAAATGTGTAGGCTTAATTATTTCTCCAGATAAATTGAATGATATTCGAAAGGAACGACTAAAAGCCCTAGGATTAACTTCTCAAGCGAATTATGCCAGCTTTGAACGAATTTTAGAAGAGCTTGATTACGCTGAGAAAATTATGAAACGAGTTGGTTGTCCCATCATCAATGTTTCGAACAAAGCAATAGAAGAAACAGCCAATTTAATTATGGATTACTTAAAAAGTGAGAGGAGCTAATCAATGAGTAAATTTGTTTATTTATTTAATGAAGGCCATAGTGGAATGAAGGAAATTTTAGGTGGTAAAGGAGCTAATCTAGCCGAAATGACGAATATCGGCTTACCAGTTCCTTTTGGTTTTACCATTTCAACACAAGCTTGTAATGCTTATTATGAAGCAAATAAACAAATTCCAAACGAAGTGACTGCTCAAGTTTTAGAAGCTCTTCTTATTTTAGAGGGAACAACAGGAAAACAATTCGGCAATCCTGCAAATCCTTTATTAGTATCTGTTCGTTCAGGTTCAGTGTTTTCAATGCCGGGTATGATGGATACCGTGTTAAATCTTGGTATGAATGATGAAACAGTAGAAGGAGTAGCAAAATTAACTAATAATCCCCGTTTTGCTTATGATTCTTATCGCCGTTTCATTCAAATGTTTTGTAATGTTGTCCTAGATATTAATGTATTCTTCTTCGAACAATTTTTAGAAGAAGTAAGAGAACAAAAAGGATATTCCTCAGACCCAGAAATGACTGCTGAAGATTGGCAAGAAGTTATTAAAGGCTATAAGGGAATCGTTAAAAAACATACACGTAAGGATTTTCCGCAGGATCCAAAGGAGCAATTATTTTTATCCATAAATGCGGTGTTTAATTCTTGGAATAACCAACGGGCAATTGTGTATCGACGCCTCAATAAAATTCCAGACCATCTTGGTACAGCAGTTAACATACAGAGCATGGTATTTGGAAATATGGGCAATGATTCAGGGACAGGTGTGGCTTTTACACGTAACCCATCTACAGGAGAGCATCTTTTGTACGGAGAATACTTAATTAATGCTCAAGGAGAAGATGTCGTTGCAGGTATACGTACTCCCCAACCAATTCGAACACTTAAGGATGAAATGCCTGAAGTCTTTCAACAATTTGTAGAAACAAGTAAGCGCTTAGAACAGCATTATCAAGATATGCAGGATATTGAATTTACCGTAGAACGTGGAGAACTATTTATTTTGCAAACAAGGACTGGAAAGCGAACTGCTCAAGCAGCGATTCGCATCGCTGTTGAAATGGTTGAAGAAGGCATCATTGATAAAAGGACTGCTCTTTTACGCGTTGACCCAGATCAACTAAACCAACTTTTACACAGTCGAATTGACGAATCTTATAAACGCACCGTCTTAGCAAAAGGTTTACCAGCATCTCCGGGGGCGGCAACAGGTTCAGTCGTATTTGATGCGGATGAAGCGGAAAGCTTAACAAATGAAGGTAAAAAGGTTATTCTAGTTCGTCCAGAAACGACACCTGATGATATTCACGGAATTGTTTCAGCTCAAGCTGTTGTCACGAGTCGTGGTGGAATGACAAGCCATGCTGCTGTTGTTGCTAGAGGAATGGGTAAAGCATGTATTTGTGGTTGTGAAGCTTTGAAAATTGATCTAAGAACAAAGCAATTCTCGATTGGTGATACAGTTGTAAAATATGGTGATATCATCACAATCGATGGTGCTACAGGCGAGATAATGTTAGGTGAAATCCCGATGATAGAGCCTGAATTATCAGATGAATTCCAATTATTATTGGGATGGGCAGACCAAGAGCGCAAGCTAGGGGTTCGTGCGAATGCCGATAATCCAGAAGATGCGAAGAAAGCTTTCGAATTTGGGGCAGCTGGTATTGGATTATGCCGTACGGAGCATATGTTTATGGATTTAAAGAGAATACCAATTGTACAAAGTATGATTTTAGCAGAAAGCTATGAAGAACGGAAGGAAGCACTCGCAAAACTATTACCTATGCAGCAAGGGGATTTTGAAGGCATTTTTGAAGCCATGAAAGGCTATCCCGTAACTATCCGTTTATTAGATCCACCACTACATGAGTTTTTACCTAATAAGGAAGAGCTTCTTGTTGAAGTTACGAAGCTACAAATCTTACAACCTGAATCAAAAGAGTTAAGAGAAAAAGAGCTTCTTCTTAAAAAGGTCCGTCAGTTAGACGAGACGAATCCTATGTTAGGACATCGTGGCTGTCGTTTAGGAATGATTCACCCTGAAATATATGAAATGCAAGCAAAAGCCATTTTCTATGCAGTAGCGAATCTTGCAGATAAAGGCGTAGCTGTTAAGCCTGAAATTATGATTCCGCTTGTTGGCCATGTAACTGAATTAAAGGAAATGCGTCAGCTTGTCATTGGAGCAGCCGTAAAAGTAAAAGAAGAAACAGGGAAAGACTTTGATTATCTAATTGGGACGATGATTGAAATTCCTCGTGCGGCTTTAACAGCTGACCAAATTGCAGAAGAAGCTGACTTTTTCTCCTTTGGGACGAATGATTTAACCCAAACGACATTTGGTTATAGCCGTGATGATGCTGAAGGAAAATTTTTACAAACATATATAGAAAACAAGGTACTTCCTGAAAATCCATTTGCGGTTCTTGATCAGGAAGGTGTAGGGAAACTTGTGGAAATGGGTGTTAAATTAGGACGTGAAACGAAACCAGAGCTAAAAACAGGTATTTGTGGGGAGCATGGGGGAGAAAAAAGCTCGATTGAATTCTGTTACAAAACAGGCTTGGATTATGTGAGCTGTTCACCTTATCGTGTCCCACTAGCACGTTTAGCTGCTGCCCAAGCAACAATCAAGTTTGATACAACCGAGGTTAGGAATTTAACTGAAGTAAAATAATTGATTTGACTGAAGACATGGTTGCGAAATATACAACCATGTTTTTTTTATGCTTTTTTCTTAATGATTGTTGTTTTTATATAATAACCAGCCGATTTCGGCTCATTATGCTTGAATGATTGAATGGGCCAATTCCGTTTCACTGATTTTTTTCCTAAAACGGATATCAACGGACCTTTCAATTTGGCCTTTAATGTCCAAATAGCCACTGATTCCGGATCACTTTGTCTACCTATCTAAAATTCTAATTAAAGAGTAAACAAAATAGTGAAAGCAATAAAGTTTACGAAAAGAGTCCTTATTTTTCTTTGACTAGTTAAAAAGGATATGAATTTAATTTAAATGAAAGATTCTGAAAGAAGTACAAGAATAAAGTCTAGTCCTTTGTCGTATTTATGTTATGAGAGCGTAATTTATTGATTTTATACATTACGAATCGTTATTCTGACCTTAAAAGTTACTCAGAGAGGGAGGCTATTTCATTGGCAAATCCAAAAAGAGAGAGGATTTCCTACACCAATCTTGAAAAAAATTTTCAAGAAGTAGATTTAGGTTTTACAAATCAAGAAGCATTGGAAGAATCAAATCGCTGCCTTTACTGCTATGACGCCCCTTGTATTAAAGCTTGCCCAACAGGAATAGATATCCCTACATTTATTAAAAAAATTGCCTCAGGAAACCTTAAAGGTTCTGCAAAAACAATTATGACTTCTAACCCGATTGGAGCAAGTTGTGCACGTGTTTGTCCGACAGAGGAGCTTTGTGAGGGTGCATGTGTGTTAAATCATTCGACAAACCCGATCCCAATTGGAAAGCTTCAGAGATTTGCCACTGACTGGGCGATTAGAAATGAACAAACACTATTTGAACCAGGGGTAAGCAATGGTAAAACAGTGGCCGTAATTGGTGGAGGTCCAGCAGGATTATCAGCTGCTAGAGAATTGGCACGTTTCGGCTATCAAGTAACGATTTTTGAAGCGGAAGAAAAAGCGGGTGGATTAAATACGTTTGGAATTGTATCCTTCCGTCTACCGCAGGCGATTTCTTTTTGGGAAGTAGAACAAGTTCAAAAGCTAAATGTAACGATTAAAACTAATACAAAAGTTGGCATCGATATTTCAGTTGAAGAAATAATGGAAGATTATGACTTCATTATTCTAGCGGCTGGTATGTCAACTGTTCCTAAGCTGAATGTAGAAGGTGAAGATTTAACCGGTGTCTATGATGCAATTGAGTTTGTGAAAGCAACAAAAAGCAATGAAATAACAAAAGACTTTGTTGGGAAACGGGTAGTAGTAATTGGAGCTGGAAATACCGCAATTGATGGCGCCACCTGTTCGGTAAGGTTAGGTGCAGAGAACGTAAAAATTTTATATCGGAGAACAGAAGAGGAAATGTCCGCTTATGATTTTGAGTACGAATTCGCGAAACAAGACGGGGTCGAGTTTCGTTGGTTAACAGCTCCCAAACGGATTATCGGTGATGAAAATGGAAATGTATCTGGAATTGAATGCTACAAGATGCAACTTGGAGAGCCAGACCTAGATGGTCGTTGTCGTCCAGAGCCAGTTGAAAACTCTGAATATATACTCCCCGTAGATGCCGTTATTAAAGCTATTGGTCAGACTAGGCATTTGGATTTAATTGAAGCACTGAATCTAAATCACAATCATGGAGTTGTCCATGTGAATCAAGAAACCTATCAAACTTCAAATCCAAAAATATTTGCATGTGGAGATATTGTTTTTGCTGGTAAAGGGAAGGGTGAAGCAATGGTTGTAACAGCTGCTCAACAAGGAAAAGTGGCAGCCTATTCCCTTCATAAGCAATTTTCTACGGTGGAAAATACTTAAGCTGATCCTAATTTTTAAAAGAATAGGAGTGACAAATAATGGCTGATTTATCGATTAATCTAGCAGGCATAAAATCTCCAAATCCTTTCTGGCTTGCATCAGCCCCACCTACCAATTCAGGCTATCAGGTACAAAGAGCCTTTGAAGCAGGTTGGGGAGGCGCAGTTTGGAAGACATTGGGGGATCCTATTTTAAATGTTTCCTCCCGCTTTGCAGCAGTTAGCTTTAATGGTCAAAGAGTAGCTGGTTTTAATAATATTGAGCTTATTACAGACCGACCAATAGAAGTCAACTTAAAAGAAATTTATGAAACAAAGAAGCGCTTTCCTAATCATGCAATCATTGTTTCGTTAATGGTTGAACCGAAGCAAGAAAAATGGCACGAAATCGTTAAACGTGTAGAGGATGTTGGAGTTGATGGACTAGAGTTAAACTTCGGCTGTCCACATGGAATGGCAGAGCGTGGAATGGGTTCGGCCTCTGGGCAAGTCCCAGAGCTAGTTGAAAGGCAAACCTTTTGGGTGAAGGAAGTAGCAACAACACCTGTTATTGTAAAATTAACGCCCAATATAACGGATATTACAGCAACTGCGGAAGCGGCGGTAAGAGGTGGAGCAGATGCCATTAGTATGATCAACACGATTAACAGTTTAATGGGTGTCGATTTAGACAATTGGAATACCATTCCACATGTAGCGGGGAAAGGGGCTCATGGAGGATATTGTGGTCCAGCTGTGAAGCCGATTGCACTAAATATGGTCGCCGAATGTGCCCGAAATTCGAGAATAAATGTTCCTATTTCAGGTATTGGTGGAATTTCGAGTTGGCAAGATGCTGTTGAATTTATGTTAATGGGAGCGACTGGTGTTCAAGTGTGTACGGCTGCTATGCACCATGGATTCCGAATTGTTGAGGATATGATTGATGGCTTAAATAATTATTTAGATGAAAAAGGGATTGCTTCTGTTTCTGAATTGATTGGTAAATCAGTTCCTCGATATTCTGATTGGGGAAATTTAGATCTAAATTACAATATTGTGGCGAAGATTAATACGGATGTGTGTATTAACTGTAATAAGTGTCATATTGCTTGTGAAGATACTTCGCATCAATGTATTGATATGCTAACGGATACAAATGGAAATAGCTATCTAAAGGTTCGAGAGGAAGATTGTGTGGGCTGTAATCTATGTTCCATTGTTTGTCCAGTTGATGGAGCGATTGATATGGTTGAGGTATCGAGTGACCTTCAACCAATGACCTGGAATGAACGTCAGGCAGCATTAAATCTTGTCGCACAATGCAAAACAGATGTTGCTAAGTAACTAAGGAGGTATTGGGCATGAGTAAATTGATTAGAAACGGAACGATTGTAACAGCAGCAGACATGTACGTGGCTGATATTTTAATAGAGAATGGAAAGGTTTCAGCAATCGGGTCAAATCTTTCTGCTCCAGGTGCAGAAATTATTGATGCTAAAGGTCATTATGTATTTCCAGGTGGAATTGACCCACATACCCATTTAGATATGCCTTTTGGTGGAACGGTTACAAAGGATGATTTTGAAACAGGAACCATCGCGGCAGCATTTGGTGGCACAACAACAGTGATTGATTTTTGTTTAACTCAAAAAGGCGAGCCTTTAAAGAATTCGATTCAAACCTGGCATGATAAGTCTAGAGATAAAGCTGTTATTGATTATGGTTTCCATTTAATGATTGGTGAAATCAACGAGAATGTTTTGAACGAGCTTCCTCAAGTTATTGAGGAGGAAGGTATTACATCGTTTAAGGTTTTTATGGCCTATAAAAATGTGTTCCAGGCAGATGATGCTACGTTATATCGAACCTTGCTAGCTGCAAAAGAACACGGAGCGTTGGTCATGGTACATGCTGAAAACGGTGATGTTATTGATTATTTAACCAATAAAGCAATTGAAGAAGGAAACACAGAGCCAATCTATCATGCTTTAACAAGACCTCCAGAGGTGGAGGGTGAAGCAACAGGGCGGGCAGCTCTTCTTACAGAACTAGCAAACTCTCAACTTTATGTCGTTCATGTATCGTGTGCGAATGCGGTTGAAAAGATTGCAGAAGCTCGTAACAAAGGACTTAATATTTGGGGTGAAACGTGCCCGCAATATTTAGTTCTTGATCGAAGTTACTTAGAAAAACCGAATTTCGAAGGTGCCAAATATGTTTGGTCTCCACCTTTAAGAGAAAAATGGCATCAAGAAATCCTTTGGAATGCTTTGAAGAATGGTTCATTGCAAACCCTAGGCTCGGATCAATGCTCTTTTGATTTTAAAGGTCAAAAGGACTTAGGCAGAGAGGATTTTACTAAAATTCCTAACGGTGGTCCCATTATTGAAGATCGTGTGTCTATTCTCTTTTCCGAAGGTGTAATGAAAGGGAGAATTACGGTTAACCAATTTGTTGATATCACATCAACAAGAATTGCGAAGCTATTTGGACTTTTCCCACAAAAAGGAACGATTGCCGTAGGTTCAGATGCAGATATTGTTCTTTTTGACCCGAGTGTGGAGCGGGTGATTTCTGCGGAGACTCACCACATGGCCGTAGATTACAATGCGTTTGAAGGAATGAAGGTATGTGGAGAACCAATTTCCGTTCTTTCTCGAGGAGAATTTGTAATCCGTGATAAGCAATTTGTTGGTCGACCAGGTTCAGGACAGTATTTAAGGAGAGCGAAATATAATGCCCAAACTTCTAACGACCAAAATGAATTTCAATCAATTTAGAAGAGGAAGTAGGGGGTTATGAGGTACCGAAAATTTTTATAAAAATGGGGGGGATTTCATGTCTGAATATCAACAATTTTTAGTTGAAAGAAACAAAGTTGATTTTCTCATTCAAAAGGGTTATCTAATTAACAATATACTAGAAAATCTGAATGGCTCATACGTAGATTTCATTCATCCTAATGATCAATCAAAAGAAACACTTCATATTTCAACAGCAAATGGTCGAAAGTATTTTTCAAGTATTCTCATTAAACAAAATACCACTTCATATATAAAGAATGAGTAGCTTCGTCCAAACCATGTAAAGGAGAAACATTATGGCGATTACAAAAAATGAAACGACAGTGTTAAAAAATTTCATTGACGGACAGTGGGTAGAGTCAAACAGCCAAAAGACGCTTGAGGTTCCGAATCCAGCAACGAACGAATTATTGGCTAGAGTACCAATTTCGTCAAAAGAGGATGTCAGTTTGGCGGTTGGAGCAGCCAAAAAAGCATTCGCGAAATGGAGAAATGTTCCTGTACCAAAGCGTGCTAGAATTCTCTTTAAATACCACCATCTCTTAACTGAAAACCATGAAGAATTAGCTCGATTAATCGTTCAAGAAAATGGAAAGGCTTACAAAGAAGCATATGGTGAGGTTCAACGCGGTGTTGAATGTGTAGAGTTTGCAGCTGGTGCCCCTACGTTAATGATGGGCGAAACCTTATCTGGAATTGCAGAAGATATTGACTCCGAGATGTTTCGCTATCCTATAGGTGTGGTGGGTGGAATCACTCCTTTCAATTTCCCAATGATGGTACCACTATGGATGTTCCCATTGGCCATTGCTTGTGGAAATACATTTATTCTCAAGCCTTCAGAACGGACGCCAATTTTAGCTAATAGATTGGTAGAATTGTTTGCTGAGGCTGGTGCACCTCCAGGAGTATTAAATGTGGTTCATGGTGCTCACGATGTGGTAAATGGCTTACTTGAGCATAAGGATGTTGCCGCTATTTCATTTGTAGGCTCTCAGCCTGTTGCTAAGTATGTATACGAACGTGCGGCTTCTGAAGGAAAAAGGGTGCAAGCTCTTTCTGGTGCAAAAAACCACCATATTGTCATGCCTGATGCGGATATGGATAAGGCTGTCCAACATGTACTCAGCTCAACATTTGGTAGTGCAGGGCAAAGATGCATGGCGTGTAGTGCGGTCGTCGTAGTTGGCGATAACGAGCCGTTTGTAGATGCACTAAAGAAAAAAGCCGATGAATTAATTATCGGTAATGGAATGGATGATGAGGTGTTATTAACGCCTGTCATTCGAAAAGAGCATCGAGATAAGGTTCTTGGTTATATAGAAAAGGGCTTGGAGGAAGGAGCGAACCTTATTAGGGATGGACGTTCTGAAATGGATGAACTACCAGAAGGGAATTTTCTTGGCCCAACAATCTTTGACCATGTTACCCCTGAGATGACAATAGCAAAGGATGAAATATTTGCACCAGTTTTAAGTTTACTTAGAGCTAAAGATTTGGATGAAGGTTTAGAATTTATCCGTAAATCTAGATATGGAAATGGTGCTACCATTTATACAAATAACGCAAAAGCAATCCGTCAGTTCCGTGAAGAAGCGGACGCAGGAATGCTTGGAATAAATGTAGGTGTACCAGCAACGATGGCCTTCTTCCCATTTTCTGGATGGAAGGATTCCTTTTATGGCGATCTTCATGTAAACGGAAAAGATGGACTAAATTTCTTTACTCGGAAAAAAATGATTACATCTCGTTTTGATGATTAAGGGGGCTTACCATGGTTCAAATGAGTCATTCCAAAGAAACACTACAGCAACAAGATGAAAAATATGTTTGGCATAGTATGAAGCCTTATAACCCTAACGCAACTCTAGTTGTTGAGAAAGCGCAAGGGTCTTGGGTCACCGATGTAGATGGAAAGCGATACTTAGATGCGATGTCTGGCTTATGGTGTGTGAATGTAGGTTATGGTAGAACAGAGCTTGCAGAGGCAGCTTACGAGCAATTAAAAGAATTGGCGTATTTTCCACTGTCACAAAGTCATGTACCAGCTATTAAACTAGCGGAAAAACTAAATGACATGCTCGGTGGCGATTATGTTATCTTTTTTTCCAATAGTGGATCGGAAGCAAATGAAGCAGCTTTTAAAATTGTTCGTCAATATCACCAGCAAAAGGGTGAAGGCGGTAGGTATAAAATTGTCTCCCGATATCGATCCTATCACGGTAGCTCAATGGGAGCGCTAGCTGCAACCGGGCAAGCCCAAAGAAAGTATAAATATGAGCCGCTAGCACCAGGCTTTATACATGTTGCCCCTCCTGACAGTTATCGAGATGATTTCGGTGCAACAGATCCACATGGGATAAAGGATATCGATAGAGCGATGACCTGGGAATTAAGTGATACAATTGCAGCGATGATTATGGAGCCAATTATCACGGGTGGAGGAGTTATCGTTCCACCAGATGGCTATATGAAGGCCGCAAAAGAAGTGTGTGAAAAACATGGGGCATTGTTAATTGTGGATGAAGTTATTTGTGGCTTCGGTCGTACTGGAAAACCATTCGGATTTATGAATTATGATGTCAAGCCTGATATTATTACGATGGCAAAGGGGTTAACGAGTGGATACCTTCCGTTGTCAGCAACTGCCGTTCGGAAAGAAATCTATGAAGCTTTTAAAGGCTCGGATGAGTACGAATTTTTCCGTCACGTAAATACGTTTGGTGGAAGTCCAGCTGCCTGTGCCTTAGCTTTGAAAAACCTTGAGATTATGGAAACGGAAAAATTATTTGATCGTTCAAGGGAATTGGGCGAAAAAGTGTTAAATGAGCTAAGTAATCTTTTATCAGACCACCCTTATGTCGGGAATATCCGTGGTAAAGGATTATTGTTAGGACTTGAGCTAGTGAAGGATAAGGTGACCAAGGAGCCTTTAGATACAAGTCTTGTGAATGATGTTATTGCGTCGTGTAAGGCGAACGGTCTCATAATTGGAAAGAATGGGGTTACAGTTGCAGGCTTTAATAATGTGTTAACTCTGTCGCCACCATTGAATATTGAACTAGAGGATTTGGCGTTTGTTGTGAAGACATTGGTTGCTGCACTTGAGAAGATTAAATAGTTGTGGTGGTTGAACACTCGTGATTGGTTGCGGGTGTTTTTTTGTGGGTGTGGTTTCAGTACGAAAAGGAAGATGCAGTCACGTAAACTTGGATAGGTGCCCGTTTTGGTCCAAAATAGTGAAAAAGGGGAACGTAAACTCAGATAGTTGCCTGTTTTGGTCTAAATTATAAAAAAAGGTAACTAAAAACCAGATAGGTGCCCAGTTTTATTCAAAAAGAGAGAAAACAGTCATCAAAGTGCTCTTTTATTTTTTTACCATTAAATCCCTTTACAATTTTCCACTTCTTGCATATGATAAAATGGTACTACTATTTTTTTACATTTAAGGAGGAATCAAGGTACGATGTCAACGTTCGTTGTTTGTTTAGGGTGAAACTTAAAACGGGAATAGTGTGCCCATTTTTAGTAAATCCAATCGTAAACGACGAATGTTTCGTACCCTATCTTCCTATATATTCGTGTTTAAGAAGTGCTATAGCAGGCTTCTTTTGTGCGTGAAGAAGGTAGGGGTTTATTTCCCCTACCTTTTATTTTTAAAATATTGGGAACGAGTCCTCCAAGTTTACGGATTGGTTCATAAAATTGAACTAAAAGGAGAGACATTTAAATGAGTATTCTCAATGTAGAAAATCTCACCCATTATTTTGGAGATAAATTAGTTTTTAAAAATATAGAATTTCGCTTACTAAAAAAAGAACGAGTTGGATTAGTCGGGCCAAATGGGGCTGGTAAATCCACTCTTCTTCAAATATTATCTGGGGCTATTCTACCTGATAATGGAAAAATTAGCTGGCAGCCAAATATTCAAGTTGGTTATTTAGAGCAACAAACAGAGTTACAAGCAGGATTAAATATCCGTGATTATTTAAGGAGTGCGTTTCAGCATTTATATGATTATGAAACAGAATTACTCGAGCTTACCAGTCAAATGTCCCATTGCCAAGACAGCGAAACTTTAGAACAGTATCTAAAACGCTTTTCACAGCTACAAGAGTTATTAGAACATCACAACTTTTATTTTATTGATTCAAAAATAGATGATGTGGCCAATGGGTTGGGGATACATGTATTAGGAATGGAAAAGGATGTTTCACAGTTAAGTGGTGGGCAGAGAACGAAACTCCTTCTAGCAAAACTTCTTTTAAAGGAACCAGAGATTTTGCTATTAGATGAGCCGACTAACTATCTTGATTTTGAGCATATCAGTTGGTTAAAGGATTATTTGAAAAATTATCCAAACTCCTTTATTCTCATTTCACATGATATGGAGTTTCTAAATGAAGTCGTTAATGTGGTGTACCATCTTGAGCATAAAAATTTAACAAGATATTTGGGGAATTATCAAAAATTCACGGAGCAGTATGAATTAAGAAAACAGCAAATTTTTTTGGAGTACGCAAGGCAAAAGCAAGAAATTGACAAGTTAGAAACGTATATCCAAAAGAACAAGGCTCGCGCATCCACCTCAAAGCAAGCGAAGTCTCGTGAGAAAATGCTAGAAAAAATTGAACGTATCGACAAACCAGCGTACACGCCGAAACCTAGATTTTCATTTAAGGTTTCAGAGCGACCTGCAAGTTTAATTGTAGAGGCAGTGGAATTAGCGGTTGGGTATGAAACGGAGTTGTTACCGCCGTTTGACTTTACCTTAAGACGAGGAGATAAAATAGCTATAATTGGTTATAATGGGATCGGAAAATCAACGATGTTAAAAACGATCATTGGCGAACTATCACCAATAAATGGTCAGATATTGTTTGGACAAAATGCTCAACCTGCCTACTTTGCACAGGAGTGGAATACAGCTTCTGCTCAAACTCCGATTGAGTATATATGGTCTTTGCACGAAGAGATGACCCAAAAAGAGGTTCGGCAAGCGTTGGCCCGATCAGGTTTGAAAACGGAACATATTTTTCAACCGCTAAGCTCCTTAAGTGGTGGAGAGCAAACAAAGGTGCGAATTTGTCAGTTGATGTTAACAAGAAGCAATTGGCTTATTTTAGATGAACCGACTAATCACTTAGATATTCAATCAAAAGAAGTTTTGGCACATGCTCTTTCGTTATACGAGGGAACAGTACTGGTGGTTTCTCATGAACCAGAGTTTTACAAAGATTGGGTTACGGACGTATGGAACCTTGAAAAATGGAAGAGATAAAATTCAAATTCACCCACAAAGATCAGTTTTGTGGGTTTTTATTTTTCATTTATTATTGGATTACGTTGAAAAATCATATATCTTTATAGAAAGGATTTATTTCAAAATTTTTTTAAAAAGGAGCAACAATCATGGGCATTGGATATATTAATGGGAAATTTACAAATTTAGATGAGTTGGTCTTACCAATAGATGAAAGAGGGCATCAATTTGGGGATGGCGTATACGAGGTCATTCGTGTATATAATGGTACTCCATTTATGTTAGACGAACATCTAGATCGGTTAATAAATAGCTCAAAAGCCATCAAGCTACCCATTACTCAAACAGTGGAAGATTTTAAAAATCTTATCCTGGAGGCAGTGGATAAATCTCAATTAATGGATTGTAATGTCTACATGCAAATTACAAGAGGGATTGTTACAAGAAATCATCTTTTCCCTACTGTACCTGTTTCAATCACAATGACCGTTAGACCAGCCAAACTTATTTCTCAAACGACTAGAGAAAAAGGTGAAACAGCTATATTCCATGAGGATGAACGTTGGGCAAATTGTTATATTAAATCTCTTAATCTTTTACCAAATATTTTAGCGAAGCAAACTGCCTTTGAAGCAGGATGTTATGAGGCAATTTTAGTAAGAGATGGCTATGTGACTGAGGCATCGAGCTCAAATGTATTCATTATAAAAGACGGTAAGGTTTTTACAACCCCCCTTTCTAAGCAGATTCTACCTGGGATAACTCGAATGGCTGTAAAAAATGCAACCAATTTATTAAATATAGATTTTATTGATAAAAATTTCACACCGGAGGAACTTCTAGAGGCAGACGAAGTATTTGTAACCAGTACAACTTCAGAGGTATTGCCGATTGTAAAGGTTGACGGTAAGCTGATCGGTACGGGGAAACCAGGTGAAGTCACAAATAGGATTTACCAACAATTTTTAAAATTGATTTAACAAGAGCGAAGGAGGGGAATTTTATGAACATAATCGATTTTCATTGTGATGCTCTTCTTAAGCTATGGGAAGCAAAGGGAGTTTTACGATTTGCTGATGCAAAAGAATTAGAAACGAACAAACTCCGTCTACAGCAGGGAAAAGTCAAGGTACAGTGCTTTGCGATATTTATTGAACCTGACATAAAAGCCGAACAAAAATTCCAATGTGTTCTAGAGCAAATTGATTATTTCTATCAAGAAGTTCTTGGTAAAAATCCTGAAATGAAGCATATCAAAAATTGGGCTGATTTTGACCAATTAAAACCAGGCGAAATTGGGGCCATGTTAACACTTGAAGGTGTTGATGCCATTGGTAATGACTTAACAAAGTTAAGAATACTGTATCAATTAGGTGTACGTTCTGTAGGTCTAACGTGGAACAATGCTAACCTTGCTGCTGATGGAGCAGGAGAACCTCGCGGGGGCGGATTGACTTTATTCGGAAAAGAAATTGTAAAGCTGAACAATGAGTTTCAGGTGTTAACCGATGTATCCCATTTAAGTGAGAGAGCCTTTTGGGATGTGATGGAGCTTGCCAAGTATCCAATTGCCAGTCATTCTAATTCGCGAGCTCTGTGCGATCATCCTCGTAATTTATTTGATGCTCAGGCAACTGCCATGTTTGAAAAAGGCGGCATGATTCATGTAGTTTATTGTCCTCCGTTTGTGAAGAAGGATGGAAAGGCAAGCGTATCTGATATTGTAAGGCATATAGATCGTTTCTGCTCATTAGGTGGAGTAAAGCAAATTGGCTTAGGCTCTGACTTTGATGGTATTTCTACATATGTAGCAGGGTTAGAGGATTCCTCTAAGAGTCAAAATTTAATCAATGAATTATTAAAGAATTTTAAAGAAGAAGAAGTAAAAGGATTTGCATACAAAAATTTCTTGAATCATCGTCCAAAAGCTGTTTCTTTGGAGGGGTAAGATGAAAATTAGAGAAGCAGGGGTCGTAATTGGCTCTCTACCAACTGGACGAAAAAACTGTATTACCGACGTTTCAGGTGTGAAAGTTGGTCATGTAACTGTAGATTATCGGTTAGATGAAGCTAATGAGGAATTTGCCTGCACTGGAGTAACGGCTATTCTGCCACATGGTGGTAATCTTTTTAAAGAAAAGGTAACCGCAGCCAGTTACGTTCTTAATGGATTTGGGAAAACTACTGGTCTTATTCAAGTGAATGAACTTGGGGTAATTGAATCTCCCATTATGCTTACAAATACGTTTGGTGTGCCTGCTGTTACCCAAGGGACATTACAATACATGTTAGAGACCAATCCTGAAATCGGTGATACTACAGGAACGATTAATATTGTTGTTGGTGAATGTAATGATAGTTATTTGAATTCTATTCGGAAATTCCCAGTTCAAGCGGAACACGCCATTGAAGCGATTAAAAAAGCTACAAATGAAGTGGTAGATGAAGGGGCAGTTGGTGCTGGAAAAGGAATGGTCTGTTTTGGATACAAAGGTGGTATTGGATCCTCCTCTAGAATTGTACAAAGTGGGAACGAGGAACAATATACAATTGGTTGTTTAGTTCTTACTAATTTTGGGAAAAAGGAAGAGTTTCAAGCACAAAAATATCTCTGCGACAAGGTTGAAAATCATACAGGTCTATCTGAAACCGCGGATGGTTCAATCATTATGGTGCTAGCTACGGATGCTCCTTTAAATGAACGGCAGCTATTAAGAGTAGCAAAACGTTGTGGAATTGGTCTTGGTCGGACAGGAAGTCATTTTAGTCATGGAAGCGGGGATATTGTTATCGCGTTTTCTACTGCTAATAGTCATTCTCATGTTCTAGAACAACTTTATGTCGAATCCCTTTCATTAAGGGAAGACAATCCCCTTTTTAATCAATTATTTACTGCTGCAGCGGAAGTAACCGAGGAAGCCATTGTCAATTCCTTATCCCAAGCGGAAACAACATATGGTAGAGCGGGAAGAGTGGTTCATCACTACCCTTTTCATCAATAGGTTTAACAAGGACACATATGCGGATGTGTCCTTGTTACATTTTATTGATGTATAATAAGGATAGATTTTACATAATAAGGAGTTTAAAAATAATGAAACTTGTATCATGGAATGTTAACGGACTTAGGGCATGTGTGGGTAAAGGCTTTTTAGATTATTTTCATCAAGTGAATGCAGATATTTTTTGTGTGCAAGAAACAAAATTACAAGAAGGACAAATTAACCTAGAGTTAGAAGGGTATACACAACACTGGAATTATGCTGTTAAAAAAGGGTATTCTGGGACAGCTATTTTTTCAAAAAATAAACCACTTTCAGTTCAATACGGTATTGGTTTAGAAGAATATGATGCTGAAGGTCGATCGATAACATTGGAATACGATACCTTCTATCTTGTGAATGTTTACACGCCAAATTCACAGCGGGACTTAGCCAGACTTCCTTTCCGTTTAGCTTGGGAGGACCATTTGAAGGAGTATTTGTTGAAATTAGATGAGCAAAAGCCAGTCATACTCTGTGGTGATTTAAATGTCGCTCATAACGAAATTGACTTGAAGAATTCGAAAACCAATAAAGGGAATTCTGGATTTACGGATGAAGAAAGAGGAAAGATGGGGCATTTATTAAGTAACGGCTTCGTTGATTCCTATCGTTATTTATATCCTGATTTTGAGGGTGCTTATACTTGGTGGTCATACATGAATAAAGTTAGGGAACGAAATATTGGATGGAGGATTGATTATTTTATTCTTTCTGAACGAATTGCAGGTAACATGGTAGATGCCAAGATTCACTCGGAGATAATGGGAAGTGATCACTGTCCTGTAGTACTTGAAATAGAGATTTAAACATGAGGATTGATTTTTTTGATATTTAGTAACTTTTTAAAATAATGATGCAAACTAAAATTACATGGATACCTATAAAAAGGGGGGACAATTACCATTATGAGTAGCATAGAAATGATTTATCCATTAGCCATACAGCATACAAAACAAAAAATTTATGATGATATCGATCACTATTTAGAAAATAAAGAGATAACGCCATCCTTTAATGAGTATCTCGCAGATAGAAATCATTATATTGAGCAAATTTGGGTGAATGTTTGGTTAAATTCGGCCACCAATAAAGTTTCTAAAAGTGAAAAAAAGCAATTTTTAGTCGAAAAAGGGTTTGAGGTTGAAGGGGTCGATCGTAAATTAATCAATACTCTATTTCGAAATGAAATAAGAAGCTATCAACCTTTTCAAGTAGTGGATTGGTTAAATACTACCTTTAAAAATCAAGAAGAAAAATGGATAGAAAGACATGGACGAGCAAGAAAAAGATTCTTAAATCGGGAGTCAGAAGAACAGCTTTTTGAGCAGAGAAGACAAGTTCAGGATGAAATAGATAATGAAATTACCGAAATCATCCATGAATTAGAAGAGGTATTATTTTTAAAAACTCGACACTATGTTTCCGTTCAACTGAAAAATGATTTTACGAATAAAGTGAAATATAAAAAAATAGATACCTTTGCTCTCGAATTAAAATTAGAAGAGGAAGGAAAGTTTAATCCTGCTTCCTTTACTATAGTTGCTGAGTTTTTAGAAGAGTTAACGGGAGATATTCATAAAACCTTACATGGGGGAAGAACTCATTTTGAATATGAAACTTATTACTTTGAATATGAAAGATTAATCGGTGAATTCTTATTTGAAACGACCTCAAATCTAGTACTAGAGCACTTGCCTACTGATTTAGTCCAAAAATACGAGGAATTGTTTGAAGAAAGCATTAATGATTTGGATGAAGATATGATTGAGGAACCACTCTATGATTTAATTGAAAATTTCTACTCAAAACTACAGGAGGAGTATGTAGAGGACCTTCTAAAGCTCTCAGAAATCCCTTTTGATGAAGAAAAACATCGCGATTTATTAGCCCATGACCGGGCTGCCTGGGCTAAAAAGAAAATAGAAGAGCTCGCTGAACTGGAACGGAAGAAACAAGAAGAGTCGAGGATGCTTGAAGATATATTTGGTAGAGAATATAGTCCTTCCTATGGTAGAAATATTCAATACGTACTTCATATTGGGGAAACCAATACTGGTAAAACACATCAAGCATTAGAAAAAATGAAGGAAGCAGAAAGTGGCTTATACTTAGCGCCGTTACGACTTTTAGCACTTGAAGTATATGACAAATTGAATAATGAAGGAACTCCATGTAATTTAAAAACAGGAGAAGAGGAAAAGGTTGTTCAAAATGCCCAACATATATCTTGCACGGTAGAAATGTTCCATGAAAAGGATTTTTACGGGGTCATTGTGATTGATGAGGCACAAATGATTACCGACAAGGACCGAGGCTTTTCTTGGTATAAGGCAATAACAAAAGCGAATGCCAATGAAGTACATATTATTGGAAGTAAAAATTCAAAATCGATGGTATTAAAGCTATTAGGTGATGCAGATATCGTTATTAACGAGTATAGCCGTGATATTCCGCTTGAGGTTGAATCGAAAACTTTTAAGTTGAACGATGTGAAAAAAGGTGACGCACTAATTTGCTTCTCGCGAAAAAGAGTATTAGAAAATGCTGCCCGCCTTCAAAGAGCTGGACATTCTGTCAGTATGATCTATGGGAGCATGCCACCTGAGACTAGGCAAAAGCAGGTTCAACGATTTATCAAAGGAGAAACAAAGGTAATCGTCTCTACCGATGCAATTGGAATGGGGCTTAATCTACCTATTCGACGAATTGTCTTTTTAGAAAATGATAAATTCGATGGGACAAAAAGACGTCGATTAACATCTCAAGAAGTGAAGCAAATTGCGGGCCGTGCTGGTAGGAAAGGTATCTACAATATCGGAAAAGTTGCTTTTATGACCGATATTAAGTTAATGAATGAACTTTTAGAGAAAGAAGATATACCTGTTCACGAATTTGCCATTGCCCCAACTACAACCGTTTTTGAACGTTTCCAAAGATATTACCGTGACCTAGGTACTTTTTTTGAACTGTGGGAAATTTTCAAATCTCCAAAAGGGACGAAGAAAGCGACATTATCAGAAGAACGTGAGCTTTATGAGCTGATTCGAGGTACTGATATTGAAGCAAGACTTCCGATGGTTGATTTATATGGCTTTTTGCATATGCCTTTTTCACAAAAGGAGCCAGAGCTTATTCAGCAATGGCAACAAAATATGTTTGCCATTGTAGAGGGTGTAGAACTACCCGAACCTAGAATTAAAAAACGAACACTTGAAGATTTAGAGCTTACCTATAAGGCAATTGGCCTTCATCTTTTATTCCTATACCGTCTTGGTCATCGGACGGAAGCTTTATATTGGGAACGTCTACGTGCAGAAATTAGTGATGATGTTCATGAAAGCCTAAAGAAAGAAGTTAAAACATTAACGAAAAAGTGTAAAAATTGTGGGAAGAAGCTATCGTTAGAGCATGAGTTTCCGATTTGCAATGGCTGTTATGAATCACGCTACCGACGTCATTCGGATCAACATGATTGGTACTAAATTGAATCTAGATTGTATAAAAGGAGCAATGGGGTGAAAAATTTTACAGTCAAGTTAACATACGTGATATCACTCGTAACTCTTACCCTTTTCTTAGTAGGATTTACTTGGACCTTACAAAATCAATTCTTTAGTGAAAAGACGACCAATGTTGTTGTTAAAGAGGAAATGGTTAAAAAGGATCAAAATGATCAAAATAAAACAATTGTCGCACTAGGTGATTCATTAACTAGAGGCACGGGAGATATTGAAGGAAAGGGTTATATTGGTTACTTAGTAGAGGAATTAGAAGACAAGACAAACGAGAAAATCACGCTACAAAACCTAGGTGTGAAGGGGTATCGATCTGAACAATTGGTTAATCAGCTTCAACAAACAGGAGTTAAAGAGCAATTGAAAAATGCGGATCTTATTCTCATTACAATAGGTGGTAATGATTTATTTCAAAGTGGACAAACAATTATGGACTTAAATCTTGAAAATATAGATCGTCTTAGAGAACAATACCTTAAGAACTTGGGGAAAATCATAGTTGATTTAAGGGTATTGAATAAAGAGGCTACTATTTTCTTCGTTGGCCTATATAATCCATTTATTGATTTGAATGATGCAGCACTAATGACGAAGGCAGTACGGCATTGGAACTTTGAAACGAGTGAATTATTGGACAAGCATCCACAAACGGTGTTCGTTCCTACCTTTGATTTATTCCAGTTAAAGGTTAATGACTATTTATATACAGATAAGTTCCATCCCAACACTAAGGGGTACAAGTTAATAGCAGAACGTGTATCCTCATTAATTACATGGTAAGGGAGCGGGAAAATGAGCGAGGTCACACTTTCTGTAAAAAATTTACGCAAAGCAATTGGAAAAAGAGAAATCATTAAAGGCGTTAATTTTGAATTAAAAAGAGGAGAGGTTTTTGGTTTTTTAGGGCCGAATGGTGCAGGGAAAACAACAACGATTCGGATGCTTGTTGGATTAATTAAACCTACTTCAGGTTCCATTGAGATTTGTGGTTATAATGTCGTAACTGATTTTACAAAAGCGATGAGTTATTTAGGCTGTATTGTCGAAAACCCAGAAATGTATTCTTATTTATCTGGTTGGGAAAATCTTCAACATTTTGCTAGAATGTTGCCAAAAGTGGACCAAAATCATATCGAAGAAGTGGTAAATTTAGTAAGGCTTCAAGAACGAATTCATGATCCTGTGAAAACGTATTCTTTAGGGATGAGACAAAGACTTGGAATAGCCCAAGCGTTGCTGGGAAAACCTTCTCTACTTATTTTAGATGAGCCAACCAATGGTCTTGACCCAATGGGTATTAGGGAAATGCGTAGCTTTATACGGTATCTTGCTGAGACCGAAGGGTTAACGGTATTGGTATCTAGTCATTTACTTAGTGAAATCCAATTAATGTGCGATCGAGTTGCAATCATTACTAAAGGTGAAATAATCAAAGTTGATTCAGTAGATAATCTATTAACTCTTCAAGAACGTTTAATCTGGAAAGTTTGCCCGATAGAAAAAGCTGAAGTTATATTAAGTAAATATACAAACGTTACTAAATCAGGTGATGAAGAACTTATTACGCCATTTATCGAAGGTGAGACAGCATTATGGAACAAAAGCCTAATCGAAAACGGAGTTGAGGTTAAGGAGATGAATCGAAAACTTCCTGCATTAGAGGATTTATTCTTGGAAATGACAGGGGGGGAATCTGTTGATTAATTTAGTACATAATGAAATGCTTAAAATTGTTCGCAGAAAAAAACTAGTCTATGTGGCTTTAATTATTGCTGTTCTCGTTAGCCTATTTACATATGCCCAGTTTAAAGAAATTGAAAGAAGGATTGAAAGAGTAGGCTCAATAGATTGGCGTACAACATTGCAGCAGCAAATTATTGATACGCAAAATCGATTGACGAGCAGTGGGATATCAGAGGAATGGAAAGGCCAGTTAAGTTTGAGAATTCAGCAACAGCAATATTATCTTGATCACAATGTTAACCCAATGGAACCGGGTGCTCCTACCTTTACCCGAACATTTGCTGAAAATTCAATAACTTTATTCTTGCCTCTAATGGTTATGGTCATCGCGGCTGATCTCGTATCCTCTGAAAGAAGTGCAGGAACAATTAAGCTATTGCTTACAAGGCCAGTAAAACGATGGAAAATCCTTTTAAGTAAATATGTTGCTCTAATCCTGTCAGTATCTATCATTATTTTTATGTATGGGTTCCTATCCTACATGATTTCTGGCATAGTTTTTGGGTACCAAGGATGGTCTGCTCCCATCCTAACAGGGTTTACAAGTGAAGCGGGAGAATTAATAACAAGTTCAGCTCAAATGATACCGCAGTGGCAATATCTCTTTATGGAATTTAGCTTAGTTTGGTTTGTGGCCGTCATTGTTGGTACGATAACCTTCATGCTTTCCGTATTAATTAGAAGCACCCCAGTTGGTATGGGTGTCATGCTAGCCGCTTTGATATCTGGAGCCATTTTAAGTAATATGGTTTCTTCCTGGGAGACTGCCAAATATTTTTTCATGATAAACCTTGATTTAACAGCTTATTTAGCGGGAAATGCACCACCTATCGAAGGAATGACGTTAGGGTTTTCGTTGGTAGTCCTTACAATTTCGGGTCTCGTTGCTATACTAATTTCATTTATTGTATTTATTAAGCAAGATGTCTATTAAAAAAAGAGTTCCGAATTCATTCGGGACTCTTTTCTTCTTGTTCAATTGAAACCTTAATTTCTTCTGGTAATTGGTGTGATGCACTTGGGATTTTTCGAGGCTTAAAATTAACCGAATCAGAAGAGTATATGGACACTAGTAATTTACCTCCATATGTTTTAGCCTTTATTAGGATCGGTTGATTATACTTATTCATAAATCTAAAGTCGGGGCCATACCAGCTAACCGTTGCATCCCTTCCATGTGGAACATAACGTACAGTTTTACTATGCGAGTAGCGTTGAACGATTTTAAGTCCCGAATTATCAACCGCATTAAATAAGGTAGAAGAAACTTGGCAAATACCTCCACCAATACCTTCAGACAATTCACCCTTTACGATGATAGGAGCAGGAAGATACCCTTTATGAGCCGTGCGCTTGCCAACAACTTTATTAAATGAAAATGTTTGACCGGGAAATACAACGTGATTATTTATTGCGTTTGCCGCAAGTTGTATGTTAAAAGAGCGCTCTTTATTTGTAGCGTTATAATAGGTTATATATTGGCCAATGCGTTTTTCTTGAATATTAGAAAGGATTTCACTGTCTACCTCTGGATAAATAGGTGTTTTTTTTACTTCAATTATAGTAGTTCCCTTTTGAAAAAGACTGTCAAAAAGTTGTGTGGTGAAGGATGTTTGGTCTAATTTATAACCGATAGTTTCAGAGTGAATCCCTCCATTTTCATCAATAGTGGCATTCATAGGCTTTTGAAAACTTTCTTTTGTTATTTTTTTTAGAAAAGGACTTAAATATTCAAGATTAATAAATGGACCACCTGGGAGAGGGAGGATGAAATCGGATCGTTTTTCAATCGCAATCGTTTTTCCTTCTTGTTGTACAATGATTTGATCATATGAATTCGTTTGTTGGCTAAAAAGTAATATGCCTAATAGGAAAGAAATCTTCATTTATCTCAAAACCTCCAATAAATAAAAAGAAGTACCAAGTCCATCCATATTAGGATGTTCCTTGGCACTTCTTTTATGCGAAAAGAGCATTACAAGTTGATTCTTATGTTTACTTCATATATTTCTGGTGATAGTGGGAAAGTGCTAATAGAGGAAAGATATACCGATAGCTGTGATAATGAATATAAAAACCGCCAGCCATTCCTTGTCCAGTGGGGTAATCAGTGGTCCAGTCTACACGGTTTCCGTTTTCTAAAAGGAATTTGACTCCAGCAATGATTTCAGGAGTTGGTTTTTTTGAAGTTGAAATGAGTGTATCAAGTGCCCAGGCAGTCTGGGTCAATGTACTTGCACCTAATGGCATATAGGTTTTCTCCATGTCACTTTTACAGGATTCTCCCCACCCGCCATCAGGGTTTTGAATATGTTTTAACCATTTCACGGCTTTTTGAATTGATGAGTGACTTGGTGAGACACCAACTGACGTAAGTCCAGTTATCGCTGCCCAAGTCCCATAAATATAACAGATACCCCATCTTCCATACCATGATCCATTTCGTTCTTGATGATCTAGTAACCAGTGTATTGCTTGATTCATGGAAGGATGGTTTTTCGATAAGTTTGTATAATGACCAAAAAATTCTAATGTTCGACCTGTTAAATCAGGAGTGGAAGGGTCAGAAATCAAAAATTCTGCCCCTTGAATAGGAATGAAGTGAAAGAAGCCTTTGTTTACATTTTTTTCAAAAGCTGACCAACCACCATCGTCATTTTGCATAGAAAACAACCAACGTATGCCACTTTCCCATGCGTGGGAAGTATGTGGGATTTTATTTATTTGATTACGAAGAACTCTCAATGTAGAAGTGGTATCATCGATATCTGGAAGTATCGTGTTAACGTCGGAAAATCCCCACCCACCTGGTAAACTGTTAGGATTATGAATAACCCAATCGCCAAATTTATATTGCTGACGAGACAGTAAATAGTGAGTCGCCTTCTCTAGAACTGGATCAGAATCAGGTATTCCTGCTTCTTGTAAGGAATAGCTGATTAGTGAAGTATTCCAAACTGTGGCGGTTGTATATTGAATGTGAGTTTTACCGTCTATTTGGCATTTCATCGACTTCAATCCTGAAATGGCATTTCGAATGATGGGATGACTTTTTGGATATCCAAGGGCTAATAAGGCGAAAATCATCAAAAAGGTTGAACTAAAATAACTATTAAAGGTCCCGTCTGGTTCAATCCGATCTAGCATATATTGTTTGGCTCGTTCCAAAGCTAACTGCTGAAGTTGTTCTGGGAAACCGATTAAACTTTTGATACCAGTGGTTATAGTTGAAAAAATGGAGCGATATTCATTAGAACGCATCAAAGCAAAGAACTCGTCATCCCTATTATAATTTCTATTGATAAAAATGTTAGTAAGATTAGGGCTTTTACTTGTTCGAATCATATATTTCTTACTTGCAAGAATCATAATGGGGGCGAGATTGGCTCTTCCAAAGACAGAAAAATCGAAGAAATTGATTGGAAATGTTAGTGGTAAGAGGACGGTTTCAATGGGTATAGGAAAGAAGTTCGGCCATTTATGTTGACCTGTTATGGAAAGCATAATTTTCATTAACATATGGCATTTTTCAATGCCACCGTTTGCTAGGATAAACTTCCTTGCAGCACGTAATGGTTTATCCACTTGCGAATAGTAGCCTGAATATAAAAGTGCATAATAGGCTTCCGCTGTTGCTGTTAAATTCCCCATTCCTTCATCTATGAAAAGTTTCCATGATCCATTTTCCTCTTGTTTGCTTAATATTCGATTGCTTAGCTCTTGAATTAATTGTTCATCATTAATTTGTAAAGACCGCAATAATATAATCATATAGGCATCTGTAGAGACTCCTGTCTCAAAAGGGTAATTCCAGGTACCATTATGCGTTTGGTCTTTTTTTAATCTATCGATAATTCGGTTGATTTCCGAGCTAGGATCTAGAGCCACCAGTAAATCATCCTTTCCAATGATTGTTTAGTATCAAAGATATTCATGACTTAATAAAAGCATGCAAAGGGGGGATTAAGATTTTTGGCTTTAAGAAGAGAAAAAATGCTGCTTTTACTAGAGATTTAATTGAATTAAAAAAGGAGCTTATCAAATCAAAAACGCGACCTCTTCCTACACTCTCAATAGACGAGAAAGTGTTAATTAAAAAAATTAAAAGAAAAACGGAGGAGCTTAATCACAGCAATGTTACAAGAACAAAAGCCTATTTCGAATTTTATAAGCAGCATCCAGAAATACAATGGGCTTTTTTAGGTCATATGGTCTCTCGTAATGGTGGGTGGAATATGACAGACTTGAAGGGGGATTTCTTAAAAGGACTGCTCGACAAGCAATCTAGACAATACTTCTTTTCATTTCTAGAAAGAGGGAATTGGCTTATTTTTCAAGATGCCTATCCACAGTTCTTATTATATGAAGAAAGTCTAATAAGAAATCGTAAGCTATTCCATCTCTTACCCTATTTCAATGTATCCGTATTTATGGAAACGATTTGGAATGATTTTTGGAAACACGGTGACAAATATATTTTAACGATTGCTCTAGTAATTAATGAGCAAAGCTATCTAGAAAAAAGAGTGATGGATAATAACCATTTTAAACAAACGGTCTTTGAAACATTTGAATATAAGCTTCAAGAACTCCTATCTTTTAATCATATTCTCTTTCCCTATATTAAAAACAACAAAATAAAGTTAATGGGTCAGACGATTAACCAATTTGATTCATTGCACGAACGAATAATGCTAGGTAAACGTTTATATTCTCTCCTATTCTCTAATGATCAAATATTAAAAGAATCGAAGAGTTGGGCATTTGAAAATTCTCATACTGGTTCAAGGAAAGACTACTGGCCACATTTGTTTAATGATGTGAAGGATTATGCGCCTGGGAACTTTTATATTCGAAGATTGAAAAAATGCCAGCTTCGAAAAGGTGTAGCACGTATATACAGTCCAAGATTGGATTTTGCATGGAAAAATGTCGAGCACGAACCAGCGGAAGAAGGAGATTGGTATGACGATTGGAGGGTCATTGATTATTTATTGGAAGACACTCAAAAAATAGATGGAGAGATTGTACATGAATACTGCGAAACCCTTGAAAAACTTGAGCTCGCCACCATTGCCAAAAAAGCGATTTTCTTATAAAAGAGAACACATAGCCATACCTTTGCTAGCGGTTATAATCGGAACATATTTAGATTTATATTTTGTTAGCATAGGGATGTATTCATTTCCAAAAAGACTTTTTCCAGAGATTTTTACTATTAATATCGCTTTTACTTTAATCATTCTTCCTGTATTTACGTACTTAATGATGATCATTATTATGAAAATGAATCTAGTTCAAAGATGGAGTTTCCTTGTTCTTACAAGTATCGTTATTGCCTGTATTGAAAGGCTATCTGAAAGCTATGGCTTTTTTATCCACTCGGACCAGTGGAAGCATATCTATTCGTTTTTTGGATACCTTTTCTATATGTTTGGAATGTGGCGTTGTTTTAAATGGATAAAATAAAAATACTAGGAGCCTTCAAGAGAGATGGGGGATCCTAGTATTTTTATATTAATATTAATTTGCTACAATTTTTTTACCTTCTTTTGCTGAGTGTCGAGCTGCATCAAGTACCTTTTGAGTGGAATAGCCGTTTTCAAAATCGGCTAAATAAGGATGTTTGGATCTAGTGGCCATTGACTCATATAGTGCATCAAGCATTCGGTGGAATCCATTATAATATCTTGAAGCAACATCGGACATGCCGACAGGTGCTTTTATTTCTGGAACAAGCTCTACTGTTTTAAGCGGCTCATCTATAGTAGAGAAAAATACTTTATTATCATCAAGCATGACAATTGTGCCTTCTGTACCGAATACCTCTAAACGCCAGTTATTTTCCGTTTGTCGTGCTGCAGATAAAAGCTCCATCGTTACAGTGGCACCATTTTCGAATGTGCCTATTAACTGAAAGGCATCATCAGCCGTTCGGTTTTCTATATTTCCACTTTCATCCTTATAGATTGGTACGTGTGTTGGAAGCTGGGCAAATACTTCTTTAAATTGGCTATTCATCCACCATTGGAGGGAATCCGTCATATGCGACCCAATTGCGCCTAGCATTCCACCACCTTTTTCTTCTTGGCCAAGCCAACCACGTGTTCTAGACACTAATGAGGTGTAACTTGCGTAGGAGCACAAATATCGGACATGTAAGATTTGACCAAGGCTCCCGCTTTCTAAAATCTCTTTTACCTTAGTACGGGCAGGGAGAAATCGGAACTCATGATTAATAAGTCCAAGTTTTTTTGCGTGGTCTCTAGCTGACATCATTTCTTCTGTTTCTGCAATATGTAAGGCCATAGGCTTTTCGCATAAAACATCTAATCCTTTTTCAAAGGCTGCTAAGACCATGTCTCGGTGCAAATGAACAGCGGATGCAACAACAACTAAATCTAACTGTTCTTGATCTAGCATTAGCTTCCAGTCAGTATACACATTTTCAATACCGCTAGATTTCTTTGCTTCTTCAATATTCCCTCTCGAAACACTTGAGATTGATACTACTTCAAATCCATCATGAAAATGAAACATTGGAGCGTGTACTTTTGCTCCGAAGCCCGTACCGATAATACCAACCTTGATTGTTTTCATACCTTATCTCTCCTAACCTTGTACTTTATGTTTATTTTAAATGTTTTCTGAAAATATAGCTAATTTTGATTGGATTGGTGAAATTAATTCTTCTAAATAAACCATTATAGGCATATAACTTTCTTGAAAAGGAAAGAGGGGAAATTTTATGCCAAGCGGAATGCATCAAGTAGAAGTTCATCTACCTATAGAGAATGTTTGGGATTTTGTGAAGGATATGGATAATTGGGCACCACTAGTTCCAGGTTATATTGGTCATCAAAAAATGAATGAAAGAAGATCAACGTGGGAATTTAAAAGTGATATTGGAATTATGAAGAAAAAGGTTAGTTTATTGATTGATATTACAGAATGGAATGAGCCAAACCTAGTAACCTTTAATTTAAAAGGATTAAATGAGAAGTTTACAGGTCACGGCTATTTTAAAGCAGAAAAGATTAGAAGTAATATGACAAGAATGACGGGTTTCCTTGAAATTGTTGCTGAAGGAGCAATGGGTTCAATTGTAAATAATATCTTAAAAGCATCCATTCCTAAAACAGCAGAAGAAATGGCTATAGCGATTTCTGGGAGATTAGAAGAATTGAATGGGAATTTAAGGTAAACATAACAAGAGACTGAAGCGATTCAGTCTCTTGTTATGTTTAGAATGATATTTTATTTTCTCCCAAAATCGGCTTTAATCTCTCCAAGCTGACTTGTCTCCCATTTCAACACTTTGTTTGAATAAGAGTTTTCCTTCAGCCATTTTTCCGCACGTTCTATAAGTGACCAAACGGTTTCAGTTTTCATATTTCGTTCTAGGGTGGTATTCGCTTTCTTATTTCGGACCCAAGCAATAGCGGTTCTTGAATCAGAGTAAATGGTTGTATTTTTCTCTTTTTGCTTTAGATAGGAAAGGGCATGAACGATTCCTAAAAATTCACCGATATTATTCGTGCCAAGAACAGGGCCGTAATGAAATATTTGTTCTCCAGTTTTTGTATATACACCTTGATATTCCATCATCCCTGGATTTCCACTACAAGCGGCATCAACGGATATACTATCCATATCTATTGAAATGGCACTTGGTTTTTCTTTTGAGATTGTTTTTTTAGGGCCAGCAGAGGATGTTTTAACATACCCTCCTTTAAATGCCATTGTTGCTTCTTCGATGGTCGGAAAGGATTTGAACCGAGCACCTTGGTATCCCTTAGTTTGTAGCTCACATTCTGCCCATGTTTCAAAAATACCCGTTTTTCTTCCGCTCCAAACAACATAATATTTTTTGCCAGCCATTCTAATTGTTTCCTCCTCATGTATCTTCCTTTTTATGATATAGAATAACAAAAATAGTAATAAGAAGCTATAAAACTAAATAGGTGATTTGTATCACATGTTACTTTGTAAAAAAATGGACAAAACCAGTCTTTAGTTGCATAATTAAAGTCGTATGGTCTGAATCTTTCGAGCATTCAGAACATAAATTCGAGGTGTCTTACTTAACAGACTACTCTTACAAATTAAAAAGAGATAAAGTTGAAAAGGGGAAATCAATCTTGAACTTAACAGAAAAAGTTTTACAATTAAAGCAACAAATTAGTCAGGTTATTATCGGTAAGAACGATATCGTTGAAATGGTGTTTATCGCGCTATTAAACGATGGTCATGTATTATTAGAGAGTGTTCCTGGAACAGGAAAAACTCAACTCGCAAAAAGCTTTGCAAAAACGATTGATGGTTCTTTTAAGCGAATCCAGTTTACCCCAGACTTATTACCAAGTGACGTAACAGGGATTCAATTTTTCCATCCTAAGGAGCAAGATTTTCAGCTTCGTATTGGGCCAGTAATGACGAATATTCTTTTAGCAGATGAAATTAACCGTGCCACGCCACGTACACAAGCTAGTTTATTAGAAGTTATGGAAGAACGCCAAGTGACAATTGATGGAGAGACGATTGCACTTCCAAAACCTTTTATGGTTATTGCTACGCAAAACCCAATTGAGTCTCAGCAAGGTACATTCCCATTACCAGAAGCGCAAATGGACCGCTTCTTTATGCAAATCCCATTAGGGTATCCGACAATCGAAGAAGAGAAGAAAATTATGCAGACATACCGTAATGGGACGCCATACAACAACCTAAACACGGTATTTACTTTGGATGAGATCACTAAATTGAAAGAAGACGTTAAGCAAGTTTCGATTTCTGAGGATGTAGAAGATTATATTCTTGAACTTGTCCATTTGACACGAAATCATGATGAAATCGAAATGGGTGTTAGTCCGCGTGGAACGTTAGCTCTAATGAGAGGAGCTCAAGGTAGAGCATTTCTACAAAACCGATTATTTGTCACCCCTCAGGATGTCAAGGATATAGCAGTTTACATGTTAGCGCACCGTTTAGTTTTAACGTTAGATGCGTCACTGAAAAGAACGAATAGTCAAGTGTTAGAAACCATTTTAAAAAGCGTTGAAGTGCCTGCAGAAACAGGGGCGTTGAAATAAAATGACATGGAGAAAAAATGTTCATGGAGGAAATGCATTAGAGCTTGTTACACTCATTGCTTGTGTACTCCTGCTTGTTAGCTTTTACCAAGATACGTATTGGTTAATTTTTCTAGGCTGTTTTTTATTGGTTCTTAGTAGGATGAGTTTATACTATTTAAATCATGTAGCGGATCAACTTGAATTGGAAAATCGTAGAGAAACAATTCGTTTATCTGTTGGAGAAGAAACCATTTTAACCTTAAAATTATCACAGCTTAGCAGATTACCGATTTTTCGAGGAATAGTAGAATTAAAACTTGAGTCAATCGTCGAAGGCGTAGGAATCCCTTCTTATCCCTCAGAATCAAATATAGTTTTTACAATTCCAATTCATTTAAAAGGGAAAGAGACGATCCAAATTCCTCTTCCATTAAAAGCAATTACCCGTGGGGCTACTAGGATTAAATCCATAAATGTAACAATACCTAACTTCTTCGGTTTCGGGTTTGTTGAACTTAGTTTTAATCCTTTTATTCATAAGGAATTAATCGTACATCCTCAGATTATTTCAGTTCCACAAACTGAAAAATTATTTGCCACCAAAGCACAAGGTGAGTTTCCGATTCAATCTAGTATACATGAACATTTATTGTCACCCATCGGTACGAGGGATTATGTTTACTCCGATTCCTTTGGCCGTATTCATTGGAAGGCTAGTGCTAAAACACAAACATTGCAAACGAAGGTTTTTGAGAAAACAGCTCATTACTCTTGGACTTTTATTATCAACTTACGAGTACCTAATATGCCGACCTACCATTTAGGTGTTGTTGAGAATTTAGAGTCTATCATAAGCAATGTGGCTTATATGGCAAAATTTGCTACGAAAAAGGGAATTGAATTTGAGTTGTTTCTGAACCTTCGCATGGCCAGTGGAGCAGCGGTTTATCATCTTCCAAAGGGTGAAGGCTCGAAACAATTAGGTAAGGTACTGGATCTTCTAGCACGTTTAAACGAAAGAGGAAATACGGTACCATTAAACAAAATGTTTAACTTCGTTGAGAAGCAACAACAACATTCACCAGTCGTCATCTTTAGTGGACCGTATGAAGATGAAGGAGTGTCATATTTTTCTAAAATGCAGAAAAAGGGACAAATGGTGTATATACTTCAAGATGATTATGAATACCCAGCCATAGTCCCATTCGGTCGGACTTGATTTGTATGAAAATAGGTGATGATAAATGATACAGCGATTACAGCCTGCATACTTTTTTATGCTAGAATGCTTTTTTCTTTATTTCCTAGTTTTTGTGTTTTATACACGTTCAGGAGAGATTCCTTCTATCCCTGCCATATTATCGATTATCATAGGAGGGAATTTATTCCTTTATTTAGTTTCGAAAAAAAATATTGTTAATAACGGCATTCCCTTTATTTGTGCCATTTTATTAAGTGGGATTGCTTATTTTCTTGGTTTTTCTATAATGTCTATTGTGTTATGTTCTGTTTTTTTATATTTTAGAATCAGTTCGTTTATTAAGGATTCTTCTTTATGGAAAGAGGAAAGAACCAATTTAGCGATAGTATTTTATAGTAGTAGCATTCTTGTTTTCTTTATCGGATGGATTTTCCGTTATCCTTATATGAATGTCCTGTTCGGAATGGTCATTGCTTTCACCGTTCTTTATAGTATTGGTAGGTTTTTACAGCAAACGGGTGATCATTTTGAAGCTCGTGATGTTTTGGGCTTATCCAGTGCCCTGTTTATAGCGGTCGTTTTAACTGTATTAGGAACATTACTTATACCTGGTGTGAAGTTTGTGTTTATTAAAATATTCTCAGGTTTAGCCGTTATTGCTAGTATTATAGGAAGTCCAATCTTTGCCTTAATTGAAGGAATTATCCTTGGTATTAAATCACCCGAGTCACCAGATGATCCGTTTGCTCAAGGAGAAGTAGGTGATAGAAAGGAAACCTATGAAAAAATTATTCCTGTAGAAGGAATTCCATCTTGGTTTTGGTTAGTCTTATTAGTCGTATTACTAATAATAATTTGGGTAATTATAAAAAGGAAATCAAAAATAGTGGATAAAGAAATTCAAGAATCATCACAGATTAAACTGGAACATATCCCATTATCAGTCAAAATGGGTAGGAAGCGAAAGTTTTTCAGAAGTCCTTCTCCACATGAATATATGCGTAAATTGGTCTTTCATCTTGATGAATATGCAAGTAAATATCATCTTGGTAGATATCCAAATGAAACCGTTCGAGAATGGTTTGAGCGTGTAGAGTTCCAGAAAAACGAAGACCTATTCGCTGCTTACGAAAGTGTTCGATATGGCAATATTGATATTGTACTCGATAAACATGATGCCCAGCGTTTTGAAGATATGATTCTAAAGATAAAAAAGGAAATTAAGGATCGAAATAATAAGAAAAAGGGATAGAGAAGAAAGCTTCTCTATCCCTTTTTTTTAGGCATAAGATTTTACTGTTATAATGAAACCCTAATTAAAAAAAAACGTCAAATATATTAAACAACAGTTTTTTAATGAAAGGGCTGAAGAAAATGTTCTTTGTTATTGTTTTTGTACTTGGATTGCTAAGTACATTACTTTTCATAAAAGTTAAATCCAAATGGGCAAAGTGGATTCCAGCGTTTATATTTTTTGTTGCAACCATATTAATGGGTGGAAAGGCCAAGTTTTTCCCCGCACCTGAAATGGAGGTTTTAGGTGAAATTGTCTACTTTATGATATTTGGAACGATTACGATTGGAGCCGTAATTGGTGGAGGAATTGTCCATTTTTGGAACAAAAGAAAAAGCCTAAAATAACGTTTAATAAGATTTACAGCACTTAGATGGTTATAATTTATATTTTGGGTGATACAAGCTCAACTTTAATTCTGTCTGGGTCTTCAAAAAAGACAGCATGATAATCTTTCCCACCTGCAAATGGGTGTTTATCAAGGTACAAGATGTTGATTCCTTTATCTTTTAATTTTGCCGTTATTTCTTCCACCTGTTGTGTAGATTTTGCATGAAAGGCCAAATGGTTAAGACCAACTCGACATCGGTGGTAAGTAATATCCATAAATCGATTTTCTGTTTGAACAAACACAATATATGTATCTCCATACTTCCAACTGATTCCCTTATCCCATTTTTGGTATGTCTCATATCCTAATTCGGTTAAAAGCCAGTCCCAAAATTGAGTGGATTTTTCTAAATTAGAGACATAAATTTCTATATGATGTAGCAATTTGGATCCCCCTTTTTATTATTATTTTATCAGAAAATTAAAACTCGATCACGACAGATCAATTCAATTAAGCTTTGAATTGTTTAAAAAAATTGAAGTGTCATTTATTTTAACCTATTTCAGTGCCTTCCTAATATTAGGAGGGTTTTTTGTGTTACATAAGAAATATCCTAACTACATCTTAAGTCTTAGAAAAAGTTAAATCTCCAGGTGCATTTGTCTTAGCGTAAAATCAATTATCATAACAATATGTAAATTATGGATAAAGTTCCATATAATTTAAATTTATATGAAGGAGAATTCATTTTAGTGTTGAAAACTTTAATGTTAGGGAGAAAGTCCTATTTCGGAAGGAAGGTATTATTTTGAAAAAGATTATCCGTTTTAGTATGAAAAATGCAGTAGCTTTGTTTCTAGTGATGCTACTCATAATAGGTGGAGGTATTTATTCTTTAAGGGAAATTAATATTGAAAAGTATCCCAATGTAGACATACCTTATTTAACTGTAGTGATACCATACCCAGGTGCTTCACCTGAGCAATCCATAAAGGATATTGGAGAGCCAGTTGAAAGAGAAATAATGAATATTGATGGTGTCAAAAATGTTTATACGGATGGAGTCGCGAATGTCGTTTATTCGACGATGGAGTTTGATTTATCAATTAGTATGGATGATGCAGAACAGCTTGTAAGGTCAGCTATAGATAAACTTAAATTACCAGAAACGGCAGGGGATATCGAATTTTTTAAACAAGGCCCAGAGCCAGATCCAACGGTATTTTCGTTGGGGATATTTGCTAAAGACAACCAATCAAAATTAGAAAAATTTGTTTCGGAAAAAATGATTCCGATGCTTGAATCCATCGAAGGGGTCAGTAAGGTTGATGTTGGTGGAATAGAAGAGAAGACAGTGACCATTCGACTTATTCCAGAAGAACTTAAGAAAAGAGGCATTACTCTTGATGATGTCAGAACAGCTATTAATGCGAACAATCTTACCATTCCAACAGGAAATGTTGCAATTTCTAATCAAGTATTGCCAGTTCGTGTTAGTAAAGAACTGAAATCACTTGATGATGTCAAAAATATCCGCCTTTTTACAATGGGATCTCCTATACAATCGGTAAACCCAGAGCTGGAAAATATAAAACTAAGTGAAATTGCAGAGGTAGAGTACGGAAGTGAGGTTAAAAGTAATTTTACTCGTATCAATGGAGAGCCTGGTGTACGTGTCGGAATTATCGCAGAAGGTGGAGCCAATGTAGTCGAGATTGTTGAAAATGCGAAGGAAGAAATCAGGAACATACAGCTTCCTGAAGGGGTTGAAGTCAAAACACTTAGAGATCAATCAATCGAAATTAAGGATTCCGTATATTCAATGCTTAGAGAAGCTTTACTAGGGGCTATAATGGCCGTTGTCGTTACATTCTTGTTTTTAAGAAATATCCGATCCACACTAATTGCCATAATCTCCATTCCACTTTCTATCTTTGCCTCTTTTACAGTTATTAATATGCTGGGGTATACCTTGAATATTATGACATTGGCTGGGATTGCAGTTGCAGTTGGGCGAGTAGTTGATGATTCAATTGTTGTCATTGAAAATGTTTTTAGAAGAGTTAGTGCTACAAAAGAGCGAAATGAACGATTAGTTGAGCAGGCAACAAGGGAAGTGGCATCTGCTATTACTTCCTCCACCATTACAACGGTCGCCGTATTTTTACCGATGGCTTTTGTTCCTGGTATTATTGGTAAATTCTTTGCGCCATTGGCTTGGACCATTGTCATTTCCTTATTGTTTTCGCTTATAGTGGCCGTTACAATTGTTCCACTCATGTCGAGAATTTTTCTTTTAAAAATCTCACCAAAAGAACATAGTGAAAATACTTTGCAAAAAGGTTATCGTAAAAGCCTTCAATGGGTATTGAAAAATAGAGTTTTAACTCTAATGATGTCAATTGTTCTTCTTGTTAGTTCTGTTGGTCTAATTGCACCAAAACTTGGAACCACATTTTTACCACAAGAAAAAGCGAGTAATTTTGACGTGAACATTTCAATGGAAAAGGGGACCTCACCAGAAGACACTAGTGCTGTGGCAAGCAAGGTGGAAGAAATTCTTATGGATAAAGAAGAAGTTAAATTAGTTAGCACGAGTGTATATGGAGGAGATGAGTATGCTTCCATTACCTTTTCATTAAATGATTCTGTAGAAGATGTAGATGGTTTAATAGAAGGTTTACGTGATCAATTTACTAAAATTACTGAAGCAAAAGAAATTTCTGTAAGGGGAGTTGGCAGTTTTGCAGGTGGGGCTCAGTCCCAGTATGTAATGGTAGTAAACGGCTCTGACTTTGAAGAGATAAAAACAGCTAGTCATAAAATAGTCAATGTGCTTAAAGAAATTGATGGGATGGCTGACGTCAGTTCTTCACTAGAAGGTGATGAACCGGAAATTGAAATTGATTTGAACGAAGATAAGCTTGCTGAAAATGGTTTGATGCCAGCGATGGTTGGAAAAAGCCTTCGCGAACTTATTAATGGTGATATCATAACAACTATGAATCTTGATGATAAAAATACAGATGTAAAGCTAAGCTTAAAAATGAAAGAGATTAATAGCCTTGAAACTCTAGGAGAACAAGAAATTAACAATGTAATGGGAATGCCGGTTGCTCTAAAAGAATTAGGGACTCTGAAACGTGTCAACAATCGAACAGTGATCACTCATTTAAATCGAAATGAATATGTCATGGTGTTTGCGCAAATTACTGATTCAAAAACAGGTGAAGTAACGAAAAAAGCAGATGAAGCAATAGCCAAGCTAGATTTACCAGAATCTGTGGATTACTACAAGGAGGGAGCATCTGCAGCGATGGAGGAAGGCTTTAAAAATATGGCCATTGCCATTGCTGTTAGTATCCTTTTAGTCTACTTAGTTATGGTTATAGCATTTGGTGAGGGGAAAGCTCCGTTTGTTATTTTGTTTGCCATCCCGTTTTCAGTGATTGGTGCTTTAATCGGTCTTTTCATTGTAAAAGAACCAATAGGCATGCCTGCCATGATTGGATTGCTCATGTTGAATGGAATTGTTGTGACGAATGCAATCGTATTAATTGACAAAGTGAAGCAAAATGAAAAAACGGGAATGTCTAAACACGATGCATTAATCGAAGCTGGAGTAATTCGGATTAGACCAATCCTCATGACAGCGATTGCGACAGTAGGAGCTTTAATTCCAATGGCTCTATCAAGCCATGCGGGAATTGTCTCAGCTTCACTGGCTGTAGTCGTTATTGGTGGATTAACGACATCTACCATGCTTACTCTATTTATTGTACCTGTTTTATACAGCTTGATGAGCTTTAAAAAGAAAGCAAATAAGAATGAAGAAAAAACTTACACAAAGGCTGTTTAATTATTAGTCTTTGAAAGATTGCAAAAAGCCAGAGCATTTGAAGGCTCTGGCTTTATATTTACTCTAGTAAATCTTCAATTGAATCAATATCCATATAAGCTGGAACTACTAATCCAAGGTTTGTTCCATGTAGATTAGGGCCTAAATCTTCAAATTGACCTTTAAATTCTTCGTAATAATCAGCATGTGTGGTTGGTAACCAAGCTCCAACTATGGCATCACCATTTCCCCTTGATACTCCTGCCCACATCGGACCAGCATCAACCTGAACAACGTCTACTTCATATCCAACACCTTCAAGAAGATTTTTGGCTACATGTGTACTAGCAATAACATCGTCCCAAGCTACATACAACAAGCGTAACTTTTCTTTAGATACCTTGTTTACACCTTCTGTCCATTGACTAACAAGGTCTGAATTTTCACTAGTCCATTTATTTGCTGCATCTTCAGGACCCATTCCATCTTGGATTAATTTCATGACAGACTCTAAATGAGTTGGCTCCCATTGAAACTGATCTAATACTTTATAAGCATCAGGATGATCTTCCTTTAAGCCAAGACGAACGATTGTGTTTGTATCTTCCGCATCGCCATAAATACCTTTAGGATCCTCTAGGTATTTTAAGTCAAATTCAGCGAATTTCCAGTGTGGGCTCCAACCAGTAATAATAATCGGTTCTTCTTTTTTATAAGCCTTCGCTAATGCAGCTGTCATCGCTGCTCCTGAGCCTTCAACAACTTCCCATTCATCCAAACCATATTCTGGTAACACTTTGTCTATAGTAAGTTTCATTAAACCTGCACCAGGGTCAATGCCAACAATCTTATAATCTAGTTGTTCACCAATTGATTGAGAAGAGGTGTCCGCTTTTTCTCCTGAACATGCTGCTAAACCAAATGTTAATACGGACAAAGTTGTTAATCCTAGTAGTTTCTTAATCATTTAATCTCCTCCTATTTTTTAGTCCCTATTTTTTGGGTAATCCTGTCTAAAACAATCGCAATAATAACGATGGATAGACCCGCTTCAAAACCTATTCCAGTTTTAATTTGCGTGACAGCTCGATACACTTCTGTACCTAAACCTGGCGCTCCGACCATGGATGCTATTACAACCATAGATAATGCCAACATAATACTTTGATTAATACCTGCCATAATGGTTGGCATAGCTAAAGGCAATTGAACTTTTAGAAGACGCTGACTTGTTGTAGATCCAAATGCTTCAGAGGCTTCAATTATATCTGAGGGAACTTGTTGAATCCCTAATATCGTTAATCGAATCGTTGGTGGCATTGAAAAAATGACAGATGAGACAACACCTGGAACTACACCTATATTGAAAAAGAAAATAGCTGGTATTAAATACACAAACGCAGGCATTGTTTGCATAAAGTCCAAGATAGGGGTGACAATTTGTTTGACAACTTTCTTTTGTGAAGCCCAAATTCCAAGTGGAATACCGATGATAATCGATATAAAAACTGCCGTTAGTACAATTGCTAACGTTTCTATCATTTCTACCCAATACCCGAGATTATAGATTATTAAAAGTCCGATAACGGTGAAAAGAGTTAAACGCCATTTACTCACTTTCCATGCTAAGAACCCAATCATTGCAATGAGTAATAACGCGGGAATAAATGTTAGTAATGCAACTAAACCTTCAACAAAGCCTTCTAAAATGGTCGTAATGGAATCAAAGAACCATTCAAAATTGATGGTCAACCATACTACTAATTCATCGATATATTTTGCTAATGGTAATTTCGGAATCAAGTCATTCATTTAATCACCACCTTAGGTTTGTCATTGTTGACATCTTGTTTTTCATTCCAAACATTAATGTGTTTTTCGTTACCAGCCAAAGCACCAATAACGGCCCCTTTTATTAAAATCCCCTTTAATCGCTTTTGATCATCAATGACGGCAACAGGTATAGTTGCTTCAGATACTTTATCGAACAAATCTGTAAGTAAAGTATCAGGGCTAACCGTAGATAGATCAGTAGTGATAATTTGGTGGAGGGATTGCTGAGTTTCTAACGCCTTTCTTGCATCAACTGCTGAAACCACTCCTAATAATTTTTTCTGCTTGTCTACAGCATAAATAGAGGAAATTCCGAGTTCTCGCATTAATTGGAGGGCTACACGGGGGCCTTTTTCAATTTGAACCGTTTCGGCTCGTTTCATCACATGATGGGCTGTCAATACTTTTGATAAGTCAACATCTTCTACGAATCTCTCAACATATTGATTAGATGGATTCATCAAAATTTCCTCAGGTGTACCAATTTGAACAATATTACCATCCTTCATAAGGGCGATTCGATCCCCAATTCTCAATGCTTCATCTAAATCATGAGTAATAAAGACAATCGTCTTTTCAACGGACGACTGAAGCTCCAAAAGTTCATCCTGCATATCTTTACGGATAAGTGGATCTAGAGCACTAAATGCTTCATCCATAAGTAAGATATCTGGGTCATTTGCCAACGCTCGTGCCAATCCTACACGCTGCTGCATCCCACCACTAAGTTGGTCAGGAAATTGATTTTCAAACCCCTTTAATCCGACAAGATGCAAAGCTTCCATAGCCGTCTTTTGTCGTTCTTCTTTCGACATACCTTGAATTTCTAATCCAAAAGCAGTGTTTTCTAGTATCGTAAAATGAGGTAATAAGGCAAATTTTTGGAAGACCATACTTATTTTTTTTCTTCTAACTTGTCTTAGTTTTTCCTTACTCATTTTTACTACATCCTGGTCATCTATTAGGACCTTGCCAGAGGTTGGATCAATTAAACGGTTTAACAATCGTACGAGCGTTGATTTCCCACTCCCAGAAAGACCCATAATAACAAATATTTCTCCTGTTCTAACCTCAAAGCTTGCTTGGTTGACACCAACTGTACAGCCTGTATTTTGAAGAATCTCTTGTTTGGATTTACCGTTACTGAGTTGTTGCAAAGCTTGCTTTGTATTTTTGCCGAAAATTTTGGTCACTTGTTCTACTTTAATTTTTATTGTTTTTTCATCCATATTTCCACCCCTACTTTCTGTCTCACAACTACCTTATTAATTATAGAAAAGATTTTCTACGGAGCACAAAGCGCATATAAGGGGATATATAGCCGTATTGTTTGTACAGAATTTACTGTATGTACTGTACAGTGTGTATTCTTACAATTCCTTCTGAATACTCCCGATTCCTTATATTTCGTGATTTTTCGATTTGGTTTTTGTATGATAGTCTTATATAGATTCAATTATTAGGGACGTGAAGGTATGGATGAAGATTTAAAGCTAGAAAGAGCGAGAATGCGTGTCATAGACACAATCACGCAGAATATGAATCTGTATGGAATTACTCCATCAGTAGGTAGATTATATGGACTTTTATATTTTAATGAAGAACCGATGAGTCTAGACAGTATGAAAGATGAACTGGGAATGAGTAAAACAAGCATGAGTACTTCTGTAAGGCAATTGCAGGAGTTGAAAATGGTTGAGAAAATATGGAAAAAAGGGACGAGAAAGGATTTATATCATTCCGTTGATGACTGGTATCAAACTTTCACTGATTATTTTTCAATTAAGTGGAGGAAGGGTATTTCTCAAAATATTGCTTCCATTAATAAATCTTTAGAAGAAGTTTCCGAACTATTGGAAAGTCCAAATACTCCAATAGAAATTAAAGAAGCAGCAAATAATGATAAAGATAGATTTCTCTATGCATTAGAGTACTATGATTGGCTAAATCGCTTAATTGATACATTCGAAACAAATGAAATATTTAAATTTGTTCCAAAACAAAAAGACACTCCGAAAAATTAAAGGAGTGTCTTTTTGTTTATCCTAAGATGCTTTACTTTTCATTAAGTTTGATTTCACTGCTGTGGATTTGGTCTTTAGCATGATTTTAGTTAATTGTAGGGTTTCATCATCCACCTTTCCATACCTTACCAAAAAGTATAAAATAAGATAATAAATACAAGCTGATTCCGTATTAAATGACAACTGGAGGAATCTATGGAAAAATATAATACCCTAATACAAATGCAAAGAGCATTTTTCACTCAAGGAAAAACGAAAAGTGTATCATTTCGAATCGAAATGTTAAATCAATTACGAAAGCTAATAAAAACAAATGAAAAACCCTTAATGGATGCTTTGAAACAAGATTTGAATAAAAGTGAGTTCGATTCATTTATATCAGAAATTGGAATCGTTCTTGAAGAAATTCGTTTTACCATTAAGAATCTGAGAAAATGGGCTAACCCAAGAAGGGTAAAGACGTCCTTAACTGGTCTTGGATCTAAAAGTTATATTTATCCAGAGCCATATGGTGTGGCATTAATAATAGCTCCTTGGAATTACCCATTTCAGTTGTCAATCGCACCATTAATTGGAGCGATTGCTGCTGGAAATTGTGCTATTATTAAGCCTTCAGAACTCACACCAAGGACTTCTAGAATTTTAAGTGAAATGATTAATGGAAATTTTCCTAATGACTACATTTCCGTAGTGGAAGGTGGTGTTGAAACAAGTACCGCGCTACTAAAGGAAAAGTTTGATTATATTTTTTTCACAGGTAGTGTTGCTGTAGGGAAAATCATCATGGAGGCTGCCTCAAGGCATTTAACTCCTGTAACGCTCGAGCTCGGAGGGAAAAGTCCATGTATTGTCCATGAAGATGCCAATTTAAAATTAGCAGCTAAAAGGATTGCTTGGGGGAAATACATAAATGCTGGACAGACTTGTGTGGCACCTGACTATTTATATGTTCATAAACGAGTAAAAGATGAATTTTTGCGATTGTTTAAGGAATCAATATTAGACTTATACGGAATGAACCCTATTCAAAAGGGAGATTTCACGAGGATAGTTAGTGAAAGGCATTTTCAACGACTTACGTCTTTTTTAAAAGATGGGGCGATTTACTACGGGGGTGAACATGATCTAAAAAAACTAATGATAGAACCAACCGTACTAATAGACGTTTCGTGGGATGATGAAGTCATGCAGGATGAAATATTCGGACCTATCCTTCCTGTTCTTGAATTTGACGATTTATCATCTATGGTTAATAAATTAAATAGTAGAGCCAAACCACTTGCCCTATATACATTCTCTAATAGCCAAGATGTTCAATCTTACATTTTAAATAACGTTTCATTTGGTGGTGGCTGTATTAATGACACGGTTTTTCACTTAAGTTCGCCCTATCTTCCTTTTGGGGGAGTAGGTGAAAGTGGTATTGGTGCCTATCATGGAAAAGGGAGCTTCGATGTCTTTTCTCATGAAAAAAGTATTTTAAAACAAACAACATTATTTGATTTGCCTTTCCGATATCCAAATACAAAAAATGCTTTAAAGAAAATAAAAATGTTTATTAAATAATACTTTTGGAGGATTTCTATAATGCTAAATAAACAAATGAAGAATTTGATTGACAGTGTGAATGATTTACAAAAACTTGAACTTTTTACAGAAGAAAAGGATTATTTGTTAAAGCATGGGTTGATTGAAGCAGATACTGATTTAGTTTTGAATAGCCCAGAATTACGATTTGTAGATGCATATATTGAAAGAAGTGATAAAGAATCTGAGGAGGTAATCGGTGAAGAAGGACATGCTTTTTTAGATCAGCCACTGCAATATTTAAAAAAGCATATGAATGAATTTATTTACCTTGAGTCCAATTGGTTTGAGATCATTGGTGTGGATGCTGTATCCCTTGAGGTAGATGATTTATTTGGTGCTTATGATGTCATGTTAGGTTTAAAACTACAGAAGAAATTTGAATCATCTATTAAGATGTTCCTAATAGACGAATTAGGTAGTGATGAAAAATTTGATTTAATGTTTAGTCTAGATGACGGGCTGTGGAATCTGAATTTCGACTTAGATTCAGTGTTTGGATTTAGTGAAGCTCTTACGCTAGGTGAAGCATTTCGATTGATTTATCAATTTTTATTTAGATTAGCTGAAGCTGTAGAAGAGGGTAAAAAGGGCTGATAACAGCTCTTTTTTATTTTAGTTTAAAATTAATCCAAATTTCCGCTCTTACCCTGTATAATCTTGCGACGATTATCATAAATTACCGTCTAATATAGAAAGGGATTTCTGAAAGGAATGGTAGGAATGAAATGGTTTATTTATTTTATATTTATAATATTGTACTTAGGGGTAACCTTTTTTGGATTAGGCCCTGTATTATTTGCAGATGGCACAATGCAAGAAAGAATCATGACATTTTTTGTGGTGCTTGTCATATATATGGTCCTAACAGGAGTATTACTGTTATGGAAGAAATCACGTAAATAATAATATTGTAAAAATAAACCTTTTAGTGTAAAATTACACAAATAGGTTTATTTTTTTTCCATAATATCAAAGGAAAGGTGGTCCGTGTTGAAAAAGCTAAGTGCTCTAGTAGTTAGTTTTTATTTACTTTGTTTTTTTACTTCCATCTTTATCTATTACAAAATACCTTTATATGCAGAAGATGAAGGAAAATTGTTACCAACAGCCATTAAGGAAATTCGGCCGGCCACAAGTAAAAGTTCTCTCCAAGATTGGGTGAAAACTGCTAATACCCAAAAACAAAAACTCACAATCGCAGGTCAACAGCATACACAGGGTGGCCATACGTTGTATCCTGGCGCAACGATGATTGATATGAAAAGTTACAATAAAATTCTTGATTACAAGCCAGATAAACAAGTAATAACTGTTCAAAGTGGGATTACATGGGAGCAGATTCAACGGAAAATTAATCCTGATGGTTTAGCATTAAGAGTAACGCAATCACAAGCTGTTTTTACGGTTGGAGGTTCTCTAAGTGCTAACATACATGGTCGTGACATTCGTTTTGGCTCATTATACGATACAGTCGAATCTTTTCGTTTATTGACTCCAGAAGGAAAAGTAATTGAAGTCTCAAGAGAGGAAAATAGAGAATGGTTTCCATATGTAATAGGTGGATATGGATTGTTTGGGATTATTTTGGATGTAACATTACATTTAACACAAGATGAGCTATATCAGATTGAAACAAAAAAAATGACAGTTCAAGAGTATCCTTCATACTTTCATGAGCATGTAAGAAAAGATGAAGCCATTCGAATGCATATGTCGAGAATCTCTGTAGCACCCGATACGTTTCTGACAGATATGTATGTAATAAATTATCAGTTAGCAAACAATCAAACTATGATATCTAGGTATAGTAAATTAAAAGGTGAGCCCATTATCGCTCTTCCAAAGGCAATATTAGGTCTGTCACGTTATAGTGATTATGGAAAAAATCTACTCTGGGATACTCAAAAAAGCTATTTATTTAATGAAGATGGTTCCTATATTACTCGAAACAATGTGATGCGATCGGATAGTAGGTTTATGGCATTTGAACAACCAGGAAGAACTGAGGTATTGGCAGAGTTGTTTATTCCAATTGACGAGTTTCCTAATTTAATTGATGATCTTAAAATAATCTTAACTAGAGAGCAATTGAATTTATTAAATATTACCATTCGGTTTGTTGAGAAGGATGAGCAGGCCATTCTCTCCTATGCAAAGGAAGATATGTTTGGGCTTGTGTTATTAATTAATCAAGGGAAAAGTAAAACGGATATTAACCACACTCAAAAAGTCGTACAGCAAATGATTGAATTAACTCTATCACTTGGTGGCACCTACTATCTTCCTTACTATCCTTACGCTTCAGAGGAACAAATCAGAAAATCGTATCCAAAGCTTGATCAATTTTTTCATAAGAAAAAGGAATTGGATCCGAAGGAAGTGTTTGTAAATCTTTTTTATAAGGAGTACAAATAATGAACTACCAACGTTTTTTGCGTTCACAAAGTTTGATGGTTGCTGCAGGAAGTGTCGTATTTCCATTTTATCTGTTGTTTATTCGAAATATTGGCGAAAGCTATTCCCAATTTGGTTGGGCTTATGGGTTGTTTACCCTCATTGCTGCATGTTCCTATCCTCTAATAGGAAAAATGACAGATCGTTTTGGAGATAAGAAGATGCTACTTGTGTATACTTGGGGTATGTCAATCGTCATGCTCATTATCCCAATCACTACAGAGATTTGGGCTATCTATGTGATTCAAATCTTAATGGGATTTTTGGGAGCTGTGCAAAAGACAGTAGAAAAAACTGCCCTTTCCCAGCATGTTAAAAGAATGTCACATACAGCCGGCAGGTCAATTGGACATTATCATCTCTGGACGTCTATTTCGTCTGCAGCTGCTATTATAGGTACAGGTTATATGATTGATTTTTTAACAATTGGCTCACTCTTTTATCTAGCATCCCTAATGTTTTTTACTGCTGGAATTATTTTGAGCAGAGGTAGTAAAACGTTGAGTGATAAAGCAGAAGAAAGACAAAATGCAGACGCGAAGACCTTACCCTTTTAGGTAAGGTCTTCATAAACTTGTTGATCCTTTGGAGAATATGTTTTTACTTCTTTTCCATCAACGATATTCTTCAGTTCTCCTATATCACCTTTAGCATTTATAATTTCAAATAATTGATTTAAGCCATCACTAGTTTCTTTATCGCCGTCTTTCATATGTAACCTCCAATTGGTTAATCGTCTCTTCTTTAGGATGAACAAAACAAAATTGGAATATGTGTACAATAGGCAAATCAATAAAATTCATCAGGAGATTCAAAAGGAATCAGAATGCCTTCTCATTTGATAAAATTATACATAGCATTGGATACAGAGTAGCTAAGGGGAGAGTAAACGAATGGAAAATGAAATAGCAGTTGTAACAGGAGCTTCTAGCGGATTTGGTTTGTTAACCTCGCTAGAACTAGCCAAGAATGGCTTCCACGTAATTGCGACAATGAGAAATGAAGAAAAATCGATTGAGTTACTAGAACTCGCAAACAAAATGGGTTGCATCAAGCGAATACAAATTCAAAAATTGGATGTAACATCAGAGGAATCTGTTAAAGTATTTAAAGATCTAATTGAAAAAATAGGACGTGTAGATGTTCTTGTAAATAATGCAGGTTATGCTGGCGCTGGTTTTGTGGAGGAAATTCCCATTGTCGAGTATCGAAAACAGTTTGATACAAATGTTTTTGGTCCAATAATGGTCTCACAAGCCTGTCTCCCCCTTATGCGAAAAGCAGGAAAAGGAAAAATCATCAATGTTAGTAGTATAAGTGGTCTTATTGGCTTTCCAGGCATCTCACCTTACGTTGCGTCAAAGCATGCGTTAGAAGGATGGACGGAAAGCTTAAGGCTAGAAATGAAACCATATGGTGTTTATGTATCTTTAATTGAACCTGGATCCTTCAAAACTAATATTTGGTCAACAGGTAAACAAATAACCGAAAAATCTTTAAGAGCAGATTCTCCTTATTTTTCCTATATGAAAAACATTGATGCATATATTAGTAAGGGAGAGAGTCAGTTAGGAAATCCCGAGGACGTAGCAAATAAGATAGTAGAGATTGCCCAACATCCAAGCCCAAATCTAAGGTATCCTATCGGAAATGGTGTAAAACTTAGCCTTTTTTTAAAACGTTCACTATCATGGAAGACATGGGAAAAACTCTTTATGAAAAGATTAAGTTAAGTTTTGATAATTTTGTTAAATGCTCCATAAAATAGGTAGGACAATTTTACGATTGTCCTATTTTTTTATGGAATGAGGCATCGTGTTTGAAGAAAACTTTTTCAGCTAGAATCCGTTTAATAATGACTTTTTTAGTACTAATGATACCTCTTATAAACAATGGTATTTCCTCTTCAGCCAATACTTTAACAAAGGAAGACGTACTAAATCAAAAATTTTCCGAGTTATTCAATCATGATCCAGTAATGCAAGGGGCGTTAGCGGGTGTAAGCATCCGTTCTGCTATAACAGGAAATATAATTTATGACCATTTAGGTGATCTTCGATTAAGACCAGCATCCAATTTGAAGTTAATGACTGCAGCAGCAGCTCTTTCTGTTCTAGGAGAAAACTATACTTTTTCTACTAGTTTATTTACAGATGGCCCAGTGGTTGGGAATATGATTTTTGGTAATCTTTTTTTAAAAGGAAAGGGAGATCCTACCCTTTTAAAAAAAGACTTTGACAATTTTGCAGAGCAACTAATCCAAATGGGGGTAACCGTTATTCAGGGAGATTTAATTGGAGATGATACTTGGTATGACGATGTTCGGTTATCTGTAGATTTACCATGGAGTGATGAGCATACTTATTACGGAGCACAGATATCTGCCTTAACGGCTTCACCTAACAAGGATTTTGATGCTGGTTCGGTTATTGTAGAAGTGCAACCCTCCAAAAAAGTGGGTCAACATGCACTTATTTCGATTACACCCAATAATGATTATATGAAAATTGTTAATAATACTAAAACTGTTAAATCAGATGGTAGAAAAAACATAGATATCGTTAGAGAACACGGGACAAACACGATAAATATCGTAGGTACTATCCCAGTTAAGTCAGCCAAAATAACGGACTGGATAGCTGTATCGAATCCCACTTGTTATGCTTTAGACATATTTAAACAGTCGTTAGAGGAACAAGGAATAGTCATTTATGGAAACGTAAGAAGAGGAATAGTCCCTAACAAAGCAAGTTTATTATCGACCCATCAGTCTATGCCACTTTCCAATCTCCTAGTTCCGTTTATGAAATTAAGTAATAATGTACATGCAGAAACCCTGATTAAAGAAATGGGAAGAGTGAAAAAGGGAGTAGGATCCTGGGAAAAAGGTATCGAAGTACTTGAGACAGAGCTACTAGGCTTTGGAGTAAATACCGAAACTTTACTTATACGGGATGGATCAGGTATTTCCCATTTGAACTTAGTTCCTGCAAATGAAATTTCCAAATTACTATTTACTATTCAAAAGAAACCTTGGTATAAAACGTTTCTGAATTCCTTACCTGTATCAGGCGAAAAAGATAAATTGGTTGGAGGAACACTCCGTCATCGGATGGAACACCCTATGTTTAAAGGGAAAATTAAAGCGAAAACAGGCACATTAACATCCGTGAGTTCGTTGTCTGGATATGTAGAAACGATATCTGGCGAAGAACTCATTTTTTCAATTTTATTAAATAATTTAATTGATGAAAAAAAAGGAAAAGAACTGGAGGATAGGTTAGTTGAAATATTAGTGACATTATGAGTAAGGGAATTATTTCCTTGCTCTTTCTTTATGTTAATATAAGTGTAGGAATAATCTAACAGAGCAAATGAGGTTTTTTTTATGATAAAAAAGTATTTTTCCTTTCTGAAAAGTTCCGGAATATCTCCATATATATGGAGTGTATTTAGCATACTGCCCTTCTATTTTATTTTCCAGTCTCCTTCCTTGATTGAAAAAATTGTTGGTACTATTTTGACCGTTATTTTTTTTATATCCTATCGTTTTGCCTTCATTTCAAAAAAATGGCCCGTCTATTTATGGTCATGTATTCTAATCGGAATAAGTACCGCGATGGCAATTTTGTTTCAATACGTCTACTTTGCTTTCTTTATTGCTTTTTATAATGGGAAAATTAGAAACCAAATTCCGTTCTTGGTTTTATATATTATTCATTTAATCTGCGCCACTATATCAATTAATTATAATGTCGTTCTACAGGAACCATTATTTTTGAAACAATTGCCATTTGTCATTATCATTTGGATTAGTGCTATTCTCTTACCCTTTAATCTTCGTAATAAAAAGAAACAGGAGAAACTAGAACTACAGCTTAAAGATGCTAATAAAAAAATAGCGGAGCTGATTAAACAAGAGGAGCGTCAGCGTATTGCTAGGGATCTTCATGATACACTCGGACAAAAGTTATCATTAATTGGTCTTAAAAGTGATCTAGCAGGAAAATTAGTCTATAAAGACCCTGATCAAGCACGTAATGAATTAAAGGATGTACAGCAAACAGCAAGAACGGCCTTAAATGAAGTTCGGAAAATGGTATCGCAAATGCGTGGAATTAGATTGAAAGAAGAAATCATTCGCGTAAAACAAATACTTAAAGCTGCCGAGATTGATTTTATATATGAAGAAGAAACAAAATTAACAAACGTTTCCTTATTTTTAGAGAATATTTTGAGTATGTGCTTGAAGGAAGCCGTTAACAATGTCGTCAAACACAGCAAAGCTACCTACTGTCGGGTGACGACCAAGCAATCTTGGAACGAGGTATGTATTATAATTCACGACAATGGAGTGGGAATTGTAGCTGAAAATGATCTCGGAAAAGGCAGTGGACTTCATGGTATAAAGGAACGTCTCGAATTTGTAAATGGTATTCTAGAAATCAAAGGTGAAAAAGGTACAACGATTATAATCAAAATACCAACAGTAGTAAAACAATCGTAAGGGGGAAGGAATATGATACGTATTGTTATTGCCGAAGATCAACGAATGGTGCTAGGTGCCTTAGGTTCACTTCTTAATTTAGAGGATGACATGGAAGTGGTCGGAAAGGCTGGTAACGGAGTAGAAGCGATAACACTCGTTAAACAGCTCAAACCAGATATTTGTATAATGGATATTGAAATGCCCGAAAAAAGTGGGCTGGATGCAGCTGAAGAGTTACAGGGATTGGGATGCAAAGTAATCATATTAACAACTTTCGCCAGAACAGGTTATTTTCAAAGAGCCATCAAAGCGGGAGTTAGCGGCTATTTATTGAAGGATAGCCCTAGTGAAGAATTAGCTAGCTCTATTCGTAGTGTAATCGCAGGGAAACGAATTTACGCCCCAGAGTTAATGGATGACTTTTATAGTGAGGATAATCCTTTAACTGATCGTGAAATGGAAGTATTAGAGCTAGTAGCTGATGGGAAAAATACAAAAGAAATTGCCACTCAGTTAACGATCACTGCTGGTACGGTTCGTAATTACATCTCTACGATTTTAGATAAGCTTCAGGTGAAAAATCGAATTGAAGCAATCACTCAATCAAAGGAAAAAGGTTGGTTTAAAAAATAAATTAGAAACTCTTGCTAAGCTAGGCTTATACTTCTTACCTAGGTTTACTTTTCATTATATATTTCATACATATTGGGGAGAATTAGTAAAAAGGTAAATTAGGTGAAAACGATGAAGATGTTATCCATTGATGGCGGTGGAATTAGAGGGGTACTTGCGATTAGTATTTTAAAAGCCATTGAAGAGGAAACAAATCGCCCTATAGCTGATATGTTTGAAGTCATTGCTGGGACCAGTACAGGTTCAATTGTTGCAGCTTCGATCGCATTAAATATAAGCATGGATAATATTCTTGAAAGTTATAAAACGTATGGTGAAAAAATCTTTATCCGTCAAGCGAAAGTAGGCTTGTTTAAAAGTGTCTACAATGATCGTTATTTAAGACGGTTGTTAAAAAAAGCGTTCGGTGAGAAAACACTAGCCGATATTGAAAAGCCGCTCCTCATACCAGCTGTAGATATTACTCACGGGAAACCTTTTATCCACCGTTCAAATTATGGTCATGCTGAAAACGGGGACTTATCAATTAAGGTTTGGGATGCTGTTCTGTCCTCTTGTTCTGCACCCGTCTATTTCCCTCCAAATAATGTTGAAAATCGGTATTTGTCTATTGATGGGGGATTATGGGCAAATAATCCTTCATTAGTATGTATTACAGATGCAGTCCATTATTTTAATATTAGCCTAGCGGATATTCATATTCTTTCCATTGGTACAGGTCAGCAAAGAATTGATTTTTCGATAGATTCCGAAAAATATTGGGGAGTCAAACATTGGCTACCATTCCATTTTCCATCGATGAAGGTGACACCTAAGCTTCTAGATTTAGCATTAAACCTATCATCTGAGTCCATCTCTTATCATTGTCAGCTTCTTTTAAATGATCATTATTTACGAATTAATGGAGAGTTAGGAGAAGAAGTTCCCTTTGATGAAGTAAAGTATATGGCTGAGCTTATTGACTTAGGAAGACAAGTATTCAATAATAAAAGAGATGAAATTTTATATTTTTTGGAAAATTAAAGTGTTTGAAAAGATACTGATTAGAAAATACTAAATCATGTAGATTTTTGAAAGCTAAAGAGGAGTGAACTACATATGAGTAAAATTGAAGTAGGCGAAATCTTTACCATTAGTGATGAGAACGATGAAGAGCAAGAAGTTGAAATATTAGGTGCTATTAATATTGAAGGTACAGATTATGTTGCAGTAGGTTTTGTTGAGGATATAAAGGAAGAATCAGAAGATGACATTGATATCTTCTTCTTAAAGGTAGATGAAGATGGTGATTTCTCCGCTATCGAAAGTGATGAAGAATTTGATAAAGTAACAACTGCTTTTGATGAGATTTTTGAAGATGAAGAATAAAGGAGAGGGAGCCATTCCCTCTCTTTTATTTATTTTTTAAGCTTCTTCTACAGTTGCAATATAAGGTAAATTACGATATTTCTGAGCATAGTCAATACCATAACCAACAATAAACTCATCTGGAATGACAAAGCCTACATAATCAACCGGTAAATCTATTCGTCGTCTCTCTGGTTTATCTAACAATGTACAAATTTTGATGCTCTTTGGTTTATGCATTTGGAGATGATCCCGAAGAAAATGTAAAGTAAGGCCACTATCAATAATATCTTCAACGACTAACACATTTTTATTCGTAATATCAGCATCTAGATCTTTTAAAAGTTTTACTTTTCCTGTCGTTTCGGTTTGATCACTATAGCTAGAAACGGAGATGAAATCGACATTAACATCGCTGTTCATTTGGCGAATTAAGTCTGCCGCAAATACAAACGAACCCTTTAGAACAACGATTAGAAAAATCGGTTCATTGTTAAAATCTTTTTCGATTTCACTAGCTAGTTCCTTAACTCTTTTTGCAATTTCAGCTTCTGATATCATTGTATCTTTTACTTTGTATGGCACGAATTTAACCTCTTTCTTATTTAAATATATGTAAATAAGGTGAAAATAAATGTAATTACCTTTACATTTAATACTATTATTTCTTTAAATACAATTATAATGTTTAAGAAAAAATAAAAGAGAGGGCAAAAGATCGCCCTCTAAAAAGTCTACTAATTTGTTGTGTCTTTTACGGCCACTAAATTTGCATTAGTAAGAACATTGGAGATGACACTTGTCAAACTATGTTCACCTTTTGAGTCGTGTCCGGCCTCCCATACCATCATTCCTCCAAAGCCATAGTCAAGAGCTAGTTTAGTTTTCTTTTGTACGGTAATTTCACCGTTATAATGGTACGTTGTGCCGTTCAATTTTACAGTATCCTGACTGGCATTAGCTGGATCTTTATTAATAATCGTTTCATACGATATTTGTTTAATGGATGGGTCTTCAGGTTGGGCATAAAACGGAACACCAAGAACAAGCTTGTCTTTGGAAATATTATTTTGCTCAAATAAGTTAGTCCAATATTTTACGATGTTCTCGTTGTACGAATACGGAGACAGATTGGCAGCGTTGTAGCTACCATCCCAATGTCCATCATAGGCCATAATATTCACATGATCTACATGCTGAAACATCGATGAATTGTAGACAACATTGTTGATTTCTGTACCAGCGACACTATGAACTTTGGCATTTACAGCAATCGATAATTCTATTTCAGCTTTGTGGAGTTTGATACTTAAAGCTTTTGTAAAAAGAGCTAAATTTTTTGCATCTTCTCTTGAACGAGGGTGCTCAAAATCAATATCAATGCCGTCTAGCTTTTCACGTTCAGCTATACTCACAAGCTCATTTATTAACTTTGTACGTGATTGTGTATTTGTAATAGCAGACTTAAAATAATCATACGATTCTCCGCCGCTAATATGATACCAACCACCTATAGCTAAAATCGCTTTAGTGTCCTGTTTATGCGCTTTAATAACCATTTTTCTTAAATTTTTTAAAGCGGACTCACCATTCATTAAGAGATGACCGTCTTTTGTTGGATGAGCAAATGAAAAAATAACATGTGTTAATTTATCGTAATCAACGACATCTGGATCACGAAAATCCTGAACATAACCGATTAACACTTTTGATTGTTCTTGCTTAATTTCTGGGCTTTGTTTTACTTCTGGCTGTTTTCCTGAGGGTGATACTTTATCTATAGTTAAGTTTTCAATAGGTTGTTGTTTGTTATAAGAAAATCCTGCAAAGAAACCTCCTGTAAAGGTAATTAACAATACCAGAGCAAGGAGGAAATGGCGCTTTTTCATACGATGTGTCCTCCTAAAGTTTATTTGTCTATAAAAAGTGTAACAGAAAAATAGAGTAATAGCGGTGGTAATATTTGCTGAGCATTTTACTTTGAAGCATTGAAAAATCAAAAAAGTCGACTATATCTGAGCTAGTCGACGTTTTTTCTCCCACTAAATGTAAGTCTAAATTTGTATAATAACCAGGATTGTATTATTGATTCTGTTTCATTATGACAGGCTACCTTATTTAAAAAGTAGAAGTCTGATGGTTCAACTTCTATTTTGACTATTGGGACTACCGTCTCTCTGCAAATCCATTCATCAAATTGTAAAGGTCCCTTGCTAATAGGACTAAATTTTTGTTCAGGCAACAGATAGACCGTACCATTTGTCCATGGATTCTTTTTCAATGTAGGTTCAGTTAGAGAGTAAAAATGGTACTGCTGCTTTCTGTTAGCTGTCATTGAACCATTTCTGATACTTCCTAGTAAACTCTTTTTACATAGAACAGCATAAAATGTGGACCATATCGGATCTTTCGTTGCAAAAACAGCTTTGTCCATTTTACCATCGAATAATGTTTGTTCCCGAGGTTCAAAGGTTTGAATAAACGGATTGTTTGAACCGTGAAATAGAACCTGTTTGTTGTCTGATAAGTATCGAAGAAACTTATATTTAGGAATGGAGAGATTGTAATTGATTGTTTTGTCCGGTGAAGCAATAGCACTTTCATATAGTTGATTAAATAAAATTACCTCCTCTTGGCTATTTACAACTTTTGGAGAAGGGAAAAATAATATATCTAAAATAATAGCAATTAACCATGACTTCATTTAATCACCCCTGTTTATTTTATTATAAAGGCTATTACCAAAATTTCCTATGTGATATATACTTTTTATATGAAATAAAGATTTATGAATTGGAGTGAAAAAGAATGGAAAAAACTCTTTTAAACAATATAACTATTAGACCTATAAACAAAGCAGATATCCAACAATTACAAGTTTTGATGCTTCAATACATAGTTGATTTTTATCAACGTCCTAGACCGGATGATGAAGAGTTAATAAACCTAATAAATCATTTAATTGAAAATCCATCCATTGGGCTTCAATTTGTTGCAGAAAGAAACGGGGAGCTAATAGGATTTGCTACATTATATTTCACGTTTAGTACTCTTCAGGTTAAAAAAGCAGCCATTCTTAATGACTTATATGTGACAGAAAAAGGTAGAGGACAAAAAATAGGAGAGCAATTATTCCAATGTTGTTTATCACATATTAGGGAGAACGAATTTGCGTATATGACCTGGGAAACGGCTAAAGATAATCTAATTGCCCAAGGCTTATATAATAAATTAGGTGGAAAAATCTCAGATTGGTTAGTTTACGAAATAGAGTAAGGTAGCTAGGATTTTCTGGCGAAGACTGATGGAGGTATGTTCATGGATATGGTCGATTGGGAGAAGTTAGAACGCTTTATTTCTAAAAAAATGATGGAAGAACACATTGCTGGTGTATCTGTTGGTATTTCTGAGAATGGAGAAACCATTTTTCAAAAGAGCTTTGGTTTTAGAAATAAGGATTTAAAATTACCTGTTACCCCAGAAACCATTTTTGGAGTTGCTTCTGTAACAAAATCCTTTACCGCGTTAGCCATTATGGAACTTGAGAAAAAAGGGCTTTTATCTGTTAAAGATCCTGTTATTAAATATCTTCCAGATTTTAAGATTAACGGTATTGGTGACATGGAGACCATCAAAATTCATCATCTTCTATCTCATAGTACAGGAGTACCACCAATGGAGCGGAAGGAACATTTCAATCAATTTCATAATCATTTTACCTATTTGAGAGAGGCTGAAATCAAGTTACTAGGAGATCCAGGGGATTATTTTAGTTATTGTAATGATACCTTTCTTTTATTAGGAGCCATAATTGAAGAAGTAACAGGTCAACTATTTCGCCATTATATAACGAAACAATTTCTTCAGCCACTCGGCATGAACCGTTCTACCTTCAGTTTAGATGAATTGAATACGTTCGAAAATGTGTCTATACCCTATAACTATGATCGAAATTTAAATACTTTAGTAGAAGTTAACTGGCCAACTCTAGGAAATTACGAGGTTGGCGGTGGAATTCGTTCTAACGTAGTTGATTTATTAAAATATGGTCAGGTATATGTAAATGAAGAGAATTCGCATTGCCAAAAAATGTGGGAGCCAGTAATAAGGGTAGGAAGAGACAGCTATTATGGCTATGCTTTAAATATTACACCTAATTATGCAGGTGAATATACGGTTGTTCAACATGGTGGAGGGCAACCTGGGGTGTCATCCAACTTTGGGTTTATCCCAGAAAGAAAACTAGTAGTAACCGTATTAACAAATGTTGGTGGAGTAAGTGTAGGCGAAATTTGGCTAGCAGCTGTAAATACAGCACTTGGGCTTTCAATCGAATACAAACTTACTGAGGAACCTAATTTTGAAATGTCACTGAATGATTTAAGAAAATTCGAAGGCATTTATTCATCTAATGAAGGTGATAATGTATCAGTCTATTTGAATAATGAAAAGATAATTGCTGAAATAGAAGATCAAACTTTTGAACTTAGAGCTAGTGGTCCCGAAACATTAGTGTTCATTCAAAGCGAAAAGCCAATACGCTTCTTTTTCGATCAGAACAAAAAACCATGGGCTTTATTTAACGGTTCAAGAATGTTACGCAGGAAACAAAATATTTAATGCTATTAAAAGTAATAGTGAATGGAGCCAAGGTGTTTAACCAGGGCTCTATTTATTTTTTATTTCTATATAACTTTGAATTACTCATAAAAAAAACGTGTATTCAATGCTTTTCTTATTTGAGCGGGAGTGATGGATGGTTTTTGTGGTGATGATGGCCAATAATCGCTCTTATAATACATTAAATTGGTCGGATGGATGTTATGATCAGGGTCAAAAGGCGAAGGTTCTGGATCAAATTTATATCCAAAGAGATTGTTTAGATACATAAAATGACCTAATTCGTGTGCAAGTATAAAGTTATTTAAAAGGGCACTATTTGATAATATAATAACGGGGTCCGTTCTAAAGGTAATGGCATCGGTTCTAGCTCCGTTTGAATAAATTGGCCCAATATGATTTCCAGCCATGTAATATACGAAAACATGTGCGTTTGGACAAACCTTTTTTCCATATTCAAATAATATATTCCCAATATTAGTTTGATTCCACGGGAAGTCTTGTACATTTCCACCAACTCCGAGTAGATTTTTTTCCAATACAATTGTATGAAGTAGATTAAACTTGATACCTTGAGTTTTCTCGTTAATCTGCTGTTGCCAGACTTTATTGGCTGCATCTATATCTAACTTAATTCGAATAGGAATTTTTGAATTATTATCAAATGGATTGCTACCAACATGAGCTCCTGGATGTATAAAGGCACAAATATTTATAGTGCCTGTATCAATTGTTTTTGGATTCATACTTTCAGGTTCACATAGTTCTGTTCGAAGTGCCCCTTTAGGTAAGTGGTTAAAAATAATGGCACGGGGTATACGAACTTTAATTGGTCGATTCACGGGAGTCCTTTTAGAGCTTATTTTAATTGGTAAATTCATTTTTACTCCAGGAACAGGAATGCGAATCTTTATCATTTGTTTTCCTTTAAGCGTTAACGATTGTTCAAAGGATGTACATTCACAATCGCAATTAAAATCAACTGATTCGTCTTCACAAGGTTCACAATCACAATCACAATAGTAAAATTCATCCTCTAATTCAGGGTTATTACTTTCATCCTTATAATCCTTCATTCTATTGTTTCTCCCTCACTATATATATAATTCTATTTAATGAGTTTTTTTCTAGGATGGTGTGGACGAGTATAATCCTTTAGAATTGATTTATTCAATTTTGTTATAATTGTAATAAATACTTAGAGGGCACACCAAAGTGAGAGGTAAAAATGAAAAAAACAATTGGAATTTTGGCACATGTTGATGCTGGAAAAACGACATTTTCAGAGCAACTTCTATACCATACACAGAGTATTAAACAGAGAGGTCGAGTTGATCATCAGGATGCTTTCCTCGATAGCCACGATATTGAGAGACAACGAGGAATAACGGTGTTTGCAGACCAAGGGATGTTTACCTATAGTGATTCTCAGTATTATGTAATGGATACACCTGGCCATATTGATTTTTCACCTGAAATGGAACGAGCCATTCAAGTAATGGACTTTGCCATTATTATTATTAGTGCCGTAGAAGGAATTGAAGGTCATACGGAAACCGTTTGGGGGCTTTTAAGAAAATATCGAGTACCAACCTTTTTCTTTATTAATAAAACGGACCGCATAGGGGCAGATGTAAATCAAGTACTAAAAGAAATAAATCTCAACTTAACCAAGGATGCTTGTGACATTACAGAGTCGTTTTCAAGTGGAGAAATGGGGGAGGATTTAGTTGAATTTATCGCTGAACGAGACGACTCTCTGTTAGAACACTATATGGAAAAAGGCTATCAAAAGGATTTATGGCTTAGTAATATGCAAGAAATGATTAAAGATAACAAGCTTTTTCCTTGTGCAAGTGGGTCTGCCCTTCAGGACTTTGGAATTGAAGGCTTTTTAGAGAAACTAGACCAATTAACGATGACCTATTATGAAAGTAATCAACCATTTTCTGGGTCTGTTTATAAAATACGTCATGATCAAAATGGGACTAGAATTACTTTTATTAAAGCCATAACTGGCAGTTTGAAAGTCCGTGAAGAATTGATGTATGGAAATGATGAAAATTCCACTATGGAAAAAGTAACACAAATACGTGTATACAACGGGAGAAATTATAAAGCTGTCGATGAAGTCGAAGCGGGTGAGCTATTTGCTGTAATCGGTTTATCGAAGGCGGATGTCGGTGATGGAGTAGGTTTACTACGGGAAAAGAATAGCTATGAAATGATACCGACACTTAAGTCAAAGGTGAATTTTGAACGAACTGTAAATATAAGAGAAGCACTTCAATATTTTAAGCAATTGGATTCGGAGGACCCTTCTTTAAATGTAACCTGGGCGGAAGAATTACAGGAAATTCATATACATGTAATGGGTAAAATTCAGCTAGAGGTTTTGGAACAAATTGCTTGGGAGCGATTCCAATTACGAGTGACATTTACTGAACCTGAAATTTTATATAAAGAAACCATTAGCTCAGAGGTAATTGGCTACGGACATTTTGAGCCGCTAGGACATTATGCAGAAGTTCATCTTAAAATAGAACCTGGTAGTCGCAACAGCGGCATTGAGTTTGAAAATAAGTGCCATGCAGATGATTTAAGTGTTGGAAATCAGAATTTAATAAGACATCACCTGTTTGAAAAAGAGCACCATGGAATTTTGTCTGGTTCACCGATAACTGATGTTAAAGTCACCTTATTAACGGGTAGAGCTCATAATAAACATACTACAGGTGGAGATTTTAGAGAAGCAACCTTAAGAGCACTAAGACAAGGCTTGGAGAAAGCAACAAACCTTCTGCTTGAGCCTTACTACCAATACAAAATTAAAGTGGATGTAGATCAAATGGGTCGTGTCATTTCCGACCTACAAACTGCATATGGGAACTTTGATACTCCCATTACCGAAGGAAATAAAGCCATTTTAACTGGAATTGTGCCAGTTGCTACTTTTATGAATTATAGTAGTCAACTGGCCTCATTTACACAAGGTAAAGGGTCCATCCAATTAGTTTATGCAGGCTATGACCGCTGCCATAATGAAAAGGAAGTAATAGAAAAAATCGAGTATAATAAAAATGCAGATCCTGAATATAGCTCTTCCTCTATTTTTTGTTCTAAAGGGCAAGGTTATTCCGTGGTCTGGAATGAAGTTGAGGGGAAAATGCATTGCACATAAGTACTTAATATACATCGATAGAGGGGTTGGCATAGCCAGCTTCTTTTATTTTGATTTTAAGTGTAAATTTTGGGGTAAAATAACTGAAATTATCCAGAGGCATGGTAGATATGAGGTGTTTAAAGGTGATCCAAGGAAAGAAAAAAGTCATTTTTATATTCTTTTTTACAGTAATCACCTTGCAAGTTGTCTTCAATAATCCAAAAGCTCAAGTACCATCAAAGCCATACATCCAAGTGAGAATATTAGAAACAACGGATTTGCATGCTAAAATGCTGGGCTATGATTATGAAAAAGGGAAACCTACCGTAGAATATGGTCTTGAATGGACTGCTTCTTTTATTAAGAAAGCTAGAAATGAGGTGCCCAATTCGGTCCTTTTTGATGTTGGAGACGTACTTGTTGGGAATGCCCTTGGTAAATATGTATCAAATACATATTTATTCAATTGGATGGAAATGCACCCTGTTTATAAAGTAATGAATTTAATAAATTATGATGCTGCAACTGTAGGTAATCATGAATTTAATTATGGTCTTGCTTTCTTAATGGAAAGTTTAAAAGGAGCGAATTTTCCTTATGTCAACGCTAATATCTATATTGATGATCAAAACAAATATGGGGGAGATGATATAAATTTTTTTAATCCCTATACCATAATTGAAAAAAAGTTCACAGATTCCTCCGGCAAAACCCATCGATTAAAAATAGGTGTGATTGGCTTAATTACGCCGATTGCAGCGGAATGGGATAAGGAGACATTTTACGGAAAGCTTAAAATAAAAAATATGACCGAAACGGCAGAGCATTTTATTCCAATAATGAAGGAAAAGGGAGCAGATATTATTGTTGCCCTTGCCCACGTTGGGTTGAATGCCGACAAAGGTTTAAAATATAAGAAAGGAAATTCTGTCTATTCATTGAGTAAAGTAAAAGGGGTCGATGCCATATTGTATGGGCATAGTCATTCTCTTTTTCCAAACAAGGATATCCATTCGAATCTAGAAGGAATCAATGTTAAAGCAGGAACTATACATGGTATCGCAGCAGTGCAAGCGGGTTATTGGGGGAACCATCTTGGAATCATTGACCTATATTTAGTTAAGAATAATGGTAAATGGGTTATAAGTAATAGTCATTCAATGGTAAAACCTATTTATCGTACGTTGAAACTAAAAAAAATTCCAATGCTATCACCTGACCCAACTGTTAAAAAAGTTATGGAAAAGGATCACATTAGGGTGTTAGATTCTCTGAAATAGTGGAAAATAGAAAAAATAAAGTATGGATTTTAAAAATTAGTGTTACAATTGTAAAGCCATAAATTTTATTAGATTTTTTATATAAGGGAGATAGTATTCTTGAATAACAAAGAAGCAAAAATCGAATTACCTGAAAACTACGATGAATTAAAAAGAGCTGCGAGTCGGACATCAAGTTGGAGAGACCGATTAGATGCAATTGACGAGTTAGGTCAATGGAAAAGCAGCCAAACCATCGAAATACTTAAAAATAGAATGAGTAATGATCCTGTTTATAAAATTCGGAAAGCAGCTTTCCACAGACTTCAAGCATTTGGGGAAAATGTACAATTGCCCCCTCAAATAAAAGGGGATCTAGTTAAAGGTGTAACTAAAATTTTAGTAAGAATTAAGAAGAGTTTACCTGAAGGTCATACGTACGAAGAGTTTAAAGAAAAGTTAAAAAAGATGAGAGTTGACGTCTACGATACTTATGAAGGTGATAAGGGAGCAGACTTTGACAATTGGCTAAAAACTTTGTGGTTAGGTTTGTAGGCAGAATTCCATACTAATAAAGAATACAATTGCTAAAGAAGCCTCCCTTGTTAAGGGAGGCTTCTTTATAAAAATTTATTCTATTTATTTTATTGATTTCGCTCCTAAATAACGAGGTTTCCAATAAGAATTATTCATATCTGTAATCGTTACTCCAGTTGAACTTCCAGCATGGATGAATTTGTTATCTCCGATATAGATCCCAGCATGAGATGCTCCAGGTGCATAGGTTGTAAAGAAAACAAGGTCACCAATTTGTGGAGTTGAAACTGGTGAAGCGGAGGACCAAATAGACTCTACTGTTCTAGGGATGGTAACCCCTTGAGAATTGTAGACGTAATTTAGATAACCTGAGCAATCAAAGCCTGATGGAGTAGTTCCTCCCCATACATATGGGACACCCATATATTTCTTCGCCTCTGTTATTAACGCATCCACATTCAGTGAAGGTTTAACATCTGGATTGGTAATGGATTTAGCAGTTAATTGTAGTACTTGTCCCACATAGATGGAATCAGTAGTTAAGTTGTTGTATGACTTTAATTGAGTAACAGTTAGGTTATTATTTGTTGCAATTCGCCACAAAGAATCTCCTGATTTAACCGTGTATGTTGTAGAACCTTTAGCTTCAGGTGTTGTTGTTCCATTAGGGACTTTAAGAACTTGTCCAACATAAATCATATCCGAAGTTAAATTATTGATAGATTTTAATTCATTTACGGTTGTATTGTAATTTTTTGCAATTAAAGAAAGGCTATCTCCAGACTTAATAGTGTAGATAGTAGTTGACATTTGTGGTTCTATTTCATGTGTATGTGGGGCGAGTAATGAGAGTTCTTGACCAACATAAATCGATGAAGAAGTTAAATTATTATACTGCATTAGCTCTTGTACAGTTAATTGGTTACTAGTTGATATTTTCCAAAGAGTATCACCTGAATTAACTTTATATGTTAGTTCATGTGCAGATGCTTGACTAGAAAACCCAGTAGCCAAGATTCCTAAAGTAGTAGCTGCAGCGATAAGTTGTTTTTTCAAGTATCAACACACTCCTTATGGTAGTTTTTGTCTGCATAATTTTTGTGCGTTTGTCTCTCGAAAATAATCATATCCTGCATGAGGAAATTTCTAAACCCCTTAAATAGTGGATGATATTCATTATTTTTCCATGATTTATTCATTTGATAGAAAAATATTCATGATTTATTTTATAAACAATAAAGGGAAACCGGAAGATATTCCGCCGCCGGTTTTTTGCTGCTTCTATTTGGATGGTGATAACATAAAATAAAGTGAATAGAGAGGGGAGCATCCCAACTGCTATACCTGTTGTTACATTGACTAAATGATTTCATTCAGTGATCACTATTAAAAATCAATGGAGGAGATTCATATAATTGTTGATAGTCATTTTCATGTTGATGAAACTATGCTGACACTTGAAAAAATGATAGAAGGTATGGAAAAAAACAATATAACAAAAACAGCACTTATCGCACCCATGAACGACACAATGTTTGAACCGGAGAGTAGTTTTCAACATTATTTACAACGATTATTCCGTGTATTAATCTTAAACGCTCCTCAAATTGGTCTTAAAATCTATGATGGTCTAGTAAAAGATGGCTATTTGAAGCTTTATGGAAACTCATACAAGATTTTTTTCCAACCGAACAACGATATCGTTGCTGATGCAATTACTAGATTTCCAGACCGATTTCTAGGCTGGGTAGCAGTCAATCCATTGTTCCCAAATTTAATAGAAGAAGTAGATTTCTATCTTCGTAAACCAAGCTTTATTGGAGTGAAAGCTCATCCTTTCATGCATGGCTATAGCATTAAGGAACTTGAACCAATAGCGGCTATTTGTGAATCAAAAGGAGTACCGATGATCATACATCTTTCTTCAGAGAAAGAATCCTATAAATATTTACCTGAAAATTTTCCTAAACTTAAATTAATTTATGCTCACGGCGGTCTACCATTTTGGAAAAAACTATGGAAATACGTTAAGGATCAACCAAATGTATTTGTTGACACATCAAGTGATTATCTCAATCCGTTTATTGTAAAAATGGCAGTGGAGACTTTAGGATATCGTAAAGTACTTTTTGGCTGCGACGGACCATATGGAATGAAAAAATTTAATGAATATGACTATTCGGAAAAGAAAAGCTGGATTGAAGCGATTCAAATTCCCGATATCCAAAAGGAATATATACTTGGAAAAAACTTTTTAGGATTGATTGAATAGGAATTAAAACAACCTACCTCTAACTACATTGTTTCATACCATACAATAAACGTACAAAGGGTGGTTGTATGGTATGGGAAAAAAAGTATTATTGTTTGGAGATGTTGGCGTTGATGATACCGTTGCTCTTTTATATGGATATTTTAATGAACAAATTGATATTGTAGGCGTTGTTGCCGATTATGGAAATATATCTCGTGAGATGACCTTACGGAACATAATATATTTAATTAGATTGTTTAACATGCCTGAAGTAAAGGTGATTTTGGGTGCGGAAAAACCAATGACAGGGGAGGAACCGACTTTTTACCCGGAGGTCCATGGTGTTCACGGTCTAGGCCCGATTATTCCATCACCAATGCAAAACCTTGAAGTAACCCTTACTGAGAACTTTTATGAGATTGTAAACTTAATTAACCAATATAAAGAAGAATTAACCATAGTTAATACCGGTCGCCTTACCTCTCTAGCTACGATGTTTATTTTATACAGAGAATTAATGAAACAGGTAAAGGAGATTTATATTATGGGAGGTGCCTTTTGGGTACCGGGAAATGTGACAGCTGTATCGGAAGCCAATATATATGGAGATCCAATTGCAGCTAAGATTGTTTTGCAATATGCAAATAATTTAACCATTATTCCGTTAAATGTAACGGACAGAGCCATTGTTACACCAGGAATGGTGGATTACATCCATGCAAAAGGAAAGGCAAGTGTTCTTAAACCAATGCTCGATTATTATTATCAGTTTTATAAAAAACGTAATCCTGCTATTAAGGGGAGTCCCGTTCATGATGCTATCACGTTAATGGCGACCATTCACGAGGATTGGTTCACCTTTAAGATGCTACCTGTCCACGTAATTACCGCAGAAGGAATTTCAAGAGGACAAACTATTGCCGATATTCGTCCTTGGATGAAATTCGAAGAGAATGAAAAGAAACATCGTATTGCTTTTGATTTCAATTATAATGAATTCTTTTCTGACTTTATGACTACTATGACAGGTGAAAAGTTTTAAAGTTGAGTTTGTCAGATTGTCACTTTTCCCGTGTTTAGTGTAACGTTTACATTTTCGACACATAGATTTTAGACACTTTATGCTATTCTTTATATTAATAAGATGCACGGAGGGATAATATGTGTGAATGTAATAATTTAAAAGATGGGCAAGACGTCGTTGATCATGTAAAAAGCAAAGGGAAAGAACATTTCGCTTCAAAAGTAGAGCACCAGATTCAATGTGACTGTGGAGAGACATTTACTTTTACTAAAGTGATTATGAATTGTCCTAAATGTGAAATGACTTATGCGGTAACTCCTTGTAGTTCAGGGGATATTAACAATATTAAGCCTGCGGGAATTAAATACGCCTAAAACAAGTTCAAACTTATCTTAACAATTGATTTCTAAGAAAAAGTAAAATCGTATTAGTAGTGAGCTAATACGATTTTTTGGTGTGCATTATTTTGTCGAAAGAAACTATTTTTAGGTATAATTAATTTGTGTAGTTGTACATAAGTAAGGAAGGAGAACGAATATTGGTTTACAAGGGGGAAAAAGAAGAAAAGCAACATCCTATTCGAAGAGATTGGTTAAAGATTCTTATTATTATCGTATATTCATTGGGTTTTGCTTCTATTTTGGGTATGTTTACAATAGACATAGTATCACTTTCAACCGATACTATTGCCCAAAAACAAGTTGAATCAAATAAAACAACGTTGACCACACTTGTTGTTGAACCTATTGTGTCAAACCCGGTTATTCTGAGTATTTTTAAGCATATTTTTTATTTGCTTGTTTGGATTTTCCTATTTTTATTATTTCCGGTTGCTTTCACTAGGCTAAAGAGATTGAAGTTTTTTAACTTTGAATTTGAGGTGGAAAAACAAGGAGATAATCTGATCAACGTTTTAAATGTAACCACTCAAAAAATATATTTCCTTTCCAAATGGTCTAGAGAGGAATATGCGAACGGTTATGCCGAAATGGCAAAAAACTTTGATAAGATTGAAGACGGTATTGAGTTGGTGCTAAAGTCCTTAAGTGAGCATTATCTTGAAACCTGGCAGTATGCTGTAGATTACAAGGTTTATGCAGGAGAACGCTTTAAAAGAGATTACAATATTCCATTAGTAGTAAAGAATGCTTATGAAATCGCACTGAAGAGGATGGAAGGTATTCCTATCAATAAAGAGAACAAGGATCATATCTACATCAAAAATTACCTATTAACGATTGTAGAATATGAAGGAAGGGAATATGCTGTCACCTTATCTAGTTTTGATTTAGAATTTGATGAGTATGATGCGATTCTATTATCAGGATTAGTATCATTAGCATTGCAGTATTATGAACGAACAGAAATGCTAGAACTATTCGAGTTGATTGAGGTAGAGGAAGCTTGAAGAAATATCTGAAAACGAGTAAAATAGTGTAAAGAGGTGATTATTATGCCGAGGAAAGGCAATATCACAATTTCAGTGGAAGATAGTAACACAGTTTCTTTAAAAGCTATAAAGAAATACAGTAATAAGGCTAAAAATATATTAAGTGGAAATGCTTCTACAGGCAGTAATCGCAGCTCCAATATTAAAATCACGAATAACAGCATTATTACTAAAAAAGTAGTTCATTCCTAAATAGAAAAGGGCTAGAATCTCTACTAGATTCTGGCCCTCTTATTTTTTTATATGATAAAAATTTGATATGACTTGCTGAACTCTTTCATTATTACCAAACCAGTGGCTGGCTCTTGTGATTTTATTTAGGTTCCAGGGGACAACCTTTAAATTTGTGTTCGATTCCGGATTTAAAATCATTTTGGCCTTCAAGACTAACTTTTTCTTTCGTTCCATATTCATTTCTTAACTCCTTTTATTTGCAATATTAATAATCGTGTCTCTTAACCCTAACCTTTAATATGTCTATGGTATTCCAATTTATACATACTACATAAATATTAATTCAGATATGAAAGTATGACTTTAACTAAGTTTTCCATATGAATAATAAATCGAAGAAAGAAGGAATCAAATACGACTAGACGATAATTTTAAAAAAAGGGAGAGCAAATAGGCGGACTATGGATGTTAGAGTTTTGTTACATTTACTACAGAAATTTTACAAAACTTATAGACCCCCCAAACAATTTGTGACGATTTCGTATTCTTTTAATAGGTTGGTAAGTCTTATTTTTTCCTTCCTTTTTATAGGAAGGTTTTTTTATGGAAGCAATTGTTCTTAAATAGTGTTTCTTCTAAATAGTTCTATTTAAAGTGAAGCTATACTAGAAAAAATAGAACTATAGTAAGAAAGAGGTACTAGTTGAAAAGGAGTTTTTAATTTTTTTTAAGAGAAAACGGTCAAAAATTATCAGACTGACTCGAATGCTGTCCATGATAATACGTGAAAGGGGGTGAAAACTTGCACTTCCGACATTTTATTATATCGGGACTGGTGGTAGGCGCAGCATTATTACTACCAAACAATGCCTTTGCAGAGAAAAATGAACTAAGTGGACAAAATGCACAAAAATCTTCAGTAAAGTCTGTTTTAGTTGAGCCTGTATATGAAGTAAAGAATGCTACTGTTCATGGGAAAACTACTAAGGCCCATGATAAAACGGTCGTGAATCCGCAAACTGTAAGTAACGATCAAATTAGGAAAACACCTAAGGTCACTCCTAGACAAGCTGTCTCTTCAAAAGCAACTGAAAAATTAAAATCTTTGCCTGAAAAAACAAAGAAGGCTATTCAAAAAGAAAAAGACAAGATTGTAAATGCTCCTGGGCTTGAGAAAGTAGCAGCTGGGCTAAATTCGGCAAGAGAACTTGTAGAGAATGAGAAAAAGCATGTTACTAAAACTAAAACAGGAAAAAAGGTGATTTCTTCTTTACCAAAAAAACCATCTGAATTGAAAACCAATTCCTTGGTTCATAAAGCTGAAGTTAAAGAAGAAAATTCAAAGCTCTTGAAATCTGGTGACAAAATGCGTACGGAACGGTTGGAAACCTCCTCTCCTAAAAAGGATAGTAAGGTTCCTAAGCTCCCGAAGGATGATCCAGTTTCGAAGCAAATATTGAATGTATCGTCACAATCCAATTCTTCAGGCGGGAAATCAAAAGATCGAATGAGTTATGGTGGCTTAAGTTCAACTAATATGGTAGATAAATGGATGGATTGGAATAATTTCTATGAAAATCAGCTTATCTTGCCATATGTTTCTCGGAATGCAATGATGAGTAACCAATGGATGAATGCTCCACCTTCACCACCACCACAAGAAGCTCCTTATTTAATCAGTATAAACCGTCCCTAAAAGTCACGGACCATACAATTAAAAGGAGCGAATATAAAAATGAAACATTATCTAAATACTAATAAAATGGTGAAATCTTTTGTACTAGCTGGAGCATTATCTGTTGGAGTACTTGCTGGTGGCCACTTCACGGAGGCTGCAGGACCTGAAAAGGTGAAAGTTGAACATTCAGTTCATGTAAACAGTGAATTAAATGTAAAGGCACAAGTTAAAGGTAAAATAGTAGTGTCTGCTAAACCTGCGGCAAAAGTAATTAAAACAAAAGTGGAAACAAATTCGAACGAAGATGTAGAAGTAGAAGATAAAATAGTAGAAAAGTCTAAAAAAGCTACCAAATCACAAGCGAGTATTCATGCAAGTGAAACTGCTAAAAAGCATGCTGCAGCTAACTCAGCTGTTCACGGTAAAGTGGTAGTGGAGAAAACCGAAGAAGTTGCAACAGATAAGGTAAAAGCTGATGATCATGTAACAGCAGATACTACTGTTCAGGCACCTACAACTGAAGAAACTGTGAAAGTTGATTCTGAAGCAATAACAGATCAAAGTTCAACTCCAGAAACAAATGCTGATTCTAAATCGAATGAAGACATCACTGTAAATAACGATGTTGTTGTGAAAACAGAAGATGAAGAAGATGCAGCAATAGAAGCTGTAAAAGTGGACATGGATGCTGATTCTGATTCAGCCGTACAAACAGACGAAGATAATGAAGATTCAGATGAAAATTCTAAGAAAATGGACCTTAATGTTGATGCTATAGTACAAACAAAAGATGATGAAGAGGCAGAGGTATCTAATGAAGACGCTGATGGCGCAGTAAAGGAAAATCCATCTGCTGAGAATAAAGCAAACTCTCAAGCGAGTGTTCATGTTAGTGCTGTTGCGAAACTACATGCTGCCCCCAACTCTGCAGTATTAGCTGTAGTAAAACAAGTAGCAACTGAAAAAATTACTGAGGTAGAAACTGAGAATGAAACTGCTCCAGTAGTAACAAGTAAAGTGGAAGCAGAACCTACTGCACCAGTAATAACTTCTAACGAAGCAGTAGAATCAAATCTTGCTACAACTACAGATGTGGTAACAGAAGGGACTACACCAGTAGCTGAAACTGATGCTGAAACAACTGTACCGACAACTGAAGTGGCAGTAGAACCAACTGTAACAGTAACAACTACTGAAGAAGTTAAACCTGCTGTTCAAAATAAAGTTAATGCAAAGGCTAGTGTAAAAGCAAGCGAAAATGCAAAACTACATGCTTCAAAAAACTCTGCTGTACAAGCAACAACTGTTGTAACTAACGAAATGCATTCAGATGTATTGGAAGAAGCTACAACTACTGCAAAAGAATAAATTTTATAAAAAACCGAGGGATTACTTTACTCCTCGGTTTTTTGTATTCATTGTAATTGTAAAAGTTGAAAGGGGAGTTATTGTTCTATTAAGGAATTTTCCTAGTTAACATAATATCTATTCTAGGAAGCTGTAACAAAAAACAAAGAAGGGGTCTCAAATACCAAGTTTACTTTAAATAGTGAGACGGAATAAAAATTTTCTTATAAATATCCTTCAGATTCATTTACATAAAATATCTAAACTATTGATAAAAAAATCCCTGGCAATTAGATCGCCAGAGATTTTTTTATTCGTCTTGTTGAACTTGTTTTAAATTTGTTCCAAAATGATTAGCTACACGTAAATCGTGACCTTCATCTGATGTGCTTTTATGAATGATATCTTCTTTAGCACCAAATAAACTTGCTTGAATGATTTCGCTTTCTACTTGATCAAAGTCATCTTTTTTCATAAGTTTCAACACCTCATTGTTATTTTTCTACTAAATTGATGTATTATTCATGTTGTAGAATCATTTTAATAATGATAAAAAAAACAAAGACTGATTGTATCATCTTGGTTTTTTTTATTGTTAGTTTACATAATATTATTATGTTTAATTTCTCTACTCAAGTTGAATAAGTTTTAATTATCCTTTCAATGTAGCAATACTTAGCATACCGTATGGTTCAGGCAATAATATCGTGACAAAAGCCTATTATTTATTTTCTGACTTCCTTAACTTCAGTATTAATTAACTTCCAATCCCCATTCCGGTAATACCAACTTGTTTCCACATAGGCAATTTTATCTGTTTTTGAAGTTCCAGTAATCATTTGTACTCCTTTTAGCCCATAGTCTAATCCTTTTGTTGCCAATGGCTTTAATTTTTTGTAAGGAAGTACCATCAGTTCTGTTGGTTCATTTAATTTACCATTCTGATACATTCCTAATGATTCATACATCTCTTTTCGAACCATTAAGTCAAATACAAAGGATTTCTTTGTCGCTGGGATTGATATCTGTGCTTTATATCCATTTTTAAATTGACCTAGTATTTCTAGTTCAGGAATTGGTATGTTGGAGATTTGATTTTCTTTTGCTGAATAGAGGTAATGCTTGCTCATACCTCCACTTTGGCCAGTCGGAATGCTAATAAATACATCTTTAATTCCGTCATGATTTATATCCATTAAATCCAGTTTAGGATCTAATCCGTAAGGTAACATTTCTTGATAGGTTTTTCCATTAGAAAGATGAATGGTTAACGAAAACTCTTTATAAACAATATCATTTTTTTGATATGGTAACCCTAAAAGTAAAATTTCATCATTTTGTCCATCCCCATTTATATCTTCTTGTTGCTGATTTACTAATGGTACCATTTCGGGATCATTTTCAACTGCATATACCCCCGTGATAGCGGTTAAAGACATTAAAAATAGTGCTGTAAATGCAAATAAAAGTTCCTTTTTCATCAATGATTCCTCCTATGGCCTTTTACGTTAGTATCACCATTTTTGGGAAAATCATGTAATATATGTAATATGTGTAATAGCAAAATATAAAAACCCCTCATAAAAATAAATGAGGGGTAAACAAATTAGTGCTTATTCAATTATTTTCATTTTCAATTAACCAGATTTCTTTAGTCAGTCCACTATCAGATTCATCCATTAGGAATGATCCATTTGAATAACGATCGTTAAATCGAATATCAGAGGTGTTAATGCTCTCAATCTTTCCTTTTTCGGATTGTAGGAAAAGAACATCACCCTCACTAGCTATTGAGAATCCAATAACACGATGCGGATTTGCCTTTAGTTCACGAATAATGATTACTCCTCTTTTCGCTCTTGAAGCCCGTTCAAATTCGGATAATTTCATTCTCTTGATTGATCCGCGTTGGGTGACAATTACGATTGATTTTTTATCTGCTGGTGAAAGTAATTTTCCTCCAATGACAAAATCGCCATCCTTTAAATTGATACCTTTCACTCCAGCAGCTCTTGCCCCAACGATGCTTACTTCTTCCTCAGGGAACCAAAGAGCGTAACCAATTGAAGTGATTATAAACAACTCGTTTGATCCGTCTGTTAAATGGACATCAACTGCTTCGTCATCGTCCTTTAGATTAATGGCTGTTAGAGGTTTAGAATATCTTTGTGCTTTGTACTGATTTAACTCCGTTTTCTTAACCATACCGTTCTTCGTTACAAATAGTAAAAAGGCTGGTGCTTCGAAATCTTTTATTGGAATTGCCTTTATGATAAATTCATCTCGGTCGATTTGAATAATATTAGCTATATGTTGGCCAAGATCTTTCCATCGAATATCTGGCAACTCATGAACAGGGCAATATAAGTAATTACCTTTATTTGTGAATAAAAGCACAACATCTGTTGTATTCATATCAAGCTTTGCTAGTAATCGATCAGAATCTTTCATTGCAAGGTCTTGACCGTTCGAGGCTGCATATGAACGTTGGCTTGTTCGTTTGATATAGCCCTCTTTCGTGACTGTGACAATAACATCCTCATTGGCAATCATCACATCGAGATTGATTTTAATCTCTTCAATTTCTGCTTCAACCTTTGAGCGTCTCTCATCAGCATACTTCTTCTTAACATCTTTTAAATCCTTCTTAATAACAGATAATAATTTTGATTCACTATTTAAAATTGCAGTTAACTCTTCAATTTTCTTAGCTAATTCAGCAGCTTCATTTTGTAATGCTGTAATATCCGTATTAGTTAATCTGTAAAGCTGTAAAGAAACAATTGCTTCGGCTTGTGGCTCGGTAAACATGAACTTAGCAATCAAATTATCTTTTGCATCTCGTTTATCTTTTGAAGCTCTAATGGTTGCAATCACTTGATCAAGAATGGAAAGAGCTTTCATTAAGCCCTCAACTATATGTTGGCGTTCGCTTGCTTTTTTGAGCTCAAATTGTGACCTTCTGGTTACAACTTCACGCTGATGTTCAATATAAGCACTTAAAAGCTCACGAAGCCCCATAAGCATTGGTCGTTTTTTATGAATGGCGACCATATTAAAATTATAAGTCACTTGAAGGTCGCTATTTTTATAAAGATAGTTTAGAACCCCTTCAGCATTAGCATCCTTTTTAAGTTCAATTACAATTCGAAGGCCAGTTCGGTCTGTTTCATCACGAATTTCTGAAATTCCTTCAACTTTACGATCAAGACGGAAATCATCCATTTTCTTTACTAAGTTGGATTTATTCACTTCATATGGGATTTCTGTAATGACAATTTGTTGTCTACCGCCACGGACCTCTTCGATTTCCGTTTTGGAACGAATAATAATTTTACCTTTACCTGTTTCATAGGCCTTCTTTATTCCATCGACACCTTGGATGATCCCACCTGTTGGGAAATCAGGTCCTTTAATGACAGTCATTAATTGTTCAACAGATACATCCGGTTGGTCCATCTTCATCATAACCGCATCAATAACCTCACCAAGATGGTGTGGTGGTATATCGGTTGCATAACCAGCTGAAATTCCAGTAGAACCATTAACTAATAAATTTGGATACATTGCTGGGAAAACGGTTGGTTCACTTGATGTATCATCAAAGTTTGGAATAAAGTCAACTGTTTCTTTTTCGATATCTCGTAAGAGCTCCCCTGCAATAGCAGATAACCTTGCTTCCGTGTAACGCATTGCAGCAGGAGGATCACCGTCGACACTTCCATTATTTCCGTGCATGTCAATTAATAGGTTCCTAACCTTCCAATCCTGACTCATACGAACCATTGCTTCATATACGGAAGAATCACCGTGTGGATGATAGTTACCGATAACGTTACCAACTGTTTTAGCTGATTTTCTAAAGCCCTTTTCTTGAGTATTACCTTCAACGTGCATCGCATATAATATCCGCCGTTGAACAGGCTTCAACCCATCTCTTGCATCTGGTAATGCACGTTCTTGAATAATATATTTACTATATCGACCAAATCGGTCACCTATAACATCTTCAAGAGGGAGATCCCGAAATTTTTCTCCTAAACTCATGATTCAGAATCCTCCTCTGTAATTGTGATAATTTCATTTTCAAGTATATTAGAATCCTCATCATCTAATCCGAATGCCACATTGGATTCAATCCATTTTCGACGAGGCTCAACTTTATCACCCATTAACGTAGTCACACGGCGTTCAGCACGGGCTGCATCGTCAATACGGACACGAATGAGGGTTCGAGTTTCTGGATCCATTGTGGTATCCCACAACTGATCTGCATTCATTTCTCCAAGTCCTTTATACCTTTGAATGATATAGCCTCTACCAACCTTTTTAATAGCCGATTGTAAGTCATCATCAGTCCAGGCATATTCAATTATTTCTTTTTTGCCTGTTCCCTTACTAACTTTATATAGCGGTGGAAGAGCAATGAATACTTTTCCTGCTTCAATTAAAGGCTTCATGTAACGGTAAAAGAAGGTTAATAAAAGAACTTGAATATGTGCACCATCTGTATCAGCATCGGTCATGATGACAACCTTATCGTAATTGATATCTTCAATATTAAAATCAGTGCCAACACCACCGCCAATAGCATAAATAATCGTGTTGATTTCTTCATTTTTAAAGATATCTGATAGCTTGGCTTTTTCTGTATTAATTACCTTACCTCTTAACGGTAAGATTGCTTGGAATTTACGGTCTCGCCCTTGCTTTGCAGAGCCGCCTGCTGAATCTCCCTCTACAAGATATAATTCATTTTTCTGAGGGTTTCTTGATTGGGCAGGAGTTAGTTTTCCGGATAGTGCGGCTTCCGAACGTTTGCGCTTTTTCCCACTTCTAGCCTCTTCACGTGCTTTTCTAGCAGCTTCACGTGCTTGATAGGCCTTTATAGATTTTTTTATTAACAGCGAGCTAATATCTGGATTTTCTTCAAGAAAGTAGGATAAATGCTCCGAAACGATTGCATCAACCGCAGATCTTGCTTCGCTTGTCCCTAGCTTGCCTTTTGTTTGACCTTCAAATTGGAGCATTTCTTCTGGTATTCTAACGGAAATAATAGCAGAAAGCCCTTCTCGAATATCTGATCCATCAAGGTTTTTATCTTTCTCTTTTAATAGCGATACCTTTCGGGCATACTCATTAAAAATTCTTGTCAGGGCTGCTTTGGCTCCCGCTTCATGTGTACCGCCGTCTTTAGTACGTACATTATTTACAAATGAAAGGACGTTTTCTGAATAACCATCATTAAATTGGAAGGCAAAATCAGCTTCAATCCCGTTTTGTTCACCTTCAAAGCTTACAACAGGCTGGAGGACATCTTTTTCCTCATTTAAATATTCTACGAATGCCTCAATTCCGTTTTCATAGTGATAAACATCCTGTACATCATTACGTTCATCGATAATTTCGATTTTTAGTCCTTTTAAGAGAAAGGCGGATTCTCTTAGGCGTTCACACAGGGTTTCATAGTTATATGAGGTTGTAGAAAAGATTTGAGGGTCGGGTTTAAAATGAATAGTTGTACCCGTTTGATTTGTTTTCCCCACTTTTTCAAGTGTTGTTACCGGTTTACCGCCATTTTCGAATCTTTGTTCGTAAACAAAGCCATCGCGTTTAATTTTTACAATTAGCCATTCAGATAAGGCGTTAACAACAGAGGCACCTACACCGTGCAAGCCACCGCTTGTTTTGTAACCACCTTGTCCAAATTTTCCTCCAGCATGAAGAACGGTTAAGATTACCTCAGGCGTCGGTTTGCCCATCTTGTGCATACCTGTAGGCATACCACGTCCTCTATCAATAACACTTATTGAATTATCTTTGTGTATTTTAACGGTGATATGATTCCCATATCCCCCTAAAGCTTCGTCAACAGAATTGTCAACAATTTCATATACGAGATGATGAAGTCCGCGGCTATCTGTACTTCCGATATACATTCCCGGTCGTTTTCTAACGGCTTCAAGACCTTCGAGCACTTGTATGGCATCATCATTGTATTCAAAGGCTTGTTTTGTTTTTGCCACTAATATACCCCTTTCACTTTTAAAGCTTCTCTCTTTAGGTAGATCTTTTTATAATAATTGTTTAGTTATACTTTGCTTAAGAATTCGCGAGGTAATCTTGTTTTCCTCTAAAAAAATAAGAATTATGCAAATAGAACAATAGTTCGATATTTCTATTTTAACATAGTTTAAGCATTGTCTACCGTTTATTTTATCTATTAATTACGATTTGGCAAACCCTATTTCGTCATAAAGTATCAAAAAGTCGATATTTACTTCGAGAGAATCTAGTATTAAAAATTTGGCATTTGTACTGAGAACATAATAAAACATAGGTCAAAACGACCTATGTTTTATTGGTTAAGTTTATCCTGAAATTTTTATTTTGTTAGTGCATGCTCGACCTTGATACAACGATCCATTACAACTTTATAACCTTTATCTGTTAGAAATTGATAGGCTTCTTCATTAACTAAACCTAGTTGCGCCCAAAATACATCTGCATCCATTTCGTCAAATTCTTTTGCCACTTCTACTAAATGCTCGGAGCGGCGAAATACATTTACGATGTCCACGTGACCATCAATTTCTTTTAAAGAAGCTACTGATGGAACGCCCAATACTTCCTTAACAGATGGGTTCACAGGGATAATTTCGTAGCCTGCTTTTTGCATTGCTGCGGATACCATGTAGGAAGTTCGTTCAGGATTATCGCTAAGTCCAACAACGGCAATCCTTTTCGCTTTTTTTAAGATGGCACCTAATTCTTCGCGGGATGGAATATTCATTGGCCTACTCTCCTTTGCTATTGGCTTTACTACCTTAATCTTACCTTGTTTCGGTAAAAAATTACTAGCAATGTGCCTTACTCAGAGATTTTGACATAAAGATTACTTTTCATCAGCTTTTGTATAGTTAGGATCGGTCGTATGCAATGCAGCCCAAGCGGTATCATCCGCGAAAAATCTAGACCAGCTCGCCACTCCTGCTAAGTCATATTTCATCATGACTTCGGCTCGTTTACTAAGTGAAAGCTCATCCTCTAGCCACACCTTGTAGGTAGCATCCTCATCTTTTAAGTAAATTTGCGCATAATTTTGTCCAGTTGCAGCATCATATGTTGGCTTAAGATTGTTCTTAGCAAGCCATTCTTTTATTTTAGACATTGATAATGCTTTTGATGTCACTTCAATTTGACCATCGGATAACGTTTGCTCTTTCCAAAGTCTAGTATATAGAGGAACTCCTAGAATCAATTTTTCATTCGGAACAACTGTGAGTAGCTTTTCAATATTTTGTTCCACCCATGGCAAACTTGCGACACTTCCAGCAACAGGTGAAGATCCCCAGTGCTCGTCATAGGCCATCACCATTATATAATCAACAATTTTGCTTAGCTTTTCTCGTTCATAAAAGACAGACCAATTGCCACTTGTAGAGATAAAGGTAATATCCATGGAAACAGTGAGGCCAGCCTCGTGAAAAAGTGGCGTTGCTTCTCTTACAAATTGGGTAATCAGTGGACCGTCTTCCACATTTACATTCTCGATATCAAGATTTATACCATTTAACTGATACATTTGACTATAATGTAAAAGCTGACGAATCATCTTTTGTCGAGTTTCATAATCTTTAAATGCTAAATGAGTAAGCTCGGGATCAAAGGCATTTGAAAATAATCCCCATACTTGGAATCCCTTTGAATGAGCCCATTTCACATAATCTAGTGAGCCTAAGTTTTGGATATTTCCTGCTTCATTTTCTAGTTCAAACCAAGTTGGTGAAACTACATTAATGCCAGGCATCTCAGGAAGTTGTTTCGTGTTTGGGTTTTTCGTGTACACCGCTTCCCATGTTAGACGAATTGGACCTTTAATTTTTGTTAAATTCTTCGCTTTGTTTTCATTTTTTACTAGGATTTGCTCGGTATTCTCTTCTATGACAAATTCTTTATTAAGATATCCTGCAATCCCGTTTTCTTTACGAATGAAGTAATACTCTTCTTTTTCGCTTTCTATATATATTTTTTCAGTGTTTTTCAATTCTGCAACATAGCTAGATCGCAATGTAGGTTCTGTTCTTAGGCGAAGCATCTCCCTATGGATGTCTCCCGCTTTTATGGAACCATGAACCAATTCATCACCATTTGAATGAATCCATATCCCTTCGTTCTCGGTTAATAATGTATATTGAATGGGATAATATTTAAGTAACGGTTCTAGAGCCACATACAATTCTCCATTTGCAGATTGGATCGAAGGAAAATGAAGCGTAACGGGCTTTTCATTCACATAATAAGTTAATGACTCAGTCGGCATTTGAATCACCTTATTTTCTGTTGTAATAATAATAGATTTAGATTTTTCATCAAAAATGAGAGAATCATCGAGTTGCTCTTTAATAAATTTAATCGGTAAAAAAACAGTTTCTCCGTCTATAAGGGCATTACCTTGTTGCTCATTTTGATAAAGGATTGGGCTTTTGCCTTGAAAATAATCAATTTTTTCTTTCGAAGCGTATGGATATAAGAGCAGTAGAATTGAAGATATAATCATCAAAATAGCCAAAAATAATCCTGTAACAATCCATTTTGGTGAGATTGTTTTCTTTCGGAAGTGTTCAACGCGTGCCATATTTTTTATCTCCTCCCGTCTCCATCGTACTATATATTTACGAAACAAACACTTAATTTTACCTTCCAATTCAATCATGAGTAGCTAATAATTATGGATTAATGGTACAATAAAAAAACGAATATTTATTTGAAGGGGAAGTTCTCATGGCAATGAACATAGTTGTAATCCTAATAGCCTATCTACTTGGGTCAATCCCTTCTGGACTGATCATTGGGAAGCTATTTTATGGAAAAGATATTCGTGAGCATGGAAGTGGAAATCTTGGCGGAACCAATACCTTTCGGACATTGGGGATAAAAGCAGGATTGACGGTTACCATAGCGGATATCTTAAAGGGAACACTAGCTGCGTCCTTACCATTTTTATTTGATTTAGAAATGCATGCTTTACTAGTTGGTATATTTGCTGTCGTAGGACATATGTATCCGATATTTGCTAATTTTAGAGGTGGAAAGGCCGTTGCTACCTCTGGAGGCGTTCTTTTATTTTATGCTCCTTTGATGTTTTTAATTGTGCTAGTTATTTTCTTCCTATGTCTGTACATAACTAAATATGTTTCTCTTTCTTCGATGCTTGCCGCAATAGCTGCCATTATTTATTCTTTAATTGTTTGGGACATTTGGTTAATAATTGTTGTAGCTATTTTAGCCTTTTTCGTTATATACCGACATCGTGCGAACTTCAAGAGAATAATGAATAAAACAGAACCGAAGATTAAGTGGATGGGATCTAAACAGCAGAAACGCCTTTAGTAAGGTGTCTCTGCTGTTTTTTTATTAAATGTTTAGTCGAAAGTTGGAATATTATTAGGCTTTTTGTCATTAAATTTATTAGAAGATAAAAATTAATTGACAATGAGGATGATAAAAATGGATATGCAGTCACAAACAGATTCTATCAAGGACTATCACTATCAAACTATCGATAAGCTCGCGGTTGGAATTGTACATGAAATAAGAAATCCATTAACAGTTGTCGGTGGCTTCCTACAACTACTTAAACCGTATTTAATAGAAATTGGGAAAGAGCAGTATGTAGATATTGCTTTAGAAGAACTTAAACGTGCCGATCAATTGATTTACGAGTTTTTAAATGAATCTAAACCATCGGAACAAACCCCAAAAAGAATATCCTTAAATCAAATAGTAAAAGATACAAGCTTGCTTTACGAATGTGAAGCGATATTAAAAAATATAACCATCCGTAATCGATTTACTGATGAGGAAATTGATTTTGTCGCTAATGATAAGCAACTTAAACAGGTGTTTCTAAACCTATTAAAAAATGCACTAGAAGCGATTGAATTACGACAGGATAAAAGTCGAAATGGTATCATCGATTACTATACCGTTATGGAAGAAAACAGGGCGGTTGTGGTGATTAAAGATAATGGTTGTGGGATGAATGAACAAACCTTGCGAAATCTCTTTCTTCCCTTTCATACTACCAAAGATACGGGCACTGGAGTTGGATTAAGTGTTTGTAAAAGAATTATTGAGGAACACCATGGCACAATAACTGTTGAAAGCACAGAAGGTTTCGGGACGATGTTTCGGATAGAATTCCATCTTAGGTAGATCGTGAAGTGTCGGTATTTTGTCAAAACAGACTGATTTTTACACTCTCCTTTTCGAGTAAAATAACAATATAAATAGTTTCTTCACTCGAAAAGGAGCAAGATCTATATGGAAAAAGATCATGATAACTATGTATTTTCAATGAATGTTGGTGAGAGTTTGACTGTGGATGATTTTAATGTGGAGTTTTTTGAATATAATCAGGAATTGTATTGTGAGGGTAATCCGATAAGGGTTGTCAAAAATTTTGATGAGCTAATAAATTTGTTAGATGAATGGGAATAATGAAAGTATACAAATAAAAACGGGTTCTTTTAAAGAATCCGTTTTTACATTTTCAACAGCTTATATTGTCCATTTCCAAATACATCTTTAATATAATCTAACTTTGTTTGATGAAAATAAACGTAATCATTTGGATGTATGAGGATTTGAAGATCGTGAAAAGTGTAATGGTGATCCTTGGTTAATGGCTGCTCCTCCAGAGACAGCTTTAGCTGAGGTCCCCCTCACCCTATTCCCATTGACAATCTTACATAAAGTTTTTCATCGGGAGTTCTTTGCTCTGAGTGTACGATTTCTTCTAGCTTTTGGTAAGCACTACCAGTCAGTTGGAAAATGATAATCACCTCTTTGTTTAGTAGTTCAGTAAAACAATTTTTTAAAAAATCAACTATTAGACAATTAAATATATTATATTATTTTATGATAGGTATGCCTAATTTTATAAAGGAGTATTCGATGAAAAAGCGTTCATTTTTGTTTTCGATTATTTTTATTTTAGGAATTGTTGCAATTTCCACCTTCTTAATAGTTAATTTCTACCAAGATTCTCGTAAAGAGGTCATCTATCCCGCTTCCGGCCACGAAACTAGGGAAGTCTTCTTAAGTGGAAAAGAAATGACTACCCAACTTTCCTTAGGAGCAATTGGAGATATATTAATTCATGACTGGGTTTATGAGGATGCACTGTCCTCTTCTGGATATGATTTTAAGCCAATGTTTAAGCATGTAAAAGGCAAGTTACAAAAACCAGATTTATTGATAGCTAATCAGGAAACGGTTCTTGGTGGAGTTGAAATGGGATTAACCAGTTATCCGACATTTAATAGTCCACAAGAGGTTGGAGATGCACTGATTGATGCAGGAGTTGACATCGTATCAACGGCCAATAATCATTCTCTTGATAAAGGGGAAAAAGGAATTCTTAGGTCTATCGAGTATTACGAAAAGGTTGGTTTACCGTATGTAGGGTTCTTTAAGGATAAAGAGGACCAGGAGAAACTAAGAATATTACATAAAAATGGTGTGAAGTTGGCGTTTTTATCCTATTCATATGGGACGAACGGAATACCTGTCCCGAAAGGTAAGGACTTTTTGGTTAACTTAATTGATCAGGAAAAGATGAAAACCGAAATACATAAAGCAAAAGCTTTGGCTGATGTTGTTGTCATGAGCATTCATTGGGGAAACGAATACCAGCGAATCCCTACAGAAGAGCAACAATTATTAGGACAGTTTTTAGTTGATGAAGGGGTCGATATCATTTTTGGTCACCATCCTCACGTTTTACAGCCCATGCAAATGGTTAAAACAAAAGATCAAAGAAATGCTTTTATTGTATATTCATTGGGGAACTTTATATCAGGTCAAATGCGGGATTATAAAGATATCGGTGGGTTGGCCACCATCAAAATCACTAAAAAAGTAAGTCCAAATGGAACTGATATTGAATTATCAAACCCTGAATTTTCTCCAACATATGTATCCAATAAACATTTAACACAATACAGAGTGGTTCCTCTTCAGGAAGCGAAAGCCTTTGGTTTAAAAGATGCTGATAAACAATATAAAGAAATAATAAATCATATGACCCAGTGGCTCCGCTAAATGGCGGAGTTTTCTTATTTTAATATCCCTGCTAAAATGAATTTGAAAGGGTATGATATGGAGGGGAGTCTCTATGGACAAAACAAATCGACTTTTTACTTTTTTATTAATAGCCTTCTTCCCTGTTGAATTGCTCGCGTTTCATTTCCGATTATACGAAATTGTTTTTTTTATCATGATCATTCAACTAATTTTCATTTTATTCTTATCTTCGGAAAAATCTAGAATGCTAGTATGGAGCTTAAATGCTTTTGTGTTTAGCTATTTGATGATTCTTTATGGGTATCGATTTATTGAAAATTTAAATTTATCCCTAAACATAATCCTTTTACTAGGTGAATTGTTGCAATTAATACCTATAATAGCCCTTCATTACGTATTGAAAATGTTTAAACAAACCGTTCAATTAGGCTTTACTACTAAATCCAGAAGAGTTTCAAAGTTAAATAAATATTTAATTGTAATCATAGCAGTTAGTTTAATGTTCCTTGGACTTTTTCCTCAAGTGGATTCCAATTTATTGGGGGCTTTTATGTATTGTTTAGTACATGCGATTCTGTTCGAATCATTATGGAGAGGAATTCTCTTAGACTTATTTCGCCAGTTTTTAAGTACTGAATGGACAGTCTTCATACTGGCTGTTGCATTTGGCATTTATTTATTTAGTTTTGGATACAACCTTTTTCTATCCATTCTTATGGCCTTTTTTAGCTTAGGTTTTTCCTTGATAAAACTAAAAACAAATAACATATTACTCTCCATCCTGTTACATACTATAATCGTTTTCCTTTTATTTCTTTCAGGTCAATTTTTCATTCCCGTATAGATAGCGTAAAATGGGAACTTTAGTGTAGAAAACGATCACCTCATTTTTGAAGTGATCGTTTTTTGTTTAATATTTGGTTACCAAATATGTTCTAACAATCCTTCCTTCAACAGAATGGCTTTTTGTCTATCTCCAATTAGGTCAAAATGGGAGTAGCCATCTTTACGATGGTGGATCCATTTGGGATCTAGAGAATGTTTACTACCCCAATCCGCTAGTTTACTTAAATCTGAGCACCCTACTTTTGTGACAGTATTATAGCCTGGAAAACGATCGTCCTGCCAATAATGTGTTAAAAATGCCACTTCTCCATCATCAATTTTTTGTTTCCATTCGACGAGTTGCTCCCTTTTTAATCCGAAAGCCATTGTTTTTCACCTCTTAAAGTCTATCTACTGCTTTTTTGCATTTTCATAGGCAGCATGCCAGTCGGGGTATAGTTTTCTAATAATTACTGGACGGAAATTCTCTTTTTTAACACAGACATGTTTGGATACTGCTGTAACGGCTAATTCGCCATCCATCGTCAAAATTTCGTATCCATAGCTAACTCGCAACCCATCATATTCATCAATCCAAGTCTTAACGGTTGCTTTTTCACCATAACGTAAAGGTTTTTTATAAGAAATTTGAATATCCATAACTGGTGAAATAATTCCGTCCTTTTCCATTTCAGCATAATTAAATCCCAAATCTTGGATGAGGGTTGTTCTTCCTACTTCCATCCATATTAAATAATTAGCATGATAAACGACTCCCATTTGATCCGTTTCGGCATATCGAACTTCAATTTCTTTAGTTGAAACCAACATCTATTATTCTCCTCTATTCTTTTTTAGTGCCACTTCCACGTCAGATTTTTCTATGTGTATCTCTGGTGTTAGGAGGTGGGCATTTTCAGCTGTTTCAATAACTAATCGTAGAGATTGTGCCTGAATGGCTTCATCAATTAAATTAGTCGCAAAACGACCGTTTCCTTCTATTTTCATAGTCCTCAATGTGTCGTATAAAAAGTTTTTGGCTTCTTCAGTTAGTTGATAATGAAAACGTTCTCCATACTTTTCCATCATTATTACGAGCTCTTCAACTGAATAATCAGGAAAAGAGAAAAACTTCTTAAATCGAGAACGTAAACCTGGATTACTTTCGAGTAGCTTTTCCATTTCATTCGGATATCCAGCTAATATAACGACAAGATTTTCATTATGTTTTGTCATTTCATCGACAAGTGTATCAATCATTTCTTTGCCAAAATCATTACCAGATGGGCTTAATAATGAGTATGCCTCATCGATAAAGAGGACGCCGCCTAAAGCTTCCTTAATTTTTTTCTTTGTTTTAATTGCAGTTTGTCCTACATAACCAGCTACAAAATCGGAACGACTAGTAATGATTAAATGTCCTCTTTTTAAAATCCCATACGTCTTTAAAAAATTTGCATAAATCTTGGCGACAGTCGTTTTTCCCGTTCCGGGATTACCGCTAAAAACAGCATGTAATTGAATAGGAACAATTGGTAAACTATTTTCTTGGCGAAGTTTTTGAACTTTGACAAAGGCTATTAATGACTCCATTTCTTTCTTAACAGTTTCTAGTCCAATTAGGTTTTTAAGCAGCTCGTTAGGATTTTCATCTTGGTCATCAGTTATTGAGGAAAAATCTTCTTTCTCTAACAATACATATTTGATGATTGAATCATTGTCCTCCTTCCCATTTGCCCCTTTTCTAAAAATGGCTTCTAAGACAATATTTTTGACCGTTCGAGCATTTCCAAAGGTTTCATCCACTCTCTCTTTGTCTAGCCTGTCTGCTAATTCTACTCTCGCTTCATTTGTAAGCAGATAATCATTTGCTTGGGCAATCGATTCTGCTATTGAAATCAATTCAACATTCGAATAGTTTGGAAGATGAATGAAATTGGATTGCGGAAAACGGCTTCGTAAACCAGTGTTTGCGTCGATAAACTGTCGCATTTCTTCCGGATAACCAGCAAGGATTACCGCAAATTTCCCTCCATATTCTTTGCTAGTCATAAGTGAAACTAGTGTATCAATAGCTGCCTGTCCATAATCATTTCCAGATTGTCCTTCTCTTTTTAAACTATAGGCTTCATCTATGAAAAGGACACCACCAACCGCTTTTTTTACGATAGCTTGGACATTTTCTTCGGTTTGCCCTACGAACGAACCAACGAGCTGTGCACGATTGGTCTCGATTACTTCCTCTCGAGGCAATACACCTAGCTCATGATAAATTTTTGCTAAAAGCCTTGCTAGTGTTGTCTTACCAGTTCCAGGATTACCAGTTAAAATCATATTCAAACTGATTTCATCCTTTGTTTGATAACCAAAAGAACTTCTTTCCTTTTGGTATTTTAAAAACGAATAAAAATCTTTAACTCTTTCTTTTACAGTATCAAGCCCAATCATAAGTTTAAGTTGATCAAGTGCCTTTTTTTCTTCATATGTGGTACTATTATCCTCATTAAAAAAGGCTGACCAGTTTGTTTTTAATGTATTAATTGCTTCCAAATGGAGCTTTAGATTTTCTAAATGGACAGTAGCATAAAATACACCTGAAAAAGACTCGTCTAAATCAGTTACGACTTTGAGAAGGTTACTAACTTCGTCTACCATGGTTTCAAACATGGTCCGTACTTGTTTAAGTTTATTTAAGGTCCTGCTGTCATCATTTTGGATTAGTTCGCATTGCTTGTTTAGTTCATCATGGATTTCATCTGCAGAGGAAAGAAAGCTTCGGCAAATCGTTAAATATTCATCCACTATTTTCTTCTTAGCAGTTCTATTATCTGTTTCCCTAAATATAGGGAAACTCAAGTTATCAAAAATATTTTGGTATGATAGCCATTTGTCTTTTAACAAATATTCCTTCGCATATTGGTTGTTTGGATCAAGCGAAATAGCTTTTTCCAACCACTTTGTAATCAGTGTGTTGTTTTCTTTTTTATTGCTTCTTGATCTTGCTAATAAAGTTACTAGTTGAGAATAAATATTGGGACTTTCATCTTCTTTAATAGTCTTTAGAAAATTGTAAATTTCACTTTCATCCTTCATGGAGCCATGTGCTGATATTTCTTGTTCCCACTTCGTTATCCACATATATATATCTTTTTCTCCAATATTGTTTGCCTGTCTATGGTTCATTCAATCACTACTTTTGTATTTTTTTCTTATCTTACCATATAAATCAGTATAGATAAAAAGAGAGAGATTGGAGGTATCCTCCACTCTCTCTCTTTTTTATTGGCTATTCGTATTGGTTCCCTTGAGCATTGGACTCGTCTTTAACTTCTGCACGCATAGCATCAATGCTATCTCGACGTCTTTCATTTTTTGCTTCAATTTGAGCACGTTGTGTGTCATCGTTTGCAAATTCTAATGACTCTTCCGCTTCTTCCATATTCTGAATCGTGTCTTGGATCATGGATTGAAGCTTTTCTGCGTTGTCAGAACGGTCATCAGGTTTTGGTTTGTTATTATATGCCATTTTATTTCCTCCTCGATGATGTTTGCTGGTACAAAAATAGTATGTGATGAAAGTGCCTCTGTCACACAGATAATTTTTGGGTATAATGAAGTTTTTCAATCCATACATAAATTATATTTTACTAAAATAAAACTCACTAGCCGTAAGAGCTAGTGAGTTTTTAAAAAAGTGATGTTTAATTATTCACCTTTTGTTTGGATTACTTGCGCATGTTTTCCTGACGTATCCTGCATCTTTTTTCCTTTATTTCCACCGAATCCTCTAGGTTGTGTACCTATATGATCTGGCTTAAACTGTTTTGGATGTTGCCCTTTCATATTACTCATGATTATCCCTCCTCATTAGGAGTATTCCCTTTTCGGAGAAAAGACATGATTGGAATTGTTTGGTTACTCTGCTTTGCCTAAACGCTTTTCTTCAAGTCGTTCTTCAATTCTATCTAACGCATCGCGATCTTTCATAAGTTGACGTTTGTTTTCTAATACAAGTTCAGCAAAGGAGCGTTTTCTAGGTTTTCTCATTGTTGTTCACCTTCCTTATTTCCTATGATAACAGTTATTATGCCCAGAAACGGTTATAATTATTACAACTTTTTGAAAATTTAGCACTTACAGATTTATTATTTAGCAAAAAAATAGAACTTAACATATAAGTTAAGTTCTCTTATATGTTAAGTTCTTTGCATGTTAATTCATGTTTTTGACGTTATTTTTCATTAAGTCGTACGTCATGGCACCAATATGTTTATATTGAATGATTCCTTTTGTATCAATAAAATAAGTAGTTGGAATGGAAATTACTTGGTAAATAGAGTTTACATCATCCTCTTCGTCTAACGGAATTGGAAATGTAATGCCCATCTCATCTACAAAACTTTGAACGTCTAATTGTGGATCAATATTTACAGCAAGAATAACGACGTCTTTTGGACTTTCTTCGAAATACTTTTGCATTTCTGGCATTTCAGCTTTACATGGAGGGCACCAAGTAGCCCAGAAGTTTAAAATAACCTTTTTCCCTTGTAAATCTGAAAGCTTCACTTTTTTACCATCTAATTGATTAAGTTCAAAATCAGGCGCTTTGACACCTGTAGAAATTCCTACACTTTTTGTTGAAACAGATGCGTTCTTTTCAGCTGGTTTATCCATTGCTTGGACAATAGCCACTGTAAATAAAGCAATCAGTACTACCGCAGCAATTACTTTTTTAATCATTTGCTTTGACCTCCTTTATGCATTGCTAACTCGATATCATTTACCCTATATTAACAAGGATAATGTAGTTAGCACAATGTACTAAATGACGATAAATGTGACGATTCAGTAAACATCTTTCGTTAACGTCATTTAGCATTAATTTAATAGAAATAATCTGCAAAGTCAAAAAAGGGACTGTCACTAGTCCCTAATAATTTTATTTTAATAACTTAACAACTGCTTGAGTCACTTTTTCAACAATCAAATCAATATCTTTTGCTGTCAGGCTTCGCTCAAGTGGTGGGGTTATTTTCTCTGCATGCGCGTTACTAGCTGTTTGAACTCCACTTGGTGACGCACTTTCCTTTCCTAGGTGACGCTTGATCTCAAGGAGACGATCAACATTTGTCGTGTTTAATTCACGATCTCCGTTCATTTGCCTTGCAATCCAATTAACCTTTGCACAAAATTCAAGCGATTCCATTAGAAAATAAGCTTGATCTAAATTTTCTCCCCATGTTAAGGCTCCGTGGTTTTCTAATAAGGCACCATTATGATTAAGGATAAATGGACTAATAGCAGAAGCCAGTTCATCAGTCGAAGGTGTACCATATTCCGCGATTGGAATGGTTCCAAGTGTAACAATCGATTCCGGCATTGTCGCTTGATCTAAAGGAACACCTGCAATGGCAAAAGCAGTTGCATACGGAGGATGAACATGAACAACTGATTTTATTTCAGGACGTTCTTTGTAAACTCGAAGATGCATTTTAATTTCGGAAGTCGGCTTTCGTTCTCCTTCTAAGAGATTGCCGTCACCATCAACTTTAATTAACATTTCTGGTGTCATAAACCCTTTACTAACACCTGTAGGAGTTACTAGGAAGGTATCCTCATCAATTCGAACGGAAATATTGCCATCATTGGAGGCAACAAAGCCTTTTTCATAAATTCTTTTTCCGATTTCACACACTTGTGATTTTAGTTTGATTTCTGAAATCATGATTTCCCTGCTTTCAACCGTTTATAGGAATAACTTTGGTAGTTCTTCTTGATAATTCCCTTTTAGTACACCCTTTTCGGTAATAATGGCCGTTATGAATTCAGCTGGGGTAACATCAAAAGCAGGGTTAAAGACTTTAACACCTACAGGTGCTGTGAGGGTCCCAAAACCTTCTGTGATTTCTTCGGCATTTCTTTCTTCAATCGGTATATCCTGACCAGTTTGTGTCGATAAATCAATAGTTGAAATAGGTGCAGCTACATAAAACGGGATATTATGAGCTTTAGCTAGAAGCGCAACACCATACGTTCCAATTTTGTTAGCAACATCACCATTTGCAGCTACGCGGTCACAGCCAACTATGACTGCTTGTATCCATCCCTTACTCATAACCATAGCTGCCATACTATCTGTGATTAGGGTAACGTCAATTCCAGCCTGTTGGAGCTCCCAAGTTGTTAAACGAGCTCCTTGAAGCAAGGGACGTGTTTCATCGGCGTATACTTTGATATTCCAGCCTTTTTCTTTTGCTAAATACATCGGAGCTAATGCAGTTCCGTATTTTGCTGTAGCAATTCCACCTGCATTACAATGAGTAAGGACACCTATTCCATCATGAAATAAAGTTAAGGCGTGCTCACCAATGGAGCGACATACCTCTTCATCCTCTTGACGAATTAGATGTGCTTCCTCTTCTAAAGCATTCTTTATGGAGGATATTGGTTTTTCTTTTTCTTTGAGAACTCGTTCATTCATGCGTTTTAAGGCCCAAAATAAATTGACTGCTGTTGGTCTTGACGTGGAGAGATAGTTTGAATGCTTTTGAAAATCTTCATAAAAATTATCGAAGTTTTCTTCAGTAGCGTGTTGAATTCCTAGCAACAAACCATATGCAGCAGCAATTCCAATAGCTGGGGCTCCACGAACCTTTAATTGTTTAATGGCATCCCATGCATCTTCAATTCGATCTATTTTAATAAATTCTGTTAGGTTTGGTAATTTCGTTTGGTCTAAAATGGTTAAAGTTCCATTTTCGTATGAAACGGATTGTAAAAATGATTCTGTCATAAAGCTTTTTGACTCCTCCCATTTGTGAAACTTCTAAATATTCTTGCCTATTTTAACATGAATATTTTTTTTGAGATATAAAAAAATGATTCTTTTTAATTATATGTTTTTCATAAGTTTTACGGGTTGTGAGGATAATATTACAAAATGAATGTTCGTAAAAATAAACCGCCCTACATAAAAGTAAGGCGGCCTTTTAATTATTATGCTTTTAATTTTTCACGTAACACCATTGGAAGAATTCCACCATGACGGTAGTAGTCAATTTCAACTTCTGAGTCGAAACGAACTAGAACTTCAAACTCTTTCTTGTTTCCAGCTTCATCAGTGGCTGTAACTTTTAGAAGGTCACGTGGTTTTACATTTTCATCAACTTGAACGTCGATTGATTCTTTACCAGTTAAGCCTAAAGTATCAGCACTTTCGCCATCCTTGAATTGAAGAGGTAAAACACCCATTAACACAAGGTTAGAACGGTGGATACGCTCAAAGCTTTCAGCAATAACTGTTTTGATTCCTAGTAGGTTCGTTCCTTTTGCTGCCCAGTCACGAGAAGATCCCATTCCATAGTCTTTACCAGCAAATACTACTAAGCCTGTTCCGTCCGCTTTGTATTGCATACAAGCATCATAGATTGGTGTAATTTCGCCAGTTGGCCAGTAAGTAGTTACGCCACCTTCTGTACCTGGAGCGATTTGGTTACGAATACGGATGTTTGCGAATGTACCACGCATCATTACTTCATGGTTACCACGACGAGAACCGTATGAGTTGAAATCACGTGGCTCAACGCCATTTTCTAATAGATATTTACCAGCTGGTGTATTTTTACCGATAGCACCTGCAGGAGAAATGTGGTCAGTTGTTACAGAGTCTCCAAATTTAGCTACTACGCGAAGACCTGATAATGGCTTAACTTCACCTGGCTCTGCTGTTAACCCTTCAAAGAATGGAGGGTTTTGGATGTAAGTAGAGTTCTCATCAAAAGTATATAATGGCTCATTGCTTGTTTTAATTTCGTTCCAACGAGCATTGTCACCAAATACATTTGCATATTCGCTACGGAATAACTCAGGAGTTACTGTTTGTTTAACCACATCAGCAACTTCTGCAGTTGTTGGCCAAATATCACTTAAGAAAACGTCATTGCCATTTTTATCTTTACCGATTGCTTCTTTTTGAAGGTCGATATTTACATTTCCAGCAAGAGCATAAGCAACTACAAGTGGTGGTGAAGCTAAGTAGTTAGCTTTTACTAAAGGATGGATACGTCCTTCGAAGTTACGGTTACCAGAAAGGACAGATGTAACAAGTAAATCGCTTTCTGCAACAGCTTTTTCGATTTCGTCTTTTAATGGACCGGAGTTACCGATACATGTTGTACAGCCATAACCAACTAGGTTGAAGCCTAATTGCTCAAGATATGGAAGTAATCCGGAATCACGAAGGTAACCAGTAACAACTTTAGATCCTGGTGCTAAAGAAGTTTTAACAAATTTAGGAACTTCTAAACCAAGCTCTACAGCTTTCTTTGCAACTAAACCAGCACCTACAAGTACATATGGGTTAGAAGTGTTCGTACAGCTTGTGATAGATGCGATTGCTACAGCACCTGTTTTCATCTCTGTTTGATCACCGTTTGCAAAGTTAACAGTTACACCTTTATTAAGCTCATCAGCATTTAAACCAAATCCTTGGTTACCTTGTGGTGCACTAACCGCTTTAACAAACTCTTCTTTCATGTTAGAAAGAGGAATTAAGTCTTGCGGGCGCTTAGGACCAGAAAGGTTTGCTTCAATAATTGAAAGATCGATTTCAATGACATTTGTATAAACTGGCTCAAAGCTTGGATCAAAGAATAAGCCATTTGCTTTACAATATTGTTCAACAACTTGAATTTGTTCTTCATCACGTCCAGTTAGACGTAAGTAATCAAGGGCTTCAGCATCAACTGGGAAGAATCCACAAGTTGCGCCGTATTCAGGTGCCATGTTAGCAACTGTCGCACGGTCTGCTAATGGTAATGAAGGAACTCCAGGACCGAAGAACTCAACGAATTTACCTACAACACCTTGGCTACGTAAAACTTGAGTTACTTTTAAAGCTAAGTCAGTAGCAGTTGCTCCGTTAGGAAGATCGCCTGTTAATTTAACCCCAACAACCTCTGGAACTGGGAAGTATGATGGTTGACCTAGCATTCCTGCTTCAGCTTCAATACCACCTACACCCCATCCAAGAACACCAATCCCGTTGATCATTGTCGTATGAGAGTCAGTTCCTACTAATGTATCTGGATAAGCTTCTAATTCACCGTCTGCATTCTCTTGAACATGAACAACGTCAGCAAGGAACTCAAGGTTAACTTGGTGAACGATACCAGTAGCAGGTGGAACAGCACGGTAGTTGTTGAAAGCTTTTTGTGCCCAGCTTAGGAATTGATAACGCTCTGCGTTACGTTCGAATTCTAAAACCATGTTAGCTTCTAAAGAGTCGGCTGATCCGTATTGATCGACTTGTACAGAGTGGTCGATAACTAGATCAACTGTTTTTTCTGGATTAATTTTATCAGGATCTCCGCCCATATCAGCCATTGCTTTACGTAAAGAAGCAAGGTCTACTACTGCCGGTACACCTGTAAAGTCTTGAAGAATAACACGAGAAGGCTTGAATGGTACATCCACTTCCTTCACTTCGCTAGTTCCCCATTTTGCTAAGTTTTCAACGTGTTCCTTTGTAATAACGCGTCCATCATGTTGACGAAGAACCGATTCAAGTAACACTTTAATAGAATAAGGTAGATTTGAAACATTTTTAATACCAGCATCTTCTAGTGCTGCTAATTTGTAGTAATGATAACGTTTGCCGTTTAGTTCAAAAGAACTACGTGCGTTAAAAACATCTTTTGACATCATTCGTACCCCCTTGACAATATGAAACTAAATAAATGCCGAAAAGTTGGAATATTCCCATCCATCCTAACTTTTCTTACAATTCTTATCTTAATACAACCATTTACATAAGTAAATAACAAGAATGTTATAGAATTTGATAAGATTAACTTATCGTGTACCCTGTAAACATAGATGTATCAAGTAGTTATGTAATTTTTTTACTGTGATGATTTTTTCAAACCATTTTTGTAAAAAAACATTCCCTCACTATTATTGAAAAAAACGGGATGGAATGCAAATGTTTTCCCTTCCTTTGGAAAACCTATGTTCATAAAGGAGGTGCATCTTATGGCTAAACGTAAAGCAAATCATGTTATTCCTGGAGCTAACGCTGCAAGTTCTCAAGGGATGGGTGCTGGGTATAATGAAGAGTTCTCTAATGAACCATTAACTGAGGCTCAAAAGCAAAATAATAAAAAGCGGAAAAAAAATCAATAAGGATGACTTGGTCCCTTTTATTAAAGGGACTGTTGTATTGTAGGCATAGGCAATAAAACCCCCACTTATTTAAGTGGGGGTTAAAAGTTAATCTAAATTTACTTCACTTACCATCTGTTGTAAGTCTTGCTGGAATCTTTCTAATTGAGCTCTTTGGTGCTCGGATGCAACCTCTAATGCATTTTCAATTTGCTGATATGCTTCATTTACTTCTTGTTGAAGATGCTTTAATTGATGACCATAGCTGGCACTATCACGCACAATTTCATGATATAGTTCTTGTGCATCCTCTACTCCTTGTTGAGCTGCTTGAAAGGCTTGTTGTTTATCCTTGTGATATGGCATAATGTCTCACTCCTTGTTGAAATGTGTAAAGTTAAATTGCGCATTGTGAAGAAAATTATTCAGGATTTAATTTAGAATAAAAAAAAGCCTGCTTCACATCCTAACTTTTAGGAGGGATAAACTTATGACAAATAAAAACGATGGTAAGGATATGCGCAAAAATGCTCCAAAACAATCTGGTCAACCAGAACCTTTAAGTGGATCTAAAAAAGTTAAAAACCGAAATCATACACGCCAAAAACATAATTCCCATCATGATATGTAGCTGGTTTACGTATTATAGAAATAGGAAAGCTACAGGTCTATGCCTGTAGCTTTAAAAGAATATTTTTAGTTTCCTAATTGAATTAAAGCGTTTAATATTATTTCTTCTTCCCTAATTTCAACAGTACGTAAATCAATAAGTAGCTCTTCGTTTTGGATCCTAACTACAATAGCAGGTTCGTGTTCCGCTCTTAATTTCTTTGCTAATGTAGCTGAAGACATTTCTTTATGCTTTAATCCAAGTAAAATCGTCGGAAGCTTTACCTCAGGCATCGTCCCCCCACCTACTTGGCTAAAATCATCTCTAAGAGTAACCATAAACTGAGGTGCTAAGGTCGAAATTTGATTCATCAACTTTCCACTTCGAATATGTAACTCATCCCTTGTAACCATCATGTCTCGGAAAGCAGGGATATTCTTTCTTCCCTTCTCCCCTTTTAAGTAATCTAATAAGGTACCCTCAAGTCCAGCTAAAGTCATTTTATCAACGCGTAACACTCGTGCAAGCTGATGTTTTTTTAACTGGTCAATTAATACTTTTTTTCCTGCGATGATTCCTGCCTGCGGCCCACCTAAAAGCTTATCTCCACTAAAAGATACAATATCCGCACCCATCTCAATGACCTTTTTTACGACCGGTTCATCGCCTATCCCATGATGACTAAAATCATAAAGGACACCACTACCTAGGTCTTCATAAAAAATAATCTCCTCATGTCTAGAAGCAAGCTCTGCCAACTGGTCAGTTTCAACGGTTTTAGTAAAGCCAATCGTTTTGAAATTAGAAGTATGTACCTTTAATATCATTCTTGTTTGTTCATTAATGGCATTCTCATAGTCATATAAATGTGTTTTATTTGTAGTACCAACTTCAACGAGATTTGCTCCACTCTCTTCCATAATGGAAGAAATTCGAAAGGAACCACCAATTTCAACTAACTGTCCTCTAGAGACAATGACTTCCTTTTTACTTGTTAGAGCTCTCAGAATTAAATAAATCGCTGCGGCATTATTGTTAACGACCATTGCAGCTTCAGCACCAGTTAGTAGTTTAACTAAGGATTCAACATGGGTATGGCGAGAGCCTCTCTCTCCTTCTTCTAACTTATATTCCAAGTTGGAATAATGTCTAGCGGTTTCAACCACATGGTCAATCGCATTTTGACTTAATCTTGCTCTCCCTAAATTTGTATGTAGAATCGTACCAGTAGCATTGATGACCCTTTTTAAAGTATAGTCATAGCTTTTGGTTACTTTGGATGTTAATAATGTGAAAACTTCATCAATAAATAATTCAGACGCAGGATTTGAACCTGTCCAGGTTTCTTGTAAAAATTGTTCTCTGACAGAATCGATGATGGAACGAAGCTGTTTCGTTAGTTCTATCTCGTCTAAACCAGAATGGAAAAGAATATCCTTGTATCGTTGATTTGCTTTTAATTCATGTACAGCAGGGATGGAACGAAGCCATTCTCTCACATCGAAAACTCCTTTGAATATAATTCCCTTCCATTATATCACTTTTTTATTATCAGAATATGATATGGATGAAAGGAGCGAATCATTATGAATTCGAAGAAAAACGAGAAGCCTTTCCAAACCGATTTGTGGGAAAAATGGTTGGAATCCTATTTTCTAGATCCTTTCACATCCATTTTGGATCAAACCCAGTTCCGAGTGGAGCTATACGATTCAGAAACTGAAGTGATTATTGAAGCCATGCTACCTCAGCATCTCTCCTCACAAATTGATGTTAACTTGGATGTTTCAAGTGTTGTCATTAAAGTAAACTCATCTAAAAATCCGAAGGAACGAATATTAAGCTTTCCCTTCCATATTAATTCTCAAAAAGTGGAAGCTACTTTTTCTAATGAAATACTAGAAATTGTCATATCTAAAATACACCAAGTGAAACAAATAAATCGAAATATTCCTTTAATATAATAACGCAATAAAGCGATGAGGGACTGTCCCTCATCGCTTTATTGCGTTAAAGATTTTCTATTTTTTGGATCATTTCTTGTGTATCTGGGAAAATCCCTGTGTCCAATTTGGAGTAAATTTTGTTTCCGTTTACGGTGATTTCAAAAGCACCACCTGAGCTTGGAATTAAGTCTAACTTCGGTATGTTGTGCCGGAAATGGTTGAATAGAGCTTCCGCGAACCTCGCGGCTTTTGGTGCGTAGTTTCATTGCATGCAAAATTCAACTTTTACTTCATACTTACTCATTTGGCCCACTCCTCATTTCCTGTTTTAAGAATATTCACACTTGCGAATGTATTGATATTTTAGTACACGTACTATTTTTCCGCAAATTATTTGTTTCTATTAGGCCAATTGGGCAATTTAGAGATATACTAGTCCTTGGAGGTGGAATATAAATGAGTGAGCAAGAAAAAATTCGCCTTACCTCTTTTTCAACAAAGGCTGGTTGAGGCTGTAAAATTGGTCCTGAGGACTTGGCGCAAGTTTTGCGTCTATTACCAAAACAAGATCCTGTTCCTGAATTACTTGTAGGACATGAGACATCAGATGATGCAGGTGTGTATCAATTAACGGATGAGATTGCTCTTATTCAAACATTAGATTATTTTACTCCGATTGTTGATGATCCCTATATGTTCGGACAAATCGCTGCGGCAAATGCCTTAAGCGATGTGTATGCCATGGGTGGAGAACCGAAAACGGTTCTAAATATCGTTGGCTATCCGATTAAAAAATTGGGTTCAGAAATATTAGCTCAAATTTTAAACGGAGCGGCTGCTAAAGTAAAAGAAGCGGGAGCCATAACGGTTGGTGGTCATTCGATTGACGATCAAGAGCCTAAATTCGGATTATCCGTGACAGGTATTGTCCACCCAGATAAGGTTTGGAAAAATGTCGGCGCTATTCCTGGGGATGTACTTGTACTTACAAAACCAATTGGGGTAGGAATATTAACGACAGGAATTAAACGCGGAGCAGTAACAGCTGAACAAGAAGAAATCGTAACGTCGACAATGGCATCATTAAATAAAACAGCTGCAGAAGCTTTAAAGAAATATCACCCTCATGCTGTAACGGATGTTACTGGATTTGGTCTACTTGGTCATGGAAGCGAAATGGCTCGTGGAAGTGAAGTAAGCTTAGAAATACATCATCAGAAAGTTCCTGTTTTGGAGGGGACTTACGAGCTTGCTCGCAACGGTGTAGTACCTGGAGGGTCTAAATCTAATTTAAAATGGTTAGAGGGCGATATAAACTTTGGGACATTATCAACAGAGGAACAGTTAGTTCTATGTGATGCGATTACCTCGGGTGGGCTCTTAGTATCTTTATCTGAGGATGAAGCTGTTCAATACGTAAAAGACTTACACGATAAAGGGTTAACACACTCTGCTATTATTGGAAAAGTCCTTACTAAAAAGGACAAGCTCATAGTAGTTAATTAAAGCAAAGAAGTCTTAACCCAGTGGTTAAGACTTCTTTGCTTTAATGCGTTAATGACATTGGGGACAGTCCCCATGTACTTTAAAGCGTTAATGTTATGGAAGTAGTTCGACCCAACGCCAATAGGTTAGGCTAAAGAGGATGAAGAGCCCATAGCCAATGATGGTTAAGACGATTCCTGTTTTCACGAAGTCTTTCGTTTCAAATGTTTCAGTGCTGTATGCTAGCATATTTTGTGGTGCATTTACTGGCAAGATAAATCCGAATCCTACTGCAAATTGAGTAATTAAGACAATTCCCATTCCTTGAATAGTGCCAGGTACCTCCATTCCCTGGACAAAGGCAATGACGACGGGGATGAGTGTGGAGGCTAGACTAGTCGCACTGGCAAAGCCAATGTGGATTAATATTGTAAAAGCAGTTAGAATCGCGACAATAAATAGTATTGGCAGTTTTTCTAAACCAAATGTTTCGAAAAATGAACTTGCTAACCAAGTTGCCGCATTTGTTTCTAATAAGACTGTTCCTAGAGAGATACCTGCTGCGAATAAGATTATAGTTCCCCATGGTATGAGCTTTTCTACATTTCCCCATGATAAAACTCCAATACCGGGAGCAAGCATTAATGCAACCACAATTAATATGATGGTTGTACTATCAAATGGATGTATACTGTCTTCTGTTGCCCAAAGTATTAAGGCAAGAAAAGATAAAAGTAATAACCGGATTTGCGCTCCTGTAATCGGTCCTATCTCTTTCAGTTGCTTACGAACAACTTCCTTTCCTGAAGCAATACTTTTAGAATCAGGTTTGATGAATATTAACAATACAATGTAAAGAATGATGGACATTAAGAGAGACCAGGGTGCCGCTGCGATAAACCATTGTAACCAGGAGACGTTATGCGGAAAGGATTTTTCGATAAAATTCAAACCTACCATATTTTGGGCAGTTGCTGTTTTGATACCTATACTCCAAATGGTCGCAGTATGGGCGGTAGCTAATATTAATAGAGCGGCAAGCTTGCTATTTTTGGGTAGCTGAAAGGCTGTCATCATCCCAAGAATTATCGGAATCATAGCTCCCACTCTGGCTGTCGGGCTTGGAATTAGTAATGCCAGTAAGATACCAACAAGAATAACACCTAAAAGTATCCCCTTTATCGTTGATCCAACCTTTGATAGAACAATTAATGCAAGTCGACGATCTAAGCCTGTCTCTTGCATAGCTGCCGATAAAAACAAAGCTCCTGCAACTAATGCAACCGCCGCACTACTAAATCCCGAAAGTGCCCATTCTAACGATAATTTGGTCCCGAGTAGACCTTCGCTCCCATCAAGCGTTGGACTTAGTCCTAAAAGAATGGTTAACAACGCAATTATAAACGCTGCACTTACTGGGTATGTGACTGCTTCTGTCACCCATAACAAAATGGCAAATGCTAATACCGCCAATGCTCTTTTCCCTGCTATCGGTAAACCTTCGGGTATGGGCAAAAGTAAAATAACAATTAGTACTATTATTGAAAGAAGCAGAGATTTCCATTTGATTTTTGGTTTAGTTTTTTTAGCTAGCTTTTTCATAGCACATATCTCCCACCTACTGCATGTCTTACTTTATTAGTGTAGTTTTGAGAGGAGTAAATAATGTTGAGTTTTTTTAAAACATATGTAGATTTAGTGAAACTTTCTACGATAAACAAAAAAGGATCCACCCATTTTGAGTGAATCCTACAATATCTAAATTTATTTTAATTTTACAGTCAGTTTTTCCAACATATCCTTAGTCATTTTAGCTAGATCGTATTCAGCTTTAAAGCCCCACTCTTCTCTTGCTGCTGAGGCGTCAATTGAATTCGGCCAGCTATTCGCAATACCTTGTCGGATAGGGTCTACTTCATAAGAAATTTCAAATCCAGGAATATGCTTTTTAATTTCAGCTGCGATCTCTTCTGGGTCAAAGCTCATTGCGGTCACATTAAAAGAATTACGATGCTTCAGGTGACTTGCATCTGCTTCCATTAGATTTACAATGGCATTTAGGGCATCTGGCATATACATCATATCCATATACGTTCCTTTATCAATATAAGAAGTATATTTACCATTTTTTATAGCCTCATAATAAATATCTACTGCATAGTCAGTTGTGCCACCACCTGCTGGGGTTACATAAGAAATCAGACCAGGGAAACGTAACCCACGTGTATCTACACCATATTTATGATAGTAGTAATCTGCAAGCAACTCCCCAGCTACTTTATTCACTCCATACATGGTTGTAGGGCGTTGAATCGTGTCTTGAGGTGTATTGTCCTTCGGTGTCGTTGGACCAAATGCTCCTATTGAGCTTGGTGTGAAAAACTGGCAATTTAGTTCACGTGCCGTTTCTAACGCATTCATTAGCCCACCCATATTCAAATTCCAAGCGAATACAGGTTTTGCCTCAGCAGTTGCTGATAGAAGTGCAGCCATATGAATGATTGTATCTACTTCATATTTTTTAGATAAGTCGACCATTTTTTGGCCATCCATAACATCTAGTATTTCAAATGGTCCATTGTTAGCAGCCTCACTGTCATTTTTACGAATATCAGTCGCCACCACATTATCTGTGCCATAAATGTCGCGAAGAGTTAAAGTAAGTTCTGATCCGATTTGTCCAAGTGCTCCCGTTATTAATATCTTTTTCATATAATCCTCCAAAGAAGTATTCTTGATCGTCTGTTGTTAAATAATTTCCAATTCTTTACCCACTTTTTCATAAACAGAAATCGCTTGATCTAGCATTTCTTTCGTGTGAGCAGCTGAAGGCATATTACGGACCCGACCAGTACCTTTTGCGACGGTTGGGAAAACAATGGATTTTGCATAAACGCCTTCTTCATATAATCTCTTACTAAATTGTTGTGTTTTCACTTCATCCCCGATGATACATGGCGTAATAGGTGTTTCACTATCGCCAATATTGAATCCAAGACTCTTAAGTCCTTTTTTCAAATAATCTCCGTTTTCCCAAAGGCGTTCGTTTAATTCAGTGCTTTCCATTAAAATCTCTATCGATCTGATACTTGCTGCAACATCAGCTGGAGTTAATGAAGTTGAGAACAGGAATGGACGACTACGAACCTTTAACCAATCAATTAAGTCCTTCTTCCCTGCTACATACCCCCCAACAACGCCGATAGCTTTTGATAGAGTTCCAATTTGAAAATCAATTTTATCTGATAGTCCAAAATGTTTAACGGTTCCAGCACCTTTTCCAAGTACTCCTGAACCATGAGCGTCATCTACATACGTAATTAAATCAAACTCTTCTGCAATTTCCACGATCTCAGGTAACTTGGCAATATCGCCATCCATGGAAAAAACGCCGTCAGTAATAACCATGATCTTGTTATATAAGCCAGACTCCTTCGCTTCTTTTGCTTTTGCTCTTAAATCATCCATGTCTGAATGATTAACTCGAATAATTTTTGCTCTAGATAATCGGCAGCCATCGATAATTGATGCGTGATTTAATTCATCAGAGAGAATCGCGTCGTTTTTATCCATAACAGCTGAGATGGCAGCCATATTACAGTTGAATCCTGATTGGTAAGCAATCGCTGCTTCGGTATGTTTGAATTCTGCAAGTTTCTCTTCTAAACGAGTATGTAATTCCAAAGTGCCGTTTATGGTGCGAACTGCTCCAGCCCCAACTCCATACTTATCGACCGATTCTTTGGCTGCATTTTTCAAACGATCATCAGTAGCCAATCCAAGATAGTTATTAGACGAGAGATTAATTAATTCTTGTCCTTTAATTTTTATAATTGGACCATTTGGGCTTTCTAACGGATCAATAACATTGTATAAGCCTTTATTTTTTAGATCTTCTAGATTTTCTGATAAAAATTGATTTAATATGTGGCTTGACATAAAACATCCTCCTTTATTACTTTGAATGTCATTACACGGAATACAATTGTATTTTCCACGAGGACAAAAGAAATCGCTTTCTTTCTTTATGTATCATAGGTTTCCGTAAATATAATGTAACATACTTTAATGAATTGTTCATCTGATGTGGACAAAAAATCTCCTTCTTTTTGTTTTTTTCATTAATTTAGGTTTTCCAACCCACTCAATAATTAATAAAATTATTTCTTCCACATAACTGTCTGAATTGCCACGTAATTGGAAGTAAAAAAAACTAGTTATATTGGTTTGTCTTTAGTATGATTGAAAAATGGCTATTGCCAATACAAGTAGAGGGATTATCATTTACACATATTTGTAACATCAATATGTTAAATATTTGTTAACTTGATTGTCTATCTGTTTAAGTTTTGTAAAATTAACTTGTATATATTACATATTTGGAGGTTATTAATTTGAAAAAATGGTTACTAAATATCTTTAGTATTATGCTAATAATGAGTTTAGTTGCTTGTTCTCAAGGCGAAGATTCAACAAAAACAACTGACGAAAAAGATGTAAAAAAAGAAGTATTTAATATAGGTATGATTCCAGATCAAAATGTAGCTGATTTAAATCGTAGTATGGAGGATTTCGCTGCTATTCTTTCTGAAAAAACAGATTTAAATGTAAAATTCGTTCCAGCAGTTGATTATGCAGCATTAGTAACAGCCTTTGAACGTGGTGAAATCCAGTTAGCTTGGTTTGGCGGTCTAACAGGTGTTCAAGCGCGTAGTTTAGTACCAGAATCAGAAGCTATTGCCCAAAGACCAATCGATGAGAAGTTCCAGTCTGTTTTTATTAAACAAAAAGGTTTGCCGATTAACAGTCTTGCTGATTTAAAAGATGTCAGCTTTACATTTGGTAGTGAAAGCTCGACTTCTGGACATTTAATGCCTCGATACTTCATAATGGAAGATGGTCTTAATCCCGAATCAGATTTCAAAGGAAAGCCAAACTTTTCTGGTTCACATGATACAACGTATAAGTTAGTTGAATCAGGTGCTTATCAAGCTGGTGCCCTTAATATTTCAGTTTGGGAAAAAGCAGTTAATGAAGGTTTAGTTGATGTAAATAAAGTGGAAGTATTCTACACAACTCCTCCTTATTTTGACTATAACTGGACTGTGAACAAAGGGTTAGATGAGAAGTATGGTGAAGGAACGAAGGATAAAGTAAAAGAAGCAATTCTTTCAATGTCAAAGGATGATAGTGAAGTTATGACTTTATTACAAGCAGACAACTTTATCGAAACTAAAAATGAAAATTATCAAGCAATCGAACAAGTTGCGAAGCAATTAGGTATTATTAAATAGAAGGTGATCTTAAATCATGACTACCTCAAATAAACTAGAGGTTAAAAACTTAAGTAAAAACTTTGAGCGGAAGATATCACTATCTTCCCTTTCTTTTATTATTAAACAAGGTGAGAAAATAGCCATTATTGGTCCAAGTGGAGCTGGGAAAACGACCCTTTTCAACTTATTTACTGGCTCCCTTCCTTTCGAAGAAGGAAGCGTCGATATAGATGGTCACCCATTAGAGTATTGGAAAAGGAAAAAACAGCTTGCAAATAAAATAGGTGTTATTCGTCAACAATTCGATTTAGTAGATTCCCTTCCTGTGATTCACAATGTTTTAGCAGGGAGATTAAAGGATTGGGGATTTTTCAAGTCCGTTTGGTCTTTAATCTATCCTCAAGAAAAACAAATCGCCTTTAATGCGTTAAAACGAGTTGGAATTGAGGATAAAATATTTGCTAGGACTTCTACTCTTTCTGGTGGAGAACAGCAGCGTGTTGCGTTAGCGCGTCTTCTTGTTCAAAAACCTGAAATTATATTAGCTGATGAGCCAGTTTCTTCCTTGGACCCTGCCCGTTCTGAGGATATCCTGACCATGTTAACGAAGCTAGCTGATGAAGAAAATCAAACTCTTATTACGACCCTTCACTCTGTTGAATTCGCAAAAAAATATTTCACGAGAATTATTGCTTTGAAAAATGGAAAGCTTTTTTTTGACTTACCTGCTGAAAAAGTAACAACTGAAGAATTAACTAATTTGTATCGATTAAAGGAGCTATCCCCATGATGCATGACATCATTGACTCTTTTGATCGCCGTAAACGTTTTTATATTAATTTACTTTTAATACTCATCTTTCTATGGAGCTTAACTGCAATAAATTGGAATGAAGATTTAGTTCACCCCGGTGGTGGGGTTATGATTATTCAAATTTTGAAAAGTATCCTTCAGCCCAATCTTTCATTTGAAATTATCCAAATCGCCTTGGAGTCTACCTGGATTACCGTTGTTTATGCCGTTGCTGGTATGACATTAGCTATTTTATACGGAAGCATTGCTGGGGTACTTGCATCGGGAATTCTTACAAATAATCGGATTTTAAAAAAAGTTTCGGTTGGGATTTTTAGAGGGATTTTAAGCTTTACTAGAGCGATTCATGAGCTCGTTTGGGCATGGTTATTCGTTGCTTCCTTTGGATTGTCACCTTATGCAGCCATTTTTGCCTTGGCTATACCTTATGGTGGTATACTGGGAAGAATTCTTGCAGATGCACTAAATGATGTTCCTAAACAACCAATTCAGGCATTGAAATTAGCTGGAGCTTCGAATTGGAAATGCTTGTTTTATGGCTATTTGCCTTTTGTTTGGAATCATATGCTTAGCTACACGTTATACCGATTTGAATGTGCGATTCGTTCTTCAACAATCATGAGTTTTGTCGGTTTAGGCGGATTAGGGTATCAAATCCAATTATCCTTGGCTGATTTGAAATTTGACGAGGTTTGGACGTTTTTATTCTTCCTCATCCTATTAGTTGTGATCGTGGATCTTTGGAGTGGATTGTTAAGAAATTCTAATAACTCTAAGTTTTCTGCTCATGCTCTACTGAGGTATTTTTCAATTGATCGATTATCGATATACATTTTTACCTTATTAGTTTGTACTTCCTGGTATTATGTCATTTTTGTTCAACAAGCTAGCTTACTTAAGCTTTTTTCAAGTGAAAATGCTCAATATGCGCTAAAATTTTTTACTGGTTTACTAGGGTTAAATGAAGTGCAGCCTGCGTTTCTTAATTTTGATTATTGGAAAACTGCAATTGGTTTAACATGGGAAACATTGCTAATGAGCGTTATGGCCATTGGGATTGCTACTATTGTTACCTTACTAACAGTAATTCCTGCTGCACGTAATTTTGCTAATGGTACGTTAACAGCGTCAAGTAGCTTTTGGCAGTGGCTTTCTTTTGGTATTATTCGTATTGCATACATTTTTTCAAGGGCAGTCCCAGAATTGATTTGGGCAATGCTGATTGTCTTTTTATTACAACCTGGATTACTTCCTGGTGCTCTTGCATTAGCACTTCACAACTTTGGAATTCTTGGAAAGCTCTGTGCTGAAGTAATTGAGGAAATGGACCATAAGCCTGTACGTAATTTGTCTACTGCCGGAGCAAATAAAGCACAGATGTTATTATATGGTGTTCTCCCTATGGTAATGCCAAAGTTTTTATCCTATATTTTTTATCGATGGGAAGTTATTATGAGAACGACGATTGTCGTTGGTTTTATTGGTGCAGGCGGATTGGGACAGGAGTTCAAACTTAGTATGAGCTTTTTCCATTATAGTGAGATTACGTTACTTCTTTTTTGTTATTTAATATTAGTATTTATTGCTGATTTCTTTTCGGAGTGGTTTCGAAAAGCGGCTAAATAAAAAGAAACCGGAAAAGATACATCCGGTTTCTTTTTTTAAAATATCAAGTTTAATAGTAAGAAAATTAATGCTGATAATCCGGCTGAAATTGGTAATGTGATAAACCAAGTTATGATCATCCGTTGTGCAGTTCCCCACTTAACACCTTTTAATCGATGAGCGGAACCAACACCTAATATAGAAGACGAAATAACGTGGGTTGTACTTACTGGTAAATGGATATAAGAAGCACCAAAGATAACAGCTGCACCTGTTAAGTCAGCCGCAACTCCATTAACGGGGCGAATTTTCATGATCTTGCCACCGACTGTTTTTATGATTCTCCAACCACCTACAGAAGTACCTAATCCCATTGCTGTGGCACAGGATACTTGAACCCAGGTTTGGATATCAGAATCTGGACTTTGGAATCCGCCTGCGATAAGTGCCATTGTAATGATTCCCATCGCTTTTTGTGCATCGTTTGTTCCATGTGTGAAAGACTGTAAAGCTGCTGTTAAAATTTGAATAAAGCGGAAGTTCCGATTCGTTTTGGATAAATTGTTATTTTTAAATACGACCTTAAAAATACTATAAAGAATAAATCCTACTACAAATGCTAGTAATGGTGAAAAAATTAATGCTTTTACAATTTTTGTAACACCTTCAGCTTTCAAAGCCCCAAATCCTGCTGCTGCAATCCCGGCACCTGCAACAGCCCCAATAATTGCGTGGGAGGAGCTACTAGGTATACCGTAATACCATGTGATTAAATTCCAGGCAATACCCGCAATTAAAGCAGCAAGAATGACTAGTGTCCCATTTTCTATTTGCTCTAAACTTGCAGGATTTATGATATCATTTGTAATGGTTTTGGCTACACCTGTAAAGGTCATCGCTCCTACGAAGTTCATTACCGAAGCCAAAATAATTGCATGGCGTGGTTTCAATGCCTTGGTTGATACTGAAGTCGCAATCGAGTTTGCGGTATCATGAAAACCATTTATGAAATCAAATGCTAAGGCCATGATGACAACTAAGATTGTAATAAGAAATAATGAATCCATTGTTTTAGGCTCCTTAAGCGTTTTTCATAATAATAGTTTCTAATGTATTCGCAACTCCTTGGCAGCTATCAGCGATATCCTCAAGATTTTCGTAAATTTCTTTGTATTGAATAATTCTAATTGGGTCTTTTTCTGTAGCAAATAATTGTTTAATGGATTGTCTTAAGATTCCATCACACTTAGACTCATAATCTTTAATCAATATGGAATGTGCACGAATCTGAAGCAGTTTTTTATTGGTTAAAAGCGCGATCGCCTTTTCGATTTCGATAACAGCATTGCGAATAGCTTCAACTAGCTTAAGCATGAACTCATCAGCATCGGTGATAGAGTACATTTCAAAAAGTGCTGCACATTGCTCAAATCCATCCAACACATCGTCCATACTCATAGCTAGATGAAGGATGTCTTCTCTTTCAAGAGGTGTGATAAAAGCGTTATTTAATTCTTTAATAATATCATGAACATAGGAATCGCCTTTTGTTTCATATTCCTTCATTTTTTCAAAAAAGATTTGTAAATCACTTACATTTTTCAACTTGTAATCAGCAAAATAGTTAGCGCCCTCTTTAAGGTTTACTGCAATTTCACTTAATAAGATTGAGAATTTGTCCTTTTTCCCGAATGCCATTTTTTTACCCCCATTATGTAGTTACCCATTAAAATGATTTTGTGCCAAGCTAAACTATTCTATACGAAAAATGTCGGAATTGAAAAGGTATTGTTAATAAATTTTACAATATCTTTACATTGAATTTACAATCTGAATTTTCCGTCAATTACGATTGATTGTTAGTAAAGAAAGTAAATTTACAATTTGCTCTGCACAAGACCCATTACTATCCTTATTGGCTGCAAATTCAGTAATTTCGATTGCTTTGACACGTTGGTCAGCTAAAATAATTTGAAGAATCTTAGTAGCCTTTTGTAAATCGAAACCAACCTGACTTGGTGCGTATGCAGCCGGCATAATACTTTTGTGTAATACATCAACATCAAGATGAACGAATATAGAATCTGAAGTGATTGAGTTCAAATGATCTTGGACAATCGGTAAAAAGGAGTCGGCATTTAATTTCTCAAATGGTGTAATTTTTAGCTTTTCTTCAGTTTCTGAGTTTGATTGTGAGCCAATAATGGAAATACAATCAGAATTTACCGAATCCTCCTTCCACCACATTTTGTCATCATTTAATAAAAACCAAAGTCCCATACCTGCTGCACCAATACAGTTTTCACCCGACGGTTTCATTGTATCGATATGGGCATCTAAGACAAGTAAATGGCTATTGGTTCCAAAAACCTTTTGAAAGGCATGAAATGTTCCGACTTCAATGCTACAGTCACCACCTAATAGAATGGTAAATACTTCTTCATGAAAGATGTCTTCAGCTCGTTGGGCTATTTCATCCCAAACGATTCTAGGGGCTGGCCAATTTCGAACTGGACCGATATTGTGTCTTGGTAATTCCACGCCATTTAAAAGGTCTCCTAAGTCAGTTACGGTAAAACCTTTTTGAGCTAAAGCTTCTAGAAGTCCTGCATCTCTAATAGCTTGCGGTGCCAATTCAGTACCTTCATACAAAGCGCCTGCATGACTAGGAATTCCGATTACTTGAATTTTCATAGTTAACCTATACCCCTTCAGAGTTAAATTCTTGGATGGAACGGCGTTTAGAGTCATAGTACTCATAATAATTTCCGTTCGAATATTCATTGATTACTTTTCTCCAAAATGCTTGGGCGGGGTAATTATTATGGATTTGAGTAATTCTCCATGATCCTGGAAACAGACTAAAAAGCTTCATTGCTGCTATAGCTCCATACCCTTTACCATTATATTTTTTCATGACAAAAAACTCGTTAATGGAATGCGGTTCTCCATTTATTCCGCATTCTACTAATGCAAAGCCTATTAATTCAGTATGTATTTTAATAAAGAAAGCGTGTTGATTTTTATGTTGCCAATAGGTTGTTAAATCAAATGGTTGATAAGCCCCATTTTCTTCTAGTTTAATAGCAGGAATAAATCTACTAAACTCATAAATATAAAATTGCATAATATTATGTAAAATTTGCTCCTTATCTGAATTAACCTTCTCAAGAAATACCATGGTCAATTCCCTCCTCATATAAATAATAATCAGTTTATTTTAACCTTCAAAATGATAAATAGGCAAATATTTACTAATTTGTTTAGTGCATTGACGCTTTAACGTATGTGGGGACAGTCCCCACATACGTTAATGTGATAAATTTTCGACAATTGATTTGATTTGTCCTATTTCCTTGCTTGAAATGATAACAATTGATACTTATTAAGCTATAATGAAGTGATTTTCTAAATATTTTTTATGCAAAGGATATTAACTTATGAAGAAAAAAATAGCTTGGGTAACTGATAGTACTGCTTATGTAACAGATGAGCTTAAAAATCACCCTGATGTTTATGTAGTTCCACTGGGAATTATGTTTGGAGATAATGCTTTTGAAGACGGAGTAGATTTATCTACGGAAGAATTATATGAACGAATTCGTAATAATAAAGAAGTTCCTAAAACGTCTCAACCATCTTCTGGGCGTTTTGCAGAGCTTTTTGAGAAGTTAAAAGAAGAATATGAAGGTGCCATTGCTGTACATGTATCAAGTAAATTAAGCGGGACTCTCTCTAGCTGTATAACAGGAGCTGAAATGGCTAACTTCCCTATTGAAACGGTAGATTCTAGATCGATGTCATATGCGATTACCTACCTTATTCAATTAGGCATTCAAATGAATGAAAAAGGGATTAAGCTAACCGAGATTGCAGAAACATTAAGAGAAGAAGCAGACTTATCAGATAATTACATTCTCTTAGGCAATCTTGATCAATTTTATAAAGGTGGAAGAATGTCGGGTACCTCCTATTTATTAGGTAGTATTTTGAAAATAAAGCCAATCATACGTATCAATCGTAATGGAGATTTTGAATTATTTGAAAAGGTGCGGTCAGAAAAGAAAGCGGTTGCGAGAATGATAGAATTGCTTAAGGATTCCTATCATAATTATCAAATTACTAATATTCAAATTATGCATGGAAATGTACAGGATAAAGCAGTAGAACTTGCTAATGAAGTAAGAGCTGTCTTCCCTAAGATAGATATATTTATAGGTGAAATTAGCTCCACTATCGCTGCCCATGCTGGTGAAGGAACAGTCGCCATTCTATGGAACAAAAATTCAAAACTCCAGACATTTTAACGCATTAACGTACCGGGGGACAGTCCCCCGGTGCGTTGATGCGGTAAGGTAGCACTATTTTGTTATCCAGCTGTACATATAATTTGGATCTTCAATGGTTTTTGCCTTTTTGACGACCTTTAATGGTTTAAAGGTATCAATCATAACAGCTAGCTCTAATGTTTCTTTTTTACCAATGCTTGCTTCTGTTTTACCTGGGTGTGGCCCATGCGGAATACCGCTTGGATGAAGAGTGATTGATCCTTCATGAACCCCTTTACGGCTCATAAAATTTCCTTCCACATAATAAAGAAGTTCGTCACTATTCACGTTACTGTGGTAGTAAGGTGCAGGTATAGCCTCTGGATGATAATCATACAATCTTGGTACAAAGGAACAAACAACAAAATTGTGACCTTCAAACGTCTGGTGAACGGGTGGTGGCTGATGAATTCGACCTGTAATGGGTTCAAAGTCTGCGATATTAAATGCCCAAGGATATAAATATCCATCCCAGCCTACAACATCTAATGGATGGTGTCCGAGTACATGAGAATGCAATGTGCCTCTAGATTTAGTGATTACCTCGAACTCACCCTTTTCGTCTATTGATACTAAGCTTTCCGGACCGCGAATGTCTCGTTCACAAAAGGGGCTATGCTCTAACAGCTGACCATATTCATTTCGATATCTTTTAGGTGTCGTAATTTGACTAAAGGATTCAATAAATAAGATTTTTGTCACTTCAGCTGTATCAGGCACAACACGGTATATTGTTCCAATTGGAATAACAACATAATCGCCAGGGCGGTACGTAATAACACCAAACATCGTTTCAATTTTTCCTGTTCCATAGTGAATAAATAACATTTCATCGCCATCACCATTACGATAAAAAGAATTCATTTCTTTTGATACATTCGCTGTTCCTATAAGCAAATCATTGTTTCCTAAAAGGTACTGTCTAGCCTCTAGTGCATCACCCTCTTTAACCACCTTTGTTGTGATTAAGTGGCGGTGATTTAAAGGTTGTTGGTCTTCGTATTCGGGTAAATAACTACCAATTAGTTCGGATTTGACCACTTCAGTCGGCATATAGTGGTGGTACAAAATCGATTGTGATCCTGAGAAGCCTTTTGTTCCCATGACCTGTTCTCGAAAAAGCGATCCGTCGTCCTTTTTGAACTGCGTATGGCGTTTTCTTGGAATCTTTCCCATTTGACGATAAAACATTTCTTCACCCGCTTATTATCGTATTTCGTAAAACTCCTAAATTTTCAATTTCTAATTCTACTAAATCACCAGGTTCCAACCAACGGTGAATTTCCTGACCTAGCTCAAGTAAACATCCTGTCCCTACGGTTCCAGACCCAATGATTTCACCTGGATAAAGGGTAACACCGTTGGATGCACGCTCAATCATTTCGGCAAAGGAATAGAATAAGTCCTTCATATTTCCTTCTGATAAAAGGACGCCATTCACCTTAGCCGTCATTTTTAAATTGAACCCTTTGTTAGATGCAAATTCCAAGAGCTCATCTGACGTCACGATATAAGGGCCAATGGATGTCGCAAAATCCTTCCCTTTCGCTGGTCCAAGACCTACCATCATTTCTTTTCTCTGAAAGTCTCTGGCACTCCAGTCGTTTAAAATACAGTAGCCAAATATATATTCATCTGCCTCCTCACGAGAGATATTTTGACCCTCTTTTCCAATAATGCAGGCGATTTCTAATTCATAATCTAGCCATTCACAGTTCTTTGGCCTTTTAATCGGCTCTTCTGGCCCCTTCATTACAAGATGATTGGAAAAATAAAATACAGGTATCTCATACCATTCAGGAATCATTTCAAGGCCACGATTTGCCCTAGCCGTCTTGACATGCTGCTCAAAAGCGTAAAAATCTCGGAAACTACGAGGATTAGGCAGTGGTGCCTTTAGCTTTACTTCTGCTAAGGAATAAACCCCTTTATCTTTAGTAGATAAGCTCTCTAATTCTCCGATTAATGGTAGGTAATGATCATTTCGTTCCACTAGTTCAAGCATATTGCTTGGTAGCCTTCCGTTACTAGCCTCATTAATATCAATTACATGAGTAGAATTCTGTAGGAGCCCTAATCGATTTAATCCATTATGATTGTCAAACGTTATAAATTTCATAAAAGTTCTCCCTACTTTTTCCGTATCATTTCAAATGTATCTGTTAACGGTTTAGTAAATGTCTGTCCCGCCATCCTACCTACTGGCAATAATTTTTCCGTTAAAATTCGTCCTTTATCATAAAGCTCATCTTGAATGTGAACATGAACTACCTTCCCAATGACCAGACTTCCTGCCCCTGCTTGACTACCGAAATCTAATGATTCAAATAACTCACACTCTAGTTGAACCTTTGATTCGGCGATCCGAGGTACTTTTACACAAACGCTATCTAGCTTGGTCAGTCCCGAAAACTCAAATTCATCGATTTCTGGTGGTAATTCTTTACCACATTCATTCATTTTTTCAACAAATTCTTCACTAACAATATTAATGACAAATTGCTTTGTATTTTCAATATTGACGAGCGTATCCTTCTTTTTTCCATCCGTACCTCGGCGCATTGGTGAAAAGCAAACTAACATGGGATCTGCACATATGGCAGTAAAAAAGCTAAAGGGTGCAGCATTTGCTATACCGTTTTTATCTATTGTACTTACAAACGCAATCGGTCTTGGTAGGATGGAGCCTACTAGTAACTTGTATGCATCTTTCCAATCAAGTGAGGCTGGATTGACTTCCATTATTGGCAACCTCCTCTTTTGTGTATAGGCCATCAAAAACATCTAATAAGGTTTCGTGATCTTCACGAGTTCCTAATGTTAACCGCATACTTCCATTGAATTGAGGAAACGGAAAGAAACGTGAGACGATTCCCTGTTGTAAAAGACGCTCGTTGAGACTCTCTATTTCACCAAGATTATAGATAAAAAGGAAGTTTGTTTGCGATGGGAAAAATGATAAATTCTGTTCAGATAAACGTCTAGAGAGATAATTACGCTCAATTAGATTTTTCTCAGCACAATCTTTTACAAAGGGCTGATCCTTAAGGGCCACTATGGCAGCGTTTTGTCCGAGTTTATTGACATTAAAAACTTCCTTAACTTTGATGAGTTGCTCCATAACTGTCGGATGCATGATCCCATATCCAACACGAAGGGCCGCTAATCCGTAGATTTTAGAAAACGTTCTTAATAGGACTAGATTAGGATGTTCCATCAGTAATGTAATGGAATCTATTTTTTGATGTTGTTCCATATATTCATCGTATGCTTCATCCAGTACAACTAAAATATGAGCTGGAATCTTTTGAATAAATTTCTTTAATTCTGATGGATCTACACATGTACCTGTTGGATTGTTTGGGTTACAGATAAAAATCATTTTTGTACGGTCACTAATAGCTTCATACATTGCTTGTAAGTCATGCGTCCCTTCTACGATTGGGACAAAAACAGGTAATCCACCTTCGATCATGACATTTGATTTATAGATTGGAAAAGTAATGTCAGCCATTATCGCTTCATCCCCATCGGAAATAAACGCTCTTGTTAGTAAACGTATTAACTCTTCAGAGCCATTTCCAATTAAAAAATAATTCTTAGGGACTTTATGTTGATAGGAAAGCTGTTCACAGAGCCTCTCTGTCGTTGCATCTGGATATAGGGATAAGGAATGGAGTGAGCTCCGTAATGCCTCTGTAACTTTTGAAGAGAAACCATAAACATTTTCATTATCTGACATCTTTCTTAGTTTTTTAGGTTGATATTTACTTTGAATATCCTCTAATGTCATGCCTATTGGGTATGGCTTTAGTTGTTCAATTTGTTTCTTAGGCTTTATACTCATCTGAACACCTCAGGTAAGGGAGGAAAACATTCCCTCCCTTTAAATGGATTTATAAATTTCCGCGTCTTGCTTGCTCACGTTCAATTGATTCAAATAATGCTTTAAAGTTTCCTTCTCCGAACCCTCTTGCCCCTTTACGCTGGATAATTTCCATGAATAGAGTGGGTCTGTCAACAATAGGCTTTGTGAAAATTTGTAAAAGATAGCCTTCATCATCTCGATCTACTAATATATTAAGCTCACGAATTTGATCGATGGACTCATCGATTTTTCCAACACGTTCCGATAACATTTCATAATAAGAATCTGGAGTCGTTAGGAACTCTACACCATTATCACGTAATACTCTTACCGTTTCGCAAATATCCTCTGTTAAAATCGCAAGATGCTGTACCCCAGGTCCATTATAAAATTCTAGATATTCTTGGATTTGAGACTTTCTTTTCCCTTCAGCTGGTTCATTAATTGGGAATTTGATACGTCCCCCATTATGCATTACCTTTGACATTAAGGCTGAATATTCTGTTGTAATATCTTTGTCTGTAAAATGCTTCATCTCTTTAAAGCCCATTACATTTGCATAATAATCCACCCATTCAGGCATTCTTTCTACGTTGCCAACGACGTGGTCCACTGCGATTAACCCAGCATCTTTAATGGGCATCGTTCCACCATCAATTGGTTCAAACCCTGGCATAAATGTCCCTTTATAGTTTTTACGTTCGACTAAAGTATGAACAGTATCACCGTAAGTACCGATAACGGCTTTTTTAATGACACCATGTTCGTCCTTCAGTTCATAAGGCGGGGTAATGGCAATTGCTCCTCGAGAAACGGCTTCATTATAGGCTTTTTCGACATCATTAAATAATAAGGCGATATCTTTAACACCGTCACCGTGTTGCTTTACAAATTGCGAGACCCTAGTATCTTCTTTTAATGAGCCGGTGATCACAAGTCGAATTTTTCGTTGTTGAAGAACATAAGAAACTGTTTCACGATTGCCTGTTTCTAATCCTGAATAAGCGACAGGTGTAAATCCGAATGCAGTACAAAAATAGTGACATGCCTGTTTAGCATTTCCTGTATAGATTTCTAAATAATCAACATCGATAACTGGAAAAAAGTCTTCTACTTTTTGATTTGTTGCGGCTGTCTTTTCTTTCATTATTAATTCCTCCTATAAGTTAAGTAGTTACTTTCTTTTGTGTTTTTTGTGGTGGAAGGTGAATCGCTTCACTATTAAGCGAATCCATTGCCTCGAGTATTCCTTCATTCATACTGGGGTGAGGGTAGAAAGGGAATTTTATGTCTTCTTCTCTCGCAACCATCTCTAACGACAGTATGCCGCTAGAGATCATTTCGATAGCCCCTTCTCCCATCATATGGACACCTAATATAGTTTCATTTTCTAAATGGGAAATGACCTTCACAAAACCATCTTTCTTACCTAATAATGTGGCAAACCCGTTACTCGCTAAAGGGAATTTCCCTACTTTTACTGGGATTCCTTCAACTCTAGCCCCTTCCTCGGTTAAACCGACCGAAGCAATGGGTGGCTGGAAATGAACAATTTTAGGGATATAGTTAGCATCATATTCTGGATGCTTTCCTGCGATAGCCTCTGCAGCTACTTTACCCTGGGTAATCGCTTTCACTGCTAAAGCAGGTCCTTCAGTGACATCCCCAATTGCATAGATGGTTGGAACCATTGTTTGACACTGCTTATTTACATGAATATAACCGGTATCTGTTAAAGTGACGCCTATCTTTTCAATACCTAGTTCCTTTATGTTTGGAATTCTGGGTATTAAAAGTAGTAAATGAGTTGCGTTAAGGCTAATTTTTTCTTCTTGGATATTTAATTCAACTAAGAGTTCCTCATTAGAAGAATGGGCATTAATAAGTTGGACATTACGCAAAACTTGAATTTTCTTCTTTTTTAATATCCGTTTTATCTCTTTTTCAATGGAGGAATCATACCCAAATTCCTCTTTTTCTAGTAAAATTGTGACCTCGGACCCAAAAGCTTGAAAGGCCATCCCCATTTCAAGGGCTATTTCATTAACCCCGTAAACTATTAAGTGTTTTGGAATTTCTGAAATTTGTGGGATCATTCCTGAATGAAAAATCGTTTTCCCATTAGGTTGGATTCCTAGAGATTTTGACGGTAGGGATCCAGTAGCGATGATGGCTTGATTAAATTGCAAAACCTCATAATGCTCTTCGATTTCTACGCCAATTCGATTTTCACTTAAAAAATAGCCAGTTCCATTTAATAGCTCGATTTTATTTGCTTGGATTAAGGCTTTGACACCATTTTGTAATTGGGCAATGACTTTCTTCTGATAGGATCTGAGTTTTTGATAATCAAAGTTAGGTAAAGAATCGCCAATTCCCATTTCGTGACTATCTTTAAAGAGATTTAGCCTTGAAGCGGCTGCTGTGAACACTTTTGAAGGGATACAACCTTCATTTAAACAAACTCCACCTAACTCTTTTTTTTCAATTAATGTTACTTTTTTTCCGAGTTGTGCTGCGCGGATTGCAGCATGGTAACCACCTGGACCACCGCCAATAATGACAACATCCTTCTCATGGGCAAGCTCACCGACAACCATTACACCAACTCCAATAACATTAAGTTTGGATTTTCAATGAGCGTTGTTAATCGGTTTGTAAATGCTACCGCAGTTGCCCCATCTGCTACTCGATGATCAAAGGACATCGAGATATTCATGATGGAGCGAATAACGATTTGATCATCTTCTGTTACAACTGGCCTCTTCTTTGTTTTATGGAAGGAAACGAGAGCTACCTCTGGATGTTGAATAATTGGAGTTGCTCCAATACTGCCGCCTAATGGACCTACGTTGCTGATAGTGAAAGTTCCACCACTAATATCCTTAAGGGTGAGTTGATTTTGCAATGCTTTCTCGGTAAGCTGCTTCAATTCAATATGGAGTGTTTCAATTGATTTTTGCTCCACGTTTCGAATAACAGGAACCATTAAACCGTCTGGTGTATCGATGGCAACACCAATGTGATGTTCTTTTTTTAACTGGATTGACTCTTGTTCTTCTAGTAAACTTGCATTAAATATTGGGAACTCTTTTAAACTTATGGATATAGCTTTTAAGAAGAAGACGGTTGCTGTAATGTTTCGGTTCCTATTTTTTAATTCATGACGAAACTCTAATAAGTTGCTTACATCGATTTCCTCGAAATGAGTACAATGTGCAATCGTATGAAGTGATTGAACCATTTTTTTAGCGATATGCTTTCGTTTTCCGCGGAAAGGAATAATGTCTTGTTGGATGGTTGAGGTTTCTTGGATGTTAAATGGCTCAGTCATGTTTTGTTCTTCAACTTGGATACTAGCTTCTATCGGTGTAGATTGATTTTGTATATATCGATAAACGTCTTCATCCGTTATTCTACCTGCTGGACCTGTGCCAAAAATATCCTCAATAGGAATACCGTTTTCACGGGCAATTTTTCGAGTATATGGAGTGGCCATGACTCTAGTTGTGTTTGATATTGTGGTTATTGGAACTTGCACCGTTGTATTTATTTCTTTTTCTAGAATTAAAAGGGTTGTACCAACTGGAATGTTTTCACCAGCTAGGGCTTTGATTTCCTTAATAATACCCGCTGCTGGAGCAGGGATTTCTGCTGTCATTTTATCTGTTTGTACTTCGAGTAATGGTTGGTCGGCTTTAACAACATCACCAGGTTTGACAAAAAAACAATTGATGGTTGCTTCGGCCATCCCTTCGCCAATATCACTAAGCTTTACCTCCAAAAATTTCACCTCACTAATACTTCATTACTTTTTCAATTGCGTGAACGACTCGTTTTGGTGTCGGTAGATAATGATCTTCAAAACCAAAATACGGAACAGGTGTATCGAAACCCGTAACTCTTTCTACTGGTGCCTTTTGGAATAAAAATGATGTGTCATTTATTATTGAAACGATGTCATTTCCTACACCGCCAGTTGCATGTGCTTCATGAACGATGACCGTTCTTCCCGTCTTTTGTACAGATTCGGCAATTAACTCATGATCTAAAGGATAAAGTGTCCGAAGATCGAGAACATCACAGTGAATCCCTCTTACCTTCATTTGTTCGGCAGCCTTAAGGGCTACAGGAACCATGGCTCCCCACGAAATGAGAGTGACATCTTCCCCTTCAATAAGTCTATTGCCTTTTCCGATTTCAACAATGTATTTACCATCTGGAACCTCATCACGAACCGATCTATAGCTACGCATAGGTTCTAAAAACAGAACTGGATCTGGGTCTTCGATGGCGGCAATTAACAAGCCTTTAGCATCATATGGATTAGATGGGCATACAACTTTAATACCAGGCATATGTGTGAAAATAGCCTCAGTACTGTCGCAATGGATCTCAGGGGCACGAACTCCTGCTCCATAAGGTGCACGAATAACCATTGGAACGGTATAGTAGCCCATTGTCCGCATTCTTAATCTAGATGCATGGGTCATAATCTGTTCATAGGCAGGATAAATGAACCCTAAAAATTGGATCTCAACAACGGGACGGAAGCCATTGACAGCCATTCCAATGGCAGCTCCAACGAAGCCAGCTTCACTTAGTGGTGTATCTAACACTCGATCTTCACCATATTTTTCCTGGAGACCATCAGTAGCACGGAAAACTCCACCATTTTTTCCGATATCTTCTCCAAGAAGAATCACCTGTTCATTTTCTTTTAACATGGTATCCATCGCTTCATTAATGGCTTGAACAAGGGTAAGTGTTTTTGTCTGGATTACAGTATTCATCATGGATTCACCTCTAGTAATCTCAAATACTCTTCTTTTTGCTTTTGGATACCCCATGTTGGTTCAGCAAAAACATGATCAAAAATATCCGCAGGATTGGCCACTGGAAATTCTTCCATTTCTTGAACTGCTAAATCAATTTCAGCTTGTGCAGCTTCTTCGATTTCATTAATCCAGTGTTCATCATACATCCCTTCATTCTTCATAAAGTGTTCGATTCTCAATAACGGATCCATGGTATGGCGGCGCTGTTGACTCTCTGTTTGATCACGGTATTTTGATGGGTCATCAGCAGTAGTATGTGCTCCGTATCTCCATGTCACAGCCTCAATTAAGGTTGGCCCTTGCCCTTGTCTTGCTCGTTCTAGCGCTTTCAATGTTTCAAAATAAACCACAAAGATATCATTACCATCAATACGAACGCCGGGTATATCATAGGCTAATGCTTTTTGCGCAATCGTTTGACTGCTCATTTGTTTATTAATTGGCACTGAAATCGCATAACCATTGTTTTGGTTAAACAGAACAACAGGTGCCTTCATGACGCTAGCAAAATTGATTCCTTCATGAAAGTCTCCTTCAGAAGTGGCTCCGTCCCCAAAATAAACAATGGCTGCATTTTTTGTACCCTTTCTCTTTTCAGCATATGCTGCACCAGCCGCGTGAGGAATTTGCGTTGCAATCGGAATGGCTGGTGGAAAGATTTTCTTTCCTTCAGGGGGAATACAGCCTTCATTCCGCCCATTCCAGAAAAGTAAAATATTACGCAAAGAATGACCAAATGTCATTGCGGCACCATGGTCGCGATAGGTTGGAAAAAGCCAATCATCCTGTTGTAAGGCTAGTGCACTACCGACTTGTGCTGCTTCTTGTCCTTCAAATGGGGCATAGGTCCCGATACGTCCTTGGCGTTGGAGACTTATTGCTTTACGGTCAAAGGTGCGGATTCGAACACAGTGCTGATAAAAATTCTTCACTAGTTCTGTTGTGATTTGTGAACGTATGTCCTTATTTAAAATTTTTCCATTTTCATCTAAGAATTGTTGGATTGGAAATTGTTTTATCATTAGAACACTCCTTTAAGGGAAAAATAATTCGCTATGTCCTTACATCCCATTTAGGACGTTTCATATGGGAGAAAAAGCTATTGCGACGGGTTCTAGTTTCGATACGTTTCTCACAGAAAGAGTTTGCTGCTTCTACGGTAGTAATTCCTGAATCAACCGTGTGACTGTAAATATCAAGTAAAGAGCTGTAAATGGCTTTCGTTTTACGAAGGACACGATCTTTGTTTGGGGTATATAATTCATCGGCAACTTGAATTAATCCACCAGCGTTTACGATATAATCAGGTGCATAGAGAATTCCTTTTTCATGAAGAGTCTTGCCATGACGTACCTCGAGTAATTGATTATTGGCCGATCCAACAACCGATTGAACCTTCAATTGTGGAATCGTATCGTCATTGATAATCCCACCTAAAGCACAAGGAACAAAGACATCCGCTGGGCAACTATAAATTTCCTCACTTGAAACTACTTTGATACCTGTACCTAACTCTTTTGCTTTTTTTACTAATTGGTCAATCGCATTTTGATCGATGTCCGTTACATAAAGGTCTGCCCCACTTTCCAATAACCGTTCGGCTACTTTATAGCCTACTTTTCCAAGACCTTGAATGGAATAGCTCCGATTGGCTAAATCCGTTGTTCCCCACAAAAATTGATTGGAAGCTTGAATGCCGTAAATAACACCGTGAGCAGTTGGAATCGAAGAATCTCCACTTCCTCCATACGCTTCGTCAACTCCGACAATACAGTTTGTTTCTTTTAAAGCATGGACAAAATCGTCTGTAGTTGTCCCCATATCCGTCCCCGTATAAAAACGACCATTTAAGGATTCAACAAATTGGCCAAAAGCGCGAAACAGCTCTGGACTTTTATCCTTATGTGGATCCCCGATAATAACTGATTTCCCACCACCAAAATCAACATCCGCTGCCGCGCATTTATAGGTCATTCCTTTAGACAATCTTAATACATCTTCTAAAGCTGCCTCTTCACTCTTATATGGAAACATGCGGCAACCGCCTAAGGCAGGACCAAGTCGAGTACTATGTATGGCAATAATCGCACGTAATCCAGTAGTTTCGTCATTACAAAAAACCACCTGCTCATGCTCACGAATCTTCTCAAACACATTCATAAAAAATACCTCCTAAATGTATAATGCTTTATTTCTTTAAAGCACTGGGGGACTGTCCCCCAGCACTTCACCGCTTTAAAGGATGTAATAGTTCTGTAAACAAAAAAACCAACCTCATTGGAGGCCGTTATTTAACATTTTTGTGATTTTTCGTTTTGGTAATATGACTTGCTTAATTTCGCCGATGCCGATTAGTTCTGTGTCTCGAAAAACGGAGACCTTTGTTATTACTATATTTCTGTCGTATTCGATTAATTCCGCAATAATAGTAAGCTTCGATCCTTCTGGAGCGGGAGCGAGGTGTTTGGCAGAAACGGCTCCTCCCATTCCTTCCTCATCTTCCTCTAAAAAGGGGAGGATAATTTTTCTTGAAGCCCATTCCATATGATAAATCATAGAAACAGTTGAATAGGTTGGATGAACCACATTACCATCAAATTGAGCAAACATATCGGAGGATACTGTAATTTGGATTGATTCTGTTTGCCCTATATTTAATCCAGATTTCAATTCCAACCCTCCTAAAATACAATGTAATCGCTTCCATTAATGGTATGATACTCACCGTTAACACCGTGAATATATCGTTATACTATCATTGAAAGAACACTCTAGTCAATAATATTCTAAAAATTTAGTATTGTTAAAAAGTTAAAGTTTTATAACTTCATAATAAAGTTTTTAATTCTAGGAAACTTAAAGTTTGAATAAGCCTATCCCTCTTTGAAGTTGTGTTCTTGCTTCCTCCATCATTCCTTCCATTAGCTCTTTAACTGTTGGTATCGTAGACACCATTCCAGCAATTTGGCCGGCGTTCATAAAGCCCTCCTGTTCATTTCCTTCTATAGCACCGCGTTTATGTAAATCTTCAGAAGTGAGTGCTAAATATTCTTCATCGGTCATCCCTTTTTTTTCGTATTCTAATAGTTTTCCTGTATAGGGTGCTTGAAGGACGCGACGAATTTTTCCGACCGACCGCCCAATGATAACGGTACTTGTATCATCAGCAAACAGTATTTTTTCTTTATAGTTTGTATGAAATGGGGCTTCTTTTGTGGCAATAAACCTTGTTCCCATTTGTACACCGCTAGCCCCTAAACAAATCGCTGCAGCTAGTCCTCTTCCATCAGCAATCCCCCCCGCTCCCACTACAGGGATATCGACAGCATTTACAATTTGCGGAATAAGTGTCATCGTTGTTGTCTCGAATGGAGAATTGATTCCTGCTGCTTCATACCCTTCTGCAACTAAAATATCTACACCAGCAGCCTCGGCTTTAAGCGCATGCTTAACTGAGGCAACAACGGCAATCACCTTGACTCCATTTTTATGTAAGTTCTCTATATATGGTGATGGATTTCCAGCTGATAATGATACAACTTGAATTTTATGTTTTAGTAACAGCATTAGCATTTCTTTTAAATATGGCGTTACACTTATCGGGATGTTTAAAGCGAACTGTTTGGATGTTAAGGCCTTTGTTTCCAAGATGATTTTTTCGACTTCATCCGGTGTCATGGTCCCGACACCAATAGTTCCAAGTCCACCAGCCTCTGAAACCGCTGCTGTTAAAGGCGCATTGCTGATATTTCCCATTCCACCTTGTAAAATAGGATATTGAATGTTTAAAAATTGAGTTAATCGATTCACAAAAATTCCTCCCTCGTAAGATAAATGTTATACTAGTTTTAATTATCAGACAATACCAAAAGCTGAAGTGCCTTTTTAGCGACGTATGGACTGGAGCTACACTCCCTTTCGATAAAGGAAACACGAATCGCGTTTTTGGCGATTCGATGTTGACTTATCGTAGGGAGGGATGTGAAGTCCACTAGGCGATGGGTGATGAAGCTGGACGACGCAGAATGGAGTGCAGGTAAATGAAGTATTCTTATAACAATAAAAAGCCTGATGTACATGAATCGGTGTTTCTGGCACCAGGCTCTTCAATCATTGGGGATGTCAAGATTGGCAAGGAGTCGACCGTTTGGTTTAATGCCGTTCTCCGTGGGGATGAAGGCCCCATCGTGATTGGGGAACGAACTAGTATTCAAGATAATGTGACAGGTCATTTATATGAAGGCTTTCCTTTATATATTGGAAATGAAGTAACGGTTGGTCACAATGCGATTTTACATGGATGTACGATTGGAAATAGATGTATCATCGGTATGGGGTCGACTATATTAGACGGTGCGGAAATTGGAACTGAATGTATTATTGGGGCAAATACATTAATTCCTTCTGGGAAAAAAATTCCCCCACGCTCCCTTGTGGTTGGTTCCCCTGGTAAGGTCGTACGTGAACTTACTGATCGAGATTTAGAGTTAATACAACTTTCTATAGATTCATATGTTCAAAAAGGAAAAGAATACAAACAGAATCTAATGGAAGTGAAATAAGAATACCGTATCCCTATAGCTATAAGGGATACGGTATTTTTTTTGGCTACTCAATCATATAGGGATGGCCTAATACATCGTAGTCTTCATCCTTTGAACCGAGCTCATTGCCTTCCTGAAAAACATTCTCAAAAAATCGTAAAGCTGGTTCAGCTAATTCTTTATAATACTCACTAAAAAGGGAAGCAGCATGACCACCTAGCCATTTTTCAGGTAAAAGCTCTTCGGGTAAACCTGGATCAACGAATAGAAATTTGCGGTATTCATGAACAAGCTTTGTTCGTTCCACAAAGCATTCAGCATCTGTCATTTGTCCCTTTTGAATTTTGTTCCGATCAATCACATATTTTTGTGAATACTCACTAATAAATTCTTGGTATTTTTGATTAATTTCATCAATATTCCAGCTTTTTTCAACGATATTTTTATTATCATGGGGTCCTTTATATTCCGCAATGAAAAAATCGACATAGGAGCTAATATCATATTTATCAATTAAATCCTGTACCTGTTTTTCAAGTTGATTAGCGGAAATCCAACAGCTGTTTGACATTGTACCAAAACCGCTCCACACGAGCTCTTTGCGAAGTTCATCTCGAATATTTCGGATTTCTTCTGGAATCGTGTACATAAAGATTCGCCATTTTCCATCCCACTTAACAGGCTTAAGCTTGAAAATACGCTCTGCAGCCTCTTCGATCCTGCTTACACCACGGTCGGTTAATGTATAGTAGCTTTTATTGCCAATCTTCTCTGCTTGGATCCAGCCTTGTTTGTTCATTCTTGAAATGGCCGCCCGAACAGATTGTTCATTATGTCCAAACTCAGCTAAAAACCGAATTAAACTACCAATCCAAATTTTATTACCATAATGAAAAATATAATCTCCAAATAATGTAAAAATCATTGACCTTGTATTCACTTTATCACTTCATCCTCTTTCGATTACACACTTATTAGGTTAAGCACATTTTACTAAAAAACGGAGAAGAATAAAATGTTTTTTGAAAATAATAAAAAATTCTATTTTCCAGTGAAAACGGGTTTTCTTTTTTCATTAAAGGCAGCTAAGGCTTCTAAACGGTCCTTGGATGGGATGGTCACTTCATATGCCTTTGCTTCAATTTCTAAACCTGTGACAATATCAACCTCTGCCCCTAATTGGATGGCAAGCTTTGCCTGACGTATAGCAATTGGCGCATTTTGAAGAATTTCGTTGGCGAGTTTTTCGCATGTTACCATTAGGCTGTTTTGTGAAACGACTTTTGTTAATATCCCACAATTATACGCTTCATAGGCTGATATTTTTCTAGCTGTAAATATGAGCTCCTTCGCTTTCATTTCACCAATCAATCTAGTAAGTCTTTGTGTCCCACCAGCACCTGGAATGATACCCCAGCTCACCTCTGTTAAGCCCATCGTTGCCTGTTCAACCGATATACGAAAATCACATGCTAATAACAATTCAAATCCACCACCAAAGGCGAACCCGTTGACGGCAGCTATGGTAGGCTGTGGCAGATTGGCGATTTCTTGAAAAACATCGCGGATTTTACGGACATTTCGTCTGACCTCTGACTCTGTCAAACTACGTCGTTCCTTTAAGTCTGCACCTGCGCTAAAAGCCTTATTTCCAGCTCCGGTAAAAATAATTACTCTGGCTTCATGACTGGAATAAAGTTCTCCCACAACATCTCCAAGCTCGACGAGTGTATCATAATTAAAACAATTTAATACCTCTGGTCGATTGATCGTCACATAAGCGATCCCATTTTTCTCTTCTAGGATAATGTTTTTCACGTCTATCCTCCCTTTTATCTTTCAATGATAGTTGAGACCCCCTGGCCAACTCCAACACACATCGTAGCAAGTCCATACTTAGCGTCGCGTCTGTTCATTTCATAAATAAGAGTCGTTAGTATCCTAGCCCCGCTTGCGCCAAGTGGATGTCCGTATGCAATGGCACCGCCATTCACATTTACTCTTGATTGATCCAAGCCTAATTCCTGAATACAAGCAAGTGATTGTGAGGCAAACGCTTCATTTAATTCAACTAAATCTAAATCACTCACCTTGAGATTTGCTCGTCTTAAGGCTTTTTTTGTGGACTCAATTGGCCCGATTCCCATACAGGAAGGCTCGACACCACTAACTGCTGAAATCACATACTTGGCTAATGGTTCAATATTTAATTGTTTAGCTTTTTCAGCACTCATTAAGAGAAGAGCTGCAGCTCCATCATTTACCCCTGAAGCATTACCAGCCGTTACAGTCCCATTTGGGAATATGGGCTTTAATTTCGCCAGCTTTTCGAGGGTTGAATCAGGACGAGGGTGTTCATCTTGGTCGACTGTTATCGTATTTCCTTTGCGATCCTGGTAAATGACAGGAATTATTTCATCTGATAGATAGTGATTGTGCATCGCATATGCTGCCTTTTGCTGACTATGGTAAGCGAATTGGTCCTGTGCTTCGCGAGTAATGCCATACTTCTTGGCGACATTTTCAGCTGTTTCAGGCATACTGTCTACACCAAACATCTCTTTAAGGATTGGATTTGTAAAACGCCAGCCAATTGTTGTATCAAACATTTCCATATTCCCTCTTGGAAATTCATCGTTAGGTTTTGCCATGACAAACGGAGCTCTTGTCATGCTTTCTGTACCTCCAGCGATAAAAATATCACCCTCACCAGCCATAATGGCTCTAGCTGCGTAATTCACTGCATCTAGTCCTGACCCACATAGTCGATTGATAGTAGTACCAGCAACCCCAATGGGAAGTCCTGCTAAAAGAGCTGACATACGCGCTACATTTCGGTTGTCTTCCCCTGCTTGATTGGCATTCCCCATAACAACTTCTTCGATTTCATGTGGATTCATCTCCGGATTTCGCTTGACCAGAGCTTTAATGACAATAGCACCTAAATCATCTGGGCGAATTGTTTTTAAGGCTCCCTTGTAGCGCCCGAACGGAGTCCGAACCGCATCTACAATGACTACTTCCTTCATTGCCAGACCTCCCTTCATTAATGATTACGATAATCATAAACTCCTCGTCCTGTTTTTCTTCCGAGACGCCCTGCTTTTACGTATTGTTCTAAAAGGGGTGCTGGACGATATTTCTCACCTAATTTTTCATGTAAATATTTTAAGTTGTTTAATCGCGTGTCTAGCCCGACTAAATCTCCTAATTCAAATGGTCCCATCGGATAATTAAGTCCTAGTTTAATAGCCTTATCGATTTCTTCAGGTGTTCCTACCCCTTCCTGAAGCATATAGAAGGCTTCATTTCCCACAAGAGCACTAATTCGACTAGTCACAAAACCAGGGAATTCGTTGATCGTAACAGTTTCTTTGCCCATTTTTTCCGCGGCCAATTTCACTTTTTCAACAGTTTCATCACTTGTTTCTAGACCGCGAACCATCTCAATCAATCTCATTTTTTGTACGGGATTAAAGAAATGCATCGCCATAACCTTTTCAGGCCTTTTAGTGAAAGATCCAAGCTCAGTTGGACTCATTGTTGAAGTGTTAGATGTAAATACGCAACTGGCTGGCGCATGCTGATCAATTACCTCGAAGATTGTTTTTTTAATTTCCGTAACCTCTGGAACCGCCTCAATAACAAGGTCAGCTTCCTTTACGGCAGGTATCAGATGGTTGGAGTAAGATAAAAAGGCACGTGCTTCGTGAGCTTCCTGTTGCGTTAATTTGTTTCTTTGAATGGCTTTATTAAAAATAAGGTCAATTTCCTTTTCAGCGCTTTTCAGCTGTGCTTCGTTAATATCTACAAGTGTCGTAGTGAAACCACCTACAGCACTTACATAAGCAATTCCACGACCCATTACTCCTGAACCGATTACAACTATGTTTTGCAAATGTATGACCCCCTTTTTTAAAAAGAAGAGGAGCACTCATCATTATCAGAGTGCTCATTCCTCTTATTGAAATTTTATAGCCCAAACGGATTCAATGGACGGCTTCCGAAATAGGAAATTACACTTTTCGTCTCACAATATAAATCAAGTGTTTCGATACATAGCTCACGTCCAAATCCTGATTGTTTATAGCCGCCGAATGGTGTACCAGGGAAGGCGGAGAACGGACAATTGACCATTACGATACCAGCTTGTATTTGCTTAGAAACTCGTGTAGCACGAGCGTAATCCTTCGTCCAAATTGCTGACCCTAATCCGTATTCACTATTGTTGGCACGCTTAATCGCTTCCTTCTCATCCTTAAATGGTAATACGACCACAACTGGACCGAAGATTTCTTCTTTCACGACCTTCATATCATCATGAACGTTCGTAATGATAGTGGGCTCATACCAGAAGCCATTTTCAAAACCTTCAACCTTAGCTTCTTTACCACCTGTAAGAATCGAAGCTCCTTCGGCTATTGCAGATTGAACATAGCCATCAATCACTTCTAATTGTTCGCGGCTAATAATGGCCCCAACATGTGTTTCCTTAGCGAATGGGTTACCAAGCTGAAGCTTCTTTGTTTTTTCGGTGAATTTATCGATAAATGCTTCGTATATGTCTTCTTGTACGTATAGACGAGAGCGGGCTTCACAAGATTGACCTGTGTTATAGAAAATACCAAATAAAGAGCCATCTACTGCTGCATCTAAATCAGCATCAGAAAAGACGATATTTGGTGATTTTCCACCAAGTTCTAAGGTGACTCTTTTTAATGTTTCGGACGCTCGCGCCATAATGTTTTTTCCAATTGGAGTTGAGCCTGTGAACGCAACTTTATCCACTTGGGGATGCTCTACTAAGTAATTGCCAATTTCCGAACCAGCTCCAGGGACGATGTTGACTACACCTGCTGGAACACCCGCTTCGATACAAATCTCACCAAGGACGATTGCCGTTAATGGTGTTAACGTTGCGGGTTTTACAACGACAGAGCAACCAACAGCGATGGCAGGAGCGATTTTCCACGCAGCCATCATTAACGGGTAATTCCAAGGGATAATTTGCGCACATACACCTACTGGTTCCTTCTCGGTAATGTTTTGGAACTGCCCAGGCATACTATTATTGGCGCCTCGATGGCTGACAATCGCACCGGCATAAAATTCAAAGTCCTCGATGGCTTGCATCACTTGGCCTTGAGCAGCACCTAGTGATTTTCCTGTATCAAGAATCTCTAATTCTACTAATTCATTAAAGCGGGAACGCATGATAGAAGCGATTTTGTTTAAGGTTCTTGATCTTTTATTGACAGGAGATAAACGCCATTTTCCATGATCAAACGCGTTTCTGGCTGCCTGAACAGCGCGTTCTGCATCCTCCTTTGTTGCTTTTGCAACAGTGGCGATAGGCTCTCCTGAAGCTGGAGCAAAGGTTATGTACGTTTCTCCAGTGGAGCTTTCTACGCGTTCTCCATTAATAATCATCCAGTATTGATCACGTTTCATTTCTAATGTCTCAAATTTTTGCTCTTTTACAGATGACACTCCACTTCACTCCTTAAGTTTAAACCCCTTTAAATTGAGGTTTTCTTTTTTCTAAAAATGCTTGAACGCCTTCTGCATGGTCAGCTGTTAATCCTGCTATCCGCTGCCCCTGTGCATCTAGCTCTAGAAATTCGTCATAGCTTACATCCCAGCTTGCATGAAGGTTTTTCTTTATTAATCCAATGGCTTTGGTTGGCATATTGGCCAATCTCTCGGCAAATTGACCTACCTCTTCTAAGAATGTATCAACAGTTGTCACCTTTGTTACGAGCCCAAGGTTACGTGCTTCATCTGCTAATATTTTTTCACCTAAGACTGCAAGCTCCAATGCTTTTGCATGTCCAATAAGCCTTGGTAAAAAGTAGAGATTTCCAGAATCAGGTACTAAGCCAACATGGATAAAGGCTTGTAAGAAACTGGCTTTCTCACTGGCTATTCGGAAATCACAAGCTAGTGCTAAACTAAAACCAGCACCTGCAGCAACACCATTAACAGCTGCAATGACAGGTTTCTCACATTTAGAGAGTGCCTTCATCATCGGATTATAGTGGTTTCGTAGGACATCTCCGTGATCCATTTGGTCATCAACGTCAGCCAAGTCCTGTCCCGAACAAAAAGCTCGACCTGCTCCTGTTATGACAATGGAACGTACGTCAGAATCTCGTGAGGCTTCCTTAAGTGCCTTTTCCAATTCTTTGTTTAATTGCTTAGTAAAAGCATTGAGTTTATCAGGACGATTTAAAGTCAGCCATGCGACTCCATTTCGTGTTTCATATTTCACGGTCTCAAACATAAGGCACCCCTTACTTCCCTCTAAAATCAGGCTTTCTTTTTTCAATAAACGCTTTCATCCCTTCCTTTTGATCCTCTGTTGAAAATAAAAGCGAAAAGTTTTTGCGTTCAAACTGCATGCCTTCATATAATGAATGATCGACTGCTTTTAGCACGGCTTCTTTAATGTAGCGAATGGATATAGGCGGTTGTTTTGCAAGAGTAAGCGCATACTTTATTACTTCTTCCATGAGCACTTCTTTTGAAACTAGTTTGTTGACGATTCCGAATTGGGCAGCTTCCTTAGCGGTAATTCTTGCCCCTGTAAACAGCCATTCCATTGCCTTCGTTTTTCCCACGAGCTTTGTTAATCGTTGAGTTCCACCTGCACCAGGCATGATGCCAAGATTCACTTCAGGAAAGCCAAATTCAGCATCATCTGCCGCCCATAATAGGTCGCAGCATAAAGCTAATTCAAATGCACCACCAAGTGCAAAACCATGAACTACCCCGATAATTGGCTTTTTAATCCAGGCGATTCGATCCCAGTCAGTGAATTGATTTAGAAGTTCTAGATCAGTAGAGTTAACGGTGGCCATTTCATCAATATCAGCACCAGCGGCAAAAGCACGCCCCGCTCCACTTAAGAGGATGACATGAACGTCTGGACTTCGATCGAATTTTTCCATTGCGGTTAAGATTTCTGTAACCATTTGCCGATTAAGAGCGTTCAAAACATTAGGCCGATTTAATTGGATATGGGCTAATGGGCCTTCAATACTGGTTAAAATATATTGGAACGTGTTACTCATTTACTTCCTCGCCGATCATAAGGGTAATAATTTCACCTGCAAACGACATTGCATCTTTTCCAGATGCCTTAGCTTCAGGTGTTTTCATGGCTGCTTTAAACGATTCCATATCGTCATAGTACATTTCACACATTAAATAGTACTTTCCTTCTCCACCCATAGGACTTCCGATAACCTTAGTCACTTCCATTTTACGTAAGCCTGGAATTTTTGCAGTTAATGGAGCATGAACTTCATAGTAATGTTTGTCGAAAGCCTCTTTATTTTCAGGGTGTTTGTATAAGGCGATCATTTTAATCATCTCTTCATCTCCTAGATTCATTTTTTAATAGATTATTTTGTAAGCGATTTATTTATATGCATCCGGACATCATTTATTACAGGTTAGCCATGGGTTTCATGGCCTCAAAAGGATTCTTGCAGCTTCGGCAGTATAAAATGCTACGGCATGCCGTAGGTCCAAATAGATTTTCTAGTGTGGTATAGATAGACCCACAATAAGGGCAATCGACCTGCCATTCCCCTGTTTCGGTTATGAATTGGGGTGGTGGGGCAATTCCGAATTCTAGCAGTTGTTTCCGTCCATTTTCGGTAATTCGGTCTGATGTCCATGGAGGGCTTAATAGAAACTCAACGTTAACCTCTGTTAAGTCTTTAAAATTTTCAAAAGCCTTACATACATTTGCTTTTATGATTTCAAGGGCCGGGCAGCCTAGAAAGGTTGGTAATAAATAGACTGTTAACTTTGGCAAGTCGATTTCTATTTTTTCTAACATCCCTAGCTCAATGATTGAAACGGTAGAGATTTCAGGGTCTTTTACCGATTGAAGCGCTTCCAAAATTTTGGTTTCAAGCAATGAATTGGACATTCCTGCACCAACTTTCTTTACCATATGGCCGAAGGGTCAAGTTCATATACTTCCTTCAAAGTGGATAGTGCATCTTCTAAATCCTTCGTATGCTCACCAGCGCGACCATTTCCGCTTTTCATAGCAAAAGGAGGTAGGGTCACTTTCAATTCATCTAAAATAGGATTCATTAAACGTAGCCATTGTTGCTTTAGGCTATGCTCACTTTCAATAAACCCTGATTCGACCATTTCTTTTTCACAAAGGCCGAGATTAAACACACCATCCATATCCTCTGCAACCTTTTCTATCGCAGCGATCATCCTTGTTCGTGCTTCCCCACCCGCTTTTAGCAGCTGAGTGAACCAAGTCTTCCAATGGAGGATATGGTAATAGAGTTCTAGATTTACTTTTACAGCCGCTTCTGCCAAAGGTTTGTAGCTCCCTTTTTTAAGAGCATCCATTTTCACCTTTTTAGCTGTAACATAAAAGTAATTTCTGACTACCGTAAAAGCCCAGTCATACCGTGGTTCAACTAAGTAATGTCCTGGCCCGTTTACTTTTTCTAATAAAATAGCATTTCGTCTTTCGGTTAAGGGGCGACTATGAGCTAAATCATTAGCATTGATTGCAACAACACCTTCTAATAGCTGATAGAACATCGTCGCATGACCCATGGTATCTTGACTGATAGAAGAAAAGGCGACATCTTCTTCAATAAATGGCGCTAATCCAAGCCATTCGGAACCGCGATAAGCTAGTATAAAATCGTCATCAGCCAATTGGAAAAGTAACTCATGTAGGGCATTCGGACTGTTCTTGCTATCAGAAGGGTTTATTTCGTTAGTCGTGTTGGTCATGATTTCGCTTCCCTCCCCAAGACATAATTTCTTTTTCATCTAACATCCCTTGCTCATAATGACGCCACTTCTTTTTTAAATAGCCATAGCCTTTTGTGTTTCGATAATCCTTGTTGTCAAGACGATATAAGGATTCTTTCTCTTCTCTAGTCATTTTTCGGATATTAGACCGTTTGACTACCCAAATGTCCGCTACAGGTTCGCGGCGCATAAAATTTTCTTGAGCCATTACCAATGCCATCTCTTCATTTGGCGCTAGTAATGAAAACTGATATTGCATAGGAGCTGTATCGGATCTTTTGCTAAATACTTCAAATTCCTGATAGAAGCCTTCACTTCCCATAGACCTTACTCCTTTCGTGTGTTTACGAGATTTCTTTGCTTAGGGCATCACGAACCCATTCGTTCGTTTCATATGAAATTTTACGGAGACGTAAGCGATCCTTCGATTTTGGGCCATTATTTTTGATGATTTCTTTAAATTGACTCCAGTCAGGCTGTTGATAGATCCACTTTTGTTGATCCGTATCAAAGTACATCGTGTCATCAGGCAGCTTCAATCCAAGTGAAAGCATTCTAGGAATATATTTGGTGAAAAAATCCTGGCGAAGCTCTTCGTTTGTTTTTGTACGAATACCGTATTTAATCGTGATATCTTGTTTAGAGGTACCCGTCGTTGAGGCGTCACTTGGACCGAAAAACATTAAAAGGGCATCCCACCAGCGATTGATGGAATCTTGAATCATAGCTCTTTGTTCAGGAGTGCCCTCCGCAAGTGCCATAATGATAGATTCACCATGTTGAGCATGAAAGACTTCTTCCGCGCAAATCCGTTTCAAGGCTCTTGCGTAGGGACCGTACGATGCATCTAACATATTGGTTTGGGAGATGATGGCTGCTCCATCCACTAACCAACCGATTAAACCAGCATCACCCCATGTTGGAGCTTCCATATGAAAAACATTATGAAACTTTAAATCTCCTGAAAATAAATCTTCCATTATATTTTCACGGTTTTTCCCATAGGGCTTCATTAAATCTTCAGCCACTCGAAGAAGTAATTGTCCATGCCCCATTTCGTCTTGCACTTTTGCCATAATGCCAAGCTTTCTTCTTAAGGTTGGAGCCTTTGGTACCCATTCTTTTTCTGGGAGAGCCCCCATAATTTCACTAATTCCATGCATCGAAATTAATTTGATTAGAGTTTTGCGATACTCCTCTGGCATCCAATCATCCGCTTCAATCTTTTCTCCTGCTTGAATTCGTTCGATAAATCTTTGATATTGACCATCATCAGTTATCTGCTGAGAAGAAACCTTTTCATTCAAACCTCTCCACCTCCAATGAATTGTCCATAACTATTTTATTAATATCCATCCTTTTATATAACGTTTATTTATCGTAATGCTTATATAGTGTTATATGTTTATTTTAACACAAATGTAACGCGCGCATAGTGAAAAGTCAATATACTTTCAGAAAATTTACATTATTTTACCGCTTTAAAGTGTGTGGGGACAGTCCCTCGATGCTTTAAAGTGGTAAATCGTTCGGTGTCTTCGTGTCTTTCTTCCTTTAGCACTGTTTTAATACACTTTATGATTTAAATCACGGTAATTGTGTTTTGTTAGGAGTAAAATGGTAAAGAAATTTCCCATAGGTTGGGGGACCTTGGAAATTTTAGAAGTTACGGTTGGAGGGGATAAAATGTATCAACAAATTGCTTGGACTGTCACGTTATTTTTGGTTTTTCTTATCGCATTGGCATTTTCCTTTGTGTATGGCGAATCTAAACGTTTAAATGAGTACGGTCCTATCCAGAAAAAAGGCTACAAAATTAGAAAATATTATTTTATTGGGATCTTAGCAGTAATGGCAATTATATCAGCTGTTACACTTACTAGACTTCCCTATCACCACGAAGCTGCTGCCGAAGATTATAAATCGGTAGATGTGGAAGGTATTCAATTTGCTTGGAACATGAGTGAAGACAAATTTGTTGTAGGTGAACCGATAGAATTTCGAGTTACGAGCACGGATGTGACTCATGGTTTTGGCTTATACGATGAGAATTTGCAGTTGATTGCTCAAACTCAGGCAATGCCAGGGTACACGAATTCTGTTTATCACACATTTGATAAACCAGGAAAATATCAAATTCTTTGTATGGAATATTGTAGTGTTGGTCACCACATTATGGTGAAAGAGATTATCGTAACAGACAGCGAAAGGGGTAATGAATAATGGAATACGTGATTAAACCATTAGCTAAAAAAGCTGTTATGTGGCATCTTATTACAACTGCTATTGTTATTTTACTTATGATGGTTTTCGGTGTAATGATGTTATTGAATCAGGGAGAACTGATTTCGATATCACCAGAATTGTTTTATAAAATTATGACTGCACACGGGATAGGTATGATTGGGATAGCTTCTCTTGGTGGTTTAGCAATCATGTGGTATTTTCTATCTAAATACCTACCGTTAAATCCTAAAGTTTTGGTTGCGAATTTCATCATGTTTTTACTTGGTGTAGTTTCCGTATTAATTGGAATCTTTGGTTTTAACTTTTCAGACGGATGGACATTTTTATATCCATTACCATCTCAATCCGCACAATTTGGCGGGCCAGCTGGTGCTTTATTTTTCTTATCTGGAATTTTACTTTTAGGTGTTGGCTTTTTAGTGATATATGGATATGTTGCCTACCATTTAACTCGTGTGTATGGCGGACTTCATAAATCACTTGGTTGGGATTATATTTTAGGGAAAAAAACAGGTTACGGTCCACCACCTGCCGCTGTTGCAAGTACGATGGTTGTCATCTGTAACTCAACCGCTATATTAGCTGGTGCGGTTGTCATCATAGCTTCCATTCTTAACATATTAAATCCTGCCATTGTTATAGACCCTTTATTGGCGAAGCACTTAACTTATGCTTTTGGTCATATCTTTGCAAACTGTACTATTTATATGGCGGTCATTGCCGTTTATGAAGGTCTATCAAAAGCAACCAATCGTCCTTGGAAATCGAATAAAGTCTTTTTTATAGCATGGAATTTCTCTACTATATTTACATTAATGATCTATACACATCACTTACTGATGGATTTTGCTGTACCAAAATGGATGTTAATCGTTGGACAAGTATTCTCCTATGCGAATGGTTTACCAGTAATGGTAGTTACAGCCTACGGGGCATTATTGATTGTTTATCGTTCAGGGATTAAGTGGAAATTCTGGTCCTTACTCTTCTTCTTATCAATGTTTGGTTGGCTATCAGGGGCGATTCCTGCTATTATCGATGCTACCATTGTCGTAAATCATATTATGCATAACACGAAATGGGTACCTGGGCATTTCCATATGTACATGGGAATGGGTGTTATTACGATGATTTTTGGATTTATGTCCTACTTCAATCATCAAGAAGGAAAAGTAAAAGAAAACAGTTGGGATTTGTTTAGTATCGTTTTATATTTTACGTTCTTCCTCGGATTATGTGGTTCATTCTTATACGCAGGAAGAATAAGCGTTCCACGACGTTGGGCTGAACATTTACCTGAATGGGTATTTTCAGACCAAATAGGAGCATTTTGTGGAGTTCTGATTATTTGTGCAAGTCTTATTTTCACAATCAGATTCTTCATGGGAATCAAAAGCGCTGGTTCTCAAGAAAATTCAGATTTAACCAAAATTGCTTAACGCGTTAAAGCGGCGGGGGACAGTCCCCCGCCGCTTTACTGTCTTAAAGAAAAACAGGCAGGAATATTATTCTTCTTTGAAGAAATAGTATAATGAGTGAATTAACAAAGGAGGATTTTTAGGTGGATCAATCAATTATTACATACCTTACCGAAAACAGAGAAAAGCATTTAGCTGAGTTAAAGGATTTTTTAGCAATTCCAAGTATTAGCTCCCTTCCAGAGCATAAAGAAGATGTTCAAAAAGCTGCGAATTGGGTAGCTACCGCTCTTGAACAAATTGGCATGGAAAATATTAAAGTGCATCCAACTAAAGGTCATCCTGTGGTGTATGGTGAATGGCTAAAAGCGGAAGGTAAACCGACTGTACTTATTTATGCGCATTATGATGTGCAGCCTGTTGATCCCTTACATTTATGGGAAAGCCCACCTTTTGAAGCGGATATTCGTGATGAAAAGCTTTATGCTCGTGGCGCGAGCGATGACAAAGGACAAGGCTTTATGCATGTAAAAGCATTACAAGCTATTCTTGAAACAACGGGTACCCTTCCAATCAATGTGAAGTTCCTCATTGAAGGCGAAGAAGAAATTGGAAGTCCTAATCTTCCGGCTTTTGTTGAGGAAAATAAAGAACTTTTATCCTCTGATATTATTGTGATTTCGGATACCAGTATGATGGAAAGAGGAAAACCGACGATTTGTTATGGGCTACGAGGATTATGTGGTGTCCAGATTGATGTGAAAGGACCAAAAGGTGACCTTCATTCCGGATTATACGGTGGTGCCGTTCAAAATCCAATTCATGCCCTAGTTGAAATCGTCAATTCCTTTCATAATAAAAATGGACAAATTACAGTCGAAGGCTTTTATGATCAAGTGGCAGAGTTAACTCCTGCTGAAAAAGAAGCTTATTTAGCTTTAGGGATAAAAGATGAATCTTTCATCAATCAATTAGGAGTCACAGAAATGTTTGGTGAGGATGGTTACACGACTTTAGAAAGAACCTGGGTGCGCCCAACTCTTGAAGTAAATGGCATTTATGGTGGATTCCAGGGTGAAGGGATTAAGACCGTCCTTCCTTCAGAGGCACATGCAAAAATTACTTGCCGTCTAGTTCCTGATCAAGATCCGGATACAATTGTAGAATTATTACAAGCACATATTAAGGCACACACTCCTTCTGGGGTTACCGTGGAAGTATCGTTGTTTGATAAAGGCGCACCTTTCGTGACTCCATTTGATCATCCTGCCATTCAAGCGGCTGGTCGAGCATACGAAAAGGTGTATAACGTTCCGACTTCCTTTACTCGAGGTGGCGGTTCGATTCCAATTGTGGCAACCTTTGATCAAATTTTAGAAAAGCCCGTTGTGCTAATGGGCTTTGGTTTACCAGATGAAAACTTCCATGCACCAAATGAACATTTTCATTTAGAAAACTTTGATAAAGGTATGGAAACATTGTGTCACTATTGGTTTGAGTTAGAAGATTCGTTATAATCCTAATAAAAAGGGCTGATTCGAATAGGAATCAGCCTTTTTTTACTTATTTATTTCCAAGTAAACTTTCTAGCACTCTTTGTACTTCATACCCATCTCTAAATGAAACTAGATGTCCCTCTTTTCCAGTCACGGCTTTCACTAATTCTCCTACAAGATCAATCTCTTCAACCCTTTGCAGTGGAAGAACAGCTGGGGTAGAATCCCCTTCAGAAATCGACAAAACACTCCAATTCGTAAGATCAATCGTTCCTGTATCCCCAAATACCTTGAAGGAAATATGTTCTTTTTGACCAATGCCGCTCAAACCGCTAAACAGAACAGTTGTTCCGTCTTGGAGCTCCATTCTAGAGATAAAACCTTTTTCACAAAGTGTTGGATCCTCTGGATAATCGACAAAGGATTGGATATTTTGAACTCCACCGAACACATCTAACATCATTTGGATATAGTGTGGTCCGACTTCTCTTATAAATCCACCTTGTTCTCGACCTGCAATCCAGTCGTTTTGCTGCCAAGCACGTGGCCAAGTTGTAAAATGCATCTGAACTTCAATACGATTCACTTGTCCAATATTTCCAGTTACAATGTGTTCTTTAAACTTCTGAAACACATTAGAGTAAACCATTGGGAAGTTGATAGCATTTACTATTTTTGCTTCCTCTGCAGCAGCTACCATTTCTTTCGCTTCTTGGATGGAGTTGGCAAGCGGCTTTTCACATAACAAGTTCTTCTTCGCAGCCATTACATCTAGTGCAATACGATGGTGAAATTTAGGTGGAACTGCCAAATAAACTAATGAAATCGATTCATCTTTAAGCATTTCTTGATAATCTTTAAATGTTTCAACATCATACTTTTCCCGGATACTAGTAAGTCTATCTTCATTTACATCACAAACAGCGACAACCTCTGTTTCTGGGTGTTGAATAAATTTATGTATAACTCGTTCCCCTATGGCCCCAAGGCCAATTACGCCTACTTTTACTGTCATTTAAAAACACCTCAACTCTATTAAAATCAGCCACAAGCTTATTTTACCACTTTAAACTGAATCTTTGAAAAAATTAATCTTACTTTTGTTGATTCTTTTCAATGAGCCGTTTTATGTTCTCTTTTGGATTCCAACAGTTAAACTGAAATTTTGGTTTCGTCTCAAAGCCAAGCCTACTACACAAATAATTCATAGAGCCAACTGATTTCAACGCCCTAAAATGCTCACAAGTAGCACAACAATGGAAATCTTTCATTCTCATCCCCCTACCTAATCACTGTAACGCATTAACGTACTGGGGGACAGTCCCCCAGTGCTTTAGTGTGTGAAAATGTTTAGGTTTTGTTTGTTTTCTTTCCATTCGGTTGGTAATAGTTTTTGGTATTTGGGTTGAAGGAATCGGTCGTCGATTAGGACGATAAGACCTTCATCTTCTTCTGAGCGAATGAGGCGTCCTCCAGCTTGGAGTACTTTATTGATTCCTGGATATACATAGGAGTAATCATAACCGTTTTTTCCTACCTTTTGGAAGTAATCTTTAATGAGGTCACGTTCTAATCCTATTTGAGGTAATCCAACACCAACAATGATGACGCCATTCAAACGGTCCCCTTTTAAATCAACCCCTTCTGAAAAAATACCACCTAGCACAGCAAACCCAACTAATGTTCCGGATGTATTAGGCTGAAATGTAGCTAGGAACTCCTCCCTCTCGATCTCAGACATGCCTTGTGCTTGTAACAAGACGTTTATATTCTGTAATTCACCTTGAAAGGCATCATATACCGTCATCATATATTGATAGGAAGGGAAAAAAATGAGAAAGTTACCCGTCCTGTTCTTTAATAGTGAGGTAAGTAAATTCACAATCTGGTCCTTTGTTCGTTCACGATCTTTATATCTTGTCGAAAGTGGTTCTATATGGAAATCCGTTTGGTCACTACTGAAAGGAGAAGGTATATTAATCAAGTAGTCCTCTGTCTTCGCGCCTAAAAGACTTTGATAATAATCAATCGGACTTAAAGTCGCAGAAAAATAGACGAACGAACGATACCCTTTACTCATTTTGCTTAATTGGTGTGAAGGGTCCAGACAAAAGATTTTCAACCTAACTTCACTTTTTTCCAATTCTACATAGGTGGTAAATCGATCATCATATAGCTTGTGTATTCTCAAAAAGTTTTGCACGAAAAAATAAGTTTCTAGCAAAAGTTCGTCTGTTTTTCCTCCTGCTTGTTTTAATAATTCAATCTCTGCTTCAATCTTAAATTGTTCTAGACCTTCTAGTAATTCATTAGCTATGGTCTCAACTATTGGATTACCACTACTTTGTATTTCTTTCTTTATTGCTAGGAGGAAATCATTTATCCCCTTCGCCGTCCGAGATAATGTTGAATTTTTTGTTTGATATTCTTTTTTTAACGTTAAAAATGGCGATTTAAAAATTTCCGCCGAAAACATTTCTCTAGCTCGGTCGACCAAATTATGTGCTTCATCTACTAATAAGCAGGTTTCCTTTTTCTGATCTTCAATTAATCTTTTTAAGGACACTTTCGGATCGAAAATATAATTGTAATCACAAATGACAACGTCTGCTACGTACGATAGGTCTAAAGAAAACTCAAACGGACAAAGAGTATGTTTTCGGGCGTAGCTTTCAATTTTTGTACGATCAATCGATTGCTCATTTTGGAAAATATCGATTAAGGCTGCATTTAATCGATCATAATAGCCATTAGCAAACTCACAATAATCCTTTTGACAGATGGTTTCCTCTTTAAAACAGGCCTTATCCTTAGCTGTAATGGTCACAGAGTTTAAACAAAGCCCTTTTTGCTTCATAAGTTGAAACGCTTCTTCAGCTGCTTGACGCGTAATCGTCTTCGCTGTTAAGTAGAAGACTTTCCCAATATGTCCTTCTCCCATTGCTTTTATTGCTGGGAAGGATGTTGAAATGGTTTTACCAATACCTGTTGGAGCCATAGCAAATAAATTTTTCTTATCGATAATCGTTTTATATACTGCGCCAGCTAGCTTCCGTTGCCCTGGACGAAATTGTTCAAAAGGAAACGCTAGCTGCTTGATACTTTCATTGCGATTTTGAATATGTTCATATTTTAATTCTGCAAATGGAGCAAACTGCGAGATAGTATCAAATACAAAGGATTCCAATTCGGAACTTGTAAATGATTGGGTTAACCGTTTGATTTCTTCTGAAACAATCTGGTAATAAGTTAATCGGACATTGATTGTTTCTAAGCCTTCTTTTTTTGAATAAATGTAAGCATAAAATATAGCTTGCGCCCAATGAACAGGATACCCATTATCTGGAATGGCTGATAGTTTCATTGAGGTTGATTTTATTTCATCAATTGTTACTTTATTTTCTTCAAATAATATACCATCGCATCGACCATCAATCTCATATTGATAACGGTTCCATTCTAGTTGAGTTTTTAGAGGAACTTCCTTTAGATCGTGCTCACGATAAGCACTTTGAAGCTTTTGATGGGCTTTCGTTCCCTCAATCATGGATAAAGCTGTACGGAATCGGATGTCAATGCTTCCACTTGTAAAAACATATTCAACTAAAGACCTGATGGAAACTTGGATAAGATTATTCACGACAAATCCCCTCATCTAAATGAAAAAAGGCTTAGAATATAGCTCTAAACCTTTTTTGACATTATTTTAAAACTATTAAAAACTTCTCATTACGTATTAGTTTTTCGTCTTTGTTTGATAAATCATATTTTTTGAGTAAATGAAAGACTTCATTGAGTGTTTCCTGAGTATGAGTTTTCGTAAAAAATGAATGAAACAACTCTAGTAATTCTTTTGGTAAAAAATCTTTTTGTGATTCATATTTTTTCTGAACATCTTCATGTGAGTGATCGATATTACATTGACTCATTGTTTCCCCTCCAATTACCGCGTCTATCCTTCTATTATAATGGAAAATCAAAAGACAATCTATGATACAAATGATTTAACGGTATCACTTCTGATTTAACATGAGTGGTGAAGCGGGATATTTCTTTTTTAGGGAAATATAAAGCCAAATAAAAACGAACGCACTTGATGCCCTGAATATAGTAGAAGTAGTCATCGCAATGTTAATATTCGAAATTTCTAATAAAAATACGCCAAATTGCGGGGCAATAAACCCAATAATGGCTAGTAATATATTGTAGTTTGCAATGTAGCTACTACGGTTTTCTTCTTTTGTCACTTCTAAAAGCTGATTGAAAAGAATGAGTACCGTCCCAGCTACAAATAAGCCTGTAAATACGTTCACAACAATTAAATAATATAGATTGGTAGACAATACTGTTAATAGCGGTGCACTGGCCATCCCTAAGGAAACAAAAATGAGCATTTTCGCATTGCCATGCTTGTCAGCCATTCTTCCCCACCACTTATAACTGATGACTTGTGAAATTTGGTTGGCGACCGTAAATAAACTAATCCATAGCCCATTTGCATAGGCATACTTGATTTGGTAAATATTAAAAAGTGACCAAGCCATTTGCCAAGTGAAATTAAAATATAAACTACAAATTAGAAAAATGACAAAACGTTTATCTTTAAATACATCCCATTTCAGTGTTAGTCTTTTTTGCTTTATTGGTTTTACAGGTTTCTCTTTTTTATGCTCAACATGTTTAAATAAATAGTAAACCTCAACAATCCCAAAAACAAAGGCGATAAAGAATAATATCTGGTACGGTAACGGGTTCGCTTTATCGAATTGCTGAAGGATGATCCCCATTAGAAAAGTGGTAATCATCCCTACAATCGTGAGAATGCGGTTCCGTTCACTAAAAAAGCTATTTCGACGCTGGTCAGGTATAAGGTCGCCAATAAGCGATTGCCAGCTAAGAAGCATAAATGAACCAGGAAAATTCATCAATCCTATTAGCAAGACAAAAACCCAGCTTCGATACTCTGGAGGTACAAACATAATAAATACCATTGAAAATACGAACAATCTAGTAAAAAGTATCGAAATAGCGGTAAATTTCTTTTTCTCTTCTAATCTACTAAGAATAAATGATCCAATGATCATCGCAAACATACCAATAAATTGGGGTAATGATGAAATTAAGCCAACTTGATAATTTGTTGCGCCTAATACACTGATTGCAAATAAAGAAAAATAATTATTGCTAGTGCTTGCCACAATTGTAGAAGCAACCCCATTTAAAATGCTGAATTTTTCATTTTGTTTAACACTCTTGAAATTGTCATCCACAAAGTCATCTTCCTTCTATATGTAAAAATACATAGCTGCACACTTACCAGTTTCTACTCATTTTACTACGGTATTCGTAATAATTAAAGTGAATTTTTTGAAACTTGTTAAGTTGTTTTTCGTCTAATTGAAGGAATAGTAGTTAACATTGTATTAAAGGATGTGTTGGTATTGAAAAAGTGGTTATTACTTCTGGTAACTTCACTTTTACTTGTAGGCTGTGTTGAAATAAATTTAAATAAGTCCAAAAATGAGGAAAACCCACCTCAGCCTAATGTTGAGGAACAAACGGTCTCCCTACTTGATTACTTTCCCAATAAACCAATCGAAAAGCAGTTTAAAGGAATAGGAAATGAATTTGCCCAATATACAGAAACCTTATATGAAAGAGAAGGAGATTATTATCCAGCTATTGTTGATAACGGTGGAACTCGTGTACTTCGAATATATAGAGTTACTGACAAGGAAATTACCCTAGTTCATGAGCAGCCTGAATTTTATGAAGATATAATACCGTCCATCGCCTCTCTTGAGTCTTCTTTTCAAGATAAACCATTACTGACTTTGCCTTTAGAAATAGGAAAAATGATGGGAGATTGGAAAATTGTAAGTCTTTCGGATACTATAACTGTTCCATTTGGTACCTTTTCTGATGTAATTGTTTTAGAAAAAACAAATGAAGACGGTAGTATCAATCGGCAATATTGGGTTGAAGAATATGGAAAAGTGAAAGATGAATACTCACAAAAGGATGAAAGTGGAAATTTGTTTGAAGTAAAATCGGAACTGGATACAATAAAGCAAAAAACCCGTTAATGACGGGTTTTTTGCTTTACTACTACTTTAATGAATTAAAGTGGAGTTCTTGCACCTAGGTATCGTTTTTTCCAGTAGCTACTGTTTAGATCGCTAATGGTTACACCAGTCGATGAGCCAGCATGGATAAATTTGTTATTTCCTAAGTATATTCCAGCGTGTGAAGGCCCAGATGTATAGGTTTCAAAGAATACGATATCACCTACATTTGGATTGGCAACCGTTGTTGTCTCTTTCCAAATGGTCGCAACCGTTCTTGGTATTGAAACTCCTACTTTAACAAATACAAAATTTAAGAAGCCGCTACAATCAAATCCAGATGGGCTTGTTCCTCCCCATACATAAGGGATACCAATGTACTTTTTTGACTCGGCAACTAAAGAATCCACTTTCGAAGAAGATGTCTCTACATCTACTTTATTAATTGCAGATATAGCAGCTAGAGGTGAAACTGAAGGAGTTGAACTTGTTCCAATTTTGAGGACTTGTCCACTATAAACGAGGTTTGATCGTAATTTGTTTAAGGTTTTCAATTCTTCTTCTGTTAATTCAGATAGTCTAGCAATTCCAGTTAAGGTGTCACCAGACTTAACGGTGTAGGTGGAAGTATTTGTATGTGTGTGTGGTGGTAATAGACTTAGAGACTGATTGACGAGGATAGAATCCGTCGACAAATTATTCCAGTCCTTTAGCTCTGATAGGCTAATTCCATTTGCAGTGGCAATTTTCCAAAGAGTATCTCCGGATTTTACATTGTAGGTTAAATCGTGGGCACTAGCATTCCCGTTAAAAGTGGTAAGTAAAAAGCCAGCGGCAGCGGCAAAAGTTATTAGTTTTTTTTTCATAGTAGTTCCCCTCTTCCGATGTCTATATCACCATACTAATAGTCTGACAACTTGATTGATAGGTTTAATAATTGGATAGAATGTTAATATAACACTTTTCTAGTAAAGTATTCCACCTACATTTCAATGGAAAAAAAGTAAATACCTGTGCTAGAAGTAGTGACTTTAAGCCTTTTGCTAACTAGTCTATCAATGTCTTGTAATCTAATTGTAATGTAATTTTAATATAACTTCTCTCATGTACAATCCTACATTTGAATCTTAAATTACCTCCTGCACACAAAAACTTCATCAATTGCTCATAAGTTCGTTGAAATATTGTAACAACCTATGCATGCTGTAAGGCCAATTTCAAATCTATAATAAATATATGAAGTATGTTTATAGTGAATGGCCAACAACAACTTAAAAAATTCAAGAAAAGTTTGGTGATGAAAATGCATGGACATCCAACAGGACATCCGCATGGAAATAGTATAGTGGATTATAATCAAAACCCTTATATCGTTATTTGGGAAGTCACGAGAGCTTGCCAGCTTAAGTGTGTTCATTGTCGCGCAGATGCACAACTAACAAAAGATCCAAATGAACTTACTCATGAAGAAGGTATTAAACTAATTGATGAAATCTATGAAATGAATAATCCGATGCTCGTCTTTACCGGTGGGGATTGTATGATGCGTGAGGATTTATTTGAATTAGCTGACTATGCAGTGAAAAAAGGAATGCGTGTGTCCATGACTCCAAGCGCGACGGCAAATGTAACGAAGGAAAGAATGGAACGTGCCAAGGATGTTGGCTTATCTCGCTGGGGATTCAGTTTAGATGGTCCAACACCAGAAATTCATGACCATTTCCGTGGTACACCTGGTTCATTCGAGTTAACGCGAGAGAAAATCCGCTATTTAAATGAATTGAATATGCCTCTTCAAATCAATACGGTTATTTCTAGGTACAATTATGATCATCTTGAAGAAATGGCAGAGCTAGTAAAAGATTTAAAAGCCGTAATGTGGTATATATTTCTACTAGTACCTACTGGTCGTGGCCAGATGGATGCGTGTATCACCCCTGCTGAACACGAAAAGGTATTTAGATGGTTATATGAACTAAGCAAAACAGCACCATATGATATTAAAACAACTGCAGCACAGCATTATCGACGTGTTGTATTCCAACAAAAAGCGCGTGAAAATCAAGTGAGTTTGGAAGATATTCGCTATGAAGATACGTTAACAAAGGATATGGCTTCAACGATTGACGGACTTAAACGTGCCCCACGTGGTGTGAACGATGGTAACGGGTTTGCATTTGTATCCCATACAGGTGATGTTTTCCCAAGTGGACTACTCCCTATTAAAGGTGGGAATATAAGAGAAACCCCACTTAGCACGATTTACCGTGAATCGAAAGTATTTAAAGACCTACGTCAACCTGACCTATATAAAGGTAAATGTGGTGTCTGTGAATTTAGATATGTATGTGGAGGATCTCGTTCTCGTACTTTTGCTGTCACAGGTGATTATATGGAAAGTGAACCGTTTTGTGTTTACATTCCACAAGCAATGAGAAAAAAAGAGACTCCAGTTTCTTAAGATTGACCAACATTAAAGCTGACCTGCTTTCTCTGGTCAGCTTTTTTCATTTTTTAGAAACTGCCTATTTTTTTAAAAAAATAAAAAGTATTCACTATACAGCTATTGTTTACAGAATTGTCACAAATTAGATGTGAGACATATTGAGAAATTGATATTATTATCGTATTATATAAATATAGTAACTTGTGAAATGTTTCACAATATAAAACTCATCCGATTCTTATTTTAAAACAATCATGTGAATCATTTCACATAATATAAACGACATCGGAACAAAATCAAGAAAGGAGAAAGGAAAATGAAAAAACCAAAGGTTGTAATTTTAGGTGCTGGGTACGGAGGTTTGATTACAAGTAAAAAGTTAGCAAAGCTATTAAACGCTGGAGAAGCTGAGGTTACTTTAATCAACAAGCATGACTATCATTACATTACAACACAGCTTCACAAAACAGGTGTGGGTACTGCCTCAGATGATCGAATTACTTTAAATATTGCAGATTTAATCGATCATCATAAAATTGATTTTAAAAAAGGAAAGATTGCTTCTGTTGATCTAAATGCCCGATTGGTTCGCTTAGAGTCTGGTGAAGATGTACAATACGACTACCTATTAATATCACTTGGCTTTGGGGTTCAAACATTCGGGATACCAGGAATAAAAGAACATGCATTTGAGATTCGTAGTTTCCGAAGTACAAAAAAAATCTTCCATCATATACAAAAACAATTAGTTGCGTATAAAGAAGATCAAGATCCTTCCAGAATTAATTTTGCCGTAGCTGGTGCAGGATTTACTGGGATTGAGATGATTGGAGAATTGATAGAAGGATTACCAGCCCTCTGTGAAGCAACTGGGGTTCCATATGAAAAAACACGAATTATTAGTGTTGAAGCCTCCCCTACTCTTTTGCCGGGTTTTGAAAAAGAAGCAATTGATTATTCAACAGAATTACTTAAGCAGGAAGGGGTAGAAATCCTTACCTCTACTAAAATAAAAGAATATAACGGTGTTCAAATCAGAATAGATAATGGCGAAGATATTCCAACTCGAACCCTAATCTGGTCTTGTGGTGTAAAGGGTAATGATCTAATTGATAAAATGGGAGTTCCGACAATTCAAAGTAGAATTATAGTGGATAAAGACCTTCGGGTACCAGGTTTCAAAAATGTATTTTGTATCGGTGATTCCTCCATGTTTATGAAAGATGAAAAAACACCATATCCCCCTACCGCTCAAATCGCAATTCAACAAGCGCTTACGTGCGGAGATAATATAGTATCAGCCATTCGTGGTCAACAATTAAAATCGTTTGAGTACCATCATAAGGGCTCTGTGGCATCGATTGGTGACCGTGCAGCCGTTGGAAAGATTGGAAAGCTCACAATTAAGGGAGCATTTGCTGCATTGATGAAACAAGTCATTGAGATGCGTTATTTATTTACTCTAGGTGGCCCAGCGCTAGTATTCAAACAGTTTTTTAAACGTTGGCATTCAACACCTACAAAAGTGTATGCAAAACATTAATCTTAATTAATCCCAATAGTCCCTCCTATTGGTTTAATAAAAGTCTAAGCCATCCCCCAATGGTAAAAGACTGCTATCCTCCCCTTCTAGAATAGAACTTTAAGAAGACAAGGCTAATAGACCTTGTCTTCTTTATTAGTTCTTATATTTGTAATCAACGAAATGCATAAATTCTCCTACAGATCCCCTAATTAAGACAGATTCTTTTGATACCAAACTCTTGCTGCCTCTAGCTCAGAATAGGTTAATTGGTGACCATAGTTCTCCCAATGCACTTGAACATCAGCATGGGCAGATTCTAGTATAGTATGAAGCTCCTTCGTTTCCTCTGGCGGACAAATTGGATCGTTGGCCCCTGCTGAAATATAGACTGGAATGTTTGTTAAATCGGGCATTTCTACTCCTCGTCTAGGAACCATTGGATGAAGAAGCATCGCACCTCGTAAAGCATTTTGATAATGAAATAATAAACTCCCTGCAATATTCGCTCCATTTGAATAACCAAGGGCTACGATATTACTACGGTCAAAATCATATTTTTTCGCTGCCTCATCTAGAAATTCATACAATTCCTTCGTTCTAAATACAAGATCAGCTTCATCGAATACCCCTTCTGCTAATCTTTTGAAAAAACGCGGCATACCATTTTCTAGGACATTCCCGCGAATACTTAAAATGGAACAATCCTCATCTATTTTTGATGCAAGTGGAATAAGGTCCATTTCATTTCCACCGGTCCCATGTAATAAAAGCAGCGTTGGTTTTGTTGAGTCTGTTCCTTTTTGATAAAAGTGTTTCATTTGTGTATTCTTCCTCTCTTCGTTTACTTCGCTATGGCATATTTTTACCTAAACTTTTATAAAAAACCTATGAAATCATTAATTTTGCTAATCTAATAAATACACTATGTTATTTATCTTGAATTCGAGACAATCATAACAAAGAATGAATTCAATTGTCAATTTTATTAAATCTTTTCAACTAATTAGTTTAATAATTAACATATATGTCGAAAAATAGATTATACTTGTATTACTATACTCTTGATTTGGAGGAATATTTGATGTCAGAAGTGAATGAACCAAAAAAGAAAATAAGCTTGCAAGAAGCGATGAAGCAAAAGCTTGAAAGTAAAAAAAATCAGGCTACAGAAGGAAAATCAAATGGAAGTGGCCCACAACAAACGAAAAAAATGCAAAGCCAGCAAACTAAAAAGGTGAGTAATCAAAGAAGGAAAATGGGTACATAATGAACGGTCAGAATCGAAAGGATATTTTGCCTGGAACATCAGTGGCAATTGTACTGAAGGCTGACCAGAGAAGCGGAAAGCTAACGAATGGAATCGTTAAAGATATCCTAACCAATTCAAGCTTTCATCCACACGGGATCAAAGTAAGGCTTACGGATGGACAGGTTGGCCGGGTACAAGAAATACTAACTAATAAATAATTATATAAAAAAAGCATTACAGGCAATCTACCCTGAAATGCTTTTTTTGTTTTATCAATTAAGATTATAAAGCGTGATTGTTAGTAGACAGGTGATATTCCGAAACAATACGATCGATAATTTGCTGTACTGGTAATATTTCTTTGATTTCATGGACTCTAGCTCCAGCAAAGACGAGTCCATTCTCAACGTCCCCCTTAAGTGATACCATTAAGGAATCTAAAGTACAAAAGCGGTATGAGCAATTTTTTAAGCAATCATGACATTTGGCAATTCTTAATTTATCAGGTCCAGAGATTAAATCGGTAAATTTATTTTTGATGGCTCTTCCCTGAAGTCCAACGGTCGTTTTCACTAAAACTAAATCGTCTGACGTAGCCTCGACATATTTTTGCTTAAATGATAATGGCGCATCACATTCTTCACTAGCAACAAATCGCGTTCCCATTTGAACACCTGATGCCCCCATTTTTATCGCCTTCGCAATATCTTCACCTGTCATTATTCCCCCTGCTGCAATGACAGGAATGCTGACCGCTTCCACTACTTCAGGCAAAATGTCAAACATCGGGCGATCTGTTCCTAAATGTCCTCCTGCTTCAAAGCCTTCGACTACAATAGCAGAAGCTCCAAGCCGCTCAGATAGTTTAGCTAATTTGGCAGTTGATACGATTGAGATTACTGGAATCCCAGCTTCTTTTCCCCATGAATACATATCTCGTGATATACCTGCTCCTGATATGATGAAGTCCACTTTTTCTTCAATCGCTATTTTCATTTTTTCTGCAAAGTCGTTCATCGCAAATAGCACGTTTACTCCGATGTATCCAACATCCTTCACGGCATCCTTAGCGGTCTTAATATGAGAACGAAGCTCCTCCACCGTGATTCCAGTTCCTGAAATAATCCCAATTCCACCAGCTTTGGCAACTGCAGTGGCCAGACCACTCAGTGATATTCCTACACCCATACCACCTTGGATAATGGGTAATTTGGGCATCATATGCCCTATTTTTAATTGTGGAAGCTTCAAAATAATGACCTCTTTTCAATATATAGTAAGTACTAGTATTAGAAAACCTAGACTTAAAATGATTGTAACAGGTATTATCCTTTTAAGATGTGATATTTAGCACCAACTCATAAAATCTAGTAGTAATTTCAGGTGATAAAAAGGCTACTTCGATTAGAAGCAGCCTCAAATTGTGAAATTTAGTTTGATAGTACATTCTTGTTAGATTGATTGTTTACAAAGCCTAATATAACAGCTCCCAATCCCTGGATAATTGTTTTAAAAATGACTTGGCCAGCGATGGCAAATGGTACGGCTTCCCATGGTAAGAATCCAGCACCTAGTGGACTTAATCCGATGACGACGAATATTGCAGAATCTAGAATGCCCCCAACTAATCCGCTATAAAATACACGCCAAGCCATTGGTAGCTTTAGTCTCGAATAAATTTCGGTGTCTGTTGTTTCTGCTACTGCAAAGGATAATGCAGAAGCTAGCACAATTAATAACGTATCACCTAACAAAAACGAGACTAATGCAGAAAGAACTAAAGCAATCGCAATAAATACATATGTTTTATTCCGTCCATATTGATTTTGTACAAGATCGCGGAAAATAAAAGTTGCTCCGATTAACAAGGTTCCCATCGGAACAATAAATACACCTACATTCAAAGGTGCAAATTTAGCTGTAACCACGTTAGCAGCAATAATAGAAATTAAGTAAAGTAGTATTCTCATGTTTGTATCTCCTTATCGTCTGAATTTTTATTTTTTGATAACTTGTTGATTAAATATTTTTCATAGTCAAAACTCCTTTAAAAATAGAAAAACAGTACAACTAAGAAAGCTGTACTGATTTCTTAGTTTTTTAGAGAGGGTAGCTAGAACCTCTACCGCGAAGTGCGGATTTTATTTAATTAGCCAAAAAGATTTTACCACATAATTAGAGATTGTGCGTTAAAAAGTTATGTTTTTCTTAAAAAATGTTAAACTATGAAATGCGTAACGGCTTAACTACATGGACATTACCTTCTAAATACGCCCAGTTTTGTGGGAAATCTAATCCAATATGCCAATAGGTTGTTCCTAGCAGTTGGTAATAATCAATGAGCTTATATTTCTCGATTACACTACGGATATCTCCAAACCAAACAATATGTTCTTCTGTTCCTATCCAATAACGATACCAGGGTACCGCAGCATAATCATCGTATTGAATACTAACTTTATTGGAAATGGCTGAATTCTGTGCATTTAAATTGGACTTAGCTGTTGTAACATTGTCGATTAATCTCCAATCATACCCATACATGGCTATTGATATTTGTAATTTAGATGGGGGAATCAATTGAATTGAATATTGAACTACTTGCTCTACCCACCATATTGGGGAAACAGGATTCGGCGGGCCAGTCGGATATCCATAATCGATGGTCATAACACCGACAATATCAGCAATCTCACCAATCGCCTTATAATCATAGGCACCGATAATACGATTAGTTGGAATATCCTCCGTTTTGGCATGTACATTTACTTGTAAAATTCGATTTCCTAAAGCCCTTTTTAAATCACTTAAAAACGTATTAAAATCGTTTCTTCTAGGGGGAGGAACAAATTCAAAATCAATACTTACTCCTTCATATCCCTTTTGCTGAACGAGATTGGTGATGCTATTAACTAAATTCGCTCTATAGATTGGATTTTCAAAGACACGTCCGACAAGTTCTGGACTAAATGCTTCATTTGAATAATTTCTAATCATTAATAGTGGCTTCATTCCTAATCGTTTACTTTCTAAAACGATTTCTGCGTCATCTAATTGAACATATGCCCACCCTTCATCTGTAAAGGAATAGGAAACAACGGCTAAATAGGTAATATTTTTGGCTAACTTTCTTAAGGTGGGAAGTAATTTTGAGGAAGAATATGGGACTATAAAACCTAATGTTTGAATTGTCATTTTGTTAGGTGAAGGTATGGTAATTTTTTGTCCAATTATTAATTGATTAGGATGAATCCCAGGGTTTGCTAATAGAAGATCGTTTGCGTTTATCTGAAAATTAGAAGCTATTTGTCCCAATGAATCACCTGGAGAAATCCTATAAAAACGGAGGGCTAGGTTAGTTGTTGGTATATATAGAGCAATTCCTGGAACAATTTCCGAACTAGTTAGACCATTCAAACTCAGTATGGATGGAATTGAAACTCTATACAGGTTTGAAATTGCCCAAAGGGTATCTCCACTGCTCACAACATGGACATACACTCTCTCACCCCCTTTTCTTGGTCCTTTTTCTTATTTTATGGTTGAATGTATAGTAAATAGTACTATTAATATGACGAAAAAAGACAAGAACTGTATTTGTTCTTGTCTTTCTAAGTTATTTGGAAGGATTCAAGGATAGGTAAGCTCGGATCATAAAATAAGTGACTTCTTCAGGTAATAGATCTTTAATTGGTCTCAATTTTTCAGTTCCAGCTTCTGCAACAGCACCCTCAATTAACGACCTATATTCAATTGGAATCTCTTTCTCCCAATCGATATAAAGACCCTCGTCTGCACATCGAATAATATGTGATTCAATCGTTGTTAATGTCATGTCTCTTTCATTTGCAATATCTGGGATCGAGGTACCTGCCCAATAGAGATCATAGGTAATAAGATGCGAAGCTTTAGCATTCGGATCCTTTGGCTCTTTTGGTTCCTTCTTGGCCTTTGGTTTTGGTGCTTTAGTCATTTCTATAGTTGAACTTATTTCGCTCACTCGTTCAGGATGATCAGCACAGTAGGCTCTAATTTTCTGGATGAATTCAAGTCCATACTTATCTAACTTGTGTGCTCCTACCCCTTTTACCTGTAAAAATTCTTCATTTGTTTTAGGTAAAATTAGGCACATATCTTGTAGGCTTGTATCCGAAAAAATAACAAATGGAGGAACTTTTTCTTTATCGGCAATTTGTTTCCGAAGTAAACGCAATTCTTCAAATAGAGGATCTGCCTTGGATATTGTTTTGGCTTGGATTTCCTCTTTTCGGCTTACCAGTATGTTTCCTGTTAGTACTTCTTTACCTTTCGTTGTAACAAAAATAGTCGGAAATTGCCCAGTTTCGATTCCAATAATCTCTTCTGTTATCAAATAATCAATAAATTCAGTGACTTCCTTGGAACTTTTTGATTGCAGCATTCCATAAGTGGTTAGCTGATGAAAGTTGAATTGGGTAATGGTATTACTTTTAGAGCCTGTTAGGACCTTTGCAACGGCAGATTTTCCAAAACGTTGCCCCATTCTTATGATACAAGATAGAACGATTTGGGTGTCCTTAGTGACGTCTACTGCTTGTCTTGTATCGGTACAATTACTGCAACGACCACATATACCAGCCGAATTTTCGTCAAAATATTCAACAATCCAGGATTGTAAGCAATTTTCCGTATGACAGTAACCGACCATTTGATGCAGTTTTTCAAGCTCGAGTGAAATTCGACTACGATCTAAAGTTTGGTCAATTAAAAATCGATGGATCATTGTATCTTGAGCACCATACAGGAGGATGCACGTACTATCAAGTCCGTCTCGCCCCGCCCGTCCCGCTTCCTGATAATAGCTCTCCATATTTCTTGGCATTTGGTAGTGAATCACATAGCGAACATTGGATTTATCGATACCCATACCGAAGGCTGAAGTGGCGATCATAAGCGGTTTTTCGTCTTGTAAAAAAGCATTTTGCTGCTCTAATCTCTCGTTATCACTTAAGCCTGCGTGATATCTCGCCACATTCAATTTTGCTTTCGTTAATGTTTGGTATAGCTGGTCTACTGTTTTCCGAGTGGCTGCATAAATAATCCCAGATTCCTTATCATTCTTTTTTATATAATCTAATAAAAATCGGTCTCGGTCTTGCCCTTTTACCACCGAAAAAGACAAATTATTACGTTCAAAGCTTGTAACTACCTCATTATCAATTTTTAAAGATTGACATATATCGTCTCGGACCTGTTGCGTTGCCGTTGCAGTTAAGGCTAGAACGATTGGCTTTGTTTGAATATGATTAAGAATACTAGAGATGTACATATAGCTTGGACGGAAGTCGTGTCCCCATTGGGATATACAGTGTGCTTCATCGACTGCAATAAGGGGGATTTCCACATTTCCCAACTCTTTTAAAAATAATCCAGAATCAAGACGTTCTGGCGAGATATAAAGCAGTTTATATTCACCTGCTCGTGCAAGGGTCATCCTTTCATTTATCTCGTTTGTAGATAAACTACTATTGATGTATGTAGCCGCAATCCCAAGCTGTTGAAGGGTGTCCACTTGATCCTTCATTAATGAAATAAGTGGTGAAATGACAATGGTTGTCCCAGACAAAACAAGTGCGGGAACTTGGTAACATAAGGACTTCCCACCGCCTGTAGGCATTACACATAAAGTATTTTCCCCGTTGAAAACATGTTCAAGGGTTCTCTTCTGCCCTGGGCGAAATTCATCATATCCAAAATGACTTTTTAATATTTGTTGAGCTGTTTGAAACATTTATATCGCTCCTTTTTTAAAACTAGGAGACTAGTTTTCTCTCCCTATTATACACGTTGATTTTTGTCTTTTAAATAAATCAGTAAGTTTTACTGCAAAACATGAAAAATTTTAAAGAAAACAGTTTACATGTTTCATGCGATTCGATTATCATCTAATTAGATGGTGGTTTAATTAGATGATAATCAAAGTGGATTTAGGTGATGAAGGTGTTCAGAGCGTTAAAAAGGGAAAAAACGTATCGGAAATTATTTTTTGCAGGAATTATTAATGGGATTGGTGACCGTTTTAGTCAGGTTGCCTTATTAACATTAATTCTACAAATGACAGGCTCGGGATTATCTGTTGGAATCACACTGGCGCTAAGAATGTTGCCCTTCCTAATATTCGGACCACTAAGTGGTTCAATAGCAGAAAAACTTTCGCGGAAAAAACTATTAATTTATACAGACTTCACAAGAGTATTGATAGCCCTTTCCTTTTTGTGGATTCAAGGTCCAAAGGATATGTGGATTGTTTATGTGGGTTCCTTTCTATTAGCTAGTGGTGAAGCCCTATACTCCCCAACTAGAAGATCCAGTATTCCAGCTATTATTAATCAAAAGAACCTAAAAGAAGTAAACTCTTGGGAACAAGTATTATTAGGTTTTGTGTTAATCATAGGGGCATTAACAGGTGGAGTGGTATCTTTTGCTTTTGGAGCAAAAGCGGCATTTTCCATAAATATTCTTTCCTTTTTGATTGCAGGATTCATTATTGTCACCATCCCGACTTTGGAGGCTCGTACAAATATAGAAGCTGACAGGAACGATGAAAAGGCAAAACTAACGACATTGTTCTCTGTGGTTATGTCTTCCTCACTATTGTTAATGTTAGTTTCAATCGACTTTATTGTTCCGCTTACAAATGGAATTGAAAATGTGTTAATTAGTGTGTATGCCATTGAAACTTTCGATGCTGCTGATTTAGGGGTTGGGATTCTTTATAGTGTGCTCGGATCTGGATTTATTTTAAGTCCGATGATTACTAAATGGATAAAAGGGCATTACCTCCTCTTTGGTTTTAGTTGTATGATGATTGAAGGTATTATTCTCATATTGGTTAGTCAATCAAACTCATTTGCCTTAGTGGTCATATTGTTTGGGATCTTAACCATTTTTGGTGGAGTTGGAAATACACTCATTGATACGGTAGTAATGGAGACGATTCCGTTACGATTACAAGGAATGTACTTTGGGATGTCAGCAACAATATCTAATTCCATATTAGGTGTTTCAATGTTTGTAACGGGAGTATTACTTGAGGTTTATGAACCAAGAACAATGGGTGTTATTTGCGGAATGTTATATTTTACCTTCGGTTTATTTTACTTAATCTGGTCATTAAGTGTCAATGTGAAAGAAGAACATGTAAAAATTAATGGGAAAGCTTTTAGTAGGAGTTTGTCAGAAGATATGTCTGATTGAAAGTGTAATCTTCATTAATAAGAAATTTCATTTCCTAACAGACATTTAGATAGTTCGGCTAAGTTGAAATGTCCGATAGAGCGCTTCTATCGGACAAATAAATGGTTCGGTTAAGGTGAAATGTCCGATAGAGCGCTTCTATCGGACAAATAAATGGTTCGGTTAAGGTGAAATGTCCGATAGAGCGCTTCTATCGGACAAATAAATGGTTCGGTTCAGGTGAAATGTCCGATAGAGCGCTTCTATCGGACAAATAAATGGTTCGGTTCAGTTGAAATGTCCGATAGAGCGCTTCTATCGGACAAATAGTCATATTAGTTATTGTTGAAAATACTTAATGGCTTATTTTTACTTTAAACATTTGTCGTTGAAAGAGTTTTCTCCTCTAGTGTTCTCTTCAAATATTTTGCTAACTCAAGCATTCCGTATTTTTCTACTTTTGCTTCAGCATCGAAATTGTAGTTCGTATTCGTATTGATGTCGTAGGTGAAAATGTCGCCTTCTGCATTTCTGATAAATTCGATTCCTGCAACCTGGATGTTATTTTCAGCTAAGACTTGCTCATATTTTGTTAAAATTTGTTCATCAAAGCCTTCGATGATTTGAAATTTCGGTTTATCTTCTACTTCTTCCCCAACGGGACAGAATAAATCGCCAATTTGACAAGCATCAGCAGGACATAGCTCAAATCCTTTTGAAGTATCTACCTTCACCGCATATACAAACTTTCCGCCAACAAATTCACAGCGAGTTATAAAGCTTTCTGGTGCTTGGATATAGTCTTGAATAAGTGTAATTCCGTCAACAGGTTCTTCAAAGGTTGGTCCTTCAACATAAGACTTTAATCCATCAACGGTATGAAATAATTGAACGCCAAGCCCTTTACCAGCACGGTTATGTTTGGTGATAAATGGTTGCCCACGGAATTTTTCAGCTGCTTGTAAAATATGTTGTTTTCCAACTGCTGCAGTTGTTTTAGGTGTTTTGATTCCATATTTATTTAATTCTAAATATTGTTGAACTTTACTCACCTCTAATTGCAGTGCTCGAGTTCCGTTAATTACCGTTCTTCCGTGTGCTTCAAGCCAAGCTAACACCTGTAACGTGAATTCGGGTGCATATCGATGATTTCTAGTATGAGAGGATGCACTCATTCGGTTATAAAAAATACCTTCTGGTGGCTCACTAGCTAAATCAACAGTACCTTCGTCTAAATGCCATTCTTCATATGGTACTCCCAACTCTTCTAATCTGCGTGTTAAATGGATCGTCCATTCACTATTCTCATGAATGACATAGACTTTACTCATAATGCTTTCCCCTTCCAATTACCTTACTAGTTTACTTGGTTGTATTTTTCATCACTTCCTACTCTTATTATAATACAAGTTTTCCAACCTGTTTAGTAAGTTTTTAGATAAAAAAAACGCTCTTCTAAAGAAGAGAGTTTGGATTAATTTATATTATTCATTTTCCTTTTCTTGCTTAACTAATTCCTCTTCCTCGGCAACAGTGATTCGTGTAATTTGATCCTGAAGCAGCGTAAAGGCTTGGTCTAATTCATCTCGTGTAGGAAAGGGGTGTTCTTCCTTCATTCTTGATCGCCTCCGAGTAAATATAGGACCAGGTGGGATTTGAACCCACAAAATGCACAACGAAGACCGTTTGTACTTCATTGGCTGCTCTACCCATTGAGCTACAAGTCCTAAACTTATTATGGATTAGATTCATAAAATTATTCACTTTTTTTATAGTGGCTGTTTTCGCAAATATTGTTGCTTTTCGAACGCATTCTTTTCACACACCAAATATGGATTTCGTGCTCTTTTCCTTGTTCAAAAGATTTCAAACTTAATAATTTCGTGAGTAAACCCGAAAAAATCCTATTGCCGATTTTTACTTTGTTATAAATAGCAACAAAGTTTACGAAAAGAGCCTTTATTATTGAATAACAACTCTTGTACCATTTGGTACCATGCTAGCAAGCTCTAAAACATCCTTATTATGCATCCTGATGCAGCCGTGGGAAACAGCTTTCCCAATGGAAGAAGGATTATTGGTGCCATGAATTCCATATCCTCTTCTAGAAAGTGAAAGCCATAATACACCAAATGGCCCACCTGGATTTGGTTCGCGATTTACAATGACGTACTCACCTAAAGGAGTATGCGTTAGCATTTTTCCAACAGCGATTGGAAAAGTTTTAACAACCCTTCCGTTATTCAATAAAGTAAGCTGACGTTGTCCGAGTGATACTCGAATCGAATATGGAATACTAGTTGGATCTTGAAGTCCTGGAATTTCGATTCTCTGACCAACGAATATCATGTTCGGATTGGTTATTGCTGGATTAGCAGATAACAATTTTTGAAAGTTTATCCTATAGTTCGCAGCAATCAATGCAAGCGACTCACCAGGCTTGACTGTATGGATCATCCATCTATCACACCTTTTTTTCATAAAATATGTAAAAAAAAATGGTGTGTGCCTATCCCTGATCGAATAACTTGGTCATTTACCTTAAAAGTTAGTTAACTTTTCATATTCCTCTTCTAATTCTCGAATGGTTAATTCAAATAAATGTGATTCACCTTTTTTAAATACTCCTAATAAGAGCAACTGCTGAATGAGTTGCTCCTTTTCGGTTTCATTACTACAGTATGGATCTGACACAATTACTCCTCCCATCTAAAAATGATTATTTGATAGGTTAGATGATTTACTATACAAAAAACCCCCTTCTTATTGATGATTTCCAAAAATAAGAAGGGGGTTAATATACTCCGCTCATCTCATCTTTCAAGCATGTTTCGCTTGATGGAATTGGCACAGTACTAGTAATAGCCTGTTGCCGAGGTCTCATAGGGCCAGGTCCCTCCACCTCTCTGGATAAGAAATATTCAATTAGTGTTTAATATAGGAAAAATTAGAATGAATGTCAATGGTATTAGAATATTTACTTTTTAAGAAAATAGGATTCCTTTTCTAATATAACATTAATACAGTACTAATAGTGACTATCTCTTGACGGAGTGATATTAGTCGCAGCAACTGTTAAACAGTTCACATATCGTTCAATTATGATTAATAAAAACGTGATTCCAATCACGATTAATTTACTTTTCAGAAGATAAAATTATCTCAAGAAATCAATTTTTTTAAAAAAACTAAAAGGGAAATGGGAGGAATAAAAATGATGTACAATCGAAAGTTTTTTAGAAATTCTATTATTACGACTATGGTTTTATTTATGACGGCATGTAGCGCAAATACAGCCTCAGAAACAAAGGAAGAAACAAAATTACCAAAGGTAGCTTCAGCCCCAGAGGTAACTAACATCATCGAACCACATAAGGGCCTAAATCAACCTCCAGTACCTCTTAAAATGGAACGTGTGGGTGAAAATGAAGTGAATGTAGAAATGACATCACAAATTACCGACATTGAAATTTCAAAAGGGAATATGTACAAGGCTTGGACTTTTAACGGGGAAGCACCAGGCCCAGTAGTGGTTGTAAAAGAAGGTGACAAGATTAACTTTACGTTAAAAAATATGGACCCTTCCATACCTCATAGCATGGACTTTCATGCCGTTCATGCTGCACCATCTAAAGATTTCATTGATGTAATGCCAAATGAAAGCGGTACCTTTACGTATCCTGCTAATAAACCTGGTGTTTTCATGTATCATTGTGGTACAAAGCCTGTATTATCTCATATCGCAAATGGAATGCACGGAACAATTATCGTAATGCCTAAAGATGGTTATCCGAACGATGGTGAAATTGACCGTGAATTCGTGATTGTTCAAAATGAATGGTATAAGTACAATGATTTAGATGATATGACAAATGGCGTACCTACTAATGTAGTCTTCTCAACGAAAGCTCTAAAGGAAGGTCAATTAAATACGAATGGAACGGCTAGTGGATTAGTAGACACTCCCCTTATTGCTAAGGTTGGCGACCGTGTACGGATTTATGTAAATAATGTTGGTCCAAATGAAGTTAGTAGCTTTCACGTTGTGGGAACGATATTTGACGATGTCTATATCGATGGAAATCCATTTAATCATATGAAAGGGTTACAGACTGTTATGTTACCTGCTAGTGGTGGTGCAGTTGTAGAATTTACCGTAACGAAAGAAGGCAATTATCCAATTGTTACTCACCAATTTAATCATGCTACAAAAGGAGCGGTTGCAATCCTAAAGGTTACAAAAGATGGGAAAGATGATGGCAGTGCTACTATGGGACATTAATAAAAACCCCTTATCCATTGGATAAGGGGTTTTTATCTGTTTATCTAATAAACCAAACCTTCACAATATGGGTATCATTTACTTCATAAATAGCAATAGCTTCACCAGTTGTACCATTTGCTTTTCCTGTTAAAAATTCTTGGTCCATCACATAGTTCCCCTTTACCATACGATTTGTAAGCTCCGCATGTAATAAGGGATTTTCATCAAATAATTTTTTATATCGTTCTGTAAAAGCAGCCTTACCTTCTAAAGTAATTTTGTTTGAAGGAAAATCCATAACGACGATATTATCATCATATTGATCAACGAACTCTACTAATTTCTTAGAGTTGTAGGCATCGAGCTGGAGCTGTGCAAGCTGTTCAGGTGACTTTTTTTCCATAACATATGTACCTCCTTCTAAAAATAATAAATCATCTTAAAATATTACGGCGCTGATTGCCCTTAAAAGTGACCAGCGGATTTTAAAGGTTGTATTTTTGATAAAGCCCATCATTCGAAAACGACCAATAGGTGTTTGAAGCATGAAGGGTTCCTCCTAAAAAAAGTAACTACTTTATGTACCTTGTTAATTCTGCCCGATTTTTTAATAGATTTCAACAGTTAAATAAATTTAACCTACTTAATCTTTTAAAAATTCCAAAACTTCGTATTGCGAAATAAATTGAAACTAATTACAATATACGTATTACACTCATGTTAAGGGAGAACCTATGAACCGCAAAATCTTTCTATATGTAAAAGCATTCTCTGATCTAGGAACCTTTATGGACTTAATTGCCATTAACGTTCTCATTTACGTCGCTACAGGCAGTGCAGCCTGGCTGGCAGCAACATTAGCATTTCGAACACTAGGCGGAGTACTGGCCAGTTTAATTTCTGGAGTTATTGCCGACCGTTTTGATCGACGGAAAATAATGATTTATTCGGATATATTTCGAGCACTCATTATTTTATGTTTAATTCCCTTTCCTAATCCGGTGATGATTATTATCGTTTGTTTTTTAATTGGTATGACTAGTAGTTTCTTTGCTGTAAGCTATAGCGCTGAAATCCCTCAGATTTTTGGGCAGGATAAAGTGCTACAAACCAATTCGTTAATTGCAAGATTGACTTCTATCAGTTTAGTAGGAGGCTTTATTGGAGCGGGAATCATCACTGATTTCCTTGGATACAAATTCACCTTGATTATTGATGGTGCTACCTACATCATTTCTGCGCTTGTTTTATTAAAAATGAAATGGCCAACCTCATCAGTTGAAAAGTCAGGTATGGCAACAGGTGTTATGCAAAAAATTATCTCAATCGGTTCTGATCTTAAAGAGGTATATTCCTTTATCAGACTTGCCCCGATGCTACTGCTAGTGAATCTCGTATTTTTAGTCGGAGCCTTTGCAGGGGCTTCACATAACTTAGGCATTCCACTGTTAGCAGAAAATATTGATCCCTCTAACCAAAGCTTCTATTACGGAATGATTTGGGGTGTTTGGGGAATTGGGTCCGTTTTATGTACGATGGTCTTGCCGAAGTTAAGCTGGTTACATGGAAATCGAATCTATTATGCTTGTTTTGCAGGGACCATTCTCATGTCTACTGGATTCATTATCTTTTTGTCTAGTAGTAATCTTTGGATTGTGTTCCCTTTCGCTTTTTTAACTGGGATCTTTGATGCTTGTTTTACCACTTTACATGCAACCATTCTTCAAAAGACAGACAATCATATAAGAGGCAGAATATTTGGAGTTGGAATGCTTTTAAAATCTTTAGGCTTCGCCCTTGGCTTTGTAGTGGCTCCGGTCTTATTAGAAAGTTTATCGTTGGCTAAAATGGTTTGGATTTTTCATGGGACTTTAATAACAACTACAATTCTGGTTCTATTGTATTTAATTGGTTTGAAGAAAAGAGTAGTTCAACCTGTAAATCATAGTGTTTAATACCAAAAAGCCCGGCAAAAGTTGCGCCGGGCTTTTTGATATTAGTCCTTATTTAATAATGCTTCTCCTGCAATTCCAGGGTGGGTCATTTCATATGGGTCTAAAATAATATCTAATTCCTTTTCTGTTAATACATCATAGGCTAAGCATAATTCGCGAACAGATTTACCTGTTAAAATCGCTTCTCGGGCAATTCTTGCAACAGGCTCATACCCTAAATGAGGATTGATCGCGGTAATAATACCTACGCTACGTTCAACATCTGCTTTTAATTTTTCCGCATTTGCTTCAATACCAACTAGGCAATAATCTGTAAATGCATTAAACGCATTATTCATGATACTTATGGATTGGATTAAGTTAAAGACAAGCACTGGTTCCATAACATTTAATTCAAGTTGTCCAGCCTCTGAAGCTAAACAAATCGTATGGTCGTTTCCGATTACTTGGAAAGCAACCTGATTAATAAGCTCAGGCATAACTGGATTCACCTTCCCAGGCATGATGGATGAGCCAGGCTGACGGGCAGGCAATGAAATCTCATTGAATCCTACACGTGGACCAGATGCCATTAAGCGTAAATCGTTAGCGATTTTTGACATATTCATCATACATACTTTAAGAGATGCTGAAACCTCTGTATAGGCATCTGTATTTTGTGTGGCATCTACCAAATGTTCTGCATTAACCAATGGGAAGCCAGTAATTTCCTTAAGGTGTTTAACAACATTAATTATATAATTTGGGTTCGCATTTAGCCCTGTTCCAACTGCGGTTGCCCCCATATTCACTTCATATAAATGCTCGCGGGTATTACTAATTCGCTTAATATCGCGTTCAAGTACACGGCGATATGCCTCGAATTCCTGTCCAAGACGGATAGGTACGGCATCCTGTAAATGAGTTCGCCCCATTTTAATGATTCCGTCAAACTCTTGCGCTTTTTGAGCGAACACATCATGCATTTTTTTCATGGTTTGTAGTAATGTCTCTAGTAAAGCTAGAGTTGAAATATGTATAGCTGTTGGGAAAGCATCATTCGTTGATTGCGCCATGTTCACGTGAGAATTCGGGCTTAAATGGAAATAATCTCCTTTATCCTTACCCAGTAATTCTAAGCCACGATTCGCAATGACTTCATTTGCATTCATATTAATGGACGTGCCTGCCCCGCCTTGGATTGGATCAACAATAAAATGGTCATGATGTTTACCTTCGATAATCTCATCAGCTGCTTGAACAATGACATTACCTAATTCATGATATAAACGACCTGATTCCATGTTAGCTAATGCAGCTGCCTTTTTGACGATCGCCATCGCCTTAATTAATTCTCCATGGATTCGGTAGCCGGTGATTGGGAAATTCTCAACCGCTCTAAGTGTTTGAATTCCATAGTAAGCGTTTACATCTACATCTTTTGTGCCGAGAAAATCTTTTTCCAAACGATATTGTGTATTTTCCATTATGTATCCCCCCGAAAGTAAGTTGGATGTTATATTAAAATCATTCCCTTACCCATCATAATAGATTTTCGTTATTAATCCAACCGGATTATGCTATTTTGTATGAATAAAAGGTGTAATTTGGACAATATGTTACGGAAATCTAGTTTTTTACTCTATTTGAGTTGACATAACATTATTATATAAAACTATAAAGTCTGCTTCTCTCTTGTTACTGTCTAAATATGTGTGATTCACAATTGCTGATAATAATTGTTTCTTTTTAACCTTGTCCGTTACATTAGCTAGGACAAATTTACGGCATGAGTCTAGAAATTCAAGATAGTCTTCATATCTTTGATCATACACTTCTTCTAATTGTCTGCTAATTTTTGAGGATAATGTCGGGCTTGCTCCAGAAGTAGATACAGAAAACGTCAACTTCCCCCTTTTCACAATGGAAGGTACGATAAAATTAGAAGCTGAAGGGTCATCTGCAATATTTGCTAGCTGGTAATTGTTTTTTAACTTACCAACAAGTTGGTTAGTCTCTCTATCATTGGTAGCGGCAATAATTAGAAAGGCATCAACTAAATCTTCACTTGTGAATCGTTTTTTCTTCCAAAAAATATTTTCATTTCCCTTTAACGTTTCGTGTAACGTTACAGTCAAATCTGGACTAATAATTTCGATAATTGCTCCTGTATCAAGGAGCTGTTTAACTTTTCTTTCAGCTATTGCTCCTCCACCTATTATGCTTACTTTTTTACCATAAAGATTAAGATGAATGGGATAAGGACTGTTCATTTATATCACCCTAGCTAATTGAACTCTTTTTAATAAAATCGAATATAGTTTTTGGTCAAAGCCGATTGGGTTGCAAAGTTGCCCATTTCCTACTTTTTCCTTAATTTGATTAATATAACCACCAGTAAATAGCAGATATGGAACGATAAACGTTTTTCTGTTCTTATATTTCAATACCTCTTGATAATAAGGTGCTGTAGTTATATACGCTAGTTCTATTTTTACGGGATTTACCTTTTCAAGCATTGAGACTATTTGCTGAAGTTGTTCTGCGGCGGCAGGCACACGACTACCGTGACCAATTATAATAATATCCTCCTCTACATGACCTTTAGCTATTAAACGATCTTGTATGATTTCAACCATTTGATTGTCAATGCCGATAGGTTCACCATAGCGAATGGAAACACTTGGATACAATTCTTTTACAATTAAAAGCTCATTTGGAATATCTCGATTGGCGTGAACCCCTGATAATAATAGTACAGGTATTACAGTCACTTTAGTGGCTCCTGCCTCAATCGCGTTTGAGATTGCTTGAAAAATCGAAGGTTCTGCTTTTTCTAAAAAACCGTAGCCTTTAATGGATACATCGATTTTTTCTAATAAGGATTGTATAAACTGAATAAACTCCTCATTTCCGATTGGTGTTCTACTACCATGGCCAATAAAGACTACAGCTTCCATAAGACCGCTACCTCCTTCAAGTAATTTAAGTATTCGTTAAAAAGTCTAATAATGAACTACGATTTGGTAATTCGGGCATTCCAACAGGATAAAGCCCTAATTGCTCGGCAGTTTGTAACGTTTGTTCACCCATACAGATGATTTTTGCACTCGTTGTAAGGTTTGCTGAAATTTTGCCGATTTCTTGTAAAAATGGAGTAATAGACTGTCCACTCGGAAAAATGATTGTGTCAATATTAGCTTCTTCAAATATTCGCTTATTAATTGGCAGAAATTGTTCATCGATTTGTTTTACGCTAGTTAAAAAAGTTTCAGATTTATCGATTTGGTAAACGGTATTTTGACTACTAGCATGATCACTAACTATAAGGAGATTTCCTACTTTGGGCATTTGGTTCACATGTGTGGCTATTAAACCCTTCTCGTTAAGCACCGCAATACTTTTTGTGGATGCTCCAAAAACCTCTGCCTTTATTGTTCGAACATCAATTTTCTGTTGGACTAAAATTTGGAAGAACTCATCTACACATTCTGGTGATGTAAAAAGAATATGGTTATAGCTTTTAAGTTTTTCTAGAATGGTAAAGTCAACAGGTATCGAGTTTTTTTTCCATTTCGGGTATTCGTATACATCGGCCCCTTGTTCAGATAATTCTTTTGCCAGTTTGCTTTCATTTGTTCCAGTCCTAGCCAATAGAATTTGCCTACCAAACAACGGTTTTTTCTCGAACCAATTGATTTTTTTACGAAGTGAAATAATGTCACCTACGAGCGTGATTGCTGGATTACTAAATTTTTCACTAAGTGCTTTATCAGCTATTGTTCCAAGAGTACCTTCAAGCGTTTTTTGTCTTCCGAATGTCCCCCACTGGATGATAATGACTGGAGTTTCTGCTAGTTTTCCATGTTTGATTAAGTTTTCGCAAATAAATGGTAAATTACCGATTCCCATATAAAAAGCTAACGTGTCAATACCAGTTGCAAGTCCCTTCCAATCCAACTGTGGTTGACCATCTGCTGACTTGTCATGGGCTGTTACGACTGCAAAGGATTCTCCGAATTTCCGGTGTGTAACTGGAATTCCAGCGTATAAAGGTGCAGCTATTCCAGAAGAAATTCCTGGTACGATATCAAACGAAATGTCATGCATGACGAGAGCTTCTGCTTCCTCCCCCACTCTTCCGAATACCCCAGGGTCGCCACCTTTAAGGCGGACAACTGTTTTTCCACCAAGCGCTTTTTCAACAAGAAGGTCATTAATATGTTCCTGTCGTAAAGTATGTCGATCGGGTAGCTTACCACAGTAAATGAATTCACAGGTTGACGGAGCGAACTGTAAAAGCTTTGGGTTTGCGAGTCTGTCATATAATATGACATCAGCTTTTTGGATGGCTTCTAGACCTTTGACTGTGATAAGTCCTACATCTCCTGGACCCGCTCCAACTAAAAATACTTTTCCCCTTTTCATATCCCCGTCATCCTTTCCAAGTTGTGTAACTGTGGTGTGTACATTCTTAATGTGGAGAGAGGACATTTAGCATCCTCTCTGTTTTGTTAGCTGATTAAATAATGATACTTACAGAATCTTCTTCTACTAAAATACGGTACGTTTTAACTGTCCCAAAATCAGGTTCTTGAACCTGTCCATCTTCTAAACTGATTTTCCAATCATAGCACGGACAATAGATGAAACTTCCACTTACAAGAGCCTCGACTAAGGTTCCCCCTTTTGGATGCGGACTTCGGTTTTCTACTGCTTTAATTTGACCATTGGAAAGTTTAAAAAGAGCAATTTCCTCTTCTCCCAATTGAAATAGCTGACCAATATTAACTGGAATTGATTGGTAGTTAGTTAGTTTAACTTTCTTTAAGGTTTGGATCATATATTGTCATCTCCTCTATGAAAAATTAGTTTAAAACTGTTACTTTATTTTTTTGATAATATTTCGCTAAAACGTCGTCATTTTCAATGGCTTGTTGCCATGGCTCTTGATAACGTTTTAATGTTTCATTCAGACGTATGTTTAACGCTTTTCTCAGGTCGCTATTTGCTAAAACTTCCTTCACATGATCAAGTCCTACTCGTTCAAGCCATTTGGATGTACGTTCTAGATAATTAGCTGTTTCACGGTAGTATTGTAAGTACGCTCCCGTAATGTCCATGACCTCTTGGTCCGTTTTAAACGTACCTAATAAGTCTGCTGGGCGAAGATCCATTCCGCCGTTACCACCAACATATATTTCCCATCCTCCATCTACTCCGACGAAGCCAATATCTTTAATACCTGACTCTGCACAGTTACGAGGACAAGCTGAAACCCCCATTTTTACTTTATGCGGTGTATCAATTCGTTCAAATTTCTTTTCTAGTTCGATACCTAAGCTCATTGAATCTTGTGTTCCAAAACGGCAGAATTTTGCACCGACACAGGTTTTTACCGTTCTAAGCGTTTTACCATAGGCGTACCCAGAAGGCATTCCTAGGTCTTCCCAAATTTGTGGGAGGTCTTCTTTTTTTAAGCCGAATAGTCCAATGCGCTGTCCTCCAGTAAGCTTAACAAGAGGAGCATTATATTTTTCAGCTACTTCAGCTATTTTTTTCAAATCCTCAGCGGTAGTAACTCCGCCATACATGCGTGGAACAACTGAATAAGTGCCATCCTTTTGGATATTGGCATGCATTTTTTCATTAACAAGTCGAGAATCTCGGTCATCTTTGTATTGTTCTTGATAAATCATACCAAGGTAGTAGTTCAAAGCAGGACGACATTTTGAGCAGCCTTCTGATTCCTTCCAACCAAGGACATTCATTACTTCACGAACATTGGTTAATCCTTTTTCTTCAATTTCAGCGACTACTTCATCACGACTTAACGTTGTGCATTTACAGATAGCTGTCTTTTTGGCAGTAGTATCATATTGGTCCCCTAGTGTGTATGCAAGAATATCGGAAATCAATGATTTACAACGACCGCATGAACGCCCAGCATTTGTACAGCCACCAACTTCATCCACGGTTTTCAGGTTCTTAGTACGAATCGCCTCAACAATCGTTCCTTTTGTAACCCCATTACAGCCACAAACTAAATCTTCATCTGCCATTATGGCGACATCGCTTGCTTCTGTACCACCACCGCAACAACCAGAAGATAATAAGGATACACTTGTCATTCCACTAATATCTTCTTTTTGAGATAGCATTTTGTACAATTTTGTGCTGTCCTTTGTATCTCCGTAAAGAACAATGCCGACAATCGTTTGGTTGCGGATGAGTATTTTTTTATAAACCCCATCAAATTCATTGTGGACCTTTATCGCTTTCGTTGATGGATCGTCAATTATTTCTCCTGCTGAGAATAGATCGACCCCTGATACTTTTAATTGTGTGCCTGTTATCGAGCCTTCATATGGCTTTGTTTGAACTCCTGTTAAATGGGCTGCTAGGACACGTCCTTGTTCGTAAAGTGGAGCAACTAAACCGTATGTGATTTCACGGTGTTCTGCACATTCACCAACGGCATACACATGAGGAACGCTAGTCTCCATATAGTCATCGACAACAATGGCTCTATTTACAAATATTTCACTATCTTTTGCTAATTGAATGTTAGGACGGATACCGACTGCCATGACAATTAAGTCAGCATTAACTTCTGAACCATCTTGGAAACGAATTCCAGTGACACGCTCTTCACCTAAGATTTTTGCTGTTTGTTTTTCTAGTAAAAAATTCATGCCTTCAGTTTCAAGTTGATTTTTCAACATTTTAGAAGCTTCTGCATCAAGCTGTCTTTCCATTAAATATGGCATAAGGTGAACAACATCTACCTCCATCCCAAGGTTTAATAGTCCCTTTGCAGCTTCAAGACCAAGCAATCCACCACCTATAACTACGGCTTTTTTATATTGTTTGGCTGATTTGATCATCATTTCACAATCGTGGATATCTCGAAAACCAATGACACCGTGTGTATCAGCTCCTGGTACTGGAAGGATAAATGAACTAGACCCTGTTGCGATAATTAATTCATCATAGTCTACAACTCTTCCATGTTCAGAAATGACTTGTTTATTGGGAACATCAATGCTTTTTATAGCTTCATTCGTATATAAAGCGATGTTATTTTCGTTATACCAATTCCAATCATTCATGATAATATCCTGAAGACTTTTTTCCCCTTGTAAAACATATGATAATTGAATACGATTATAGTTTGGATGAGGCTCGTTACCAAAAATCGTTATGTCGTATTGATTTGGAGCTAATTTGATAATTTCTTCTATTGTTCGAACCCCAGCCATGCCATTTCCGATCATTACTAGTTTTTTCTTTTCCATAAGTAGAGCCTCCTAAGAAGTGCAGGTATGTTAGTAGTTATTAATATTATTTCTATATTTACATTGTAATAAGGTATAAGGAAAAAGATTGTGATGAACTTCACATATCGTGTTTGTTTGTTCATTGTTTCACAAATATGTCATAAAAAGAGCTGCACCATGTGGTACAGCTTGGATTAAATTCTATTCTGTTATGACTTCTTCAATTATCTTTTGTCCATCACTTGTAATCCCATAATGAATGGTAATTTTAGCGTCCTTTTCAAGGGTATTAAAATCAGGTTTTACTGCATTAGATAGACGGTAATGTTCGTACACACCGTTTTCGTTAATGACTTCTATGGAATTTTGATCCATTAATCCTACATAAGTGACGACCGCACCAGCTAATTTTCCAGCTTCCTCTTCTAGTCCTTCACCTTCCCCGCCCCAATTGAATTCTGATTTGGCTTTTAAGTCTTCTCTATCTGTTGCAGTTGACCAAACTTCAAATTGATAGGTTCCCGGTGGTAGTTTCTTTAAGTCTTCAGATAAATCAATTTCAAATTGCACAATTTCCCCTTGCTTTACGATTTGTTCGGATATAGCTTGCATAAATAATTTATCCATTGAATAGGTGTAGGCTACATTTCCCTTGCTGTCGATTAATTTGTAATCATATTGTTGGCTACTAGAATATTTTAGGACATCTTCTACTTCTTTATCATTTTTTATCGTGAAAATATATGTTAATTTTCCCTCTTTCATAACCTTTTCAAGACTAGGAGTTAATTGTCCTGCGACAATTCCAGTTGGTGCCTCGCCATTTGAACCAGTTACAACCTTCTTTGGTTCTGATGTGCCATTTTCTGTCGTTCCGCATGCTGCTAATGAAGTTATGATAAATAAAGTGGTTAATACACTTCCAATACCTTTTTTGAAATTCATTTGTAAACACCTCTTGTTTTTTTATTGCCGGCACTTAAGAAGACGATAATCGGTGGAAAAAGTTACTAGGCTGAAGAAAAATTTATCCTTCAAATGAAAAATGCTCGGATATCCAACTGGATCCAAGCATTTTAATGAAATTCAAATTGATTTTACGAAGTAAAAGCTTCTGTTAAAGGAGGAACAATTTGTTTTTTACGTGATACTACGCCCTCTAGAAGCGCAGTATTGTTGTCTAATGTTACGTTAAAGGCTTGTTCCACTTTATTGCTTTCTTTTCCGATCGCTAATGCTACTGAATCATTTTTTAAAATATCTGTCACTACCAAAAGGAATAAATCTAGTTCTTTTTCAATGACTACTTTTTCTAGAGCCGATTCTATTTCTTTTTGACGAGCTAGAATATCGTTGGTGTCAACAGCATTTACTTGAGCCACTTCCACCTTCGCGTTCCCCATCGGGAATACTTTAGAATCAATCGAAATTAATTGTTCCACTGTTTTATCGCTTAGGTCTGCACCGGCTTTTAACATTTCTAACCCATATTCATTAATGTCAACGCCAGCAATGGAAGCTAATTCGTGTGCTGCATCGACATCCTGTTGCGTGCAAGTAGGTGATTTTAATAGGAGTGTATCCGAAATAATCGCTGAAAGCATTAAACCAGCGATCTCTTTTTCGATACTTATACCATTCTCTTTGTACATTTTATTAAGAATCGTCGCTGTACAGCCTACTGGTTCAACGCGGAAATATAAAGGGTCTTTTGTTTCAAAATTAGCAACACGGTGATGGTCGATTACTTCTTTAACTTGAACATCTGTAATGTCGTCAGCGCTTTGTTGGAATTCATTATGGTCAACAAGAATGACCTCTTTCGTTTCAGCTGCTACTTTTTCTACTAAGCGTGGAGCTTCTACTTTAAAGTAATCGAGTACAAACTGAGTTTCTCCACTAATGGTTCCAAGTCGGATTGGTTCAGTTTGAAAACCTAATTTATTTTTTAAATCTGAATACGTGATTGCGGAACAGATGGTATCGGTGTCTGGGTTTTTATGCCCGAATATAAGTACTTTTGCCATTTTGATGACTCTCCTCGTAAAAATTAATTTAATCCAAATCTTATCTTAACTTATTTTCTTTTAAAAGGTAAATAATGATAAGGAGATTTTTTTATTTTGCGTACTAAATAATCATTTAAAGGTACACTTTTGGTGAATTACATTTTCCTTGCACTACTAATCTATGAATAAATTCTCTTCAGTCACCATATGATGAAATATCTATTAATGGGATGGGAGAAGTGTAAATCGATGAGGAACGAGATTACCAAAGAGATGTTGTGTGAGTTTGAGGATTTGAATGAGTTGAAGAAAGATGTAGAGAAAAGATTAGATGCGTTGAAAAAGACTTTTCACCTATATTTTGATGAAAATGTTGGGGTTAATGAAAAAGGTGAACTGACAATTGATGGATATAAGCTGCAACGCGCCATACGTAAGGTCGAAAAGTTTGATATCGATAAAACGGTAGACCGTCTTGAGAGCTTAAATATGGTGGACTTGATTCAAGTCATAAAGAAGCCTGATGAGGAAAAAGTAAAGGCTGCGCTAAACCTTGGATTTCTAAAGGATGAGGATCTTGAAGGCTGTATCGCTGTTCATTCTTCAGGGGCTATTTATGTAAAACCACAATAAAGAGATAGGATTTTTCCTATCTCTTTTTGTCTATAAAACTATTACATTGCCCCGATAATGATTCCAGTTAATAAGTAAGTGACTAAATGATAACCAATCGTGATTATAAACAGTTTTAGCGATCTACTTTCAAATAAAAAATTCATCCCAATTTTAACGGAGATACTAATACCAATAAGTAAGCCGACGGTAATTCCAGTCGCAATCGTCTTTTCCCCAACCATAGAGACTAGTATTGCTAATATAAAAGCTCCAAATAAAGCGGTTAAAGCTGTTAATACATATGTATAGGGACTTCCACCAGACATTTCTTCCCGTTTCAATCCCATTTCCTTTACCCAAGCATTACTGAACAAGACTGGCGAATACCATAAGAATCCTAATCCCATTGTGACAACTGTTGCTATTAAAACGGCTAAGTAGTTAATTTCTGTGAAATCGATCAACTTTTTATTTCTCCTTTTAATTTCCCAATATGGTTATTTCTCTGTTCGTTGTTTGCCTAGTTCTGTAACGGCAAAACCTCGGGTCATCTTTTTGATTTTTTCAGGCTTTCGGAACCGGAGAGCCGACCAGTCATCATCAATCGCAACCTGGCGGACAGGTTCATAGCCTTCTGCGGCAAGCATTCCTGCGACACTCTCACGGCTACAATCTGATCCTTTATATTGCTTTGAGGACTTTTTTGGATAACAGAGCCAAAACAAACCATCTTCGCTTACATGATGAATGGCTTTACGGGCAAGTGTTTGAAGCTCTTCATTGGTCGCACCAAAAACTTGGACAAAATCGTAACTTTCGTTTGATGCTTTTTTATGAACATCACCTTGAAAGGCAGCAATTACTTCTTCATAGGCTTTAGGCGCATTTACAATCAGAACAGGTTGGCCATGTTCTTTGAAATTCAATTTTTTAATGACAGGGTGTGTTTCCAACATGCGTTTTTCGATCCTTTCTCTAGTTAATAGGCTTGTTTACTTTTAACATAATAACAATACAGGATATTATTGACTAAAAAAAGAGTTTTTATAATTTTTGGAATATATTTTAGTGATAACAACATTTAAGCAATAACTGAGCGACAAAAATAGTGAAGAAAACACATTTTAAATGATTTGGTTATTTAAATTCTTTAATGGTATTATTTTATTGAAGATTTTGAATTTTTAAGGAGGTGATACATTGACCACCTACAAAAACTGTCAAAGTTGTGGGATGCCTTTATCACGGGATGAAAAAGGTGGCGGAACTGAAAAGAATGGGACGAAAAGTCTGAAGTATTGTAGTCATTGTTATACAGAAGGTCAATTTACTCTTCCGAATATAACGGCGGATGAAATGAAGTGTCGTGTTAAAGGCAAACTAAGTGAAGTGGGTGTTCCGAAGTTCTTACTTGGAGTTTTCACTAGGAATATTCATAAACTTGAACGTTGGAAATAGTGAATAAAAGACTACATAAATTTATTTTGCTGGGAACCTGGGCATCCATTTCCAAACTTTAAAGCTTTTAAATAATAAAAAAAAATGGCTTGTCCCTTTCAAAGGTGCCAAGCCATTTTTTCTGTTCATGTTAGTCTATACTGGTGTCCATTGCTCTTGTAAAGTTTAGATCCCATTGTAGGCCGTTTTTATCTACTATTACCGCATGTTTTGCCCCCCAAAAAGTATCTTGTAATGCCATCATTATTGTTCCTTCTGTAGATAGTGCATCATAAATTCTGTCAATTTCCTCTTCAGTATCCATATCTAATACATTACTTACATTCGTTCCTAATGTATGTTGAGGTCGGAATACATCATTGAAATAAAAAATGCACTCTTCATTCACATGTAATTCAGCATGGATAAGTTTCTCCTCTTGCCCTTTAAACATCTCCATACCTTCACCAGTTTGGGTATTCTTAATTTCGCCACCGAAAATTCCTTTGTAATATTCTAATGCTTCCTGGCAATTAGGAATCGAAAAGTGTGGAATGATTTTTTTCATTCATGTCTTCCTCCAATTAGTTTTTCTATGTATATCTTGTAAATAGTTTCGGAATCATTTTACCCATTTTATATAGAATGATTACCTATATTTACTTTATCGAACGTTTGTTCCTTTTTGGATATATTCTTCAAATCAGAGTTATTCTTTCTCTTGTCACTTACTTTCCCATACATTAAAAATCATTCCAAATGGATCCTTTACGTAACAATCCTGACCTTTTCCACGCCACCGAATCACTTCACAACCATTTTCAAGGAGATGATGTTTGGCGGCTTCTAAATCTTCCACAATCACTTCCATGACGGGACCAAGATTTTCATCTCCTGGGATTAAAAAAATGTTATTAGAATCAGTCCTAAACTCAATTTCTTTAACAAAACTTTCTTCAGGCTGTTTAAATCCAAGAACCTTTTCATAAAATAATTTCGCCTTTTCGACATCTTTAACCTGGAAACCGATATTATTCGAAGCAGTGTATTTCATTTGCTTCCTCCTACTGTTATTTAGATTAATCGTAGTCCTTCCACTTCACTAAAAACCTGAATATTTTCAGCTAATGAGCCGTCCTGTTGGACACATCTACCTCCCACTGACCGCGTTTTGTCCGATAAAGCCCTTCTATTGGACACATCTACCTTCCACTGACCGCCTTTTATCCGATAGAGCCCTTCTATTGGACATTTCTACCAATAACCATCCACGTTTTGTCCGATAGAGCTCTTCTATTGGACACTTCCATGACTAACTACCCTCGTTTTGTCCGATAAAACCCTTCTATTGGACACATCCACTATTATTCCAATTAAAACATTACCATCAGGCATAAAATTAAAAAAGGATAATCAATGGACAAGTATTTCCCCTCTCTAATATAAAAAGCCCAATATAGTCAAATTGGACTTTAATTCATTTAAATCAATTAAGCGACAGATTGCTGATAGCCCCTATACCATATTTGTCAGTAATCTACGAATCATGTGAGTATCGTTAGTATAGCTACAATAAAAACTATCCTAACACCTTACATATTTGCGTTTGAAACCAAGTCTTCCTCTATCTAATTCTTTTTGAATATTTTCAGAAGCGAGCAGGATACTGCTTTTTTTCTTTTCACGCTTCATTTCGACGGGTCCAACTGCCTTTGCAGTTTCAAATGCTTTTTCATGGAGAGGTAAATAGGAAATTCCGACTGTGTATATAAAATTATTCATTGCGGATTTTGTACGCTCTGGAGAATGGTGAATCGTATTTGCCACTTGATCAAGCATGTTAGAGAGCTTGCTTGCACTAAATTCACTGTCTTTGCGGCTTCCCAAAAGCCAACAGTAACAGCTCCACCCTGCAGACATTTTAAGCTCTTCACCGCTTGCAATCCATTTATCTGCAACAGCTTGCGCAATATCAGTTTCTGCCAAAGTAACGGCAACCACATAATCGGAAAGCATATAAAAATACGCCCCATCCATCCAACGCTCAAAATCTTCCTCAGTCATTGCCATCGGGTCAGCAATAACGCCAGCAAAATACATAGCATCGTAGTTCCCTGTGGCATAAAGCTCATCTGCCAAAGGTTGATTCTTCTTGATTATCTTAGAAAATGGCTTCATTGCGCCTGTAGCCACACCAAATAGTGGCTCATGTGCACCATTACTTATGTACATCTTCTTCATTCGTTCCTTGCCAAGCGCTTCTAGTTCCTGCATAACCGTTTCGAGATCCATCTTATATTCATCCTTCCTTATAATCTCCTACCTCATTGTTACCATATTAAAAAAAAATTGTAAACGAAAAAACAGGCAAGTTAATACCTGCCTGTTCTATTATCTTAGAGAGAAAAAGCGAATATGATGGCTTTTTGAGCTTTGAAAACTAGTTAATTAATGCTAATGAGAAATCCTGCGATCCTCCATTTGCTACGTTGTAGGCTTGAACTTCGATTGTGTATGTTCCGTTTTCAGGAACCGCAATGGATACGCTTTCTACGTTATTTACTCCATCCCAATTATCGTTATAAGGGGATGTTGTGTCGTTACCAACGTATACTTTGCCTGATGGTGACTTCACTACGAAATCTAAATCATTGACTAATGAATAGGTTGCATTTGGGCTACCTGGGTAGTCTGTCCAAGCTAGTGTGAATTTTAATGGTCTTGAACTAGTTGCACTAAACGTATAAGTTGCTTTAGTTCCAGTTGTTAAGGCTTTCGACTCATTCACGTAAGCAACATTTATCGATTTCTCTACATTTACACGACCCCAGCCTTGATTTCCTGTTGTTGTTCCAAGATTAGTCGCACCTGCTACAAGTGCTGCTTTAATTAAGGATGGTTTTGCATCAATGCCTTTATTTTTCAAGAAATGTTCTTTAAGTAATGCTACATTACCTGCTGTAAGTGGTGTCGCCATTGATGTTCCACCCATGTAGGCATACTTGCTGTTGTAATTAGCCCAGAAACTGCTATCTGGAGCCAAGGAAGACCGGGAAGATAAAATGTACGTACCAGGTGCTACGATATCTGGTTTAACACGTCCGTCTTTTGTTGGTCCTCTAGATGAGAATTCAGCGATTTGATTAATATTGTCAGCGTAGCTTCCAAAGGTAGGACGATTATTTTCAGAAGCACCAACAGTAATTGCGTTTTTAGCTGATCCCGGTGAGCTAATGGTTCTTGAATTTGGTCCTTCATTTCCTGCTGCGAAAAGAATTGTCATATCATTAGAGTAGACATATTGGTCAACCGCTTGAGAATCAATTGTATAGGCTCCGCCAACAGGTGCTCCCCATGAATTCGTATGGATTCTAGCTCCTGCATTCCAAGCTTGGGAGAATAAAGTTTTTAAATCAGTTGGAAGACCACCTAAGCCGCCATTAGAATCCATGATAGATTGGAATACTAGATTTGCACTTGGAGCCATTCCTTTAAAGCTAGCATTTCCTAAAACAGAACCCGCTACATGTGTCCCATGGCCATTTGGGTCATTAGCGTTTCCTGTTCTGCCCCATGAATAAATGGCATTAATTTTTCCACGGAAGCTTTCGTGCATTGTCGTATCGTTATTACCTGTATCTAGACCGGTATCAGCAACAGCAACGATTTGACCTGCGCCACTTAATCCATATACGCTTTGTGCTACATTCGTTTTCGTGATCACGCCTGCTTGGTCGTTGGCTAGCTTATATTCAAGCTCTGCTGAAATGGTTAACACATTATTTTGATAGGCATAATCAACTAATTCATCGATTCCTTTTACACTGACTTTTTCCATATTTTTATCCGACTTTTTCAAAACGGCTTTTACTAGATTAGAAGCACCTTTGTCAAATAGAACTGGATCAAATTTATAAAGCGGAAGGAATGCTTTTACATCGGTCACACCTTTGGAAGTTTTTACTTGATTCAAAGTATCTGAATCTTTAATTTTGGCAATATAAGCAAAGGCAGGAATGTACTCTAGGATTTCTACACCCTTTGCAGCTAAGGATTCTTGGTTCTCCTTGGAAATCGGGCCGCTAAACTGGACAACATATAAATCATTATCGGCTGGAATTTCTTTTAATTTTTTTAGTAATCCTTTTGGAATATTTTTTTCCACTTCTGAATCAATTAAGAATTTAGCTTTTCCACCATATTCTTTTTGACCTTGGAATTCATCCATTGAAACGCTTTCCACTCCTTTAAAGAGGATCTCTCCATTACTTGCTGGCGTTTTTAATGGTGATGAGAAAATGGTTGACGCTGTTAAGGTAAAACCTAGAAGCCCTACTATTGCCCAATTTGTTCTTCTCATTTAACTACCTCCACATTCACTTATTGGTTTTGTGAAAATTGATAATATTCACATACCTTAAGTTATCATGCAGTTTAGTAAAGTTAAATCGGGAAAATTTCATTGGTAATTTTTTGGTATATGCGCTTCTTTTTTAATTTTAAAACGTATTTTTGAGTGAATGGATAGATAATCATGATTATTTATAGCGGAAAACAGGGTTTAATATTGGGAAAGTTTATGAATCTATCAATTTGAAATACTAGGAAGAGTAAAAAAAGGATTTAAAAATAGGAAAAACAGACTCCTCTTAACGAGAAATCTGATTTGAAGATTAATGAGCACCAGCCAATACTTTCTCATCCTTACCTTCACTACCAGTAGCGGCGGCATCAGGAATTTCACTTTCTAGCCCTCTTACTCTTGGATTTAAAAATACTACTAAGGAAGTTACGATCCACCCTGCCCCTAAAAGAATAAATAATAACCCAATGCCTCGACCATCACCTGTTCCAATGAGCTTTGTTAACCCTTGAGCGAATCCCCCATTTTGTACAGCTGGGTCGAAGACTTTTTCCACAAGAGGTCCAGCCGAGATATAAGCGATTGGCGATAGAGATATGGCAATCATCCGACGAAGTGCAAAAACTCGACCTTGTACGTTTAAAGGAACTTTACTTTGCCAGATTACTTGACTGGCGGCATTACCTATTGGTAAAAACAAAAACATTAGACAGGTTGAGAGAGTTACTAAAAATACAGATTCTTTAAACCCTAGAACCATTAAGAAAAGTCCACTAATCGCACCAGAACCAATTACAGCTAAAACTCGATTTTTCGGACCTCCCCAAATGCTCATCGTAATTCCCCCAACAAGCATGCCTATACCTGTAATGGAAAGAGCAATTCCCAACATTCTTTCATTGGTAAAGGATAAGATGAGTGGTTGCAAGAGAACGTTGAAATAGCCTAATAATAAATTGACAACCGCAAAGTAGACGAGAAGTCCTCTTAAACCAGGACGGTCGACAATATATCTCCATCCAAATAAAGCATCTTGAAAAAATGAAACCTTTTTCGAATCCTTTTCACTTAGTGACAATTCTGGGAATTTAACAAAGAGTAAGGTGGATAAAGCAATAATAAAAGTAAAGAAGTCGATGATCAGAATTCCTTTAATCCCCATTGAAGCTAGTAAAAAACCAGCCATAACAGGTGCAAACACGATCGAAAGCGCGTCTGCCATTTGAACCAATCCGTTAGCTCGACCAAGCTGAGCTTTCGGTACCAGTAAGGGAATCGTTGCTTGGTAAGCTGGCATTTGAAACGAACTGAAGAGGGAGGATACTGCTGCTGTAATATATAAATGCCATACCTCGAATACATTAAAATAGATGAGGACGAAGATTATAATCGTACTTATACCTGCAATAGAATCGCTTATCACCATTAACCATTTTCGTTTCCATTTATCAACAATGACACCTGCAAAGGGTGCAGCGACGATCGCTGGTACGCTTGCAAACATAATAATTAATGCGAATTGAGTGACTGAACCTGTTTCCGTTAATACCCACACACCAAGACCGAAGTTGGTTAACCCAGAACCAATGATGGAAGCTAACTGACCAAACCATATAGTAAAAAAAGTGCGGAACGAATATTCTCTCATTTAGGTGCTCCTTTTCTCTTTGATTGTAAACAATCATTTCTTACTATTAGTTTAGTAAATATTCAGGATTGGGTCACCTAGCTATAAACGGAGGTTTTCTCGTTTTTTAGACTGATATTTTGCTACCTTATCCTCCGTCTGCAGACGGATAAACATAGATTGTAAGAATTACTAATGCTTGAAACGCTATTAAATCCAAAGCATTATTCGCCATTAAGATTTGTAACAATAGAGCTTGCTCCTTATAGTTGTGCAAAAATAAGAATTGTCGAGTTTCTGTAATAAAGGATAAAGTATATGGATGTAATTGGTTTGAATAAACTGATACACCCATATCTTTTTTTCATTTTTTATATGGTTTCATCAAAGAATCCTAAAGCATATTTTATACCCTCTTCAATATTGCTTGTTTCATACGCTAACAAATCTTCATTAGAAATTTCCAATTTAGTTCTAGTTAAGGAATATCCACTATCCAAGTTAATATCAAGTAGGACTTCATAACCCACTGCTGTTTGAGTAATTGTAATGATATCGTAATCTCGAATCGTCGTTCCTGTGTCGTACTCTAAAGGTTCCAATTCTGACATATAAACACCTCCCCCTTTCTTATCATCCATATTTCATCCATTAATATTTCCTACTCTTCTTCTGATATGTAAATTTTGTAACTTTGACATCGGATTTCCATAGAAAAGGTGGCCAATTTATTTTTATGTATGGAATGAATTAAATCATCACTCATCCCAACAATAGAGCCATCTTTTTTTAACTCTAGCAAGAAATTTGGATAATAAAAATTGCTACCCTATTATTGGATAGCAACTTCTCATTTATTATATATTATGATTGGTTTTGTGATGTCCCTTAATAATTTCTAAGTATTGTGTATCTCCTAATCCATAATCCTTAAAATTTTCAATTAGTGCATACACTAGTTCTTTTTCTGAAACATTTCGGTTCATTTCAATATACGTCATTAGATCACTATCATTATTTAGATAATGTAAGTATAATTCTATTCCCTTCTTTAAAGGTGGTGGAACAAAAAAATCGGGACTTGTTTTATGAATCAAAACTTGATTATAAAGTTCATAATACCCGTTCGCCTCTAAGTTAAAATGTTCTTCAGGTTCAAAATTTTCACCGACTAGATGAAGAACAATTTTACCCTTATACTCGTTTTTGTCTAGCCATGCAAGAATGGTGATCAGATTGATTTGACAAAACATATCGGCATCAAACCATAATGCAATGTTAGTAAAGTTTTTACTAAAGAGCGGCTGCAATGGTAATATAGCGATTTCAGTATATTGTGAAGGTGTGACGTGATGAACATTTGACCGTATTTCAACGAATTCGTCTGAAAATAGATCTTTTGACGTGTTTCCATAACACATGGCTTCATTAAAAGGGATCATGATTTCTTGTTTGAGAAAATCGGTCTTCTGGAAATAATTATACATTGCTTGTCCATTTAAAATATTTAAGGTATTTTGATTAATCATTGCTTATAACTCCTTCTTTAGTTACTGTTCTGATTGGATTGTTTACTATTACGTAACACTGTAATAAATCCATCCAATATGTCATGGCTAACAGAAAATCCTTTTCGTTTATAGAATTCCAATGCGTCATCATTTCCATTTGAGACGTAGATAAAATAGTCTTCAACATCATCAAATTGCTGCAGCCACTCCATTGACATCTTAAAAAGGGTTGATCCTATGCCATATTTTCTATACCCTTCCTTAATATAAAATTGAGATAAACAGCCTACATTACCCTTACTAACGGAAGAAAGGTCAAAAAAAGTAGCAAACGCATTTGAATAAGTTTCTTTTGGAGAAATATTTGAATAAACATATCCTACAATTTTATCTTCAACTTTAACTACTACAATATAATTATGTATGGCACTTTTTACTGATGGTATCATGCGTGTATCGAAATTCATGTTATCAAACAGCTCAGGTTTTATGTATGCTTTCGATTTTTGATATGACATGAGTTCATTACATGCATCACGACAGTCTTCTATGTTTTCCTCAGAAATTATTTCATATTTAATATTCATACATTTCACTCCAATTCTTTTTATACTTTTATATCTACGAATATGAAGAAATAGTATAACAGTTTCATTCATTACGATTTGGTAGTATTCCTGGCTTGCATCTATTTATTCTCTGGAACATTCCTTGCCTCAATCAATAAAAATAATCCCTGATAATGCTTTTCAACATTAATAATTTTTAAATTATGGTCTATTAAAAGCTTCAATGTTTCTCTGTTCAAACAACAACCATCGCAGATTTTTTTCCAAATTGGTGTAAAAAAATCCTGCAAATGTGAAAGAAAACGATTGTCCATTCTCACATGTTCAAACAAGAGAATTTGACCGTCAGGCTTGCAAACTCTTTTGATTTCGATCATGGCCTTATCCCTATCAAGGATTGTACAAAATACCAATGTAGCCACTACGCAATCAAAGGAATGATCGGGAAAGGGAAGTTGCTCAGCACCTGCCTGAATTACTTCAATGGGTACAGTAGCCTGTTGGATTTTTGAAACAGAATTTTTAAGCATATACTGACTAGGCTCAATCGCCGTTACTGACTTAGCTTCTATATAAAAGGGGAAATTCACACCAGTTCCGGAACCTATTTCTAATACACTGCCAGTAGCGTTTGAAAGGAGTTTCTTTCGTAGCGCTTTAAACGCTGTTTTCTCTAAAGGATTCATAAAAAAATCATACCATTTAGCAAATAATTTTCCCATTTTGATATTCCCACCTTACGCCTATTTGGAAGGTTTGATAGTAATTTCTTCTACATGTGGTATAAAACTCCGACTTGTATTCTCTTAAAATACTATAACCTTTCTTCATTCCGATTTTGTAGAATCAAAGATTTATTTATTTTAGTATTTTTTTGGTCTAAATCTAGCTATAATCATATATTTTATTAGAAAGGATACATTATAAGCATTTTTTTGTAAAACCATTCCATATGAAAAAGGTGAGAATGAAATGTTTGTTGTTTATTTTTTCGATAACAAAAATCTATTATTAAGTCAGCTACTAAAGAGTGTCCCAGCTGTAGGTGAAGATTTAACGATTAAAGGTCGTAAAGGGAAAGTTTCAAGTGTTAATAGTATTGATGAAAAAAATGTTCATGTGCAAGTTGCATTAGAAAGTGTTAAGAAAAATGCTCCTATTGTAGATAACTCAAAAAAGAAAAAAAGGTAATTCAAAAGAACGTACATTTCGTTATGTGCGTTCTTTTATTTATCTCATAATTCCATTGTCATAAATACACTATTCGGATCCTCGATGTAATCTGAAAACGGCTTACAATATTGAAAGCCAAAACTTGCGTATAACCTTCTTGCTGGTTCAAAGGCAGTCATGGAGCCTGTTTCCAAACTGAGGCGTCGATAGTTACGGTTTTTAGCTTCTGCAATGATGTGTTGAAGTACCTTTTTTGCTACACCTTTTCTTAAATGTGAAGAAGAAGTTCTCATTGATTTGATTTCACCATGTTTATAATCTAGTTCTTTAAGTGCCCCACAACCTACTAAATGTCCATTCTCCCAAACACTCCAAAACGTAATTTCAGGTTTACGTAACCCATCTAAATTCAGGGCATGTCTACTTTCTGGTGGTGAATGTTTTGCCATGTTTTGAAGATGTTCATCCAATAATTGAGCTATTTCAGGCCCTGTTAAATCATCTAATTTTATTTCCATTAATCGTTCACTCCTTTAACAAATCCATTTACTTTATTCGTGATAAAAATGGTTCTTCCTGCACAAATATTGTGTCTTTTTAGAACTAAGAGTAAAATAATAGCCAAAAGAAAACTCACGTTAGAGGTACGTAAATGAAGTGGTACAAATTAATGAAAGATTATAAGGATTTTTATAAAAAAGGGACTAAGTTTTTTGTCCTATCTGAATCGGAGTTTATTGGTGTAAAAGAGTTTGTATTACAAACAAAAAAATTAGAAGGAAAAATTATCGTTTCTGAAAAAGAACTGAATGATTATTTTAAGAGAATAAACATCTTTAAGAGGGAAAAACGTGATAGTTAAGAAGAAATGTACATGAGCCAGTTAATAGGACAAACAGCGTCCCCAAAACAAACAAAGTGTCCAATAGAAGCCCTCTATTGGACAAACCCGCTGTTCTAACAAACAAAGTGTCCAATAGAAGCCCTCTATTGGACAAACCCACTGTTCTAAACAAACCAAGTGTCCGATAGAAGCCCTCTATTGGACAAACCCGCTGTTCTAAACAAACAAAGTGTCCAATAGAAGCCCTCTATTGGACAAACCCATTGTTCTAAACAAACAAAGTGTCCAATAGAAGCCCTCTATTGGACAAACCCACTGTTCTAAACAAACCAAGTGTCCGATAGAAGCCCTCTATTGGACAAACCCACTGTTCTAAACAAACCAAGTGTCCGATAGAAGCCCTCTATTGGACAAACGCACTCTTTCAAACAAACAAAGTGTCCGATAGAAGCCCTCTATTGGACAAACGCACTCTTTCAAACAAACAAAGTGTCCAATAGAAGCCCTCTATTGGACAAATCCACTCTCCCGACCAAACCAAGTGTCCAATAGAAACCCTACTACAGTTAAAAATTATCCTGTCAATTTAATGTAAACGATTCTTTATGAAATTGAACAATGAGCTGAAATAGTTCTTCGCCATTTTGAGGTGTTTTTGCATCAGAAGCTAGCTTGCAGTACATGGCTTTGTATGGTTCCGGTACCCATATGTAATGATGGATATAATCTGTTAGTTGAAACTCATTTTTTTGCCAGAAATTAATTCTCGCAAGATTTTCTGGAGTTGGATCAGATTCGACTTCAATAACGACAGCACCTAGCTGCTGCTCTGAAATACTCCATTCTTTTATGTAATCTAAAAGTCTTTGTCCAATTCCTTGTTTACGTTTATTTATTCGTACAGCTAAGTAATCTATAAGCAAAGCATTCGTATTTTTAAGTTTTCCGGTTATGGCCATTCCAACGATTTCATCATTGATAAACAAGACATGAAGGAAACAAATTCCTTTGGCAAACATATTTCGAATGATTTTTTCAGACTTGGCTCCACTTTTACCAAAAGCCTCTTCGTATATGATTTTTGCTTTTTCCCATAGCTCATCGTCCCAATGGTCAACAGTAATGAATTTCACCAATACTCTCCTCCTCAAAATAAGCGTTGTTCACAAGGAACAACGCTTCATTCTACTTCCACCAATCGTCAAAAACATTAATGGGTGGCTGTCGTTTATGCTCTGACTTTGTATACCAACCTTCAATTTTCGCTTTGCTTTGTTCATTCACTTCTTTACCTTCTAAGTAGTCATCGATATCCTCGTAGGTGACACCAAGTGCTACTTCGTCTGGTAAGGATGGTCGATCATCTTCTAAATCGGCTGTTGGGACTTTTAAATATAAATGTTCTGGGCAGCCAAGTTCTTTTAATAGTAGTTTTCCTTGTCTCTTATTAAGTCGGAAAATCGGAACCATGTCAGACGCACCATCTCCAAACTTTGTATAAAAACCAGTAATCGCTTCTGCAGAATGGTCAGTACCTAATACAATCCCATTGTTTGCGCCTGCTATGCTATATTGTGTTTCCATCCGATGTCTTGCCTTTACATTCCCTTTTAGGAAATCGGTCAACTTTTTGCCCATCCCTTTTTCAACGGCTGCAACACTAGCATCGACAGAATCCTTTATATTAACTATAACAACTTCATCTGGTTGAATGAAAGTGATGGCATCCTCGCAATCATCCTCATCAAGTTGCACGCCATAAGGTAATCTTACGGCAATAAACTTATATTTTTTTGTACCTAGTTCATCATTTAGCTCGTTAACAGCAACCTGGGCTAATTTTCCAGTTAATGTTGAATCTTGACCTCCAGAAATACCTAAAACCATGGATTCCAAAAAGGAATACTTTTTTAAGTAATTTTTCATCATGTCTACACTTTTACGGATTTCGGCCTTTACATCAATCGTTGGTTGGGTCTTCAGCACAGTAATGATTTCTTTTTGTAAACGATTCATTTATCAAAACAGATCCCTTCATGCCTTATTTCAAATTAGCTACCTGTTCTTTTACTTTTTGAATTACAGCGATTTTGTTATCCCAGCATTTTTGACTTAAGTCAACAGGGTATTCTTCTGGGTTTAGTGAACGTTTATATTCATCCCACAGGACATCCATATTACTCAAAGCAAACTTCTGAATTTCAAATATATCTGGTAATTCGTAAACTAATTGCCCATCTACAAAAATGTCGTGATGGAGGTCTCTTGCTTCAAAATTTGTAACGAATTTACTAATATAGGTATGAACGGGATGGAACATTTTTAAATGGTCCTCATCATTCGGATTCTCTTCATCTAATGCTATATAATCCCCTTCAGAACGCTGGTTAATCATATTGATGATTCGATACAATTTTTTAATGCCTGGCGTTGTTACTTTTTCAGGGTTACCGGAAATTTTTATCGTATCTAGCATTTCTCCATGCTCATTTTCAATAGCAACAATTTTATACACAGCACCTAAAGCAGGCTGATCATAGGCTGTAATAAGTTTTGTTCCTATACCCCACACATTAATTTTTGCCCCTTGTGCTTTTAGATTCATGATGGTGTATTCATCTAAATCGTTCGAAGCGACAATACATGCATCTGGGAATCCCGCATCGTCAAGCATTTTACGAGCTTCTTTTGAAAGATAGGCCATATCACCACTATCTAAACGTATGCCATCAAATTTCACTCTACCTTCAAATTCCTTGGCCACTTTAATAGCTGATGGAACGCCAGAACGAAGGGTGTCATATGTGTCAACAAGTGGAATAAAGGCTTTATTCTTTCGACGAACACAGCTTTCTGCATACTTTTTCATCGCTGTATAGTCATCCATATAAGCTTGTATCATCGAATGCGCGTGTGTTCCTGAAGCAGGAATTCCGAATAACTTACCAGCTCTCATATTACTAGTCGAAGAAAATCCAGCAATAAAAGCGGCTCTAGTCCCCCATATCGCAGCATCCATTTCTTGCGCCCGACGTGTACCGAATTCCATCGCTTGCTCCGAACCAATAATTTGTTTGATTCGAGATGCTTTTGTTGCGATCAAGGTTTGATAATTTACGATATTTAATAGAGCTGTTTCCACTAATTGAGCCTCAGCAAGTGTTGAATCTACCTGTAAGATTGTTTCATTACCAAATACTAATTCGCCCTCTCGCATCGAACGAATTTTACCAGTGAATTTTAATCCCTTTAAATACGCTAAAAACTCTTCCTCGTAGCCAAATTCATCTCTTAAATACTCGATGTCACTATCAGTAAAGCGAAAATCTTGGATATATTGAATAATCCGTTCTAATCCTGCAAAAATACCGTAACCGTTTCCAAATGGAAGCTTTCTGAAAAACAATTCAAAAACAGCTTTCCGATTATGAATTCCATCATGCCAATACGTTTCAATCATATTTACTTGATAAGCATCTGTATGCAAAATTAAACTATCATCTGGATATTCTTTTCTCATGAGTTCTCCTCCATCTTAGGAGTTATTTTTTTATATTATTTTAGCATTTAAACAGCTTTTGAAGTGGCCAAGTGCCCATTCATGACCAGTTTGATTAAAGCTAGCTACTGCTTTTTCGTAAATAACGATCTGGAACCCCTTATTATAAGCATCAACGGCTGTGTGCAATACACAAATATCCGTGCATACTCCAACTAAATGAACCTCAGTAATTCCTCTTTCACGCAATTTGATTTCAAGGTCCGTGCCAGCGAACGCACTATATCTTGTTTTATCCATATAATGCACGTTTTCCTTCTCCTTATTACTCACATACACATTTTGTAGTTGTCCATACAAATTTCGTCCACTTGTACCCTTGATGTTATGTGGTGGGTATAGCTTTGTTTCAGGATGTCTTTCTTCCCCTTCGATGTGAAGATCAATGGCAAAAACCGTATAATCCTTATTTGAGATAAATTCCTCTGTAATTCGGACAATTTCAGTTTCTATTTCCTGACCAGGCTTCCCACATGTTAATGCACCCGCATCTGCTACAAAATCATAAGTGTAATCAATATTTATTAATGCTTTCATTCTCCCCACTCCTTCGTATTATTAAATTAAAATTTACCCTGATAGACCGATATAAAAGGTTGGTAATCATTAAATCTATAGAGCTGTGCTGGGGTCTTTGAGAATTTATTGGACTTTTTCGGTCTGCCATTAATGATCACCTTTTCTAAAAAGGGAAGTGTGGGTCCTTTTCTAAAAAAAGCTGAATCTACTTTAATTGATGGATCATCTAATACCGTAAGCAATACTCCTTGTAATTCCGATAAAACGAATTCAGCAGGGAGAAAGTTTTTAGCTAAAGTCGTTAATGCCATGTCTTTCTTGATGAACCAAATGGCATCGTCTATGATTTGCCTGTGGTCGAAAGCAAGTTCTAGCCCTTCCAACTCTTGTAAAGTAAAAAGTTCAACCTCCGCTGCATCATCTGCTGCTCTCCTAGTAGAAAGTTGTATTTCCGGAACAATAGCGTAATGTGCATTGGAAATGATCCATCCACGTGAATCTCTTCCTGGCGTGTCATAAACACCAAAATGTTTGATATGGACACCAATAATTCCCGTCTCTTCTTCTAGCTCTCGTTTGGCAGCTTCTAAAGCAGTTTCAGTTGGTTGGATAAATCCTCCAGGTAAAGCCCATTTACTTGCTTCGATATTTGGGAGACCTTCGGCATTTTTTTTTGCACGTTGAATCAGCATCAATTTCAAGTTCTTTTCAGGTGGTTTATACATATCTGCTTGTTCTGAGATGATTGTGAAAATGGCAATATCACTCGTGTAGCCATCAGGAGTGCGATATTTTTTATGAGTATCATTAAGGGACACTTCTTGATCAGATTGGTTATTTTGCATTCGTACACCTCCTATTGGAGCTTTAATGGACAATTATCTAAGTTGATTTTAATTAACGTTTTGTTAATTTTAATTTACACTATTTTCTAATCTATAACAAGTTTTATTAACTTAAGCAGAAATCGACACTTCAGATGCGGGAAATGTCTAATTCTGCGCTTTCCCGAGAAATAATTGAATTTTCTAAAAATATTTCCTCGTTCTGTCCAAGGAGTAAAATAAAAGGAGGAAATCAATAAGATTTCCTCCCCGTAAATTAATTTTATTGTTCCGTCTTATCGCCAATAATAATATTAACTGTATTTTCATTTGGAATGAAATCTTTCAAGGTGTTTTCAAGTATTTGCAAGTTGTAGCCCTTATGTGGATTTTGCTCACTTCCTGCTTCTATTTTGTTCAGTTGGTTTCCTTCCAAGGAATAGTATTCACCCGGGGAGTTAATTTCATCACTCCAATGTCGTGTTCTAACTAAGAATAATGAACTTGCCGTTTCCTTAGTTAATGCTTTTTGTTGATTTACCTCTTGTAGTTTTTCGAAAAATTCATCAGCTTTCATTAATTCAGAATAATTTTTGATACTTTTGGCTTTTTCTTTCCAAATGGTAATCTCACCATCCTGTAACTCTGGGCAGGTACTGCAGTCTTGATAGTTAAAGATATTATATTTTTTTCCCTCGAGCTCCACTAATCTAAATTTTACAGATTCGAAATCTCCGACGGTACTCAAGGTCATCGAAAATTCTCCGATTCTAGCATCATTAGAAAATTCATGCTCCTTTTTAAATTCGGACCAGCTATCTTTGATATTTGTTTCGTATACATTTTTTTCGTTAAATAGCCATGTTTCTTCTTTTTTTAATTTATCCTCACTCAAAATACCAACTATAAATGCTACTACTAGTATTACACCTAGAATAAAGTAACTTTTCTTTATTCGCACAGAAATTTCTCCCCTTTTTAAACTATCTCTTAATTCAATATTATGTTTAATTTAGAAAAATTAGTCAATTCATACTATACCATTTTTCGCAAAATAAAAGAGTTGTAATTCCGATAATGGAATATACAACTCATCTTTGTAGTTATTTTCACCTATCACTCGTCGGATTGTTCCCCTTCGAAATGACCTGAACGGTTTATTTTGGTTTGAAGGTATTTTTCATTAAACTCAGACTTGTCTCCCCATAAAGGCTCCCTGCCAGAAACATTTAGTCCTGCTTTTTGAAGGGCATTCAATTTTTTTGGATTATTCGTAATTAATGTAACAGGTTTGGAACGAAGGTTCTTTAATACCTCTATCGCATCGTCATAATTTCGTGCATCGTCGACAAATCCTAACGATAGATTGGCTTCGACTGTGTCAAATCCTTCTTCTTGCAGAACGTATGCCATAGCTTTACTAAAAAGTCCGATTCCCCTACCTTCATGGTTTGCTAAATAGAAAAGTGCTCCTGAGCCATGCTCTGTAATCATTTTCATCGAATGTTTCAATTGGTATCCACAATCACAGCGTTTGCTGCCAAAAATATCACCTGTATGGCAGATGCTATGCATCCGAATTAACGCATTTTCATCATTGGCAAAATCTCCGTAAACGAGCACACTAGATTGTTGCTTTTCCGCTAAATTTGAGGAAGATAATTTTTCAATGATTCTCTCCATATTATCGGTTACTTCATCACAATGAAGCCAACAATACCATTGGAACACTTCAGTTTCCCCATAAAGGTTCACAGGTAATTTAATAGGGCCAACTAAGTAAATGGCTTTTTCTTTATTACGGATCAACTGTATCTTATTTTTCAATACCGAAAATGCATTTTCTTCGAACATTGAACTTCCTCCTCGAAACCATTATCTCATCTTAGTATGTTTGGATAGGAAAAAAACTATTACTAATTGGAAAAAGTTGTGCATCATGAAATGAACTTTTTTACTCATAAATCTGTGAAGGGGTAAAAAAACCCTACCGCAGCAGGCAGGGTTACGCATTATTATACAAATGGCAAGCGGTAAAATGACCTTGTTTCACTTCTCGCCATTCTGGCACGGAGGATGCACATAACTCCATAGCACGATTGCATCTAGTCCGGAAAACACAACCGCTCGGAGGATCTATCGGACTTGGTACTTCACCTTCAAGGACAATGCGTTCTCTCTTAATAGTTGGGTCTGGTATCGGAACTGAAGACAGCAAAGCTTGTGTGTACGGATGTAGTGGGTCATTATATAGAGAGTCACTGTCCGTTAATTCAACCATATTTCCTAAGTACATCACTAATATCCGGTCTGAAATGTATTTGACCATGGATAAATCATGAGCGATGAATAGATAAGTTAATCCCATTTTATCTTGAAGGTCTTTAAGTAAATTAACAACCTGTGCCTGAATGGATACATCTAGAGCAGAAATGGGCTCATCACAAACAATAAATTTAGGATTTAATGCTAGCGCACGTGCAATACCAATTCTTTGACGTTGGCCACCACTAAATTCATGTGGATAGCGACTAAAATGTTCTGATTTTAGACCGACTAATTCAAGTAGCTCGACAATTCGGTCCCTTCTAGCCTTCCCTTTAACAATATGGTGTAGATCTAGTGGTTCTCCAACGATTTCCTCAACCGTCATTCTTGGATTCAATGAAGAGTAAGGGTCTTGAAAGATAATTTGCATATCTTTCTTGAATTTATTAAGAGCTCTTCCTTTTAATTTAAAAATATCCTCTCCATTAAAAAGAACTTCTCCAGCCGTCGCTTCATGCATACGAATAATTGTTTTTCCAGCTGTTGATTTTCCACAGCCACTTTCACCAACAAGTCCAATTGTTTCACCTTTGTAGATGTCTAAGTTGATATCATTAACTGCTTTTAGTTCACGACCCGAAACTTTATAATACTTTTTTAAGTTTTTTATTTGTATAAGTGGTTGGTCTGCTTCTTGAACTGACATTAATGATCCTCCCTTACCTTTGCTGCAGCAGCTTGTGCCATTGGATGATGGAGCCAACATGACGATTGCTGGGTTCCACTAACTAGCTCTAACTCAGGATGATAATCTTTGCATACCTTCATAGCGTATTCACATCTTGGATAAAAAGAGCATCCCTTTGGGGGATCTAATAAATCTGGAGGGCTTCCCACAATTGAATATAACCTAGAGCTGCGGTCCATATCTAAACGAGGTATTGACTTCATTAATCCTTTTGTATAAGGATGTGTTGGGTTACTGAAAATTTCTTCTACCGAACCCGACTCAACCACTTCACCTGCATACATCACGATTACCTTGTCACAAACTTCTGCTACCACACCTAAGTCATGAGTAATTAAAATAATCGACGTATTCGTTTCTTTCTGAAGTTTTTTCATTAAAGTTAAAACCTGAGCTTGAATCGTTACATCAAGAGCAGTCGTCGGCTCATCCGCAATAATTAATTCAGGGTCACAAGCTAAAGCGATCGCAATCATAACCCTTTGCCTCATCCCACCAGAAAATTCATGAGGGTAATGCTTAAGACGGCTTTTTGCATGTGGAATTCCAACTCGCTCTAAAAGCTGGACAGCATGTTGTAGGGCGATTGCTCTTGACATCCGATTATGCTTAACTAGTCCTTCGATTAATTGATCCCCGATTCTACTAGTTGGATTAAGTGAGGACATTGGATCTTGGAAGATCATACTAATTTTATTTCCACGAATCTTTTTCATTTCATTCTCAGGTAAGGGTAAAAGGTCTTGACCGTGGAATAAAATTTTTCCTTCTTTATATTCGGCTGGAGGAGCCGTTAATAGTTTCATAATCGATTTAGCTGTAACACTTTTTCCACATCCCGATTCACCGACAATCGCAACGGCCTCTCCTTTTTTAACTGAAAAACTAACGCCCCTAACTGCCTTCACTTCTCCACCATAGGTGTTAAAAGAAACGTTTAGATTTTCTATCTGCAACAGTTTTTCCATATTTTTCACCTCGCTTTAGTTTCTAAGTTTCGGATCAAGCGCATCTCTTAGCCCATCACCGAAAACATTGAAGGCAAACATTGTGATAGATATTAGTAGCGCAGGGATAGCTAACTGATAGAAGTTACCTACCAATATGCTACTTAGTGAATCGCTGGCCATTGTTCCCCAACTAGCCTGTGGTGCAGGTATACCTAATCCAAGGAAACTTAATGTTGCTTCAGCAAAGATCGCGGTTGGAACAGTTAGAGTAATATTTACTAAAATAGGTCCCATTGTATTTGGAATCATATGTTTTCGTAATTTCCAGCTAGTAGGAGCTCCCATCGCATTGGCTGCATGAACGTAATCTAGTTCTTTCAGTTGAAGTACCTGTCCGCGAACAAGTCGTGCCATCGGAATCCAACCCGTAATTGTCATCGCAATAATGATTGGCCAAATTCCTCTTTCTAGTACAATCATCATTAAAATAACCATTAACAAATAAGGAATCGAAAATAATACTTCTGCTAATCTCATCATGAAATTATCTATTCTTCCACCACGAATAGCAGAAACACCACCATATATAATTCCAATAACAAAATCTATCGTGGCTGCCATTAAACCGATAAATAAAGAAATTCTTGCTCCATACCAAGCTCTTGTAAATAAGTCACGACCAGATGTGTCTGTCCCAAACCAATGCTCCGCATTCGGTCTTAAATTTTTCCTAGTAAAATCTTGTTCGAAATAGCTATAACCACTTATATAAGGGCCAATGATAGCCATAATTGCCAAAATAATAATGAGCACAAGTCCAAACATTGCTAATTTATTTTCTTTTAAACGCCTCCATGTGTCTCGCCAATAGGAAACACTTGGTCTAGCAATTTTTTCTGCATCTTTAAAGTTATCCGTTACAGGGGTAAACAGATCTTCAGTTAATTGTATTTTATTAGCCATTATTTACTCTCCCCCGTTACTTTAATTCTTGGATCAATCCATGTATAAGCGATATCTACAATGAGAATTAAAAAGATTAAGATGATGCTATAAAAAATGGTAGAACCTAAAATAACTGGATAATCACGATTAAAGATTCCTTTTACAAATAGCTCCCCGATTCCTGGAACTCCAAATATATGTTCGACGATAAAGCTACCTGTTACTAAATTGGCTGTAATGATGCCTAAAACGGTGACAACAGGTAAAATCGCGTTCCGAAGACCATATTTTATTAAAATAAATCCTTTATTTAGTCCCTTCGATTTTGCCGTAATCATATAGTCCTGATTTAATACCTCAAGCATGCTAGAGCGCATTAAGCGGGCAATATAAGCCATAGGGAGCATCGCTAAGGAAATAGTTGGAAGTACGGTGTGTTTCATTGTCTGCCAGGTTGCAACTGGGAAAAGTCTCCACTCAACCGCTAAGAAGTTAATTAAAAAAGTGGCAAGAATAAAGCTTGGAACGGATATGCCGATAATGGCTAGAACCATTGCAAAGTAATCTGGCCATTTATTTCGGTTTACCGCTGCAATGACACCAAGTATTAATCCTAAACATACGGCTAAAATTAATGCTTGTGCCCCAAGTTGTAAGGAAACTGGAAAGCCATTTGCAATATAATCATTAACTGTTAGAGTATTTGACTTTAAGGATGGTCCAAAATCGAATTGTGCAATTTGCTTTAAGTAGAGTCCATATTGAACATAAAGTGGCTCATCTAAATTATAAAAGGATCGAAGGTTTTGGTAGACTGCTTCTGGCATGGAGCCTTCTCTAGCAAATGGATCCCCAGGAATACTATGCATAATAATAAATGTAATCGATATGATTGCCCAGATTGTGACTAAGGCCCAAAGGATACGCTTCACGATAAATTTGAGCATGAATACCCCTCTTTTAAAAGATTGGGTATGCTAACGAAAGCAGCATACCCAGACCTTTTTTAATTTTATTAATTATTCAATATCAGCAAATTTAAATGAAGGTTGACGATTAATCAGTGTATAAATACCAGTCACATTTTCTTTGTAAACATGTGGTCTAGTATAATAGTAAACTGGGATAATCGGCATATCATTCATTAAAATCTGTTCTGCTTGATGCATCGCTTCCATACGTACTGTTGGATCCATTGACGTTTTAGCTGTATTTACTAGAGCATCGTATTCAGGGTTGCTATAGTTAGCATCATTATATGGTCCATCAGAAACCCAAAGATCAAGATATGTCATTGGGTCTACATAGTCGCCAATCCAACCAGCACGGCTGATCATGTAATCACCAGATTGTTCACGATCAAGCTTCACTTGGAATTCAACGTTTTCTAATGTTACGTTTTCTACACCAAGGTTTTTACGCCACATTTCTTGAATTGCTTCAGCGATTACCTTATGAATTTCGTTTGTATTATATAGTAATGTTAGTTCAGGAAGTTTTTTGAGTCCTTCCTCAGCTAAACCTTCAGCAAGTAGCTTTTTGGCTTCATCATAATTTTCTTCAAATAGAGCACCTGCATTTTCTCTAAAGTCTCCTGATACATCTGGCATACCTGGAGGTACTACACCATAAGCTGGCATTTGTCCGCCTTGTGCAACGTGTTCAACAATCGTTTGTCTGTCAATGGCCATACCAAATGCTCTACGTACTTTAGGGTTATTGAATGGCTTAACATCAGAATTTAAATTGTAGTAGTAAGTAGAAAGCTCAGCAGCATTATGGAAATCAGGGGCTTGGTCGGCAATTAACTTTCCGGTTACTTCAGATGGTAAGTTATCAAGGAGGTCAATTTCTCCTGTTTGATACATTTGCCATGCTGTATTGTTATCTTCAATAACGTATAATACAACTTCATCTAAATTAACCTTAGCTGCATCATAATAAGAATCATTTTTTGCTAGAGTTAAGCTTTCTTTATGCTTCCATTCTGTTAGCTTAAATGCACCGTTGGAAACAAAAGTTGCAGCTTCTTTAAACCAATCTGGATTGCTTTCTGCAACTGTTTTGTTAATTGGATAATAAGTATAGAACGAAGTTAAATCTAGGAAATACGGAGTTGCAGTTGCTAATTTTACTTCTAGAGTTTTTTCATCTAAAGCCTTCACACCTACTTTATCTCTAGCTGGTTGAAGATCGGCTTCAGCGATGACGGGCTTTTCTGGTGGTTCAGTACCATCCTTTTCAGCCTTTTCAACAGCTTCATTGTATTCTTTTAAAATGGTAGCTCCAACTTCGTTAAAAGCTTGCCCGTTTTCTAAATAATACATTTGGTAAGCATATTGGGAAGCATTGTTTGGATCAAGTGCAAACTTCCATGCATATTCAAAATCAGCTGCTGTAACTGGATCCCCATTTGACCACTGTACACCATCTCTTAAATGGAATGTCCAAGTTAAACCATCTTCACTAGTATCCCAAGTTTCAGCCATACCAGGAGCAATCGTTCCGTCTGGAGCTTTTACTGTTAATCCTTCAAACACGTGATCAATTACCCATGAATCATGTGTACCTTGAGCTAAACCTGGGTGTAGTGCACCTGGCTCTGAATGGTTATTCGTACGAAGAACTTTCTTCTCAGCTGGTGTTTCTACATTTGGATCTTTATTATCATCATCTTTTTCTGGGTCTGCTTTATCACCTGTAGTGGTACACCCAGCTAACACTAGCATCAAAGCAAAAAAGACCGACATGAAGATATTTAATCTTTTCTTCATTCCTAAACCTCCTGCATTATTTATAATTTAAATATTCATCATTCTACTAGTAGCAAAACCAACTCCCCCCCCTTTACTTTCTCTCAGATTGATATCCTACTACTTCCATTTTTTAGAAGGGAAGATATCGAGTCTAATGCTAAAACTAAATATATTTCAAGATGTGGATAAATATTACAAAAAAATTACAAATGTAAAATTAGTTCTATTATTAATATCAATGCTAGGGTATTCGCGGGCAGTCAATTAGTATTGTCTATGTAAAATTGTGTTATGATAAAAAGTATATATTTTTTAGAGGTAGCTAGAATACTCAGCTAAATAAGGGGATAATTGAAATGACAAATACACCTAATCGCAAGCCATGTTCTGCATCAAGGGTTCTTCAAACCAATCGAGTGTTACCTCCTGATACAAATAATCACCAAACCTTGTTTGGTGGAAAATTAATGTCTTACATAGATGTTGTTGCCTCCATATCCGCTCAAAAGCATTGTCGTGCAAGCATTGTGACAGCTTCGATGGATTCGGTGGACTTTCTGCATCCTATCCGGCCAACTGATGCGATACATTTAGAATCATTTGTTACCTATACAGGAAGTAGTTCAATGGAAGTATTTGTTAAAGTTATTGCTGAACATTTAATCACAGGGCAATCAAAGGTAGCAGCGACTAGCTTCATTACCTTTGTATCATTAGATGAACAAGGCAAACCAAAAAGAGTGCCAGAGGTGTTTCCAGAAACCGAAGAGGAAAAATATCTGTTTGATTCGGCGGTCGATCGTATGCAGCTCAGAAAAAACAGAAGAAAACTTAGCATCTATTTAGCTGAACAAATTGAAAAATACTAGTTTTTTCTTTAACACTTTAAAGGCCTGGGGGACAGTAAACTGTACCCCTTGTCAAGGACACTTCAATAAGGGACTTCAAGCTATACTAAGAAGATGATTTCTGTAATCCACAGGGGTCATCTTCTTTAAATTCCATTGGTATCTTGTATGATTATAATGGGTTATATAACTTTTTATTTCCTTTTTAAGTTCGGTTAAATTTTTACATTGTTTGATATTTGCCTCATCTTTGAAATGGCCGAAAAAGGATTCCTGTAGGGCGTTATCCCAACAGTTTCCTCTGCGTGACATCGATTGCTTTAGTCCTGATTTTTTTACTTCCTCTTGGAAAATAGGGCTCGTATAATGAAATCCTTGATCAGAATGAATGAGCGCTCCTTCTGCCAATTTAAAGTTTCTGTTCTTCTTTAATTGATTTAATGCTTCGGTAGATAAGTCCATTTTCAGGCTAGTGGAGACGTAATAGGCTAGGACCTCACTCGTCGAACCATCTAGTATAGTAGATAAATAGGCTTTCTGACCTTTAGAGTAATGGAGATACGTTATATCCGTTAGTAACACTTTCCCTGGTATACCTTGTTTAAACCTACGGTTTAGTAGATTAGGCACAACGGTGTGCTCTAGAGTTGCTTTCATGATTTTTCTGTAAGGATTTGTTCTTCGGATGGGGCACACAATGTTATACTTCCTCATAATTCGGCCAATGCGTTTAAGGTTGTAGTTGATTTTAAATTGACCAGCTAGAGTCATTTTAATCTGTCTTGCGCCCTTTTTACGGCGCTTGAAGTTAAATGCCTTTAGAATTATCATTTTTATTTCTAGGTCTTCTTTTTCACGTTTCTTGCGCTTTTCATGTGATTCTTTTGAAAAATAGTTATAGTAACCCGAACGTGACACGTCGGCTACTTCACACAAATAACTTACCATGTGCTTTAGATTAAACTTATTTATGATTGTACTAATTAATAGAAACTTTTGTGCAGGAGAAACTACTTGTCTGTTTTCAGCCCCCTTTCCAACATGTCGAGCTTTTTTAATAACTCATTCTCTGCTTTTAGTAACTGAATTTGTGCTTCTAATTTTGCATTTTGTTCTTCCAAGGTCAACTCTCTTTTATTACGTTTCTCTTTAGGAAATTTACGTGTATCAGACAAGCCATCAAGCCCTTGTTCTTTATAGGCTTTACGCCATCTATAAGCAGCCTTTTTTATTCTAGCTCCTCCTATTAGATCTACATCAAAGCCGTTATCTCTAAAAATGTCCCTTGGCAATTTTCCATCTCTATCTTGAGCAATAAAGATCCTTTTAAACTCATCTGTATACGTAATTATGGAGGACGACACCGCATCCACATAGGGGTTATCTAATAACTTCTTTATTTCTGCTTCTGTGAAAGTTTTTTTATCCATCTGGTTTCTCTCTCCGTATCTTCTATATTTCCACCTATTATACAATAAAAAAAGTACCCTATAGAGGACGTCCCTTAATCAAGGTGTCTACTCTATAGGGTACAGTTTACTGTCCCCTTGTCCCTACAAGTTTATTTCCTTACTGCTACTTTCACAGCAACACTTTCATTGCCACCTTTATCCTTCACACTAACAGTTAACACAACTTTAACTTTCTGCTTAGGAATTTTCACACTGTACTTTCCGTCTTTTCCAACTGTTGCTGTACTAATTACTTTGCTACCAACCTTTACGATAACAGTTGCGCCCGCTTCTGCTTTTCCTGTTACTTTAGTGCTAACAGTAGTTACGGTGCTTACTGTTGGTTTTGCTGGTGGAGTTTTATCGATTACTTTAATACTAGTAGACTTACTAGTATTTTCTGCAGAATCGGTTGCCACTACCTTTAAGACTGTACCGGCTTTTTGTGCCGAGATCATGACGGCGAAGGTTCCTTTACTAGTAGCCGTTGTTTCTCCAATGACCTTTGAGCCGACATAAATCGTTACAGTCGATCCTGCCTCGGCTTTCCCGGCAATCTTCCTATTATAATCTTTCACTTCATTCACCACTGGTGCTGTTGGTGATGTTACATCTTCCACGACCACTTCAGTAGGTTCACTGACATTATTCGCTTCATCTGTCGCAGTTACTAGAATAGTAGTACCAGCCGCTTGCTTGGCAATGGTCATTTTGAATTGTCCAGACGTACTTGCTTTGGTTTCACCGATCACTTTTGCGCCAACCTTAGCGGTTACTTTTGCTCCCGCTTCAGCAGTACCAGTAATGGTTGTTACCTTATCTGTCACTTCATTCACATCAGGTGCTACTGGTGCCGTTCCATCTTTTGTAGCTTTGAACGTTACACTAATCGTATGAGTGCCCTTTACTGAAGTAAACGTGTAGCTATGATTTGTTACCGATTCTTCTTTTCCATCAACCAGTAATCGATCAATCTCATACCCTGTTTCAGGGGTGATTGTGAATGTCTGATTTGTTCCTTCAACCACTGATACACTACCGCTCGGGCTAATGGTTCCATGAGAACCCGCCGTTACTGTAATGGTGTGGACCTTTGGTGTTGGTGCTGGACCAGTAGTTGGTGGTGCTACTGGTGGTATTACGACCGGTGGCGGATCCATTGGCGGCGTTACAACCGGTGGCGGATCTTCTGGCGGCGTTACGATCGGCGGCGGATCTACTGGTGCCGCTTCTGTCGTTGGAATGACAACCACTGTACCCGCACTTTCATATAATTCTATCGTTTCACGGGTTACACTTATCTTCTGGCCAGCCGATCCAAGGTTAGGAATCGAGATCGTGACCGAAGTTTGACCCGCTTCGACCGTTCCCTGACCTAAAAGGGTCGTCTCCGCTTCATTATAAACACGAATGATATCACCTGAAGTAAGTCCCCTTACGGCTACTGTATCATCTGATGAATCATTTTTCGTAATGGTGATGTTTTCGAATAATGGTGCTGGACTGATAAATTCCTCAAAAAGAACACCAGAGAAGTATGGAGGCTCTTCCCCATTAGATTTTATGATGGTAATACCTAGTCCAATCGCTCCATCTGGAATAGGGACATTATCTATGTCTACTGAGTAGAAATATTGATCTGCTTTTACGGTTTGGATTGGGTCACCAATCAAACCATCCTCATCCATAAAATAAATTTGATGGTACGCGTTTATTGGTTGTTGTGGCCCCTTATCCCAGGTTAGTGTTCCTGAGACTCCGGTTTTAGTAATGGTAGCATTATCTAACACAATGTTTCTAGCCAGATAGGCCGGTGAGTCCCAAGGCTCTGTTTTGAGATATTGAACCGCTTCTACTCCACCTGCTGAAACGGGAAAAATTCCAATTTTATCGACCGATGGCCTCGAATACGTACTTAATATTCTATAAAGCCATACTCCATTCTGTTGTGACTCTAACGTCATATTAAGTTTTACAGTTTTATTTCCCCAACCATCAACAAAATAGGCATTATAAGATTGAATCGTATTCGGATTTTCAGTCGGAACGATGGCTAACTGCCCAGAAATCCATCCTTCTCTATCATCAGAATCCATAAATAAAGCGTATCTAGGAGTGATGCTACTCTTGTCAGCATCGTTTAAATTTGCATATTTGATTAGCTTTTTTCCTGATGATACGATGATGGATTGATCATCTGCTACATAGGCTTTGGAAATAATCGTTGGTAAGTCGATAATTTTCAAAGAAGTATCACGATCATATACCGCTCTACTTCCAAAGACTAGTTCATCCTTAGCATAAAGGACGTGTTCTGGATATTCCCCCATTAAAGTTGATAGATCAGTTGCGCTCAAACTTCTACTGTCAAAATAAAGGGAGTTTCCATCTTTATGGAGATCAACTGTATCATAAGAAACACCTATGTGGTAATTACCAATTAGTAAAACACTATGTGTGTTAGCGTCTATTTTTCTGTGATACATACTCTCAATCTGATACAAGGCTTCTTCTTCAGCATCTAAATCATAATAATCTGCACTAAATGGCAATACACTATGCTCATTCGTTGCAGTTAATACCTTTATGGTATCTTGAACACCATAAGCGCTATAAAAAATCTTCCCATTAAAAGGTTCTATTTTTATCGGAAAGCCTTTAACAATGCGCTTTTCGATACCTATATTAGAATTTTCCGTATCAGCAATATTGAACTGAGCAACAGAAGCTTCTCCTCTTAAGGCCACATACACCTTCCCGTTATTGATTTCAACATCTACTGGGCGAGACCCAATCGAAACACTTTTAATGGTGCTGAAATCACTTTTTCTAATAACCGTTAACGCATTGGCCTTATCCGAAACAGCGTAAATGTAAGGAGATTCCTCGGTTGTTACCCAATCCGTAATGGTAAAATTACTTTCTAACGTGTTGGCTAACTTGTTCATTTGGACCTGTGGATTTTGGTTAACCGTTATCGAGTAACGATAGATTTTATTGTTAACATCTGAAGATTCTGATTTAAAAAGTAATACAGATCCATCTTCCTCCAAAATGCCTTGTGTTGGCTCAAATGGAAGTGTAGCCAGATTCAGATACGTATTTTTATCGTAAATACCTTGATTGGTTAGAACATGATTACTTGTCACACCTAAAATTCTTGTATGATAATACCAAGAACTGTCCCCTACCTTTTGGTACTCACCCCAAAATTGTGATAGGTCACCTTTATTCATTCGGTAGCCAGCAAAGTAAGCGCTCTGCTCATCTAAGATAATTTCCTCATTAGGCCTGTTGAATTCATAATTGGCAGAACTAATTACTTTTTCCTCGACAATATCAAAGGTATAGAAAGTGCTTCTAGACGATCTTCTATCCGCTATATATAGAGTACGATTATCATCGGCAACCTGAATATCGATAGTATCGCTCATTCTAAAATTGTGAAATTTAACAACCTTAGTAGTCCGATCAATGGAGTAAACATATGCCCTATCTGTAGCGAAAAAAATGTGCGTTGCTGATACAGCCACATCTAAAGGTGCTTGGGTTGTTGGAAATTGTTCACCCAATGATTTCGTTGCTATATCAACAGTTTGAATCAAATTGTTAGCTTGCGAAATATAAAGTTTATTTTCATACTTGTACAAATCAGACGGTACCCCACTAAGCTGTAGCTCATTAGTGATGGCTAATGTTTGCTTATTAATAAAATATAGCTTATTGGTTGATTCAGATATCGCATAAATCATTCCTGTCTCTTTATCCAATACCCAGTCCGTTAACTTTTGTGGAAAGGATTCTACAGCTGTTTGTTGCGTAATTTGCTGTGGTTCATTGTCACCTGAGACTGCTGAATCTAAATCAATTGGTACATTCGACGTCACTTTCGACTGAAGGTCCTTCAAATCAAACTGACTTTTCACTACTTGTTCATTAGCTGCCACTGGACTACTTAGCCCACCAAAAGCCGAAAGAATCAGCATTGAAATCAATAACCATGCTGTAAAACTTTTCTTACTAAATCCTTTCATAAATCATACTCCCCTATTTTTAATACAAACATTAAAGTATTCAATAAATTCTGTTTCTTATCCTTCTTCGGTGGGTGATTGTTAGGTTTTTGTTAGAATTGGGGAGTGGGGATAAAAAATGAGGATGGGAGGGGTTGATTAAAGGCATGAAGAGAAGTGGGATCTAGCTTGGGTTGAAATAAGCATGAAGAGTAGTGGGATCCATATAGGGTTGAAAAATAAGCGGAGAAATTCTCCCTTATTTACGAAATCGCACTGAAAATGGCTTTAATAGACGAAAGAATTCCGCTTATTTACTCAAAAAACGTTAAAATGGGCCCCTTTTTCTTGGCTTAAGCGGAAATTCTCCGCTTAATTACCCCTAATCCAGCCCTAATACGCAGTTTAACCGGAAAATCTCCGCTTATGATTTAACTACCACTAGTTACTAATATATAAGACTTCTAATGTATTTGTCCCCTTCCTGTCCTTAACTAAAATAAAGGACAAGGTACACCTATCCCCTTGTCCTCCCTCCCACTTATTCCCAGACAATCTCCGCCAAAAACTGACTAATCGCCTCGTAAGCCAACTGTTCATTTTCTTTTTTCGAAAAGCCATGCCCCTCATCCTCAAATACGATATACTCCACAGGGATTCCTTTGTTTCTAAGGGCAGCTACCATTTGGTCTGATTCTGATTTTTTGACCCGGGGATCATTGGCCCCTTGGATCACCAGTAACGGATTAGAAATTTGCTCCACATAGGTGATAGGAGAATGCTCCACTAACCGTTCGCGATCTCTTACAGGGTTCCCAATCCATGAATCCATTCTAGCTTTCCAATGATCCGGACAACTTTCTATAAAAGTAAATAAATTTGCCGGACCGCATATATCAATACAAGCGCGGAATCGCTCTGGGTGTCGACCAAATAATAGCAGAGATAAATATCCTCCATAGCTAGCGCCAAACAAAATAAACTTATCTGCGTCTGCTTTCCTCTGCTTCACAAGTTGATCAATCCCGAAAAGCACATCCATCCTTGGGCCACCACCCCAGTCCCCTTCAATCAACTGAAGAAAAGTCCTTCCATAATTCGGTGTCCCCCTAAAATTAGGTGCAAATATATTAAAACCGCTATGAAGGAGGTATTGAAAATAGCCAAAATAGTCTATTTGTTCATTATATTGCGGACCGCCGTGTGGATAAACAATCGTATAGCCATTGCTGTTCGCCGCTTTTGCAGGATAAAACATCGCTTCAATTTTCAAACCATCATAGGATAAGTAGTGGATCCGCTCAGGTTTAATCATTTCGTCTTCAGCAATCATTGGCACGTTATTTTCAAGAATCGTGTTCCAATTTTCACCGCTACGCTTTTGATACAATGAAGGGGGCTTCGTAGCAGAGGAACCGATTAGATAGATGGATCCCTGATTCGTAATCTCATATTGTTGAACGGTATCGGTTGGAAGTTCCACCGCCTCTAATTCACCACTGCCTAAATTAAATACGTAAAGACGATCAATCGGACCAGCCTTTGTTTGTAAATAAACATCATCACTACTAGGGAGATAGTGAATTTTTTCAATATCCTGTCTATCTAACTCTAGTATTTTTCGAAAGGTGCCAGATGAAATCTCGTAACTGGCCAAATACGTAAATTCTTCTTGATAATTGGTTGTAAAAATAACTCTGTCTTCATTGATAAACGATAAATCCGAGACGCGATAGGGTTGAATTGCCCCGGGGATTAGCTCAATATCCTGGCCATTTTTTTTAATAAAAATGTTCATATGACTATGGTTATACCTAACGAAATAAGCGATATCCTTACTATTCGGGCTAACGTTCAATAAATATGTCTCCGCTCCGCTTCCCTGATGGACTAACTCCTCCGTGCCATAGTTTAGATCATAGGAAAAAATCGAAAGATAGAGCGGATTATCCTTGGAAGACGTATAAAATAGTTTGGACCCATCCGCGGAGAATCCTCCAAAATGATACAGACAGTTGGCTTCGGTTCGAATATCCGTCCAGTTGTCACCATTTTGATCAACGGAATAAATATGCAGATTCTCGTTACCATCCTTATCACTTGTAAAATAAATCGAGGAATCCGAAATAGCAACAGCGCCAATTTTTTGATTATGAAAGGTGAGTTGAGACAGCCTATTACCATTTTGTAAATCCAATTTCCAAAGATTAAAAACGCCTGATTGGTTGGAACCGACGATCGCATGAGATTCATCTTCACTTACTGTAAAAGCTGAAATCGAATAAGGACTAAGGAATTGCTTGAGGGTGTTTAATTTAGAAGTTAACATTTATCGTACTCCTTCACTTAGTGAGATTTCGCTACCGACAACATTCAAACAGAATAAAGAAATGACCTTTGTCGTGTTGATTAAATCTTCTACTTCCATACATTCGTCATAGCCATGTATCCGGTTAGCTGGCGTGCCAGGTCCATAATTAATCGCCGGAATCCCGTTTTGAATAAACCAACGTGAATCTGATTGCCCCATTACGCCAATCACCGGTAGTTCTTTGCCATTCACCTCAACACTTGCCTTTTGAAGAGCGATAATCAGAGGATGATTCGGTTCGGTAATGGTAGGCACGGTTTCGAACTCGCCGTTCTCGATGGTGATATTCATTTCAGGATCCTCGTCTTGTAAGTGTTGAATCATAGCTTCGATCCGATTGATGATGTAATCAATCGAGTGCTCGGGAATAATTCTGAGGTCCACTTCGATTTCACAGCTTCCAGGAACGACGTTTGATTTTGTTCCTCCTGTTATCACACCAACATTGATCGTGGTGTATTTCATTCCGTCAATGGAGGAAGGTTCATTTTTCAACTCGGTTTGTAGGCCTTCTAAGCCTGTAATGACTTTAGCCATTTTTTCAATCGCATTGATTCCGTTCCATTTGAATCCTGAATGGGCAGGTTTTCCATTAGAGATGATCCGTAATTGCTTGACACCCGCCATCGCCCGGATAATTTCTTGACTATATCCTTCCACAAGTGCAAAATCTCCCTTTAGTAACCCATTGCTTGTTACATAACCTGCACCGAGTTCTCCACCTGTCTCTTCATCACATGTAGCCGCGATGATAATATCTCCGTTCAGTAAAATTCCAGCCTGCTTCATGGCCAGTGCGGCTCCAATGTAGGAGGCTAATCTTCCTTTTGAGTCCGTTGCCCCGCGTCCATAAATTTTTCCATTTTCCAAATGGCCAGAGAATGGGGATTGGGTCCATTTCGATTCATCATCTTCAGGAACGGTATCAAGATGGGCGTTCAATATCAGTGATGGCCCCGTTCCATTTCCTTTTAAAGTGGCAATGACATTTTTACGCGTGGTGGATAAATTTTTTTCAATAACGAGGGATTCAGGAACGTCTAATACCTCTACAACGAAACCATAATGGGATAGTTTTTTTTCTAAATAGTGACTGATTTCGTCATAGTTACCTGGTGGATTGACACTAGGAATTTGAATCATTTCTTGTAAAAGGGTGACGATTTCGTTTTGCAACAGATCAACGGCGCTGATTACATGATCTTTCACTGCTTCCACTCTCCTTTTTCAATAAGGCTCTGTTATTGTACCGTGTTGATTTTTCTATCAATCACATAGGTTTTGCGGACATCAGTTCCGCTAATTGTTCAAAAAGTTACCTTAAAGGTGTTAAGCGGACATAGATTCCGTTATTGAGCTAAAAAGAAGTATTTTTTCATAGTAAATATCGGAATAACGGATTGTATGTCCGCAATCTAATGAAAATAGGTCACTTTTAGATAAATAACGGATTCTCTGTCCGTAAAATGGTTGCCTGTCAAAATATCAACACGGTACAACAATAGAGCTTTTAATAAAAGAAAAATGCAAGAATTGTGCCAATTTCTAAATATTGAAATAAGCCACTATTTATCCCAAGCTCTGCAAGAAAAAAGTTGAATTAGGTTATTTTAAACAACCCAATTCAACTCAATTAACATTTTATCGAGTTCATTGCTTCGATACCTAGATTGGTAATCCAACTTCCTTGGCGTGTCGACCCGATTTCAACTAACTGATATTTTTTTAGAATCAGCATCCGACTTTTAATTTGCTGCGCGGAAAAACGAATTTTCTTTTCGTTTATGAAGTACGATTCCATAGAAAGTCGGCCGGTATTCCAATGGTGCTGCTTGGCCAAATACAAGTACGATAAAAGCCAATAAAACTCCTGTAAACTTCCCTCTTTCTCCAACTTTTCAACAATAGAAAAATCGGATTCTGGTTTTATTTTTAAAAATTTCGTCGGGAGATCCTCTATCCCGATCGTTTGACCTTTTATGACCGCTGACAAATAATACACCGAGTTTTCTAACTCCCTAATATTTCCGGGCCAATCGTACGAACGAAAATGCTCGATTACCTTTTCCTCCAGAAAAACAGGGGTTGAAAATTGCTTACGAAGAAAGTACTCGACCAAAGGTAAAATATCTTCCTTTCTTTCCCGGAGAGGTGGGAGATGTAACGGTAAAACATTCAATCGGTAATACAGATCCTCTCTGAAATGACCATTCTCTACTAACTTCAAAAGATTTTTATTGGTGGCGGCAATAATCCGAACATTGATTGGAATAAGCTGTGTACCACCTACACGTAAGATTTGCTTTTCCTGAATCACTCGTAAAAGAGTAGCTTGAATCGAGGGGGAAGCATCCCCAATTTCATCTAGAAAAATCGTTCCATTGTGAGCCAATTCGAAAAAACCAGGTTTTCCACCCTTTTTAGCTCCAGTAAAGGCGCCGTCCTCATAACCAAATAATTCGCTTTCGGCTAATGATTCTGGCAGTCCCGCAAAGTTAATTGGAACAAATGGCTGATCTCTTCGCTTTGAGACATGGTGGATCGAATGGGCAAAAATCTCCTTACCGGTCCCATTTTCTCCTGAAATTAGGATTGGCTGTTCAAATTGCCCAAGCCTTGTTGCTTTTTCAATCGTTTCTTTTATGAGGGGGGATGAACCAATCAAATGGGAAAATTGATATCTAGATATAAAACCTGGCGCATGGATTTTACGTCGAACCTCTTGTTCCCGTTGTTGGAGCTGATTAATTTCTCGAAAAACAATCAGTGTTCCAATTTCACCGTTCGCTAGCGTAATGGGTAATTGCTGCACAACAAATCGCGTTTCATTCAAACTGTAAAGGTAGTGATCCCTATTTTGAATTTGATCAAAGGAAGGAAAAACATCGGAAAAATCTCTTCCGAGCAGCTCTGTACTCCCTGCACTCTTATGTAAAAAGCCCAATATAGCTTTATTCATTTGAATAATCTTCTTTTCGGAATTAAGGGTCACAATTCCATCTTGGGAGGCATTCACAATAGCTTCGACTTGTAGATTGATATTTTTTAATTGTTGAACGGATTGGGATAAACTCATATTTAATCGGATAATTTCATCCATATTTGACGCTTTATATACACTTTGTGTACTTATCGGCAACTTCAAGAAAACGGCAATCTCTACAATCGTCGAAAAATCTAATGGACGAAAGCCCACTTCAATGACGTTTGAAAATCGAGTTGGATTGATTAGGCTAAGATCATGAGTAATAACCGTTGAAATATCTTTATTTAAATCCGTTCCACCTTCTGGATAAGGAATCATGTTCAATTGAATTCCAAATCCCTTCAGCATTTCAATAGATTCTACTGACGCATCATATGTATTACTGGCAACGTAACAAGACGTTGAACTAGGAATTTGCATTAATTTTTCCATACAAGAAACATGTATCGTCCGTTTGGCCAATAGGATTCTTTCTTTAGGGAACTCTATTAATTTCTCATGATTAAAAGTAGCCACAACCAAATCAGCCTTACCCTGAAAAGAGCCACCATCCAATTCTCCAAAAACCTGAATCAACCCGGAAAACAAATCCTCCAACTGCTTCTTCACAAGCAAAAAGGCTTCCTCGCTCTTTGTAACAAGTAAAATATTCTTCATCCTAATCACCTCAAGACCGCAGGGGACAAAAGCTAATGACTACTGTCCCATTTCTTAGCATTCTTTTTCAATTTGTATATGGTACTATTTCGATAGTTTAATAGAAATTCCTTCCTGGATCCTAGTGACAGAGTACTATTTGCCATGCAAAAGAGGAGTTGATTGAAATAAATCAACTCCCTCCCTATTCTTATATAAAAGAGCGACGACAGTGTATTTCCCACACGTACAAATCTTTTATTTTGTCTTTTGTCGATATTTGGCACCATAGAAAAAAGAAAATCAGGCAGAGAGTAGACTAGAATCTCTGCCAGCTTCCTCTTACTACTATAATTCAAGGGAAAATAGGTGGTGGGACAAGGAACCCGCCCCCTTGTCCCAGTCACGAAAACCGCCCAACTCTCTCAAAAAATTCCCTTATAAAATCATAAAAAATTTCTACCGTAGGAAGTAATTTGCGCTCACCGGGTGTAATAACCCCAACTGTACGGGTAACTTGTTGATCCATTAGATGCAATTTGACTGTAGACCGCGGTATGTTATCAACTAACGTAATCTCAGGAATCAAGGTTACCCCTAGACCTGCCGAAACTAACCCTTTAATGGCGTCTATATCCTCCCCCTCAAATGATACCTTTGGCTGGAATCCTTGAAGCCCGCAAGCGTTAACCACAATATCCCTAAGTATAAAACCGTCAGGAAATAAAACGAATGAATCATCCCTCAATTGACCAAGGTTTAGTAAAGGTTTATCCGCTAGAGGGTGATTAGAGGGCAAGAGAGCAACGATTTTATCTACAAATAATATATCTGTTTTAATGTTTTTATTGTTCTTTGGAACTGGTCCGATAAGGGCCATATCCGTTTCTCCCTTTATAACGGAATCGACCAACTGATGATAAGAAGCTTGTTTAAGCTGAAATTTTACATGAGGATGAGACTTTCGAAAGGCAGAAATGACGTTTGGAAGCATGTAAGTAGCCAAACTACTGGGGAAACCAATTCGAATGGTACCTTGATCTGGGTCTATATATTCTTCTACTTCACGCCGCGCTGTTTCGATAACCTTCATTGCATGCTGCATATGTTCCAGAAAAATCCTCCCGATAGGAGTTAACTTTACATTTCTTCCTTCCCTAATAAACAAAGGAACGCCCAATTCCGATTCCAAATTAACAATCTGTCGGCTAATGGCTGATTGTGCGACATGTAGTGCATGAGAAGCCTCCGTTACATGCTCCCTTAAGGCTACTTCTATAAAATATTCAATTTGCCTTAATTCCATTAGATTCAACCCCTATTTCAATTAATCTTATATCGGCATTAATATTATCTAATTTTCATATTGTTTCGATTAATTATAACTTATAAGATACTTTTAATAAATATCATACGTTTCTACATGATTTTCAAAAAAAATTAAACAATCAAATTTATATATAATTGAGGGAAGTGATTCATAATGTCCACTGTATTAAACTTCAAACAATATGAAATGCAAAAAGCCAAAAATTATGTCAACGAAGTATATGAAGCAGTGAAAAAACGTGATCCACACGAAAAAGAATTCCATCAGGCTGTTAAGGAAATCCTTTTCTCACTTGTACCCGTATTTGCTAAACACCCCAAATATATGGAAGGCGGAATTCTTGAACGTCTAGTTGAACCTGAAAGAATCATTACTTTCCGTGTCCCATGGGTTGATGATCACGGGAAAGTCAAAGTAAATCGCGGGTTTCGGGTCCAATTTAATGGTGCCATCGGACCTTACAAAGGTGGGATAAGATTTCATCCTTCCGTGAATGCAAGCATTATAAAATTTTTAGGCTTTGAGCAAATTTTTAAGAATTCTTTAACGGGCCAACCTATCGGCGGGGGTAAAGGCGGATCTGATTTTGATCCTAAAGGAAAATCCGACGGGGAAATCATGAGATTCACACAAAGCTTCATGACAGAACTTTTCAATTACATTGGTCCTGATACCGATGTTCCCGCTGGGGATATAGGGGTCGGAGCCAGAGAAATTGGATATATGTTTGGACAATATAAAAGAATGGTTGGCAGCTATCATGCTGGTGTATTAACTGGAAAGGGAATCGGTTACGGCGGCAGTCTCGCTAGAAAAGAAGCAACTGGATACGGCACGGTTTACTTTGTACAAGAAATGTTACAAGACAAAGGGTTAAGTTTTGAAGGAAAAACTGTGGTGGTATCAGGGTCAGGCAATGTATCCATTTATGCGATGAAGAAAGCTATTCAATTAGGGGCTAAAGTCATAGCATGCAGTGATTCAAACGGCTATGTTTATTGTAAGAATGGAATTAACCTCCACACTGTTAAAAGATTAAAGGAAGTGGAGAGAAAAAGAATTCGGGAATACGTAAAAGAACATCCTCATGCTGAATACCATGAAGGATGCACAGGAATCTGGGCGATCCCTTGTGATATCGCTCTGCCATGTGCTACCCAGAATGAAATAGATGAAAATGCTGCAAAATTATTAGTAGTTAATGGGGTAATCGCCATTGGGGAAGGGGCAAACATGCCATCCACCCTTGAAGCCATCGATGTGTTTCTAAACAATCGAGTACTCTTCGGACCAGCTAAAGCAGCCAACGCAGGCGGGGTAGCGGTATCTTCACTAGAGATGGCCCAAAATAGCATGAGAATTTCCTGGTCATTTGAAGAAGTTGATGCGAAACTACACCAGATTATGACCAACATTTACCGAAACAGTGTAAATGCTGCAAACGAATATGGTCACCCTGGTAACCTTGTTGTCGGCGCTAATATTGCAGGTTTTTTGAAAGTTGCTGATGCCATGATGGCACACGGTATCGTCTAGTCCATCATTCATAAGAACCAATAACCGGATATACCCCTGTATATAACTATCAGTGGAGTTTATCCGGTTATTTTCTTTATTCTCTTAAATCCTCGGTAAAGTTTAAATACTAACCCTATCAAAATACGAACATATCGATCAATCAAACGTTTGATTGAATCGGGCTAAAGCCTTATTCACTCTAGCTTTAATGCCATTTAACCAAACATTCCTCTTCCTTTTAGTAAGGAGGCACCACCCTTAGGCTGGGAAATGGTCCTTATCCCACCTCTTTATACATAACCTATTTGATTCACACCGATAACGCCTCTACGCAAAAATGTAATCCCAAGAGTTTCATATGAAAAATGCTCAAATTCAAAGATGTCTACTTCAAAGGCAGCTATTTCAAATGTTTCGAGTTGCATTTTTTCATAGTCAAACGTGGATAACCCAATTTCGTCTAGTAAATCTTTTGGTAATTGATAATCTTGTCCTACGATGCCGAACATGGTGAAACCAGAATCGATACAAAAGGAGATATAGGCTTTATACGAAGCTGAATAGGCAAAAGAACCAATGGTCGATCCGATAAAGCTTCCTAACATAAATCCGAATACTGGGATGGTGATAAGGCTTTGGGTAATCCCCCCTAAAATGAGGGAACAGGCAGAGACATACATACCTCTAACCAAGCTATCAATGAGTTCACCGTTCGTCATTTTTCCATTCGCTACTAAGTATGAATTCTTCATTACATCTAAAACCAGTACTGTAACTACACCAATCACTGCTGGATTAACAGACTTTAACGCTTCTCCCGCTAATCCGGATTTACATGCAGCTGTTAGCGCTGCTGAGATGGATCCACGAACAAATCCTTCTGCTCCACCTTCCAATGCAGCGAACCCTATCTTTTGAAACTGCCTTTCATCTAATTCCCCAGTTTTGATTAGGTAATCGATTGCTTTATATATTTCTGGACCTGCCTTTAAGACGATGGATATCGTTGCTGCGGTAAGACCCGCTTTAAACGCTTGCTCCATAACATATTTGTACTTCACGAGTTGTTCCGTCGTAAGACCATACTCACCTGCGTCAAATTCACCCTCTTTGGCCAGCCGTGCAAGTATTTCTGACTCTTCTCTAGTAAAGGGTATCGATTCCGTTCCTTCCGATGTTTCGATTTTATCTTTTAACATCTTTAACGTATCTTCATACCGTTGAACTTGGTCTGGTCGGTTGATACTTTCTTTAGCTATTTTTCTTTCTAGCCAATGAATCGCCTCTTGCATTTGATCCTTTGGAATAACCCTCACTTGTCCAGCATAAATCGGGTCATTCAATAGTTGGGCTTCATCGTAACCTCGTTCATTTATAAACTGCTCCACTGATTGAAAAGGTCTGTCGGCTTTGATCGCATTTGCTTTATATTGAGAATACCTTTCAAAAAGACTTTCAGCCTGAGCCTTTGCACTGCCGCTTCCCGTTTGATAATACTTCATACCATATGCGTTTCCATTATTGTCAGTAACATCAGCCGATGCAAAATGATGACTTCTATCCACTGTTGTTCGGATTGCCTTTCCTTTTATAGCGGCATCAATATTATGTGTACCTGAATGCCAAAATTCGGCGACATCCCCCTGTAAGATGGAGGACTTAGTTTGAAAGCCTTGGAACTGGTTGATGTCTGATTGAAGTTTCTCTATTTCTTTATTAATAGAAGAAATATATTCAATACCGCCATGTGACCCAGCAAACGAGGAAGCATTCTTCGCGAAGAATTCATACCCTTTTGTAAAAGAATCCATCAATTAATCCTCCAAAAAGAGAGTTAAGGCATTCATATAAAAATGGTACACGGCCATATGGTGTTGTTGTTTCATAATTTTTTTCTTTGCCTGCATGCTTGAAATAATACTGAAAATGGCAACTGGGTATACATAAGGTAATAATAAGCCGATACCTTTCATTACATTAGGCGTAGAATGTAACTGGTTGAGCTTGACCTTCTCTTCAAATTCTTTTTTCTGACGTTTGCAAAAATCATTAAATCGATCATATTCTTCTTTTTTAAGTAATTTATCTTCGACATAAATAACAGCCTGATTTCCTAGCCATCCATAATGAATCCCATACTGATTGAATTTCTCTGTAACATTCGGAATCACCGATTTGGCAGGCTTAGTATTACCGATAAACAAAATGTTTTGATCAGACGAAATGGCGGCCTCATTTGCAAGAAAGTGCTTTTCTTCCCAAACACTCGCTACAACTGAACCATCCTTACTTCCAATTACCTCATTTTCGGTATCGTCATTGGAGCTAATCAACTGGGACAGCTGATTGGCAAAAACCTTAGTTTTGTCATCACACACAATAAGTAACTTCTTCTTTTCAACTTTAAACACTCTCATGCCCCTCCCGATGAATTCTGCACTTTTGTTGAATATCCTCTTCCCGCGTGGAAATCACCCTCATTTATACAGTTTGCCCTCTGTCAAAGATGTATTTATCTCCTTCTTCGGTTTGCATGATGATACTCCAATTGTATAACGGTTGCTCATTTTTGAAAGTGAATTCCCCTTCGACGTAGGCTATATGCGTGTTGAAATTCTCTTTGAAGTGTTGAGCCTTTTCAATTGGGACAAAGATTTGTTTCGTTTTCTCGCCCATTTCAATAGGGAAAAGCTGTTTATCTGCATCATAACGTCCAATAGTTAAGGGTGATAAGACTGGAGAGACATATGCTTGTAACGCCTGGAACTGATTTTCATTAGCAATTTGCATACCTATGTAAAAAGTCTTGCAAATCACTAAATTGTATCATCTGTTAACTACCCCTCTAGTGTTATTTTTTAATATATTCATAGTTGGCTACCTAGTTATATTTCGTAAATCTCCTCCTGCACTTGGAATTCACTTTGTGCTAATAATGGAAGTTATTTAAGTATATATTAACACGATAGATAGTTAGGATTGGGGATTGTTTATTGTTGGTGGACTATTAAAATCTGCCATAGTGACAGACAGAAGGGTATTCCCAATCCCGCAACCCCTCATATAACTTCCGTATTAGATCAAAATTGAGACGATTAAAGTAGTTAATAACTAACTGATCAAAACACGAACATATCTATCAATCAAACGTTTGATTGAATCGGGCTAAAGCCTCTTCCACTCTAGCTTTGATGAGATTTAATCAAACGTTTGATTAAGAATGCACACCCCTCAGAGCTAGGACAAGGTACCTATTTCCTTTTACCTATTTTAAAATAGCAATTTTCAATCAAACGTTTGATTGAATTCAAATTCACTCACCGACTTCATTGAAGAAATTCCACCCTTACAAAGTTCTACAGTTTTCGCACTTTCTATTGAAATAATAAAAAGTGTTTCTTCAGTAGCTAGTAAGATTAGCCATCTAAAAAACTCTTAAGTCATGCACAGTTGACACACCTAAATGGTCATGAGGAAGCATGATGGATTCTTAGTAACCTCAACTAACATGCGTTTCCCTAATTTAACTAACTATGGCAGAGACAAGGAACCTGTCCTCCAATCAACATATTGTATAACCTCTATGTAGATGTTACCATCATTTAGTAGAAATACAGTAAACAAGCAGTTAATCCTCAATGACTTCCATGTAACATAGTTTGAAACATGGAAAATTGAAGAATGACATAGGACTGAGAATGGAGAGGAATGGAGAGATACTATGGCAAACACCCACACTTTCAGTAAAGGCGAGGAGATCGCAAATTCGATTACACATGGAATAGGTATTCTATTAAGCATAGCAGCGCTCGTATTGCTGATTGTCTTTTCCGCATTGCACGGAACAGCTTGGCATGTTGTAAGCTTTACCATTTTTGGTTCGACGATGATCATCATGTATACATCGTCTACACTGCTGCATGCTTTCCCAGAAGGAAGCAGAATGAAGGACTTATTTGAGATATTTGACCATTCTTCTATTTACTTTTTTATTGCTGGAACGTATACACCTTATATGTTTGTCGTCGTTAAAGGTTGGGTAGGCTGGACGATTTTTGGGATTGTATGGGGAATGGCGATTGGGGGAACGGTTTTTAAATCCTTCTTCGTCAAAAAATACCTGTTCACCTCAACTGCCCTTTACGTTCTGATGGGTTGGCTAATTGTGTTTGCTTGGAAACCGTTATCTGAAAACATGACTCCAACCGGCTTCATGTATTTAGTTATAGGTGGATTGCTCTATACCTTAGGCTCTGTTTTTTACATGTGGAGAGGATTCCAATTCCACCATGCTCTCTGGCACCTGTTTGTCATAGCCGGCAGCATCATGCACTTTTTTAGTGTGCTAACTCTACTGAATTGACATTTTGGTTTTTAAAAAACACTTGATTAATTGGGTGATAGAAGGGCAAGAGTACGGTAAACTATCGGGTGTGATATGGGGGTCACAACATACCTGTCCGCTTGAAACTGATATGAATCATCTATATAATTAGTTTAATTACACACAAATGGATTTCCCAATGCGTTCCATTTACTAGATTTCGTATATTATATCAATATGATAGATGTACATCGGCTAATAAGTTAAAACTCGTACATGTGAATTATGATAAATTCAAAACTTAACAAACTCGGAGGAATACAAATGGCAAAGCCTACAAACATGTGCCAAAGCTGTGGAATGCCTATGAAAGTTTCAAGTGACTTTGGAACTGAAAAGGATGGGACACTGTCAGAAAAATACTGTCACTATTGTTATAAAAATGGTGAATGGATACAGCCTGACTTAACATTCGATGAATTTTATGCATTCAGTTTAAAACGGTTTCAAGAATCAGATATGAATCGGGTTGCAAAATTTTTTCTAAATAAAATGTACACAAAAAAATTCTTAAAAAAATTAGAACGCTGGCGTTAATGGGACAGGTTCAACGTCCCAGCCAACAGCTACGCTTAAGGTCGTAAAGTTACTGTTATTACCAAGAGTCGTAAGCTAACTCATTTTACAAAATAATGCTACAAATCAAAAAAACAGGTAGAAAGTTTAATAAACTCTCTACCTGTTTTTGCTTTCTTTGGGACAAGGTACCTGTCCCCTTGTCCCAGTCCCTCCTGATTTACCATCCTCTTCCTGCTCCACCTCCACCTGAAGAACCTCCTCCCCCACCGCGGAATCCACCACCACCGCCAGCACCGCCGCCTCTTCCACCACTTCTTAAAATAATGGATAGAAGCATTTGGGTGAGGAAACCACCGAAGAATTTAAAATCTAGAAACAGCACAACCACGGCAATGATAATAAATAACCACGATGGGATACCGGAACCACCTGTAGGTTGTGCTTGTTGAGGAAGTGATGGTGGAGATCCTATCGTCAGTTGGTTCTCTTCTAGACCGTATTCATTTAATACTTCCTTTGTGACTATTTTATAGGTTTGATCAATGGCCAAATTGGGTTGCTGATTTTTTAAGTAAGGGATGGTGTATTCATCCAATATCCGTCCAACTTTACCGTCTGGTAGTCTACCCTCTAAGCCGTATCCTACCTCAATCCATACCTTTCGATCGGCCATTGCCAGCACAATCAAAACTCCGTTATCCTCACTCTTACTCCCAATTCCATATTGACGAAAAGCTGTATTCGAAAATTCCTGGATCGGTTGATCTCCAGTCGTGTCTACGGTCAAAACAGCAATTTGTGCTGTAGTTTTATCCTCTAGTGCTCTTCCTAAGCTTCTAATCCCAGCCTTCTCAGACTCCGTTAATACCTGCGCAAAGTCTTGAACATAAATGTCACCGACAGGGCTCGGAATAGTCTGGTCTTGAGCAGATGCATACCCAACACTTAGGACGCAAACCAAACATAGTAAAAGAAAGCCGATGATACGACTTACTTTCATTAACCATTGCCTCCAAAATCAACTTCAGGTGCTTCAGTTGCACCAGGAGCTGCTTTAAAATACTGCTTTTCATCAAAGCCAGTCATTCCTGCAATAAGAGCACCAGGAAACTGCTTCACTCTTTTGTTATAAACAGCGACCTGATCATTATAGTCTCTACGAGCTACGGAAATCCGATTTTCAGTTCCAGACAACTCATCCATAAGACGTGTAAATTGCTGATCCGCTTTTAGATTAGGATAGTTCTCAACTACCACAAGCAAGCGACTTAAAGCTCCGGAAAGCTCCGCATTGGCGGTGGCCTCTTCTTCAACCGTTCCTGCACCAGCTAGTCGGGCTCTTGCATCTGATATCGAAGCAATCACTTCTTTTTCATGCGCCGCATAGCCTTTTACGGTATTAACTAGGTTCGGTATTAAATCAAGTCTTCGTTGCAGCTGGTTCTCAATTTGTGCATACGACTGATCCACATTTTCCGCTAACGTCACAAACTTATTATAGCTAGACATTAACATGCCACCAATAATGACAATCACAATTACAATGACCCCTAAACCAACTAAACCTTTTTTCATTTAATAATCGCCCTCCTATTATTGTAGTATGTCTTAAAAAGAGGGAAATTTTACATCGGGACAGAGGGATAGGTTCATCGTCCCAGCCAACTGCTCCACTAGTTTAAATAATCAGAAATGTGTCTACACTGTAGGGGAAATGATTTTATTTTGGGGTGGTATTTTGAAGAGGTTATTGATTTTTTGTGTATTGGGGTTAGCTTTAACGGTTGGGGTTTGGTCTGCGGTTGATTTGATTGATGATAATGAGGCTACTGATTCAAGTCGTGATCAAAGTCCTTATGGTCAGGATGCAAAAGAGGTAATGAAAAAGGCAGTTGAGGTTTCGGTTTCGGATGATGGGAATGTGAATGCTAATCATTTGTATATCCCGTGGACGGTTAATAAGAATGGTAGTTTGTTTTTCTTGAGTCAACGGGAAGGGTCCGTTATTCAAATCAACGGGGACCTTGGTTTAGTTGATGTCCAGGATGTGAAGGTTTCTAAGGAGATTTATCACAAAGGCGAAGGTGGCTTTCTTGGGTTTACGTTAGCTCCTGATTTTGCCGATTCGAAACGAGCGTATGCTTATCACTCCTACCAAAAGAATGGCAAAACGTTGAACAGAATTGTCTCATTGAAGCTCGCAGACAATATATGGAAAGAAGACGGTGTGCTTTTGGAAAATATTCCAGGTGGAGCGGCCAATAGTGGGGGTCGAATTAAAATTGGACCGGATGGGATGCTTTATGCCACAACAGGCGATGTGGGCGTGAAAAACAACGCCCAAAACCTTAACAGTCTAGCCGGGAAGATTTTACGAATGACGACATCGGGTGAAATTCCAACCGACAACCCATTTAAGGACTCCTATGTGTATTCCTATGGTCATCGTAATCCTCAAGGATTAGCTTGGGATGATAAGGGAAACCTCTATAGTTCCGAGCATGGCGAAGCTGGGCATGATGAAATTAACTTGATCCAAGCTGGCAAAAATTACGGTTGGCCTAAGATTCAAGGGGATATGGAAGCAGCAGGTATGGTGAAGCCGTTGATTCAATCTGGCGATTCCACTTGGGCTCCTTCTGGAATGGCCTTCCATGATGGCAATCTCTATGTGGCTTCATTAGCAGGTAAGAAAATTTTCACTTATGATGTGGCTAGTCAAGAACTTTCGGAGTTTTTCACCGAGGCAGGCAGGTTACGGGATGTATTAGTGGACGAAAACGAGCTTTACACGATTACGAGTAACCGTGATAATCGGGGGAATCCAACCGATAAAGATGACCGATTAATTCAAATGTCATTGTCGAAAAAAGCGTCAACTAATTAAAAAAAGGCAATCACCCACTAAACTTGGGTGATTGCCTTTTTATTTTTTTGTAGGCTCTGTTAAACACCATTGTTGATATTTGTCCTTGAGAAAGCGGTAAGAAATACAAGCAATCAATTGTGACCGAAACCAGCCAAAATAGGCAATTTTGCCGCCATTTCTTTTAAGTGAAAAACAAACCCTCATCACCTTCACAATAAATTTAATCGCCTAAAAGGACGTTTTAATCGCCTAAATATCCAATTTAACCGCCTAATATCACCGTATAATCGCCTAAAACCACCATTTAATCGCCTAAGCCATTTTCCCAAAAGAAAATTACCTCTTTTTGGTTAGTACCGCCATCAGACGGAGATTATTTGTTGAATGAAGTAGAAAATCAACATTAAACTTAACAAAGCTTTTTTCTAAAAAGATCTCAACTACCGCCGAGGCTCTTAACATATTCGGAAACAGCCTTAATTTCATCCTTTGTTAAGGTATCCTTAAACGCCGGCATACCGCCTCCACCATTTTCAACTTGGTGGATGATGGCCTCAAGATCCATCGCGGAATCCTGTAAATTTGGCCCATTATGTCCACCCGCCCCTTGATTACCGTGGCAAGCCAAACAATTACCGATATAGATGTTTTCCCCTGTTGCGGTGGTTTTATCTTCTTCTTTATTTTGATCAGTTGCTTTCTGCTTCTCGTTTTCCGACGATTTTTTCACTGGTGAAACATTGATTTTATCATTCGGGATGTCCTTTAAGGAGCCATATTTACCTTCTAATGAGAAGGTATAAATTTTGTCCCCATGTTTGGTGCCAGCTAGAGTATTTCCAGCGGCGAATATCGAGATATATTGCTTTCCATTGATTTCATAGGTAATCGGCGGTGCATTGGCACCCGCATCCATCATAAACTCCCATAACTCCTTCCCATTGGTTGCATCATAGGCAAGGATCCGTCCATCATTGTGGCCGGTAAATAATAAATTTCCTTTCGTTGTTAAAATTCCACTATAAGCGATTGTATCCCAATTTTTTTGCCAAACGATTTTATTCGTTTTAATATCAAGTGCCGTTACGGTCCCAAGGTGAGGGGATTTTTCCACTGGCTGCCAAACGCTTCCGATGTACTCTTTACCTTCCTCAAATCGCTGTTCTTCTTCCTCCCCGTAATGGGCGTAGGCAAAATAATTATCGTTGGCCAACACATAGAATAATTCAGTGTTCGGGTTGTAAGCCGATGGTGGCCAGTTAGCTCCACCTTGTGGCGAAGGTTTTAGCGTAATCGGTGTATCCCAGAATGGTGTAAAAATATCTCCAATTTTGCCCTTGAAATCCGCTGGCAGATCACGTTTTACATCTTCCTCTGTGATTGTCTGTGGGATAAAGGCATCGCCGACTGGAAAGGGCTGCGTTGGCGAAGTCTTTTGATTTTTATTTTGCGGTACAGGTTTTTCCTCTATGCCGATAAGTGGTTTTCCATTGGTACGGTCTAAAATATAGAGCCAGCCCGTTTTCCCGGCTTGGACAATTCCCTTGCGCATCTTGCCATTCATTTTTACATCAAATAACACAACCGGATTGGCAGGGTCTAAATCCCAGATATCATGGTGTACTTCTTGGAAGTGCCATTTGTATTTTCCTGTATTCACATCTAGGGCAAGAACTGAATTGGCGAATAAATTATCGCCTTCTCGTTTACTGCCATCTAGATCTGGCGAGGTGTTTCCAGTGGCAAAATAAATCATCCCTAATTCAGGGTCAATCGCTGGTGTTTGCCAAACCGGAGCACCACCCGTTAGCCAGTTGCGGGTATCTTTCGGCCACGTTTCACTCCCTACATCGCCTGGGGCTGGCAGGGTGTAGGTGCGCCAAATTTGTCTTCCGATTTCAGCATCATAGGCGGCTACAAATCCTCTAATTTGATACTCCCCACCAGCAATTCCGGTATAGACCTTTCCATCATAGTAGAGAGGGGCGCTGGTAATCGTATATCCCTTTTCCCATTCATCTACCTGTGTTTCCCAAACCACTTTACCTGTTTTCTGATCTAAGGCCACCAGTCTTGCGTCAAGAAGCCCGACAAATACTTTACCGTCTCCGACTGCAACACCGCGGCTTGTCCAACCACAACAAACGGTGTCTAATCCTTCCGCCAGCTGCGGTCGATATTCCCAAATCATTTTACCTGTTTTGGCATCAAGCGCTTGAACATCATTCGCACCCGTAATGGTGAACATCACGCCATCATAAACAATTGGCGTCGCCTCACCCGAATATTTAAATTCTTTACCTGAACCTAGACTCGTCACCCATTCTACTTTTAAATTCTTCACGTTCGAGGCCGTAATTTGGTCTAGCGGGGAATACCTGCTATTGTTGATATCTCCGCCATTTGTTACCCAATTTCCCGCCGGTGCCTTGACTAATTCAGCGGACGTAAACTTAGGAGCTACTTTCGCAGGATATTCCATATGCTGGTAAGATTTAGCGTTTCTACCCGCCACCGTGTTTCGCGGTAGTTCATCTTCTGTATTCTGCTTACTATCCTCCCCCTCGTTCCCTTTCTTTGCTTCAGAATTCTCCTCATTTTTCTTATCGTTTGCCTTGTCCGAATTTGAGCACCCGGCAATGGCAAAAATCAAAAGGAAAAACAAAATAAAAATCCAACTTGCTTTTTTCACTTAATTGACACCCCTTTCCACTCTTTTACTGTAATTTACCCGTATAATGAAAAATTATCTAAAACGAGTTAATTTTTGCGGTGTGGACGGGGGACAGGTTCCTTGTCCCAGCCAACAGCCCTGCTTAAGCTGAGAGAGTCATCTCGGGTTGATAAATAAGCGGAGAAATTTCCCTTAATTTCGAAATTAGCAGTGAAATGGCCTAATTAGACGGAAGAATTCCGACTATTTACTCAAAAAACGTCAAAATGGGTCATTTCGCTTTGCATAGTCGGAAAACCTCCCCTTATATTCCCCGAACAGATCCCTATTACGCAGTTTAACCGGAAAATCTCCGCTTATTTTTAATATCAATATCAATATCAGTGGTTACTAAAAGACTTCCTTATGTATTCATGATTCCGTTTAACTAACAGGCGGTACAGGGGAGACGGCGGGGACAGGTCTATCGCCCAGCCAACAGCTCCGCCTAAGGTCGAAAAGTTACTATTACCCATCAAGAATTGCAGCAGTGTGATTGGCTAACACATTTTACAAATCAAAATAAGTTTAATAAACTCTCTGCCTGTTTTTTTGATTTCTCTGGGACAAGTTCCCTTTGTCCCCCCTAACAAACTTCGACATTTACTGGTAAATCTATCAAAATTCAATAAAAGCGCTTGCATTTTTTAAAAATCGAATTATAATACTTGTATACAAGTACACTTGAATTAACAAGAGGTGAGTTTATGACAGAACAAAAGGAATTTCTCTATCCCCTAAAATGGCTTTCAAAAGCTTCAGCTGGTGATCGTGTAACATCCGAACTTAGAATGCGCATTATTTCGGGTATGACTGAAAGCGGTTCCATCCTTTCTGAAAATAAATTAGCTGCTGATTTCAATGTGAGCCGCTCCCCCATTCGTGAAGCATTAAAAATACTCGCTTCTGAAAAAATCATTCGATTAGAAAGAATGGGTGCGGTTGTCATTGGTTTAACAGAAAAAGAATATGCAGAAATTTATGATGTACGTTTGCTCATCGAATCGTTTGTATTTGAACAGCTTGTAAGCTTGGACACAAAAGATTTAGTAATGGAACTTAGTAAAATACTAGAAATGATGGAAATCGCTATAAAATACCAAGATGCTGATGAGTTTTCTTATCAGGATGTCCTATTCCATGAAACGATTATTCGGGCCATTAATCATTCTTACATCATGATGATCTGGGATAATTTAAAACCTGTGATGGAAAGCTTAATTCTCCTATCTATGCGTAGTCGTTTTAAAGAAAAGTATGAAGACTTTTCAAGGATTATTAATAATCATCAACTCTATATTGATGCGATTAAAACAAAGGATCGAGACCTTATGGTTAAATCGTTACATCAAAACTTTGATGATGTTCAAGAGAAAGTTGAAGACTTGTGGAGGTCGCAACTGATGCTTTCAAAAGGAGGCGAACAACAAAATGACTAACTATATGCTAGGCGTAGACATCGGTACAACCAGTACAAAAGCCGTCTTATTTACAAAAAAAGGCGATGTCCTTCATACAGAAAATATCGGTTATCCACTTTTCACACCGGATATATCAACAGCTGAACAAAACCCGGAGGAAATTTTTCAAGCAGTTATAAAAGCCATTACAAATATCACGAAAAAGCATTCAGATAAAAACCTATCATTTATTTCATTTAGCAGTGCGATGCATAGTGTCATTGCCATTGATCAACATGACCAGCCGCTGACATCTTGCATCACTTGGGCAGATAATCGAAGTGAAGCTTGGGCCCATAAAATAAAAGATGAATTAAATGGGCATGAGATCTACAAACGAACCGGAACACCGATTCATCCGATGTCACCATTAAGCAAAATTGCATGGATTGTCAATGAACATCCCAAAATCGCTGCTAACACGAAAAAATATATCGGTATTAAGGAATATATATTTAAAAAATTCTTTAACCAATATGTTGTCGATCACTCCCTAGCATCATGCATGGGGCTGATGAATCTGAAAAACCTGGATTGGGATGAAGAAGCACTAAAAATTGCTGGAATAACGCGTGATCAATTATCTGAAATCGTCCCTACAACCAAAATATTTACCAACTGTGATCCTGAGCTAGCGAAACAGATTGGAATTGACCCAAAAACCCCCTTTGTCATTGGTGCAAGTGATGGTGTGCTTTCGAACTTAGGTGTAAATGCGATTAGAAAAGGCGAGATTGCGGTCACCATTGGGACAAGCGGTGCGATACGAACCATTATTGATCAGCCGCAAACAGATGAAAAGGGAAGAATATTCTGTTATGCCTTAACGGAAAAGCATTGGGTAATTGGCGGGCCGGTTAACAATGGGGGGATGGTGCTTCGCTGGATCCGGGACGAATTTGCCTCTTCTGAAGTAGAAACAGCCAAAAGATTAGGAATCGATCCATACGAAGTATTAACCAAAATTGCAGAACGCGTAAAACCTGGTGCTGATGGATTATTATTCCATCCATACCTCTCTGGTGAACGAGCACCATTATGGAATCCCGATGTACGTGGCTCATTTTTCGGCTTAACGATGTCACATAAGAAGGAACATATGATTCGAGCAGCTCTAGAAGGTGTTATTTACAATTTATATACTGTGTTTTTAGCGTTAATTGAATGCATGGATGGTCCTGTTACCCGAATCCAAGCTACAGGAGGCTTCGCTAGGTCGGAAGTTTGGCGGCAAATGATGTCCGATATTTTCGAATCTGAAGTAGTCGTCCCCGAAAGCTACGAAAGTTCATGCCTGGGTGCTTGTATTTTAGGAATGTATGCAACAGGAGAAATCGACTCATTTGAAGTCGTTTCTGAAATGGTTGGCAGCACCTTCACACATACACCTGAAGAAGCTGCTGCAAGTGAATACAGGCAATTGTTACCGATTTTTATTAGCATATCCAGAGTATTAGAAAACGACTATACAAGGATTGCCAACTATCAAAGAAGCTTAACCCACACAACTAGGTAAAATACAGGAGGAAATAAAATGCCATTAGTTATTGTTGCAGTTGGAATTTTAGCATTACTTTTATTAATCATGGGGTTAAAATTAAACACCTTTGTTTCATTAATCATTGTATCGTTCGGTGTTGCGTTAGCACTTGGGATCCCACTAGTGGAAGTTGTCAAAACCATTGAAGCTGGATTAGGCGGAACGCTTGGTCACTTAGCATTAATTTTTGGACTTGGAGCGATGCTGGGTAAGTTGATCGCAGATTCTGGCGGCGCTCAACGAATTGCGATGACCCTTGTTAACAAATTTGGTGAAAAGAATATTCAATGGGCAGTCGTAGCAGCCTCATTCATTATCGGTGTTGCATTGTTTTTCGAAGTAGGATTAGTATTATTAATTCCCATCGTATTTGCCATTTCAAGAGAATTAAAAGTTTCAATCCTATATCTTGGTATTCCAATGGTAGCAGCATTATCCGTGACACACGGTTTCTTACCGCCTCACCCAGGACCAACTGTTATTGCTGGTGAATATGGCGCTGATATTGGTCAGGTATTACTTTATGGTTTCATTATTGCGATTCCAACAGTCATCTTAGCTGGACCTATATTTACGAAGCTTGCGAAAAAATTAGTACCGGCATCCTTTACGAAGACTGGAAGTATTGCCTCTTTAGGAGAACAAAAAACATTTAAACTACAAGACACACCTAGCTTTGGAATCAGTGTATTTACCGCTTTACTTCCTGTTATTTTAATGTCAATTGCTACGATCATTACTTTAATGCAAAAAACAATGGGCTTTGAAGATAATAGTTTACTAGCAGCTATCCGTTTTATTGGTGATGCTGGTACTGCGATGTTGCTTTCATTATTATTTGCAATCTATTCAATGGGATTAGCAAGAAAGATTCCAATGAAAGATATTATGGAATCTTGTACCACAGCTATTTTGCATATCGGTATGATGCTTCTAATCATCGGAGGCGGCGGAGCCTTCAAACAAGTCTTAATCACTGGCGGTGTAGGCGACTATGTTGCTGAATTATTCAAAGGAACCTCATTATCTCCAATCTTGCTTGCATGGATTATTGCAGCGATCTTACGTATTGCATTAGGATCTGCCACTGTTTCTGCTTTAACAACAGCTGGTTTAGTTATTCCGATGTTAGGACAAACAGATGTTAACCTTGCTTTAGTTGTACTAGCAACAGGTGCGGGTAGTTTAATCGCTTCACACGTAAACGATGCTGGTTTCTGGATGTTTAAAGAGTATTTTGGTTTAAGTATGAAAGAAACATTTGCAACATGGACCCTGCTAGAGACGATTATTTCAGTAGCTGGATTAGGATTTATTTTATTACTTAGCTTATTTGTATAAGCCTTTTCCGGGCAGTAAATCCCCCACTTATGAGAGGGATTTACTGCCCATTATTCTTTCATAAAAGGAGCGAAATATAAATGTTTAATACAATTGGTGTCATTGGTTTAGGAGTAATGGGCAGTAATATTGCTTTAAATATGGCTAGTAAAGGAGAACAAGTGGCTGTCTATAACTACACAAGAGATTTAACGGATCAGCTTATAGCTAAATTGGACCGTCAGTCGCTCAATCCGTATTACGAAATCCAAGAATTTGTGCAGTCCCTAGAAACTCCGAGAAAGATTTTTCTAATGGTGACAGCGGGTAAGCCCATCGACTCGGTGATCCATTCATTACTTCCTCATCTTGAGGCAGGAGATATCATCATGGACGGTGGTAACTCCCATTACGAAGATACTGAACGCAGATATGATGAGTTGAAAGCGAAAGGAATCCAGTATTTAGGAATTGGTATTTCTGGGGGCGAAGTCGGGGCGTTAAAAGGACCTTCGATCATGCCAGGTGGAGATAAAGAAGCCTATGAAAAAGTAGCACCCATTCTAACAAAAATAGCTGCTCAAGTGGAGGGGGTCCCTTGCTGTATCTATATCGGTCCAAAAGGAGCAGGTCACTTTGTAAAAATGGTGCATAACGGGATTGAGTATGCAGATATGCAGCTAATCGCTGAGGCTTATACATTTTTAAGAGAAAAGTTGCTTTTAGAAGTTCATGAAATTGCTGACATCTTTGAAACTTGGAACAAAGGTGAACTGAAAAGTTATTTAATCGAAATCACAGCAGAAATTTTAAGGAAAAAAGATGAAGTAACGGGCTTACCGCTGATCGATTTAATTCTTGATAAAGCAGGACAAAAAGGAACAGGTAAATGGACAAGCATGCAAGCTATTGATAATGGCATTCCAGCATCGATTATTACAGAGTCTTTGTTTGCTCGTTACATTTCTGCTTTAAAAGAGGAACGGGTTAATGCAGAAAAGATTCTAACCGGCCCTAAGAACGTCGAGCAAAATTTAGATAAAAATGAGTGGATTGACTATATTAGACAAGCTTTATACATGGGAAAAGTTTGTGCGTACTCACAAGGTTTTACTCAATATAAAATGACTTCTGAACTTTTCAGCTGGGATTTGCCTTTAGAAAATATTGCGCTGATATTCCGCGGCGGCTGTATCATCCGTGCAGAATTTTTAAACGTAATAAGCGAATCCTATCAAGCACAACCAAATCTAGCTAATTTACTAATTTCCCCCTATTTTGCTGAAAAGCTTATAGATTACCAGATAGGATTGCGAAAGGTTGTTTGTGAGGGAATAAATTCTGGTATCTCATTCCCATGTTTAAGTTCATCACTTACTTATTACGATAGTTATCGAACAGGCAACTCAAATGCTAACCTTTTGCAAGCACAACGTGATTATTTCGGTGCCCATACGTATCAACGACGTGATTTAGCAGGAGTATATCATACTAATTGGAAATGATAGAATAATATAAGCTGAAATATACACAGCCAATTTTTCTAGGCTTAACTCTCAACGAACACCCTATAGAGTTCGTTGAGAATACATTTAATAATATTTAAATTCAGCAATCGGGCAACGATTGTTGAAGACCATTAGTCTAATTCCCCGGTAAAAATGTGGAGGAATTAGACTTTTTTATCTCTCAAAATCTATTTAGTTAATCATTTTTTCTTAACATTACTCCATTGGTAAATATGTTGGCGACAAGTGGTAAATCCTGTGACCAACGCTGGTAAAAAACATGGAAGAAGTGCTACATCCTTATAGACGAAAAACCCGACACCATCGCCAAGATGTGGGAATCATCTTGCGTTGATAAATAAGCGGAGAAATTTCTCTTAATGACTAAATTTGCACTGAAAACGGCTTAAATAGTCGGAGGAATTCCGACTATTTACTCAAAAAACGTCAAAATGTGGCGTTTTGCTTTACTTAAACGGAAAATCTCCGCTTATATCCCCGAACAGATCCCTATTACGCAGTTTAACCGGAAAATCTCCGCTTATCTAAATATCACTGGTTACTAAATTATACAAAGGACATGAATCCGGTCAGGCAGGACAGGTTGAGACCACACTAAAAGTGACTGTTTTTGAAAGATGAATGATTTTAGGTGGGATATTGTCTCACTAGTCTTTAAACGTGCCTTAGAAACCATTCTAGAGGCTCGTTTTTTTAATGACCTTTTCAGTGGCCACTACCTGTCCCTTAGTCCCAGGCACCAAAAATAAAAAAAATTCCCACCCACCCTGTCCTCACCCACCTTTCACATGTATATAGAAGTTGAAAGGAGGTGAGGAAAACATGGCACAAGCTACTCTAGTAGATTCGAATTTACGTTTGGTATTTGAAACAGGAGTGAATGAGAAAGGAGAACCGATTTTCAAAGGGAAGATGTACAGTAATTTGAAGCATGAAGCAACAGCGGCCCAGCTTTATCAAGCAGCACAAGCTCTTGGCGTTTTATGTAAGGATCCACTTTACACAGTGGAACGTACAGACCGCTCTGACATTATGGCGTAAGCTCAGTGATTAATTTTTCAAAAAAAGGAGGTGAATAGTATGGCGAAAACATTAGAACTTCAATTCGCAACAGAGATGGGCGGAACAGCTCGCATCACAATCGACAATCCGAAGGAACCGATTGATACTGCTACAGTGAAGGCTTCAATGAATCAGATTATTGCTGCTGGAGTTTTCTTTTCTCCTACAGGGAATCTTGTCTCTGTAAAAGGAGCACGAGTGGTGGATCGAAACGTAACAGATTATGAACTAGTGTAAACGGAATCGAGGCTGGCTTCAGTGATGGAGTCAGTCTTTTTTTAGGATAATTCGCTATCTTTATTTGAAAGGAGGCAATCTTAAATGGAACAGTTCGTCCCGCTAATCAGCGAGGTAGGTTTTCCCATTGTCGTGACGTTATACTTGCTTTATCGAATTGAATCGAAGCTAGATTTAGTCGTGCAATCGATCCAAAATCTACCTGAATGGTTAAAGGAAAGAACGTAGATTGAAGCTCATTGTGTTAGCTAGAAAAGCACCCTCCCATTAGAAGAAGGTTTTGTCTTCTGGATGGGAGGGTTTTGACTATCAACACCATTTTTACTCATTTAGATGAAACGCTTATAAGAGGTCGAGAGTTTAAAGAAAATATTCAACCTATCAAAACACGAACATATCTATCAATCAAACGTTTGATTGAATTAGGTTAAAGCCTTATCCACTCTAGCTTTGATGGATATTAATCAAACCTTCATCTCCATTTTGATTATGGAATCACCGCACACAGGGCTGTGACAATGTATCTGTCCGGATTTTTTCGGTACCGGACACCTATTCTTATTTAAAAATAGCAATTTTCAATCAAACGTTTGATTGAATTCAAATTCAATCTGCTATTTTATTGAATCATTTTCACACTTACAAAGTTCTACAGTTTTCGCACTTTCTATTGAAATAATAGTTAGTATTCGGAACAAGGGACCTGTCCCTTGTTCCCAATTCCATTTTTTTGAAAATTGTTAGTTATTATTTAGGGAAATGTTAGTTTAGGAAATTTGAAAAAGTAGTAAAATAGCACTATATGCAAAGTGTAAATAAGTGGGCAATTTTTAAAGTGGCTTTACTTTGAATGACGCTATTTGCCTATTGAGGCATACGAAATGGAGTGAATATTAAACATGCAATATGGAATATACGCAATGCTACTTGTTATTTTTGGATTGGTACTTTGGAGACGAACAAGAGCTATGGTTCGCCCAATCAAAGGTTCTGGCCTGCGGATTTTGTTACCGCTGCTCTACATGTCCCCTGCCCTAGCTGTGGTGATACAACCTTCCGTACACATGACTTCAATAGAAATTGTGGTTTCTGTGATCTTTGGAATCATTTTATCTGTTCCATTGATTTATACAACTGGTTATGAAGTTCGTGAGGATGGAAAAATATATGCCAAAAAAAGCATTGGTTTTGTGATTGCTCTAATCTGTGTTTTTATAATCCGACGATTAGTTACTAACTTCTTGCCACACATTGATGTTTTAACCTTAAATGCTCTGTCAATCATTTCCCTATTTGTGTACATTGGGTTATGGAGAATCATAAGTTATTCAAAATTCAAAAAGGTATATAACTCCAGTTTAGCTGTGTAATTTTTTGTGGGATATAAGTTCCCTTTACCAGTAGAAAAATAAAAGCCAAAATAAATATAGGTACTAGTCACGCGACTGCAAAACAAAAAACAGGATGAAAGTTTACTAAACTCTCACCCTGTTTTTTCGTTTTCTCAGAGAGTGACAGGTACCAGATATTTTACACCCGAAGTTCCTCTGTCCCTTAACGATATTTCTCTCCACCACCCCATAATTCCCTACCACCATCATGTCCAGTATTCGCATGAATATCTTCATCTACTAATTGTAAGACACCTGGTTCCTCACTATGATGCCAAGTAAAGCCCTCTGGAGTATCTCCGTTTGCTAAGGCTTGAAGATCTTGTTCTGTTAATCCCATTTCATTTGCTAACTGTGGGTCAGATTGAATCTCATCATATAATTCAGCATTCGCATAACTAAACTGAACATAATCGGATTGAAGGTACATACTCTCGTCTATTTCAACTTCATACTCCGCATCAAATACAGGATATACTCCTGTTACTTCTTGTCCATTAGGTAATTCAACGGTATTCTCCTCAAAAGGAACATTCGTCTCTGGATGTACAGATCCTTCTAAATGGTCATTCGTCGTTTGAATAGTTACAGATCCTTCTCCGTCAACTTCATAAGGTACCGATTCGGTAGGAGCAGACGCATTAGGAGAATCTACCGTTTCAGCATGAGCAACATCTCCTCCATCGACACCATCCACTATATCAATAACTCCAACAGCTAGAGCACCAATCGCCACTGTTTTAGCCAGAGATGAAGCTCCCTTTTTTAAACGAGCATGATCTCCATCCATGAATCCACCAATAACATCTCCACCGTCATGAATAGCATTTTTGGCAGTAACAACTACCCCCTTTGCCGTTCTACTAACGGCATTGCCCATATCACCTAAGCCTTTATCACGTTTCATAGGATCATCGTTGATCATACCTGAAACCGTATCTAACGCTCCGCTTACTACTTGTCCGGCCGTATCGCCAGCAAATTCAGAAGCCTTTTGCACACCTTTTCCGACGTCTTCTATTAAATCGATCCCTGTTACCTCACCAATGAATTCGATTGGTTTACCAACAACAAATCCAGCCGCCTTCCCAAATCCTTTTCCTAAACCTCTGATAAAAGTCATGTACCGTTACCCCTCTTTATACCTAAATGTCATTTTTTTCATTATATCCCTAGTTTGATAGTTTGTCTTGGGACAAGGGGACAACCTTGTCCCCTTGTTTGGAAGAAGTGCTACATTCTTATAGACGAAAAACCCAACGCCCATCGCCAAGATCTGGGAATCATCTTGGCTTGATAAATAAGCGGAGAAATTTCTCTTAATGACCAATTTGCACTGAAAACGGCTTAAATAGTCGGAGGAATTCCGACTATTTACTCAAAAAACGTCAAAATGTGGCGTTTTGCTTTACTTAAACGGAAAACCTCCGCTTATATCCCCGAACAGATCCCTATTACGCAGTTTAACCGGAAAATCTCCGCTTATCTAAATATCACTGGTTACTAAATTATACAAAGGACATGAATCCGATTAACTATCAAGCCTCTGTAAAAGGAGCACGATTGGTGGATCGAAACGTAACAGATTATGAAATCGTGTAATCGGTATAGAGGCTGAGTTCAGTGATGAGGTCAGTCTTTTTTTAGATGTTGCGCAATTTACTTATGAGAAAGGAGGTAATCTTAATGGAGCAGTTCGTACCGCTAATCAGCGAGGTAGGTTTTCCGGTCAACTGCCCTTTTGTCTATTTGGAAAAATACGGGTGGACAAGAAACCTGTCTCCGTCTCCCTTGGAGCGAATGAAAAAGGGATCCTGCACCTGAGCGATCGCTCGGGGCAGGATCCCTTTTTCATTTTTAATGGATGTGTTCTGTTGCGGCTTCTTCGATTTCTTTATAGGCCCAGTGGGTTACAGGGACGTCTTTAAAGGTTTGTGTTGTTGCCCCATTTAATGGCTCTCGTTTAAAGAGTCGGTTTAGCACTTTTACGGCTTGCGCGCGTGTTAGTTTTTCATTTGGACGGAAGGTGTTATTTTCGTATCCTTCCATAATCCCGGTAGTGGCCATTACAGCAATAGCCTCTTTTGCCCAGTGTTTATCAGAAACATCTTTAAAGGAAACAGACTCCTTCGTTAACACTTTTTCACAGAACGGGTAGGCGTTAGCATTAGCTTGACACTCTTTTTGCACCCATCTGAAGGCGATTGTGGCCATTTGTGCCCGTGTAATTGTTTCTTGCGGTTGGAATGTACCGTTCACAGAGCCGGTCATTATCCCAGTCTGATTCACTAATTCGATTTCGATAAACGCCCAATAGCTTTTTGGTGTATCAACAAAGGAAGGAACTCCGTTACCGCTATAGGCTACCCCAAGATTACGAGCGAGCATTGCCGCCATTTGTGCTCTTGTAATTGGCGCGTTCGGATTGAAATTCCCATCCGCGTACCCTTTAATATATGGTTTATGGGTGATTTCTTCTTTTGAAAAATAATCCTTAGCCCCTTTGACATAAAGCATCGTGAATGTACTAAATTTGTTTACATCAAACTCAATACCAAGGTTTCCTTCTTTGTAATCAACCACTTTTCCTTGTAAAACTTCCTTCGTTCCATCGCTATGTTCAATAAAGATCACAAGGTTATCTAAAATTTCCTTGCGTGCAGTTGGTTCGGTCGGAAGGGATAATCCAACTGGGAACGTAAGTGTTACACGGTGGTTTTGCATATTCGTTTCAATTTCCATAGAACGACCAAGAATCGTAATGGCATCTGTATTATTTTCCCCTATTTGACGAACCATTTGGTCTTGCTTCGCACGGTTTTCAATAGCATCGCTTTCCTTATTATCCTTAACCGGAACGATTTGGAAATAAAGATCCCCGTTCACATTCGAATAGGATTCCTTTGAAATAAAGATACTACCATTCTCTGTGAAAATTTCTAAGTCAATTCCAGCATCTAACAAGGCTTTTACTGCTTCTTTTGGTACCGTAACGGTCACTTCAGACACTTTATCCTGAATATCTGGCAACATAATTCGAGCGGTTTTACTAGCCATAGCCTTCATTTTTTCAATCGTTTCTAATGCTTTTTCATTTGTAAACGTAACATGATCCTTTATGACCCCATTTGGATTCGTTGTTCGTTTAATTTCCGTTTGAACAAGAACTCCATTTGACCCATCTCCAGAAACCACATCTACTACGATTGTTTCTGAAAGAGGCTCAGTTACAGGAGGCTTCGGTAACTTCATAAGGGTTAGAACGAACGTTTTGGTTGTGCTTGCAGACCCTTTTGTAATCGTTGCGGTAACGGTTACCTTCAAATTCCCCTGAAAGTACTCTGGACGAGTTACTTTTCCATCAGGTGTAACGTAAGCAGGTAGATTGCTACTCCACGCAATGGTCGTACCATGTTGGCCTGTTGTTTTTAACATCACGTTGGTGGTAACACTGTCGGCATGATTGTTGTCATTGTAGCCGATTTCTAATAACCCTTTTTCGATTTCAACAGCTTCGGCATCGCTCATTGGCAGATGTGGAAGGAATACAGTGAACAACTTTACCTCTGTTACCGTGCTTCTCTGGATAGTTGCTGTTAAAGTAACTTCTTGATCTCCTTGGGTATAAGATGGACGAGTAACCGTTCCATCAACTGCCACAAATTCCGGTGCTGTGCTAGACCATGTGACCGTCGTGCCATATTGCCCCGCCGTTTTTAAAATTAAATCATTGGTGACCGAGTTTTCCGCATCAGCCCCGTTGTAGCCAATACTTAATGAAGCTTTTTCAATCCCCACTGCTTCCGCATCGTTGATTGGCAGTTTCGGTAAGTGTAGGGTAAATGTTTTAATATCTGTTGCGCCGTTTTTCTTGATCGTTGCGGTTAACGTGACAACCTGGTCCCCTTCTGTGAAAGTTGGTCTTGTAACCGTGCCATCTTTCGCAACAAAGCTAGCAATGCTACTGGACCAAGTAATCGTTGTTCCATATGGTCCTGCTGTTTTTAAAACAACATTATTTGTTACGGAGTTCGCATTGTCTGCCCCGTTATAGCCAATTTCTAATGAAGTTTTATCTAACGTAACAGCTTCGGCATCTGTCATTGGCAGCTTAGGAAGCGTTAAGGTAAATGTTTTGATATCTGTTGCGCCGTTTTTCGTAATGGTTGCGGTTAAGGTGACAACCTGGTCTCCTTGGGTGAAAGTTGGTCGTGTAACCGTGCCATCTTCCAAAACAAAGCTAGGATTGCTGCTAGACCAAGTAATTGTTGTTCCATATTGTCCTACTGCTTCTAAAGCAACATTATCGGTTACGGAGTTCGCATTGTCTGCCCCGTTATAGCCAATTTCTAATGAAGTTTTATCTAACGTAACGGCTTCGGCATCTGTCATTGGCAGCTTAGGAAGCGTTAAGGTAAATGTTTTGATATCTGTTGCCCCATTTTTCGTGATTGTTGCGGTTAAGGTGACAATCTGGTCCCCTTGGGTGAAAGTTGGTCGTGTAACGGTGCCATCTGCTGCAATAAAGCTAGGATTGCTGCTTGACCAAGTAATCGTTGCTCCATATTGTCCTGCTGTTTCTAAAACAACATGATCGGTTACGGAGTTCGCATTGTCTGCCCCGTTATAGCCAATTTCTAATGAAGTTTTATCTAACGTAACGGCTTCGGCATCTGTCATTGGCAGCTTAGGAAGCGTTAAGGTAAATGTTTTGATATCTGTTGCACCGTTTTTCGTGATCGTTGCGGTTAAAGTGACAACCTGGTCCCCTTCTGTGTAAGAAGGACGGGTTACCGTACCATCAGCTGCTACGAAGGCAGCGGAATTACTTGACCAAGTAATCGTTGTTCCATTTTCCCCAACTGTTTTTAAAGTAACATTTTGCGTCACACTGGTAGCTGAATCTAGAACCTTGTAGCCAACATTTAATCCAGCTTTATCTAATTCCACTGCTTCCGAATCGCTCATCGGAAGTTTAACAATGGTAACCGTAAACTGCTTTGTATCCACGGCTCCGTTTTTCATAATGGTCGCGGTCAACGTTACAGTCTGATCTCCTTGCAGGTAAGTTGGACGAGTAACCTTACCATCCGCTGCGATAAATGCTGGAGTATTACTCGACCAAGAGATTGTTGTTCCATTTTCTCCAGCTGTTTTTAAAATCACATTTTGTGTCACACTGGTAGCTGAATCCGCACCGTTGTATCCAATATCTAAACCAACCTTCTCTATTCCTACCGCTTCCGAATCGCTCATCGGAAGTTTAACAACGGTAACCGTAAACTGCTTTGTATCCACGGCTCCATTTTTCATAATCGTCGCGGTTAACGTTACAGTCTGGTCTCCTTGCAGGTAAGTTGGACGAGTAACCTTACCATCCTCTGCAATAAATGCTGATGAATCCGTTGACCAACTAATCGTTGTCCCAGCCTGCCCCGCTGTTTTTAAAATAACATTTTGCGCCACACTAGAAGCTGAATCCGCGCCATTGTAGCCAATTTCTAACCCAGCTTTATCAATCCCCACTGCTTCTGAATCGCTCATCGGCATTTTAGGAAGGGTAAGGGTAAACGGCTTCCTGTCCGTTGCGCCATTTTTTGTGATGGTCGCGGTTAAAATTACGGTCTGATCTCCTTGCAGGTACGTTGGGCGAGTAACGGTTCCATCCGCTGCTATAAATGCCGGGGAATTACTTGACCAAGTAATCGTTGTTCCATTTCCCCCAACTGTTTTTAAAGTAACCTTTTGCGTCACACTGGTAGCTGAATCTGAACCATTGTAGCCAACATTTAATCCAGCTTTATCTAACATCACTGCTTCCGAATCGCTCATCGGAAGTTTAACAACGGTAACCGTAAACTGCTTTGTATCAACGGCTCCATTTTTCATAATGGTCGCGGTCAACGTTACAGTCTGGTCTCCTTGCAGGTAAGTTGGACGAGTAACCTTACCATCCGCTGTAATAAATGCTGGTGAATCCGTTGACCAACTAATCGTTGTCCCAGCCGGCCCCGCTGTTTTTAAAATAACATTTTGCATCACACTAGCAGCGGAATCCGTGCCATTGTAGCCAATTTCTAACCCAGCTTTATCAATCCCCACTGCTTCCGAATCGCTCATCGGCATTTTAGGAAGGGTAAGGGTAAACGGCTTCGTGTCCCTTGCGCCATTTTTTGTGATGGTCGCGGTTAAAATTACGGTCTGATCTCCTTGCAGGTACGTTGGGCGAGTAACAGTTCCATCCGCTGCGATAAATGCCGGTGAATTACTTGACCAAGTAAGTGTTGTTCCATTTTCCCCAGCCGTTTTTAAAATAACATTTTGCGTCACACTAGAATTGGAGTCCGAACCATTGTAGCCAACATTTAATCCAGCTTTATCTAACTCCACCGCTTCCACATCACTCATCGGCAGTTTAACAATGGTAAGCATAAACTGCTTTGTATCAACGACTCCATTTTTCATAATGGTCGCTGTAAAAATAACAGTCTGATCTCCTTGCAGGTAAGATGGACGGGTAACCCTACCATCCACTGCGATAAATGCTGGAGAATTCGTTGACCAGCTAATCGTGGTTCCAAATGGTCCAGCTGTTTTTAAAGTAACATTTTGAGTCACACTAGATGCGGAATCCGTGCCATTGTAGCCAATGTCTAAACTAGCTTTATCATTCCCTACTGCTTCCGAATCGCTCATCGGCATCTTAGGAAGGGTAAGGGTAAACAGCTTTGTGGCAGTCGCGCCATTTTTTGTGATGGTCGCGGTTAAAATAACAGTCTGATCTCCTTGAATGAAACTAGGACGCATAACGGTTCCATCCGCTGCGATAAATTGCGGTGCATTACTAGACCATGTAATGGTCGTCCCGTTTTGTCCGGATGTTTTTAAACTCACATTTTGCGTCACACTAGATGCGGAATCCGTGCCGTTGTAGCCAATGTCTAACAATGATTTATCCTGTATAACAGCTTCCGCATCGGTTATTTCAAGCGCTTTTAATAAAACAGTAAAAGTCTTTACAGCCACTGCACCACTTTTAACCATGGTTGCTGTCAATGTGACCGTTGTATTACCTTGGCTGCTAGTTGGACGAGTTACGTTCCCGTTTGCATTTATAAACGAATAGTTAGATGTCCATATAATTCTCGTCGTTAGCCCCGAGTCCCCTGTAACAGGAAGAATCAGATTTTGTGTCACATGATTTTCGGAATCACCAGCTGCATATCCAATCAATAGATTAGCTTTGTCACTTGCAAGCGACTCACTTACATATTCCTGAATCGATTCATCCAATGCTGCCTGTAAATCAGTAGGTCCAACAAATCCATCAACTGGGATTCGCGCAGATAGCTTTGCCCCGATTTTATCAGCCTCTAACATATTCTCATCAATGATGAATGACATGTAACCCGAGAGATTGATTCCAAAGTCAAAATCAGGTCCTAAAAGATAGGCAAAATAAAGCATACTTGCCGCATCCCTTGTTTCGTGCAAATTCATGTAGGGTGATCTTTTTTCAATACCATCTCCAATAACATCCTGAAGATTTTTTTGATTAATAAAACCTGCGCCTCTATTTGCTAACATGTATTGATACACATTGTCTTTATCGTTTTTTACATTTGAAAAAAAGCTATCATAACCAGCTTGTGATTGGAAGATAAATAAAGGAGCTGCCCCTTCCATTGCGGTTCTCATTTCGCCCACAGTTGCCGCATTGTTGAATGGGTCAAGTGGCGAGCCCACCACATTGGTTATCGTAACAGTATAGTTTTGAGCCGCCGTATTATCTTCTGCCGTTACCTTAATGGCTACCGTATTCGTACCTGTAACTAGAGGGACTGTTACTTTATTCCCACTAACTGGTGCCATTCCGTTAACGGTAAACTTTGCTTTTGCATCCGCTGTTATAGCGGTTACGTCTATACTATTTTGATTTGAAACCGCTGCCGTATAGTTCATTGTAGCTGCAGAAAAGCTAGGTGTTAAGGTACCTGCACTTAACGATAGATGGCTAAGGTTTGCGTTTGTTGAAGGCACGTAGCCAGGTATGGCCGTTCTTGTGGCTGTTTGGCCTGCTGCGCCTACTGTGACAAACTTGCCATTACCGTAGTTCACGTTCCAAAGATCGGTAGTGGTTCCGGAGTTATTTTCTGTCCAGGTAACCCCATCTGTTGATGATAAAATTTTTCCCATTATGCCAACAATGACAGATTCACCGCCACTAGAAGCAATAGCTGGGTACTCAATAGGTAAGTTCGTAACTGTCCAGCTTTGTCCGTCGGTAGATGTTAGTAGTTTTTCATTTCCGACAACGTAAAACTTCCCGTTCGTGTAAACGGCCCCAAATAAATCAGCGACTGTATTGCTTGGTTGTTGGGTCCAAATGGTGCCGTTTGATGAAGTAAATAAATTCCCATTATCCCCAACGGCTACAAACTTACCACCGCCGTAAATGACTTTATTCAACGAGTTTCTCCCGCTGCCTATTTGACTGCTATAATTCGTCCATGTTTCCCCACCATCTGTTGAGGTAGTAACGACAGGAGTTTCGTAATTTATATTTCCTACTGCCACTAATGTTTGGCCGTTTTGGGCGATGGACACTAGATTGCTACTAACACCAATGACCTTTGAGTCCTTCGAAGTCCAAGTTGAGCCATCAGGTGACGTGTAAATTTGGGCCATATTTCCTATACCAGGAATAAGTGAACCGAATGCTCCTACTATGATCCATTTTGACCCCGTATAAAGCGCATCATAGAAGGAATTTGCTGCATACGGAACCGTTCCCGCAAGTTGTTTTTTCGTCCAATTGACACCATCTGTTGATTGGGCAATCGCAGTTCCATCACCAACAGCTATCCATTGACCATTACCATAAGAAACACCATATAGGTCTCCAGTTGAAGCAATTTGATTTGCCGACCAATCTGTTGACATTGGTGCTGCATTTGCTGTCGGAACATATTGCAAAAGCAGCAATAAAATGATGAAGATAGATACCCATCTCTGCTTGTTTTCCTTTAGTAAAAAATTCATCTTAAATTTTTCCCCTCTATTAAAATATGTTTCTAGGCTTTATAAAAAAATGATAGAACCTAGCTCCCCCTCTTCAATTATCATATGCCATAAACTAACAGATTATTAGAATAGTACTAATATACTATATATTTCGGAATTTTGGGAAGTGGATAGGGACAAGGTACCCTGTCCCCTTGTCCCTAACTTCAAAAAAAAGGTATAATAAAAACAAAGGTGGTGAAAGCATGTTGACTGAAGAAATGAAGAAACAAATGATTGATGTGCTACGTAATGAAACGAATCCTGATTTCATCATTTTATTTGGCTCTTTTGCAAAAGGAACTGCACATGAAGATAGTGATGTTGATCTTGCTTACTTCAGTGACAAACAGCTTTCATCGTATGAACGTTTTAATTTGGCGAATGAGTTAGCACTTACTTGTGGACGAGATGTTGATCTTGTAGACATACTTGAAATCGATACGATATTAGCCATGCAGATTTTTGAAAGTGGAGTACCTCTTTTTATTTACGATAAGGATGAATATACCCGACAAAAAATTAAAGCGTACCGTATGTATGCAGAGCTAAATGAGCAAAGATCGATTGTGATTAAAGGTATAAAAAATAGGGGAAGTGTATTTGGTGATGAATGATGTCATATTAAATAAAGTTACAACAATTGAGCGATGCGTGAAAAGAATTCATGAAGTTTATGAGGGCAATTCAGAAAATTTATCAGACCTCACAAAACAGGACAGTATTATTTTAAATATTCAACGCGCCTGCGAAGCAAGTATCGATATTGCGATGCATCTCGTAAGCGAGAAAAAATTAGGTGTACCAAAAACGAGTCGTGAAGGGTTTAAACTACTTCAGGAAGCTGGGCTAATTGATGAATTACTTGCCAAAACCTTAATGAATATGGTTGGCTTTCGAAACATTGCGGTACATGACTATCAAGCTCTACAGCTTGATATTTTAGAGGCAATTTTAGACAAGCATATTGATGATTTTAAGCAATTTGCAAAAGTTATATTAGAAATGAATATATAAAAAAGGAACAAAGGGGCGTTGAAGATCATCACTAGGGAATTTTTGGAGTAAATTGTATGTCGAAAGTCGATAATTTAAGCAATACGGTTGATAAACTGCATGAAATCTTTACGACCCCCTAATTCCTTTGGACATCAAATTGCTAAAAAAGTAAACTATGGACAAGGAATTTCTTAAATAAGGGGGAGTAAAAGATGCCGAAAAGAAAATTGAAGCACTTGAGGATGTTAAAAAGAATTACGTGCGGATGGCATTGGAACAAGGGCATTATTCATCAGTTGCTAGAAGTGCAGGTATCCATCGGGACACACTTATGAAGTGGATAAAGGAGTATGGGGACGAAGTGAGAGATCAAATGGATGACCCTACTTCAGCTATCTTATCAACAGATCCCACAAAAGAAGAATTAAAAGTTAAATACGAACAAGCGATGAAGCTCCTTGGAGAAAAAGAACTTGAAGTCGCAATGCTTAGAAATCTATTAAAAAAAACCCAATTCCGGCCCTGACTATTATAGAAGAAGTTAAGTTATGGGCAGAGGAGGGTATTGCCATTACTAAGCTAACCGAAGCAGTAGGAGTTAATCGTTCATTATATTATTATCATTCAGGAGATGAAGAAGTATTAGACGTTAAGGGAAAAAGAGGACGCCCTATTCCTGGGTATTCCATAACAAGATCAGGAACTATCGTTCCAGATGAACAGATAGACGAGTACCTCATGGAGGCCGTTGAAGGAGAAGGAGCTACTTATGGCACAAAGAACCTTACTCAATATTTGCAGGACAATCACAACCTTATCATTAATCATAAAAAAGTAGCGAGACTGTGCAAAGGACTTGGAATTCTCCTTCCCCAGAGGATTGGCAATCCTAAGTATCCAAAACGGCTTGCCAAGAATCACTTAATCACTGCTCCAAACCAGCTATGGCAGCTAGATATTAAATACGGAAAGATCGAAGGAAGCGAAAGGTTTTTCTTTGTAGCCTGTGCTATTGATGTTTTTGACAGGGCTATTGTGGGATATTACAGAGGGTCAAGGTGCCAGGCAAAAAACATTACAGGATTGCTTAAAGAAGCAATTATTAGGCGCAATCTCAAAGCACCGAAAGAGGAGAATGGCCACTGTATCGTAATTCGGACAGATAATGGCCCTCAATTTGTTAGTAACCTTTTTGGCGATTTTTGTGAAGGAAATAAGATTTTTCATGAAAGAATTCCTCCAAGATCACCAAATTACAACGCTTATATTGAGTCATTTTTTAGTATCCTTGAACGGGATCTTTTCAGGCGATATGCCTTTGAGTATTTCGATGAAGCATATTACCGTATTGATGAGTTCATAGAATTCTATAATGCGAGAAGATATCATGGGAGCCTAGGTCGGATGTCTCCTTATAAGTTTTATGAAAAGTATAAGGATATTGGATTTCCGAAGGAAATGGCAGTTAGCCTGTAATACAGGCAAAGGGAGTCCTTATCCACTTGCCAACTACATAGATGATGAAGCGAAAGGGTCAAGCGGTTTTGGCTTGACGCTGGAGTGGAATCATCTAAAATCGGCAAAAGTGGAGAAGGACAACTAAATAAAATTAAAAACTAAGAATGATTGAGATAAACAAAGCTAGTGTTAGGAATTAGGGGGTCAAACCGAAATGGTTGATAAGAATACAGAAACGGTTGATAAAAACCAAAATACGGTTGATAACCCAGGTTTTTATTAATAAACAGATAAAAAGGAAGCCAAAAACCTATATGAAATAGGTCTTTAGCTTCCTTTTTATTTTTAAAGTGATTTTTTCAGTGGTCTCAACCTGTCGCCTTGTCCCATTTCAGCCTTTTTAAGTAACTTAAAGTCGGATTACTTCTATGGATAATATTTTTAATTCATTTTCATCAGTTTTGTAGATATTAAAAATTAAATTAGTAATTTTACTTATCACTACTTTCGATCCATCCTCTTTGGTTCCGAATGTATTAATATCAAATTTATATTTAAATGTATCTTTATTTTTATGGATAATTACCTCGTTAGATACTTCAGTAGTAATACTTGAAAATTTCTTAGAACCCACTTGTTGTTCAATACTTATTTTTGAAATTCCAAAGTTCTCTACATCTTCAAAAATCATTCCATTAATTATGTCTAGTTCCTCTTGAGTTTTAATTTTATACGCTTCAGCATATAAGGCAGTGAGTTTTCTAGCATAATCAATTAATTTAGTATCACTTGCTTCTTCAATACTTCCCGTTAAAGTAATTGGTTGCATTTTATTTATTTCTACTATATGACTCTCTACTATTTCCTCTGACGCTGAACAAGCAACTAATGATAGAATGGTAATTATTAGAACCATAACTCTATAAATTGTAATCTCTCCCTAATTGAAAAATATGAATTGTGATGATTTCATTAAAAATGAAAACAAATTAGATCTTCAAAAACTCTTTCCTGTTCACTTAAGGAAAGCATGTATATTTTTAGCTAGTTTTTGTTCTTGCTAGGTTTTGTAGAATAACACTTTAGTAGAATAAATCCGAAAATCATCTGAGTCCAAAATAGTTTACACCATTACTCTTTTCGATAAAAGGACTTTACTATCAATTACTTGTATTCTTTATGAATCATTACTCTACTTATAGTAACTCAAGCCAAATTTTGCAGTAAAATACTACATGAAAAGCTTACAGAACATACACCCCACTTCAAGTTCCTCTTCATTTAGAGGTATACTAAAAATAATCTAGAATGGACAAGAGGATAGGAGGTATTCAGGAATGAATCATTTTAATATAAGTGAGATTGGGCGGTTTGCAAAAGAGGTTGTAAAGGAAGCTGGTGCCTTACTGGTTAAGTTACGAAAAGAACCAATGGTGTTAGAGGAGAAGCATGATCATTCAGATTTGGTTACGTTTGCAGATAAGGAAATCGAGTCGTTTTTAGTAAAAAAAATACTGAGCACTTACCCTCAGCATGGAATTGTCGGTGAGGAAGGTATTTTTGATCAGGGTGATACCTATTATCAAACTCAATGGGTGATTGACCCGATTGATGGGACAACAAACTTTATTCACAACTTCCCTTTCTATGGGATTTCTGTGGGAGTGGTCCATAAAGGTGTGGGGATGATTGGTGTCGTTTATAACCCTGTAACAGATGAACTCTTCTATGCGGAAAAAGACAATGGCGCTTTTGTGAATGATGTTCGGTTACACCTAGACCAGCCTATTACACTAAAGGAATCGCTGATCTCCACAGCTATGTTTTGGGAAAATCCGAATACAAAGAACACGATGCATCCTAGCGTGATCCAAATCTATAAAGAAACTCGTGGTTTGAGAATGTTTGGCGGAGCTGCCATCAGCTTATGCGAGGTTGCAAAAGGAACACTTAATGCGTATATAGTGCCAGCGTTAAGCACTTGGGATTACGCAGCTGGTATCATCATCCTGAAGGAAGCAGGGGGAACCATTACTAGACTAAATGGTCAACCCGTTTCGCTAGAATATGGTGGAAGCCTACTTGCATCACATCCTAGCATTCATCGAGATTTGCTGGGTATACTTTCAAAACACTAAAAGTATGAACCAATTTGGAACGGAAATTTTGCGGACTGACCTTCCGTTATGTCAGTTAAACCTCTGATTTACAGTCATTGATCGGACTCCAGTTCCTCTATTAAGGCATTAAAGGCTACTTTTACGTGATTTAAATGCCAATAAAGGAACTGGTGTCCGCAAATGCAATGATTTAAACTATTTTTATCAAAATAAGGGATTCTGTGTCCGCCTAGTAGTCGCCTCTGTTTAACGGCCCACTAATCCGAAGATAGAAAGTCTCAAAAGCATATGCTTCTGAGACTCCCTCTCCATAAAGTTCTTTGTAACTTCCATATGTACAAAATGCCCTTTATGTCTTTTCGTAGTACCCGACACCAAATTTGTAAAAACTAAAAAACCAAAGAGTTTTAACCCTCTGGTAATTTGTCTTGTGTTATTGGGTAAAGCTTTTCAATTACCTTTTGAAAACCAAAGATTAACAACGCATCAGCAAAGATTAATAGGAAAAAATTAATGGATTTCACTTTTAATTCAAAAATATCAAACCTTTTTAATAAAGCTTTTATTGGAAAAGCATAGATCAAATCTGCAATAAAATTTATTAGTGCATATAAAAGGAACTTCCCTTTGGATAAGTAAAAAAACCATACTGTTATTACCACATAAGGTCCAAATAAGAGCAAAAAAGCAGTATGAGTCATATTCTTTTGACCCCCTTTTACTTTCCACAATTTATGAGTAGTAAAATAAAAAATCTCGCACATAAGGGTCATAGAGGAAAACAAGATAACTGGGAGATATTTAACGAATAATTTCTTTTTATTTGGAAGAAAAAATACAGATAACCAAGAAATTAAAAACACGAAAACTTTAATGCATACTTGTACCATTTTATCACCCTTTAGTTTTTACATATTTTGTGAAAAAATTGAAATTTTATTCAAAAATAAAAAGTTAATGATACACAATACGATTTAATGTACAAAGGAAAGAAGTGTGACAAGTTCTGTTATAAGCACTTGTTGTGTGAAATACAGGAGATAAAGACCAACCCTATTTTTAAATAGCAATTTTCAATCAAACGTTTGATTGAATTCAAATTCCATCTGCGGTTTTATTGAATTATTTTCACCCTTACAAAATTCTACAGTTTTCGCACTTTCTATTAAAATAATAGTGATACCTGTCCCCTAAAACCCCATCAACCAGTCCCCCACCTCATTAAGAAATGCCTTTGCTGCATAACTCTCCCCTCCCGACCGCTTCCTATCCTCCCTCGTCACTCCCACATACCCAGGACGAATCTCGTCCTGCACCAACTTAACCACATAATTTACCACAGAATAAACGGGCTGATGCGCCAACCTTTTTCTAAATTTCCGCAAGGCTCCCAAATATGCATTCATGATGACAGGTGCCATGATCCCCTCATTCTTCTCAAGTACACGTTCCGTAATTTCACCAGCAACTTCTCTTGAAAATCCATTATGTACTAGATATCCAACTAATTCCTGACAGTGATCCTCTTTAATAGGATGACTATGAAGCTTATATTTCTCACACGCACGTTTATATATATTTTCTTCTTCTTTAGTTTCAAAAGAGCTTTCAAGAGCTTTATAAGAGCTTAAAGGACGTTTGTCATCCACGTTATCCCATTCAAACCCAACAGTTTCATAGTCTCCCATCACATCCACCGCTCCGACATTTCTCTCCTCAACTCCTACAATCTCCTCATCATCTATAGGCAACTCTCCCTCAAACCGCTGCAGCACATAATACGAATGTCCATTTAATCCATTCGATCGTTTGGTGTGATAGATTTTGACCACACCATTTTCTTTTAAAAAATGCAGCCCTCTCTCAACGGTTTTGACAGATACACTAGCCAACTCAGCCAGCTTCTCCTGCTTTAACCAGCACACTCCCGCTACCTTGCAGGCATATTTCTTGATCAGGTGAAAGATCACGTCATAGCTTTTAGTAAGTCTATTCTTAATGAGTAAGTATTGTAGATTCATATGTTCATTCATTTCCTCTACGCTTGAGAAGGTCTTTAATTTTAGTGCAATGGGAGGGATATAAGTCACGATTCATTTCTCCTTTTGGGCCGACTTGGTATCCCTACGATACAATCTTTAACGAAACAATTCGAATGTCGTTATTTCATTTAAGAATCGCTTTTTTGCACGAAATGAACAAAAAATGCGTTTTATTTTCCAATAAGGAGCCGTTTTTGTTCATTTAGAAAAATTAAATCTCATTTTCACTCCACACAAATTATTCCATTTCGTACGAAATTTGTCATTTATTGTTGGCTATAGACGGCAGTTCGACTAACCATTTCATATTTTAATAATCATATAAGGTAAATGAAACCCACACTCCTTCCTTCTGCAACCATTTACTTTACACTTCCTAACAAAAATAGATCCCTATCATCACACACATCAAGTTCCAATCCATAAGCAAAAGACATTAATCGGAGGTAAAAATATGTGAGCAAAAATCAAGAACGACACCTGATTATAAAATTTTAAAGGAGCTGATTCATTTGTTTATCGTAAGTGATTATATTATCCAGCCACAATTGCTTTATCTATTTGGTGAATTAGATCGAAACGGCAAGCCTTGCACCATTATTGTGGAAGAGGATCGTTCGTTTATAGTGGATAAGTGTCCACTGCAGGTTCTGAAGGATTCCATTCACTATGTGGGCTCTGATTTTAAAGGTTCGTTAGCTAGTGCAAGGAAAACCACTGGTAGAAGTAGGATGACCCCGATGATGGTGAATTTCATATTGAACATTTGCGTATTCCCTGACCGTGCCTACAAGAATGAATATTGTGTTTGGATTAATTCGAATCAAATTATAGACACGCAACCATTGGATGGACAAACCGTGATTGAATTTAGTAATGGGAGTTTCTTTATTGTCAATTCAAGACTTACTCCATTTAGAGCAAAGGTACAACTAGCCGAACAATATAGAAAAACCAACTATGAAAGAGGAAAACGACCGATATCCTTCATACTCGATCCTAAAAAAAGACCGCTAAAAAAGCGAGAATAGCGAGCATTTATTATAGTCAAGAAAAACAGTGAATTACGAGAATGTTAAAGAAGGAGAATGCATTTGAATAAGAAAGAAGGAATATACATCGGAGAAATCATTAAAAGATGGAGAAGATTAAAGGGCATTTCTCAAGAAGAGCTAGCAGTTAGAAGTAGAATCGACCGCTCCTATATTAGTGAGTTAGAAAGAAATCAAAGCAGCCCATCCATATTCACTGTACTAAAATTGGCCAAAGGCTTTGGGACTTGTCCTGGCCAATTCTTAGCCGAAATACATAGGGAATTAGATTTTGACCAGATCTTTGAGCAACTAGTGTAATTTGTTTGGAGGTGAAGTAATGAAATACTTTGTACTAACAGTCGCAATCGATGAGCAATCTTCCTTTTCTCATGAGTACTATATTAAAGGCCAAGAGCTAGATGAGGTTGTTAGGTTAATGAGCAAATATTCGAATGGAATACTATCAACGAATAAATTTAACTTATGCACTCAAAACATTAAATTTGGCTATGTTAGAGAAATTAATTTACAGGATGTTCCTCACATAGATTCAAGCGAATTTGCATTAATAAACGAGAGAAAAAGCTATGATTTATCGGAACTTACCTATTATCTCTTGAAATTTAGTAATCTAAGTTAAAAAAACAAAAAAAATTTCCTTCTAACACCTGTTTTGTTGGCTGGAGACGGTGGCTCATTATTCCTCCCAATTATCTAGTTGTATTAAAAAGGAGAATTATGTTGAAGATAACAACGCCATGTCTCAATCTAAAAGGGAGTCTCGAGTATCAATCCCGAGACTCCCTTTATTCATTCGCTTTTATTCCACCAAGCCAAAATCCTCTTCCCGATTAACCAACTTTCGTTTCTGATTCAAATAAGACTCGAAATTTGACCCAAATAAGGTGATTGGTCTCAAGAACTTACTCCACTCGGGATCATTTAGCCATTCAGAGGCTTTAATATTTAAAACCTTTTAAAAATCTACTAAGGTAAACCCTTCCTCCCATCTCGCCTGAATGAGCTCTTTGGTTTTCTTCGTACCCTTGCGATAATTAGAACTCATTCTTGTATTTAAGTAGTCAATGATTTCCGAATAGGGAATTCAAGATCTGTTTCTCTAAGATCATATCTAATGAATCCATTTCATCCCCCTTTTGGAACGTTACTATGTCTGGTTGGCTTGTCGACTGCTGCTCAGGGATTAGGAAGTTATCCACTCTCATATTCTTGAAGCCTCTCATAATTAATCCTATACCACTTCGTTTTATCTAACTTCGATTCGTTCCAGTTGGCCGAGATTAAGATTCCTAGATCTTCAAGAGATTTAATGGCTCGTTTGATTGTACTTTCTGACCAAAACGGGACTTCCTTTTGCCAATCCTTATAGGAACAGTATATCCATTTCTTCCCCTCTTTCACATTATTACTAGAACTCAACCAAAACTGTACCTTCTGCAACATCACCGCTTCCGTCAGGCCTACCTTCACTGTAAAAGACCAACTAATTAGTAACGGGTAATCCATCATTAATAACATGTTCATCCTTTTATCCCTCCATTTTAAAGTTGATAGGATCAAAATGCCTTCTGTATCCATGCAAAGGAGGTTTTCCATTGGCCAATTTGCTCTCTCACATTCTATATCCGGTAAATCCTAGCAATAGGACAGGCTATTTTAAAAAGATACAGGAGTAAACTCACCATTTAGAGTCAGTATTCACAACTAGAGAGGAGCTAGGAACCCACTAAGACCTTTCACCTGATTCAAATCAAAGCGAAGGGAGGTTCTGACACTAGGTAAGTATTGTACAACCCCAGAAAAACAGCCGCCAAATCAAATTAAACAATTGAAAAAGGGCAATTCCCCCCCCTATACCTCTACACATGTATAAAAGGAACCAAACTCATCCATAAATCTATGCCATGTATCTGATATGTACAAAGCTATATTTGCCGCTACCCTGGGACAAGGTACCTGTCCCCTTGTACCATCCTAAATAAACTTTCACTTTAAACTCTTTTGTCGGCTATAGCAGGTGGAGCCACTTACCTTCTAATTGTGTAATTGTCTTAAAAAGGGGTTTTATCTTGAAAGAAGACAAAATCATTTACATAGCAGCTGCTTTAAAAAGAGTAAGAAAACAGATGGGCATAACTCAGGAGAGTGTAGCAGGAAAGGGTAGAATCAATAGAGGATACTTAAGCGATCTTGAAGGAGATAAGAATAATCCAACAATTGATATGATGTTTCAAGTTGCATATGGATTGGGGATTGAACCTTATGAGCTCGTAAGACAAATCCAAGAGGACAATGCTGATTATCCTAGTAAAATCGATAACATGGAACCAAAAGAATAATGCAACGAAATAATACATTGTGCCATTAAAGTTAAATCTCAGAGGAACTTTGTGCTATATATTAGGGGACGGAGGGTATTCTCTCCTCCCCTTTATTTTTACCTATTTCGGTAAGTTTAGATAAAATAAATTCGAGACTCCTTCTTTTATCTTCAACTACAAACAAACTCCCATTTGACATGGATAAAATGCTGTTTTTGTCTTTTGCTGGATCCAGACACCATAGCCAGGTACCGGACGGACAACCATTTCATGAGATTTGATCAAAGAAAGTACTTGAAGCCCATATTTCCAAATACCTTATTTCATATCAATAATAACTGGTTCATCATTTTTCTTAAAAATTGACTCATCGATAAAAAGTTTTAGTGCAACATTTCCAATTATATTGGTTGATACAGCATCTACAGTACCACCAACTATTCCCCCAACTAAAGGGACCATTTTCTCTAAGTTTTATTAAACCTTTTTCACTGGACTTTGTTAACAGTCGGAATACAACTGCTTGATTAATTTTTTTAATTACTTCAAACGGTATTTTTTTTTCCAGCCACCCCAAGTTTTTTACCTATTTGAATTCCAGCATCTTTTAAAATATCTTTTGCCCCACTACCTGCTAAACATGCATAAACAAAAGATTTCACTTGATCATCTATAAGGTCATAACCACCCATATAAGCAATAACTGCTACCATTCTAATTTGCACTAGGATCACACTAGCTATATTTGCAGGTATGGCAACGGGTAATGTAACGAATCCCCCTAAACCCGTTAAAAAACCACTTGTTGCACTTTTGTATTCTGCAGCGTATTAAACTATTAACTTTGTCTTCTAGTAAGCCATCCTTTTTAATATAGCTTTCAGCTAACTCTATAGCAGTATCCATATAAGGAATACCACCATTAATTGCTTTATCATAAGACCAATCTAAAGCTTTTATAATTGTTTCTTGAGTTATTGATTTTTTTGTTCTGTCATTTAATTCACCAATCCCATTCATTTACATACATGGAAAAAATATACTAAATATTGTAATTTCAATACCGTTAAATAGTATTGTTTTTTCTGAATAGGAAAAAGGTTTAATAACAGATGGAGTTAATACTAAGAACAAAAAAACAGGTAGAAAGTTTAATAAACTCTCTGCCTGCTTTATCGTTTACTCTATTACATTACTGTCACTCATATCCCATACTGTATTTTCCACAGGTACAAATCAGCATTTATGTCTTTTGTCGGAACCGGACACCTATCCCCTTTTTTGGTATCTTATGTAATATTTAAACAAATTCCTCAAAGGTTTGGAAAAAGCTTTTTTAATTCGTTTAAGATTTCATTTCCCATAAAGTCTAATGAGTCTTTCTTTGCATATTCTCCATGGCTTTTTCCCTTTTCATCTGCACCCCCACCTAAACCAATAAACTGCTCTGATGGTTTAAAGTGTAGTCCAACCACTGGAACCTTTAGTCTTGAGTGAAAACCTAGTTGATATTTTGAATTAGGAAATTGAGAAACTACTTTAGGGGAATCGAGATATATTCCATGTTCTAAATTAGTAAACCTTTTACAATGCTCTTTCCCTAAGATAATTATCAGTGACGGTTCTAAGAAATCCAAGGTATCTTTTAGAAATTGATTCGCAAAATCTGAATCAAGTAGCTCTTTTCTTGAAGGGATTTTACCCATTTGACTTTTTGTAGCAATCGGGAAAAAGTCGGTATGAACAACATTTTTATAATTCTTAAAATTATATAAGGAACCACCCATACCATTTAAAAAACCTTCTAATTTTGCTCCTTTTGGTTTACCAAACCAATTACGATATGTAGTTTTTCTACTAAAATATGAATTATAAAGTTGAATAGATGATTCTAACTGACTATCATCATTTGCATAATCCACCAAATTAACACCTTGTTCCCTAACAAAGAACCTTGCATTCTCTCCTATAAGTAAATGGTTATCCCTATCTAAAAACTCCCTTGTTGATGGGTTAGTTGCTATTGTAACCCAGTTGTTTTTCATAGTGTTACCAAACCATACAACTGGAGTTGACCTTTCAATTATCTCAGATGAAATAGAAGTACTTAATAATTTATCCTGGAATAATGATGCACGAATTACTAAAGATTTTGCCTCTTTAATTTTTATTGGTTGCAAATTAACCATACAATTGCCCCCTCTAATTTCGCATTTATTCTTAATTTGTCGCTATTATTGATTTAACTATTAGTTAAGAGATAAGTTAAACGTTCTTTATTAAAAGCCCAAGATTCTAGGATTTTATCTAATCCCCCTTGTGCTGCCCCACTCTTCCACAAATAATTTTCTTGTGTTACCTTTCCTATCATCAATAACTGAGTTGTCATTCCACCCAATTGATTATCGACTTCAACTATCCCTTTTATCAGTTCCGGATACCCGATTTTAGAGATAAAGGCCACTCACATTCATTTTATTTGATCAAATCCTATCTAATTAACTTATTCATATGATACCTGATATTGTCTTCGCTATTTTTTTTGTTTTGTTCCGTTCTCAGATTAAATTCTAATTTGCGGAGTCGGTAGGTATCCTCTGCCTGCAAATCTTTCAGCATAATTTTTTCCTCATTAAGCATACACAGTAAGTCAGCCTCTGAAGACTCCAAATCGATATCTTTCAAAGAATTCCCTGTAAATTGATAAGCACGAATTTCAAACTGGTATCTTTGAAAATTGCCCATAAGGTAAGTTGTTTTATAACCCAGCTCTTTAGTTTTTGGAAAGCTGTGAGGATCCCTTGAATCATGATTGTAGAGGAATTCATAACCATTGCCTTCATAGAAGTCCAGAGTTAATGGATTTTCATTTTCTCCTCCTCGTGTAATTGCAATTATAATTTCATAAGGGTATTTTGTGTGTAGAGAATATGCTACATCCGCATTACTAGGACATGCCCAGTCTTCAAAATACTCATCATAAGGATGACTATGATAGGTTCCTAAAAAATTTGAAGTAGAGAATAATTGCCTAGACGTCTTTATCGCTGCGTCCACTTTTGGATTCGATTTAATTGAATCTTTTGCTCGCTTTTCAACACTTCCTACTGGAAATACATAGTCACACTCAACAAAGTCTCCTTTATTCATCCCAAATAATAGTCCACTAGATTCATAATGCACCTTTTTAACGTTCTCTGGGAAGTATTGAATAGCATCTAAAATAATCGTAGAAAAAGTATTTTGAATTAATTCGATATAATTTTTTTGTTCAGTCATAATGATCCTCCTTATGTATCGCACCTCCCCTATGAATGATTTTGAAGGAGGTAGTTTAATGGTTTATCATTTCCCTTTAGTACTTTTATTCTACTCTCAAGGTGGATGAGCAAAGTAAAAAATAGAATTTGCACCTTCTTTTTGAACTAGTACCGACAAAAAGATAAAACCGCTGATTTGTGCGTGAAATCTTGCAACGGAAAAATTAGATTGAGGGATTTTCAAATTTAATGCTTTTGAAATTAACCTATTACATTTTATTCCTATTATGTATTATATTTTGCGCGAGGTAAATATGATTTTTCCTTGCATTACCTGACACCTATCCTCTAAGCACTCTCCCATCTTTTTCTTCTCTCTTGTTCCTTTTCCGCCGATACTAAACTACCCGATGTTGGGTAAGAAGATCATTGTAGATGTAACTAAATATATAGAGCCAGAATAAAAAAAGGAAAAAGCCCTAATAACAAGACTCTCCCCTTTCCCAAACAACTATTTAGGCGTTTAGTCAGTACACTCTTCACACCCTAAATTCATCAATCTCCTTTTTCAAAACAACCAACAACCCCAACGCATTTCGATAATTTCCGCTCGATATATTCCTTTTAACACTATTTACACACTCATTCATTGTTTCATAAGTTTCTTGTTTTTTCTTATCATGTAATAAAACATAGGCTAACCGAGCTTTACCCATTTCATTTCCGAATAGTCGGTTAATTTGGTTTTCTAGTGCTTCATTTAACAGGGAGCTAGTTATTAGATTTTTTTGATAGGTAACTTCTTTCATACACTTACCTCAAGATCTTTTCGAGTAATTTAATATCTTTTTCACCTAACGATTTCATTTCGGATTGCATTGTTTGAGTGACTTGGATGGTTTGCTTAAGGGAATCGTCTAAGCCTTTTAGAACGGATCCGAAATTCTGGAAGGTCCGCTCTGTCTCTAATTGACTTTTGCTTACGGAAAGGACCATTTCCTCAATCGTGTCTTTGACTTCTTCGAGAATGATTGTGGTTTCTTGATTTTGCTCTTTGCTTTTTTCGTTTAAGGCATTTAGTTTATCACTAAATAATTCCTCTAATCCTTCTTTCAGTTCATTCTGGTATTCTTCTAATTTTTGATGGTGTTCATCTTGAGCCTTTTTCATTAATAAGACTAATTGGCTTTGAGAATGCTGAATCGTTGTGATTTCTTGGATCGCTTTTTCATATTTTCCAAGGTTTGAATCACTTGCATCCACCATGGCTGTTAAGGATTCCTTAATAGTTTGCTCCGCATTTAAAAGCAATTCATGCTGTTCTTTCACTTTCGTATCAAATAAGTCATGCATTTTTGACGTAAAGGCTGTAAAATCGGTCGTTATTTGCTTATGATAAGCTTCTGTATTAACCGCAACCTGCTTAGTTTCATCAATAAAGTAAATGAGCTTAGCGAGGACATTTTCATTATGGTTCTGTAACTTTTCAATTTGGTCCTTCTGTTCAAGTAAGTGCAAACGGCTTGTCTCTTGTACGGAAGAAACATTTTGTAGGAGTTCGTTCCTTGATACCTTTTCCGCTTCCAACAGCGCCAAGGATTCCTGATTGGTTTGTTTCCAGACTTTTTGTAGACCTTCCATAGTCTCTTTATGAGTAATGAATAAACTGGATTGCAGCGCTACTTGTGTCTCTTTCCATTCATGTAAGGTTGCTTTCAATCCTTGTTGTTCTTTTTCGGTGAACTGCACTAATTCCGCATTCGTCTTCTCCCACACACTCTGTAATGATTGGTCCGCTTGTTGGGCATGTTGAAGAAGAGTCAATTGAAAGTTTGCTTGTTGCTCCTCCATTTGCTTTCTCCATTCCAATAAACTGGTGAAAAGCTCTCTATATTTCGATTCGTTACTCGAGGTTAGATTTTTGAAACTAATGACTAGTAAAATTGCAATAAGAATAAAACCAAATGCGACAATAATATCGGTGACCATCCTTACATCCCTTCCCTATTCCAAAGACCAAATACATATAGAATATGAGTATTCAGCACTTCAAAAAAATGCATTTCAATAAAACTCGTTAATTTATGTTTTAGTTGTACTTTCACATCTTTTATGGCAGTTGCATATTGGATGGCGTCTAAATGCAAAGTAACATTTTCCGCCATTTCCCGCTCCCTTTTTAGCTCTTTCTTAAAACGGATCCATTCGGATTCTAGTAGTTTTTGTAAATCAGTTTGATAGTTTCCTAGAGGATAGATGGTATCCATCATAAGATCTTGGATGAATAATCTTTTGATAAGTTGAGTGAATTTCTGAAAAATATACTCTTCCATTTGATCCATCCATTGGTCAAAAACCTTCTTCTTTTTTATTTTCTTTAATGCCTGATAATCAAATACTTCCTCAAGCATGATAGGAAGACGTAATTCTACCACAATGTCTAAATAATCCTCCTCAAAGAACCTTTCACACTGTCGCTTATTTTTCTCCACTACTTGATGAATTTCATTCAGAAGCTTTTCTGTATATGGCATTTCCTCTGTCATGAGTAAGCTCAACGTATACGGAGAAAGCAGCCCATGAATGATAGATATGGACTTTCTAAATCCTTCCTTCCGATAAACTTGTTTCGCCACTTCCATCGCTTCTTGAATTGTATCCAAGTCTGTGTAGGCAAAGTTTCGTTGAGATTCGATAAAAGCATAATGAATCTCATTCCTTTGAATTTCGTATTCCTTTTCCAGATGGAGGAGGGCATTGATACTTTCACTTTTCCCATATGGAAAGGCTTCGACCCACACAAATTCGGTTCGTTGATTTCGAAACATAGGGTCCCATATCACAGAATGTAATTCTTTCTCAAGAATGGCAGGGGGTATAACCATCATACTGCCACTTGGCAATTGACTTGGATCAACTGGAACAAAAACAATCTCATCTTCTGTGGCCAAATGAATGTTTTCACAACTCTCCACTTGGTTATTTTCCCTTTTGACATATAACTCATTGGTTATACTTGGGTATAACACATACGTCTTGTCAAACATGATATTCCGCCAAACGTCTTGTAAACAAAAAGAAGGAGAAAGATAGGAACGAACTAGTTCATATCTTTCATTTCCTTTGCACCCTAGAATCACAATACTTCTCAGCTTTGAAAGGACTTGGAGCCAAGTAAAATGATTTTTTACACGCTTTTTCTTTTTTACACTGACTGACATTTAGATATCCCCTCAGTTCACAGCATATGTCTCTAGACTATATTCTTTTAGAAATTGAATATATTCTGTTAGCAACTGCTCTTTTTGTTGGGCTTCCTGTTCCCCCATTTGCTTCAATTCTATTGCTTTATGAAGCTGGTCTCGATAAATGGTAATCTCTTGTTGTAACCGCATCGAAAGGGAAGTTGGAAGTTTCTCTATTAATTCCGCTAAGAATTGTGCTACAAATTCTGATTGCTGGTGTAATAACCCATCAACTGCTTCCTCAAACTGGCTGACTAATTGTCTTCGATAAGATTCTATTTGCTTCCTTTTTGTTTCTTGCATGAAATGATCTCTTTCCCTCTGCACTTCCTGCTGAATCCGCAGTTGGTTACGTTTTTCAATTTCCTTTTCTTTTTTCAATCGTTCTTCTTTCGTATTAATTAGATTTAATTGTTGTAAACGGGTTAATTCCTCTAGTTTTGCTGCTTCATATTTAGCTGAGAGTTCCCTTTCTACTGCTTGATATTGTTGGCGATATTCATCGTCTTCCACATGCTTAGTAGGTCCATCGATAACTTCACCGACTTTTCGGAACCAGAATTCAACGGTTACCATATCTAATAACCCTGGTGTTTTTTGAGCGATCTCATTGTTTCTTATTTTTTCTTGAACGGTCTTTGCCATATAAAGGGCATCTTTCACCTTATCAATCGTTTTGGCCGTTTTCGTTGCCTTTTCGGCAATTTTAGCAGCATCAGTGGCAATTTTTATCACTTTAGTTGATTTAGAAATCGCCCCGGCGCCTTTTGCTACTAGACCAGCTCCCTTTGCTACAGCCGTCCCCGGGACAAATAATAAGGCCAAATCTAACCCCATCCCAAGCTTTCCTAACACCTCTTGTATATTAGAGGTTCGGACTTGTTTATAACGGGATTGATACCCACCTAACGTTCTTTTCTCTCTATCCACTTCATTTTTTTGTTGTGAAATAATCGCCATTTCCACTTTCAGCTGTTCCCGATCTTCTTTAAGCTGTTGAAGTTGCTCCTGCAAATCCTCATTTCCTTCAGCCTGGTCGAAATATTCTTCGAGAAAGGCAGCATCTTCAAAAATATCCTCTATACTTGGGATATCGATAGTTAATTTCATAGATAATGCTTGTTTACCTTCTACTTGACGCTCCACATCTGCAAGGAGCTCATTTGATTCAACGGTCATTCCACGAAAAAATTGATTGACATTGTCTTTTACGATACGATCTGCTTCTTTTGTCACCTCATCTATGAAAGTTCGAGATAACTGTCTTCCCACTTCTTGAAGACTTTGAAGAGATGATTGCTCCTGAAGGCTATTTTCAAATTTCTTCTTAGTCTTATGAAAGCCACTCTCCAACTGGGAATAAATTTGCTTCTCTACTTCGGTAAATTGGGAATGAATTCGGTCAAATTGAGTGGCTAACTTTCCTTCTAAAATAGAAATTTGTCTTTCTAATTCTTGAACCCGTTCTTCTAAAACAATCAAATCCACTTGCTTAAGCTCTTCCAACTGGTGTTTTCTATCTTCCAATTCTTGAAGCATTTCGGTAGCGATTAACAACAAACGGGTTTGAATACTAGTTGCTTTCACTTGTTCTACTTGACTAGCAAGATGGTGTGATAGATGCTGATACAACGTATTCATACGAGTTTTCCATTCAGGATAGGCTAAGAAATCAAGTTCGTTGGTAACTCCAAGTAATTTCGGTTCTTTACCTAGCCATTTTTTTAATTGTAAATGATCCTTTTGAAGGACATCTTCTACGAATTCTCCTTCTGAAGATTTTACTTCATCCAATCGAGTACGGACAAAAATCATCTCAATTCCCAACTGGTCAATTTGCCGAATGATGGTAAGGTCTGAGTCAGTTAAACTTTTTCCAAGCACATAAAGAATGGCATTGGCTTGTGGAAGTAAGGCTTGCGTACGATTCTCATGTGTTTGTAGTAAAGTATTTAATCCCGGAGTATCCACAAAGACTAGGCCGTTCTGTAATAATGGGTGCTGAATGTGAACATGTATAGAATCCACATCCAGTTCTGAAATAGGGATATCCAGAATTTCAGTTAAACTTTTTTGATCAGAAAAAGTTTGTTGGCTTAGCTTCAGTAGCTGCTCTAAGCTAATGGGATAACGGATACCTTCTACTGTAATGAGATAGGCACTTTCCTCTTCTCCATAAGAAATATACGTAGAGAAAGCTGTCGTTTCACTCAACATCGTCGGGAGAATCTTCCTTCCGAACAGGTTGTTTAGTAAATTGGATTTCCCTGCTGAAAATTGACCTATGAGAGGGACGTATACAGCTGTTTTCTCATTCATTTTCTGTAGTACTTCTACTTGCTTTACTAATTGTGCATTTTGTAAATACAAGGCAATATTATTGAAAACCTCAAAACTCATCTGGTCTCCTCCATTACGATATAGTGGCTGTCACGCTAGATGTTTGAATGGAATCGGTTGTCAGACTTTGGATTTCCATTTCTAAAGAAACCACTTCGCTTAATAGCTCGATGACATCCGACTTTTCTTCTTCGAAAGCCGTAATTTTCTTCTGTATTTCTGCGGCTGAGGATTTTAAGGTATCAGCCAACTCCTGTAATTCCTTTTCCTTATCCAAAATCTGTTTGCGAATTTTTGCATCTACTACGTTGATGACAATCTCCGTTAATTCCTTCCGTTTCTTTCCTAATGAGTTCTTAAAGGTTTCTTCCCCTTGTTTCGTTAACTCCGATATGTAATCGCCCATTTGGTGCTTCACTTTCAACAGCGCTCGGCGATTCTTTTTCTGGAATTCTTCTTTAAATTGCTGCTCATAAGATTCTCTTTTTTGTCGAATAGCTTCCTTTTGGCGCTCAATTTGTTGACGTTCATACTCTAATACCTCTGGTGATTTTTCCACTTTACTTTCTAGATCTTCCATTTGCTTCTTAATACTATCTTCACTTTGCAGAATCGCATTTCGATAAGATTCACGTTCTGCTTCATAGCTTTTGACAAGGGAGTCATCCATGACTTTCTTTTGGGTTTGTACATTCTTCTTTCCGATAAATAAATCAGCAGTCCAGCCCAATATACCACCACGGCCTTGTTTCGTATCTTCAAATTCCGTATAGTAGTTTACAGCAGGTCTTGCTCCAAGTGCTTGGATGTAAAACATTTCCTTCTCTTTTAAACCTTCTAATCTTCTTTCCAGGGCTTCCTTGTCCGAACGAATGAGCTCTGCTTGGATAAAATCCTTTTGAACCCTTTCAATTTCTCCATCAAATTTAGCAAGCTCCGCCTCAATGGCTCTTCTTTGTTCTTCAAATTTATCTAACCCAACATGGAATTGCGTCGCGTCAAAAACAAATTCCTCTGGTTTAGGAACAGTCATTTTTTCTAAAATAGAGTGACTTTCTTGTACTTTAGATTGGACCTGTTCCATAAAGCTTACATACTGTAATCTCATTGTGTCTTCAAATTCAGTCATGAAGGTATCAAAGGCGTTTTTCATCATTCCATCAAAATCACGACTCGCTCGATTTTGAATCTCGTCAAATTCATACTCAACATCGTCCAATTCTGTCCAATTCTCAATCCTTCTGGCATAACGTTGTTGGATGTTTTGAGCTCCAGACTTCAACTGGTTTATGGAGTCGCTTAGTTTTTCTTTCAGTACCCCATCAATGCCTTGTTTACTTTTTTGCATTTCACCTTCCAGCTTTTCAATTTCTTCTTGTAAAAAATTCATTTGAGCCTCAACCTCTTGTGCATCCTCTAATGTAGTGAGATTAAAGATCTGGTTTTCGATATCCGTGCGGCGATCCAATAAGGCACTTTTCACTTTTTCAACAGGTGCAAGCATCTCTTGTTGTGCTTTCTCACCTTGGGTAATAAACTTCCATAGGCGATTTTTGAATGGCTCGATACGAGAAGCATCTAAGTATCTGGCACGGTCTTGAGGGGAATGGTCTCGCTTACCTGTATTATCGGGATATTCTAAATTTTGAGTACTATTAGCAACTAGGGCAGGATAAGCAGCTACCGGCCAAATTTCTGGAATGGCACTGCCTTCAAATTGCTTAGCATAATCTCGTTTTAAGCGATCAACTACTTCCTCTACTGTTTCTTCGTCTTTTTTGATTTTATCGATTTGGTTCAACACGAGAATAATAGTATTGAATTTCTTTGTGAGTTTGCTTAAGACTTCAAAGTCTGATTTTTTTCCTGGTTGGGTAGAGTTGAACATGAAAATACAAGCATGTGACTTTTCAATTTGATGTTCCGTTACTTCCTGATGACCTTCTGCTACTCCATTTAATCCAGGGCTATCAACGAGCATAACTCCTTTTTCAAGAAAAGGAGAATCTAAGAATAGATTCACATACTCTACTTCATTCACAACATCAGTGGTGCTAGAGGTCGACACATACTTTTCAATATCCTTTTGCGTAGCATCCCCATATGCCACTCCCTTAGATTGATCTTTAAAAACAACCTCCAAACCGCGTCCATTTAGAGATTTATTTGTATGCTTCAAGTAGTTAATGGTGGCTGTTGTCTCACTGGTAAAGGATGGCAAATATTTTTCACCCATTAATGCATTCAGAAAAGTCGATTTTCCGGCACTAAACTCCCCTACCACTACAATGACAAATTCCCCATTTTGCACATTTTGATATAAGGATTCGAAGGACTTAACCTTGTCGTCATTTCCTATCTTTTCAAAATAAGCTCTAGTTCGTTCCAATAGACCTAATAGATTGTTTTTGCGTCCTTCAAATGCTTGTATTTCTAAAGTTTCCATAGACTGACACTCCTTAAACATGTACCTCTTCTTTAAAAAAGCTCGAAATTTCCTTGATAGCGTTTTGAATAGTTCTCTCTAGTTTTTCATCAAAATCATGATTGGCTCTTTGTAATAATAGCTGTAGCTTTTGGCGATACTTATTCTCTGAATCGATGTAATACTTTTGAGTCGATTTTTTGATTTTCATTATGTTGGATTGAATATTTTGGATGAGTAATTCTTCAAACTCATGAAGGACAATTTCATCCATATGGGTACGAACTAGATTCAATAAGTCCCGTTTTTGTATTTCAAAATACTCACGTTTGTTCTTTTCATAGATTTCTCTTCTAAGTTTTTCAAGGTGCTGCACTTCCTTTGCATACTCATCCAGTTTACGATTGACTTGGTCTAATTTGTGGCTGTTTTCAACCTTATTACGAGAAAGTCGTCGTTGTTTCTCTTCATAATCCTCTTGTTTCTTTTGGATATCTGAAATTTGTTGGTTATATTCTCTCTCTATTTTTTCTTTATTGGCCTTCCATTTACGCTGTTCGCTATCGTCTGTTACTCTTACAGTATATTTTTCCGTTTTGGTTTCACTGAACAGTCTAAACGGGCTCCACTTTGCCCTTTCCACTTCTCGATAACGTTTTTCATCATAACGATAGACATCCGGCATAGAACCTAAATGACTTATTTTACGGTTTTTCTCTTGGATGCTTTCATTTTCTTTTCTAACTAGATTCTGAGATTCAGCTTTAATCTTATTTAATTCATTTTCCGAGTTAGCCTTCTCTACAGTAAAAGCCCTAGAATCTTCAACCGCTTTCTTTTCTTTTTGCTTAATCGACTTTAATTGATTAACGATATCAAGACTATCAAACTCAGCCTCTTTCATAGCAAATTGAAAATTTAATTTTTGATTCGATTGGACAACAATGGTAGGGTGGAATTTCCGAATTCGTAAAATGGCCCCTTGGTAAACCTCTTCTAAAAAATCTTTTAAAACCCCTTCATAGGAATTTCGGAGTTCAATAATCTTTTGGGTGAGTTCCTTTTGATATTCATGGTTCTCAACTTTTGACTTAAAAAGGTCCAATTGCTGGTAAGTCAATTTTCGTATTTCTATTTCAAAGTCCTCTCGTATCATGGTAAGGTCTTGTTGTACCTTTTCTCTAAATATCTTTACAAGATCATTTTCACGACTTCCGATATAGTCTTCGGTTATCTGCCAATTTTTCACCGATCTGGATGTTAATCGCTCGATTCGCCTTTCTACTTCGAGACGATCCTCTTGATCAATCTTAGCTGCATTCAGCTTGGATAACTCTTGTAATTCTTCTACTAAGTCTGTTATCAATTGTTGAATACTTCGGTCCATACTATCTTTGAAGATCTTCTCTTTCTCTTGTAAAATGACGTCTTTCCAGAGATAGTCTTCTAGCTCGGTGAATTGGGAATCTATCATCAGCTGAGCTCGTTTCATTTCATCCACATCAATTTCATCATGAGCATAGACTCTCTTCAAATTGGTGTCTTTAGCCACTAATGCTTTTAATGCAGAAACCCCAAACAATGGAAAAGGAGGCTGTACTCCAGCTTTCTCTAACTCTTTCTGAAGCTGCTTTACTTTCTTTTCAACGCTTTCACCTTCTTCACTCTTCAGTTCATCAATGAAGTTCATGACAAAGATAAATTTCTGTTGGTACTGTTCTAAAAGATTCAGTAACCTTATGTTCGTTTGAGATAACCCACGGATATGGAATAGGAAAATACTCGCATGGGCCTTTTGAATCTCAGATAACGTTAAACTGTAATGCCCCTCTGCCATCCCGTTTAATCCAGGAGTATCGACGAATACAATCGGTTCATTTGTATAAGGGAAATTTAAATAAATATGTACTGCGCCTATTTCTTCTACCACATTAAAGTCCTTTGACATCGTCGTTACATATTGTTTGAGAGCCTCAGGATTACTATCAATATCGAGAGTAATGGGTTTTTTTGTCGAATCTGAAAACTCAATAACCATCTTATTGACAAGCGGATGGGTCGGTCCAACATTTCGAATATAGGTCACAGAGGCTGTCGTTTCTCGCAAAGCGTGAGGTAGAACGTCTTCACCCATTAATGCATTCAGAAAAGTCGATTTTCCGGCACTAAACTCCCCTACTATGGTAATTCGAAATTCTTGTTGATCCAGTTGCTTCTTCATATATTGAGCCCGTTTTCTAAAAATGGCAAACTCAGGTTTTTGAAGGAAATTATGATTTTCTATTTTTGTTAATTTGTGTATATATGTAACCTGATTTTTATCAATCAATGAAAATCGCACCTCCAAATTAATGAAATTCGCGTGGGTAAAAATACTCAGTCCCTGATTAACTCAGTACTGCCACTTCCTATATTTTCATTATGCTATATGGTACATGAAAAAATTGTCGAAAATAAGTAAATAATAGAAAAAAAGATAGATTTTTGTACTTTAATGTCATTTTTTGCACTGTTTATCTTTTTTCGTTGTCTAACACCAGAAACTCCTCAAAAATAAACAACAAAAAAGCAGTTAACACTATTAAAATGGTTAACTACCTTCCAAGATAATTTACTCATTATGCCTATCACCCAGATTCCAGTAGAAGCATGAAACGGCCACCTTGCTTCCGTTCTAATAATCACTACCCTCATGGAAATAATAGACCCGGCTATTTCCTCTTTCAGTTAATATGTCCAATTATTTGAACATGTATTGCCTCAATTTCCGGTTAATTAACACTACTGTTTACTATCGAGGTATAGGTTTTTAGCCCCCTAACACTACCATATCTTTTGTCGGTACCGGATACCCTATTTCAAATTAACGAGCAAAAATTGTGTCATTCTACTTGACGGTCACACCGTAATCATAAGGGAGTAAAAATAATATATTGTATTAGAGATGTGGATTATTTTGTTTTATCCGCCATGGGTTCATGATCACCAACTAAACGAAGATTTCGGATTATAAAATATAAAGAGGAAGTCTCAAAAACATATGTTTTTGAGACTTCCTCTTTATTAAAGTATAATGTACTTTCCACACGGAAAAATTGTCCATTTTGTCTTTTGATGGTGTCAGGCACCATAGCCCTATTGGTCTGCAAATATTTATGGTGTTAAAATTCTCTATCAATTGTACTTCTAGCTATACTTTTTTTAGGTTTCAATCTTGAATCATGTAGTACTTTTTCAATAGGTAACGGTGATCTAAAGTCAGATAAACTATTTTTTATTAATATACTAGAGGCCAATTCATCTGACTCGTATACAAGATTCCTAAGAGTTTCCTTTGTTTGACTTTCTTGTAATCGTTCAATTGTAGAATCCATTCTCTTTAAAGTGGATAGTAACTTCGTATGTTTTTGTTTACTAGTCTCAAGCTCATGTGACAATTCATCTATCTTAGTTAGAGCATCAGCAAATTCTTTAGAGTTAATTATTATTCCAATTTGTTCATAAGCCTCGTTTACTTCTTCTACTCTTTTATCTACTTGTTCAGCCAACAACTCATACTTTTCTTTAACTTTTTCAGCATTCCTTAAACTTTTGCTTATTCTACGATTGATAAAGAAACTAAGCCCAATCAAAATCGCAAAAATTAACCCTATGGTTTCAAGTATAGTGCTAATATTCCCTTCTAATAGCCCTATTCTGTCGTCCTTTATAGCAATCAGACTATCGAACATTTCCTTTTCTAATTCCAATCCCTTTATATAGACGATGATTGCTCTTTAATTTCATTTTTCATTTCTTTGTTTTCCAGAGTAAGTTTTTCTATTTGATCTTCAATAGGAACCTTTTTTAAAGCTGCCGAAGCATCAACAGGAGTAACCAAAACCGAAATAAACAATAATACAGCTAGTAAACTATAAAGTTTCTTCATAAATAACTTCCTTCCTATATCTTTAACTAATAGAAATAATAACATAGAAGATAGATTAAGGATTATTTATTAGAATCAATATTTTACACATTTAGAAATACATACCGGAGTGAAATTAACTATTTTGGAAACATTACAGTAAACACAGAACCGGTGCATAAAAATGAGATGGAAGTTAATTGAGTGTGTAAGGGAATTTAAGCATGTACGACTGGAGGATAAGCGGGCATGAGGGTAATATAGCTAACACAGCTTTCTAAAAAATACATTTCGACATAGTTTGCTAGAATCCTTCTAAGATAAAAAATTTTTCACACTCATATGCATGGCGAATCACACAAAGGGAGTTGAATTAATCAACTCCCTTTTTAACCCATACTACCCATTAACCGAAGTGTATTTTCCATGCGAACAAACTCACAGTTTTGTCTTTTGTCGGTACCGGACACCCGATTCCGTTTTGGTCAGCGAGGGAAATTCCCATCGAGATTATCTCGCCAGTTGCGATAATAGAAATGTTGCTTTCTGCACCGGTAAACGCATCAGCCCTCTCGATTTGGCATTTCGGAGCTCAATCCCTTCAGCCACACGGCTTACAGCCCATCATCTAACTGTCTACGCTTAAAGGCAACGGTTACCCATTACCCTCCAAGACTCGCCACGAGTGAGTGGCTAACTTTTTCTCGGTGGGAATCCCACCCAGTATATGTTGCAACCTAAGCTCGGTCGCTCTACCGGACACCCGATTTTAACGGTGGCTCGAAACTCCGCAGAGCTGGCTTATTACGTCCGCAATATTCAAGAGACAGCAAAAGAAAATGGATTAAACCCATATTATTATCTTCGCTATCTATTCGAGGTTCTTCCCAACATGGATATTAAAGATGAAAGTGCCATTGATAAAGTACTACCCTGGTCAACAACCCTACCAATCTACTGTAGAGTGTTTAACCGATTATCTAAATAATAACTTGATCCCCATCTACGGAGTAGGTGGGGATTATTTTACGCTTACACAAAGTTCGTTGTACTTTCCACATGTACAAAATGCCCCTTTTGTCTTTTGATGCCTGACACCCAAAGTTCAACAATTTCAAATGCTATGCTGATTTCTTAAATACTTTTTGTTTTTCTGTAAGTTGTGATGCAATTTTTCTACCCAATGTTATAGAAGGTTTTTCAATTAGATAATAAGAAATAGTCGAAATACCTATAGATACAAATAGTGAACACATTAATATTATCCAAGTTGATAGAGAATCATGCAGTATATGAAGTAAGCTTAAAAGTACTAATCCATGAAATAAATAAAGACTATAAGAAATTTCCCCTAGAAAGTGAACCGGTTTAAATAACAACAGTATTTTAGTTACTTTAGAAAATAAGGAGTAGATAATAAAAATAGCCGCTCCTAAAGTAATTACCCAGTCATTTATGACTTCTAAGTGAAGTATTTTTATATCGTAAAAGAACCACCAGCTATAAGTATAACAAAGTATTCCTGCTATTAATGCCAATCCATGTACCGGTCTAGATAATTTTGAGTATTGTGTAGCTAAACAATCTTTGTGCTTTGCCATTAGTGAACCAATTACAAACATAAAAAGATATTGCAAACTAAACAGGAAATCACTTAACAGAAAATGCAATCCTGCTTGTTTCCCCACGAAACCTAGGAAGGATAGCAAGGCAGCTGTTAATACGCTTACTTTCCAATCTAAACGATTAATGAAGAAAATTATTATAGGAAAGATTATTGAAATCCTCATCTCATGTACTAAAGACCATAACGCAGGATTATATTCGTTTCCTGAGTAACTAGGAAGAAATATTAAGGATACATAGCCAATAATCATTTTTAAGGATATTTGATCATCCCATCTTACATTTATCCATTCACTCAAACCTGTCAGGTTTCCATTGTAAAGTACAACGCATCCAGCCAATGAAAAAACAACTGCTATAATATAAGGTAAATAGATTCTACATATGCGCTTAGTTAAAAACGTGATATAATCTACACTTTTTCCACTATAAAAAGGTAATGAAAGGACAAACCCACTCAAAATAAAGAACAATATTACTGCTTCATGACCAGACCAAAGAAGATGTAACGGAGTGAATTTAAAAAACCAAAAGTCGTTGTTAATATTGTTCAGATAATCTAATGCTGGATATATCAATAAAAAATGGCAAAAAACAACTGATAAAGCTGCTAAACCTCTAAGCGAGTCTAACTCTTCATAACGTCTCATAGAAGATTGTCTCCTTAATAACTTGTTTAAGTATTATATTGCTGCCCATGATAATGCAACAATCTCAAGTGTAATTGCGGATATGGGTTAATAAGAACAAATTCCCTAGCTTGTCATTATAATATCTAAATAAAGGTTGATAATTAATGCTTTTATATAATAGGAATATATCCCTTTTTTGGAGGGAGTTACTACCGAATCACCACTACCTTTAATCCGGCGAAACGGATAACAGATACTATACACTTTAAAGAGTCACTATCTTAATCCAATTCCGGTCGAAAATACTTAAATTATTATTAAACTTTGAAATTTCTAACTGTAACAAGTTATCTTTTTCTCTTATTCGAACATAGGTCTATTTTAAAGGTTTCTTTTTTAGTACTATCATTTTATTACATCTTTTAGTGAATTGATTATTACCTAGCAATTATTTAACTCATAATAGATCAAGCATTTCTTCTTTTAAGTATTTTTTTTACTAAAATCATATTTCCAGTTAATTTTAATCCTAATAAATAGAGCAATAAACTTAATAATCCTTTAAAAATAAAAAGAATTGGCAGGGAATATTGTAATTTTAATAAGTTAATAATTAATAATGGAACTAAGAGTATTAAAGAAATAACTATAGGTGAAATTAATATTTTATAAAATTCTATTTGCCTTGTTTTAAACAATTTATTCATCAAAAAATAATTCGCTATGATAAAATTAACAGATAATGATATTACAATAAGAGCCGCAACATATTCTATTCTCCCAGTCCACACACCAATAACAATACACAATATATTTTGAGCTGTATTTACTATTCCAGTCTTTAACAATAGGTCAGTTCGATTAGCAGATTGAAATATTGAACCTGTACTACTTAAAATCATTTGTATCCAAATTGATATAGCTAGAATTTGAAACGGTACTACACTTTCTGCCCATTGAGGACCAAATATTATATATATTATTTCTTTTGAAGAAAAGTATAGAAATACAGTAAGTGGCATTCCCACTATTGCTAATAACTTTGAGATAGTTATATAAGTTTTTTTAATTATTTCTTTTTGATCTTCATATTCAGACATAATGGGTTGAATAACCGATGTAATAACACCAGTTAGCATTTGATTTGGATACAGTGATAACATGTATGCTTTGTCATAAAAAGCTAAAGCTTTTAAAGATATGAATTTTCCAATTAAAATATTATCTAAATTTCTTGAAAAATAGTTAATTAAATTGAATAGAAACTGATTCCTCGTAAAAGAATATATAACTAATAGATCCACTTTCTTAATGTCAGTAGTTAGCTTAAGATTGGATTTATGGAAAGTAATAATAAACATTGTAAGATTCTTAACGATTGAAGAAATTACCAATGCATAGAAACTAAAATGGTTAAATGCTAGAATAATACCAATAATTCCGGAAATAATGCTAGATATAACTTGAGCAAAATTCACTTTAAGAAATTTTTTTTGTTTTAAATTAATCGAAATAGGTACCATATTTATTCCACTTGTGAATAATGCAATTGACATAACTAGGCATACCCCAAATAAATCAGTATTGTTATAGAACAAAGAAATTGGTTTAGACATAAGAGCAAATAGTATGCTCAATAATATCGATATAAATATTGAAAAACTAAATATACTATTAATCTGATAATTATTTAGTGTCTTATTTTGAATAATAGCTGGCCCTATTCCCATATCTATTAACATATTGAAAAACACCAAACACACATTAATTATAGCAACTACTCCAAATTCACTAGGTGTTAACAACCTTGATAAAATTGCTAATATGAGAAACTGAATTATAGTATTTGAATACTTACCTATGGCACTAATAACAATTCCGTGTTTTAATTCTTCATATAATTTCACTTTTTTCACTCCAAATACTACTTTCTCTTTCTCGAGAAAACAATCAACTATCCAAACTCTCTCTATTTTGGGTGGCCAATAAAACTATAAAAATATTTATTAATTACTATTAATAGGAAATACCTGTAAAATAAATGCAGTAATAATTAATTC
>NZ_CAKJTG010000002.1 GCF_917563885.1 Pseudoneobacillus rhizosphaerae
TAATTAATTCAATACTAATAATCTTAATATAGTAATAGAAGCATTTAATTTAATTTCTTCCAAGATAATCCCTTTATTTTTGTTAAATTGTATAAACCGCATATAACTTAATATTTCATATATGTGTTATTTTATTAATCTATAAAAAAATCTTAATGATTTATATAAAGGGATAGGTAGAGTTTTTATCATATTAAAAATAGCAGATTTTCTTACACCACTTGAGCCATAAATAGCTGAGTATATTGAACCCTTTGTAAACATTTCATTTGTATCAACGCAATAGACAGGTTTTTTTGTTAGTTCGTGAATTTTTATCGCCTGATTACGTTCACTCTCATAAAAAAGGTCTAATCCTAACTTTTTATAAGCTTCTGCCTTATGTGTAGCATGTGCACCTAATCTTTGTCTTTCTTCTTTAGAAGGTAGATCTAACATTATTAAGGAATTGTACTTTATACCATTCTTTTTTAACCAATTTTCTGTTTCTGGGCGATATTTTTCAAGTCTACTGGTAACTAAACAATTAATTCTGCCGGTTGGTAAGAACAAAGAAGGAGCATTTTTTATAAATTCTATATACTTTTCACCATCATCATTCTGTTCTTCTGACGGATCGATACATAATACACCATCTATATCAAAACATGACCTTTCGAGTACATTGTGGTGGAAGATATTCCATTCGAAAACTCTAGGCATAGGAAGATATTCTAAATATAAGTTTACATCACTCCTTTCTCTCTCAGAAGAATAAATGGCTAATGTTGTAATTTTTACTTTTAATTCAGCAGGTATTTTACTTAATTCATTAGCCAGAGATGTTCCTCGACAAATACTATCATCCACAAGTAGAATATTAATTGCCTGACTTGGATATTTTATATCGTTTTTTGCATTTCTAGTAGAACCTGTTTTTAAAGGATAGTTATTTATTAAAGTTTCCACATCACAGCATTTCTTGTTCAAATGCAATGCAATTATATATGCAGGAATCATTCCACTTCTAGGCACTCCAACTATTAAGTCAAAGTTTTTTGATTGGAACATTGGTATTTTATTTTTAATCAAATTACTTAAGTCCGAATAGCTTCTATAGTTCATTTTTCTTTCTCCCACACAATCAATATTTTGTTGATAATATTAGTTTAGATTGTAAAGTTACTAATACAATCCTTTTTTTACTTGAGTTAGTTCTTGAGATAAACTCTTAGCCACAAAGACTTCACTTATATATTTAAAAATTTTTTCAAGTTATATATTTCTCTTGGATTTCTGAATGTGTCGTTATAAAAAATAGGTTCGTACATAACTACTTAAATCTTTTGCTTTAAATACGGTTCATAACATCTTTAATTGATGACTGTCTAAAATATCTGAGTCTCCATTTTCATAGTGTTCCTACCAAAAACTATTTTAATATTCCGTTTTAACTTTCATTTCTATATATGATCTTTTTTTGGTTGTATTTACATTATTAATGTAATTATTAGGAAATAACAGAATTTGCTAATTATGTTTTGATATCTTAAGATAAACAGTAAAGGCTTTAGAGGATTATTGTGAATTCAAATTCGTGGGTCAAGATCAAAACGTCAACCTAACCCTACTTCTTTACCAGGTGGATACCCTAGCCATTGCAATATTTTACGGTAGTGCTATCAGAAATCGACAAAAGAAAAAAAGAGAATTTGTAAGTATAGAAGAAAGAAGATACAGTTGAGAAAGAATTAGAATGTCTCAAAAGCTATTGAGACATTCCATTTCTTTTGAATAGCGTATTTTTTGGACATAGATACCCTCAATTTTGCCTTTTGTTGACCTAGCGCTCGATTTTTAATATCTTTTCCATCTAGTACTTTAGTTTGATCTTATTTTTATCTTGCCCTATAAATTCTATAACTCTTAACTAGCTTTTCAATCAAACTGTTGATAACAATTTTATACATACTATTGTTATATTTGTTAATAACATTATTAAACGTAATTATATTGTTACGATTTCTTTTAATAAAAATGTCTAATTCATTAATTTGGTCAATAGTCATATCGTTGGGATGAAAGCAAAAAGTATATATTCCAAAAGGCATTTTCCTAGGCTTAGAAAATAATTGAGGTACGAAAACAATTCCCTCTTTCTTATATGGAAAAATTCCATACCCATCTGTTATGCTGTTAATTTGATTATCAAATAAACATCTTAACGTATTAATATCATAAGAATGGGCCGGTGCCATAAATGCATCGATATTAATCTTATTTTCATTAAATACCTTAATTGCTTTTATTATTTTTTCATTTTGTTTCTCCAAGGCTAATCCAGCAAATTCGCTTCTTTTGTTAATACCGAGAATTCCCGAAGAATTGGTTTCAAATTTATGATTATATCCATGAACAGCAATATTCCACCCCAAACGTTGTAATTCTCTTATTTCCTGCCAAAAATCGAATTCACTTTTTGGATATCTCAATAACTCTTCGTCTTGATTATTTGGAATTACTCCAATTAAAGGTTGAATATTATTCTTAATAAAAATGTCCTTTAGTAGAAAGAAATTACTATTATTCATATTTTCAGCTATATCGTCTAATCTGATTATATATTTCGCAAACATGGTTTATTAGCCAACCTATCTATTTATATTTTACAGTTAATAACACTTATCTAAGAAAAAGGTAGTTAACTTCATTTGCTACTCTTTTGCTTTTAAAGTATTTTTTATAGAAAGCAATAGTATTATAGTAATACTCCAACAGACTTTTCACTGATTCTCCTACAGACTTAAGGCCAGCATGATGAATTACTTCATCTATTTCATGATTATTAAAAATCCCCTTCAAACTTGCTTCACCAGTTACATCTGATTGGTAGAAATTTAATTTATTTTTGTTATTTGTTTGATTTTCTCTATATTCTCTATCTTACTGTTGCTGGGATTATAATAATTGTTACGTTATGTCCTAATTCTAAGAGTGTGACACAAGTATGTGACTAATATAACCTGCACCACAGGTAACTAATATATTCATAGACGGGTAAATCCTTTCTAATATTAATAATAAAGAACTTACTTTATTTTATAATAATCGACATACCACTCTGCGAATTTCTGTAACCCAACCTCAATAGAAGTCTCCGGTTTAAAGCCGACAGTCTTCTCGAGTAAATCTGTTGAAGCATATGTTGCATGTACATCTCCAGGTTTTAGCGATTCAAAGATCTTCTCAAATAATACTTCTCTTCCTATCGCATTACTCAAAGCTTTTTCAAGTGCTCGAATAAACACCATTAGTTTCTCCGGTTTGTTGTTGCCAATATTAAATATATTATGAGGAACTATATCAACAGGAGGGGTGTCGATTAGTCGCAAAACCCCCATAATAATATCATCAATAAATGTAAAATCACGATATAAATCATTTTCAAAATCCCCATTGTTATAAATCCTAATCGGACGGCCCTTAAAATAATTATCAACAAATCCAAAATATGCCATGTCAGGTCTTCCCATTGGCCCATAAACTGTAAAGAAACGCAATCCTGTTGCCTTTATTTTATATAGTTGGCTATAAGTATGAGCCATTAATTCATTTGATTTTTTTGTAGCCGCATAAAGTGATACAGGATTATCTACAGAATCTGTCTCTTCAAATGGGACCTTTTTATTAGCACCATAAACTGAGCTTGAAGAGGCATAAACTAAGTGTTCGACTGGGTAATATCTGCATGCTTCCAGAATGTTATAAAATCCTATGATGTTACTTTTTATATATACATCTGGATTCTCTATTGAATATCTTACTCCAGCCTGAGCAGCTAGATTTACTACAATATTTGGCTTATTTTCTTCAAAGGACTTCATAACCATATTCTTGTCTGAAATGTCACCTTTAATAAAGGTAAACTTATCATAGGTAGTTAGTTGTTCTAACCTTAAATGTTTCAGATTTATATCATAATAATCGTTTAAATTATCAATTCCAATTACTCTATAACCTTGATGGAGCAGTTTCTTAGATAAGTAATAACCAATGAAACCTGCAGCTCCTGTAATGAGAAATACTTTAGTAGGGTCTAGCTGTTTATAATTCAAGGTCTTTCGACTCCTTTATCCCTGCTTTACTAACGGGTCTCCTTCCAATTGAGTGATATTCCACTCCTGCTTCTTCCATCTCTTTAAGATTATAAATATTCCTTCCGTCAAATACTAAGGGAGTTCTCATCAGCTTTTTATACATTTCTGGAATTACAGCTTTTATTTGCCCCCATTCAGTGAAAATAAAACAGACATTGGCATTATCTAAAGCATTCTCAACATTGGAAACATAGGTTATTTTTCCCTTCCCAGTGTCTCCTTCTGGATACACTCTTGCAAAATTTTCTGCTCCAGCTGGATCATAAGCATAAATATCAGCTCCTTGCTCCAACAATAATGGAATATTATCTAGCGATGCTGACTCCCTTAAGTCATCTGTTCCAGGTTTAAATGTCAACCCTAAAACTGCAACCTTTAGTCCGTTAAAGGTAATAAGCCTTTTGCTAGCTTTTTTATATAAAATCGTCTTTTGCTCTTTATTAACATCAATAGCAGCTTTCACCGTTTTAAGCTCATAACCATTCAGTTTTGCAATATAGTCTAGGGCTTTTGTATCCTTCGGAAAGCATGATCCACCAAAACCTATGCCTGCATTTAAAAACTTACTTCCAATTCGGTTATCAAAACTCATTCCTCTTGCTACATCTTGTATATCTGCACCTATCAATTCGCAGAGGTTAGCAATATCATTCATATAAGATATTTTAAGTGCAAGGAAGTCATTAGATGCATACTTTATCATTTCTGCAGATCTTCTTTTTACTGAAACAATAGGCAAATTAAATGGCTCATATATATTCAATAATAACTCTTCAGCCCATTTACTCTCTGTTCCTATAATAATTCTTTCAGCATTTAGAGTATCATTTACAGCAGAACCTTGTGCTAAGAATTCAGGGTTAGATGCTACTTCTATTTTCACATCATTAACTAAAAAATCCTGAATAAACTGTTCAACTTTATCGTTAGTTCCAACTGGAACTGTAGATTTAACTACTACCAGACAGTCGTTTTCTACAGATTCGGCAATTTGTCTTGCAACTGTTGCTATATATGAAAGATCAGCAGATCCATCGGATCTTTCAGGCGTACCTACACCTATAAAAATCGCATCTGCATCTTTATATGCTGAGTTATAATCTGTTGTATAATTGATCCTACCATTTGCATAATTCTTCTGCATTAGCCCTTCTAAATCAGCCTCATAGATGGGAGAAACGCCAGATTTCATTAGTTCAACTTTTTTCTCATTAATATCAACACAAGTTACTTTATGACCCATTTCTGCAAAACAAACACCTGCCACCAGTCCAACATAACCAGTACCGGCTACTGCTATCTTATACATAGTTATCTCTCTTTTCCCTTAATATGTTCTTTGAGTTGATCATGTAAATTAATTAAAGTAAAAACATAACACATATAGCCTATGTCTTATTTAATTTTAATCATGTGTTCCAAATCATAATTTTTACTATTTATAAATGTTTTCAAAATTAGAGTAATATTAGAAATGCACCAGACACCCCAAAAAGAGCAATTGAAACAAGATGATTACGGCCAGTTGGAATTTACCACCTCAGCCTTCTTTTGCACCACCAATTGACAACAAATTCACCAGTAGTGACACCGCATTTACCAGAAAAAATCTTCGTCACAGTAATACGGTGCGAATCCCTTCCACCGACTGTTCCAAAGATATCCTTGACAATTATCTTCCGGCGGATATGATGTGGCAGCCCTTGCCGGCAGCCCCCTTGAGGTGGTTAAGATATAGTAAACCTAAATAGTAAGTTACTCAGATATAACGGAAAACGCTCTTACACTTGTTTGAGTAATATACATGAAAAATATCCATAACGCCAATAGCCACAAGTGCAATAGAAGTTTTCTTTCTTTATGAATTCTGCTAGACTTGTTTGAAGGTATACCAATTACAATCCTTCCTATGAATAAAACCCAACTGCAGCAAGTCCAAAAGAGCTATTCAACAATGAAACAGGAAGACTATGTGTAACCGAAACTATAAAAAATTGTAGATCTTTAAGATAAGGGAAATCCTTATATACACACCAAATATATCCAGCAAAAAGTCTCTTTCTTTATTAACCTTTTCCACTTCTACTGGATAAATAAATGCAATCTCCAACTAAGATAGCTTTACCAATAAGACTTGGAGATTTGAAACCTTTGCAGTTATACCAAATTGCTGTGTCAGTATAAGCTATGTTCAAGTACTTGTAGGAAACCTGAAAGCATTATAGCAACTGGAATAACATATAAAAAGGATCAACAACTAAAACAATTGAATGACTAGTCTTTTGAAAAAATCAACGTGAGCGCTACAAAAGTATCAATTCCTACTGAAATATAAATTAAAAGTTTCACTAATCCTATTACATCCTTGTTTTCATTTAGTAATACAATCCCAATAGGAAATGTTAGTGCTACTATCGTTGCCAAAATTCCTACAATAGCAAAAAAATTCCTAGCCATTTTTGGATATAATAATATATTTATACTTTGAGCAACTGCAGATCCAGTTACATTATTCCAATTCGCTTAAATTTACTTTTTTTAAGTTTTAAATTTTTCTATTCATTTAGAATTTTTAAATTTACAGAGTATATTAACTAACTATATTTATTTTCGAACGTAGTTGCAGTATTAACTTGTATAAATGTATTGTTATCATATAAATCATTTCCTTAGCTATAATCACATTACTTTTATCCCTACAAACGTTATTGTATATTTCAACCTTATGATTAAAAGTTAGATTTAGGTTATTAACATTAATTAAGACTGTCTGCTTTATTATTTTTATAAAAGCTTCCTCATTAAATAAATTATTGATTTTATTTTGTTCTATGAGTTTTTTTAATATTCTAGGCAAATTAGAAAGAATATCAATATTTATTAATTGAATCAATTACTCTTTTTCTCTGCAATAAACTATTTTTTGTAGACTTTTTTGTAATATTATTTGAACTAATCCTATATTCTAGTAAAATCTCAGGCAGGATTGATATTTTCCCAACTTTAGAGATTTGAACCCACATATCATAATCTTGAGCAACAAAATAATTTGCATTATATTTTAACTTGTTAATTTTAATAGTTTCTAGTCTAATAAAAGCAGTTGAATTACCTATTGGATTTGAAAATATCAATTTTGCACTAATTTCTTCAGGAGAAAAAAGTTTTGGTTTATAACTCTTTTTTATCCTGCCTCCAAAGATATTAAAATAACTAGCCACCACATCAATATCCTTATTTACTTCCATATAATTAACTTGTCTTTCTATCCTATTTAGAAATGCTATATCATCAGCATCCATAATAGCCATATATTTTCCCTTTGACTCTTCCAGACCACGATTTCTTGTAAATGGGATACCTTTATTTTCACCGTTTTTTAATAACCTAATTCTTTTATCATTATAGGAGCTAATAATTTCTATTGTATTGTCAGTAGATCCGTCGTCTATTATTAAAATCTCCAAATTAGAATAAGTTTGATTTAATATACTTTCTAAGGACTCTTTTATATATTTTTCACAGTTAAAGACTGGCATGAATACTGATACTAATGGATTTTCCACTCAAATAACTCCTTTCTTTACTTTTTCATTACTCCAATTATTAACTTATTTCATAAAAAAATAGGTAACCTCAATGAAACTTTAAGACCTGTAATCTATTATCTTCGCAGGTACTCCTCCTACTATTGCATATTTCGGTACATCTTTACTTACAACAGCTCCTGCAGCGATAATAGCTCCATCACCAATACTCACACCTGGTAAAATAATAACTCTTCCTCCGATCCAGACATCATTCCCTATTATTACAGGCTTTGTTTCTTGAAATCCCTGTTCACACATAGGTATATCAGTTCGATCAAAGCGATGATTTGAGGTATAAATTATACACTCAGGTCCCATCATAACATTGTTACCGATTTTGACTTCTGAACCAATAACAGCATTTATTCCTATCCCCGAATTATTACCTAAGACGATACTTGAATCAAATTGAGCACCTTTTTCAATGTTTATATTTTCTCCACATTCCCTTAATATTAGCTTTCCACAATATCCCCTAACTTTTTTTGAGCCCAAACTAAATCTACTGTATGAAATTGGTAATCGTTTAGCAATTAGAGAATAAAATAATTTTCCGATAATAATCTTAATTTTTTTCATTGATATCCCACCATAACTTTATACGTATCAAATATATCTTAATATCCATTATTAATTTTTCCTCCTATTTTTTTTGACAAATACTCTACATACGATAAATATAAAGACTGCCCCCCATAAACTATTTCGTATAAAAACTCCGGATGAACCACGAACCCAGATTAATAAACTAAAAAATGGCATTATATAATATGCGGCAGCGTAGAATCTCCCTTGGTCAAGAAATAATTTAAATCTATTTGATGAAAATCCAACTACAAAGCCAATTATAGTAGCAGCAAGGTATGAGGCATAATTAAAGCTATAATAAAGCTCCGCTATATAGGAACCCCCTATAGCTTTCGTATCAAGATATAAGACAAAATTAGAATTTCGATTAACTTCAGAAAATAACCCATTAATATTAGGTAAAACACTAACAAAATTAGTTATAAACTGTAATCCATGTGAATAATTTACTGAATTAGGTACTTGTAAAACAGTTAAACATACTGTGTACAAAGTCCCGCCAAACTCTTCTAAAGTCGCATAAATTGGATTATTATTAAAACTTTCACTTAAAGCAGTCCATAAAAATGCTATGTCACGCGAGTTACCACTTCTTATTTCTGTTATTGCATTAAGAAATACCATTAAGAAAAATCCAAATACACCAAGGATAACTATTTTCCTCACAGAAAATTTAATTTTTGTTGATTTTAGGAAAATATACATCAATAATACAATCGAAACTAATTGATATATACGACTTCCACTTAGCATAGTAAATATTCCATATAATGTATATACCAAGAAGATTATTGTTGATTTCCTTGGACTTTTACTATATCCCATTATTAATAGCCCTACTCCAATCAAGTGGAAACGCGCAATTTGGCTTAATATTCCAATTGATTCAACACCTAGTACCTCTGTATATCCTTTTTTTATTCCCACTATAATTTTTATAATAGAGTAATAGAATTCAATAGGGAATGTACATATGAGAATTATCCAGCCTATGTTTACAATAGTTTTATTAGAAATAACAGTGTCACTTTCTTCTCTCTTTTTAAGATCAATAATTGCAGACATCATTACACCTAAAGAAACAAATGATATTGTTATTAAACTAAATATTATAGCTTCTTTATAAATTGTCTCAGTCATAAAATTAGATATGTCAAACGAATAATTATAATTGGGAGCAATAATCTTTAACACTATTTGTCCTAAATGAAATATATAAGAAATAAATATGAAAACACCTGATATACTAAATAATTCAATTCTTATACTTTTGAGAAAGGTAAATGTAAAAATAAAATGAAATATAGTAAACCAAAAAATAAATATAAACCAATTATCATATTCAAGATTCTTAGAAATGTTTAAAAATGGAATAATACAAATTAAATAGAAACTATAAACAAAAAGTGAATATAACTTTTTTTGATTAAACCTATTCTTCATATATATTCTCCAACTGTATAATTGTTGAATAAACATCAAAACCTTTTGCAATCATCTCTTGGGATCTATCTCTTCTTTCATTGTTTAAACAGTCAAACAATTTACCGGCCCAAACTTCTGCTTTTTCTTCTAATGGCAAAAAGGTTATAAGATTTGTTGCTTTTACTTTTGAGGTAACTCTATCTGATACTAAGCTATGAACACCTGAAGCTTGTGCTTCTATTAAGGTCACTGGTAAACCTTCAAAATGAGAAGGAAATACAATTATATCCAAGGCTTGCAATAAATCAGGAACGTCAGTTCTCATCCCGGTTACTATGACATTTTCCTCTAAACCTAATTCCTTACTTTTATTTTCAATTGTTGCTCGTAATTCGCCATCACCAACTAGTAATAAAATTGATTCCCTATTTAATTTATGAATATGGAAGAAGACATCTAATAAAAAGTCATGGTTCTTAACAGCAGTAAGTCTCCCAACATGTCCAACGACAAGTGCGTTCTCTATTCCAATTTTTTGGCGCATTATTTTTCTTTTTTCTTTATTAAATACATAATCTTTAATGTTAATTCCATTGTTAACTAATATCCCTTTTTCTTTAAATAACTTCTCACCGTATAAATAAGAACCTGCTTCAGTACCACATGCTATTAAGGACGTAGAATATTTAACAATTAACTTTTTCATTAAGTATGCATAAACTTTATAAAGAAAATTCTTTTTTCCCATTATATTAGTACTGTGGGAATGCGATATTCTCTTTTTAATATTTGAATCGTAAGCAACTTTTAATGTTAATCCATTATTTAATAATGTATGTGAATGAACTACATCATACTTTCCATCAATTAATATTTTCTTTAAGTTCTTATAATAATTTACATATCCTTTATTTGGTGGATCCAAATGTATTACTTTTGATCCTAAACTTATTGCTTCTTTCTCATATTCACCTATATCTTCAGTAAAGACCAAATAATCACACTGAAACCTACTTCTATCTATATACCTTGAAAAATTCATGGCTATATTTTCAGCTCCACCTATATGCAGTGAACCTATAACTTGTAGAATTTTAAATTTTTTTTCCATCTTCATCATAATCCCTTTTAATATATTGTTTTTTAAATTCCCTCAATTAGGTTTCACTATATAATTTATCAACTTTTTTTGTTTAAACATAGTTATTAGTCAAATTTTATTTATATTTAACTTTCCAATATTTGTGTAAAAAATATCCAAAGGGTAGATTTAATATAATTAATATAGGGATTCCGCTATCCTTCATTAGGAATTTAATATTTTTTTTAGCAAAAAGGCCAAAACATATATATATCCAAATATCTTTTATTTTGGCAATCATAGAGAATTTATTTGAGGAAAAACTAAGTTTTGCATTTTCCATTCTACCCAAGGGACTTTTAATCCTAAGCTTTCTACCAGCCTTTGTTAGCCCATCTTCCATATATTCACACAAGTATATAATTCTATTAATAAATAACATATCATGAGAATTAGCTATCTTATTCCATACTACACTTTCCCCAATAAATTTTTCACCTTCAAATTCCGGAAAAGGATTATCTTTTAATAAGCGTGTTAACCAAATCTCTGCTTTATCACCATATATCTTTTTGTTTATACTTAAATTTATATAATTATCAATCAAATAATCTTCAGGATATTTGTCACCAACAACTTTACTTTCTGAATAACCTTTTAGAAAGCAAATTCCACTTAAATTTAAATGTTTAATTCTTTCCCACTCTTCGGATATTTTTTCAATAGAATCATTTGTTAAGTAATCATCACTATCTACAATAAACGTTAAAATCGAATCTATTTCCTTAATTCCTTTATTTAATGCTGTATGTTTTCCACCATTTGTTTTATAGATATAACTAATATTAAGATTATTTTCAGATATAAATTGATCTATTAAGTTTCTTGTATTATCAATACTACCATCATCAATAATTAACCATTTAAAATTCTTATTTGTTTGTTTAACTAGACTATTATAAAGTCTTTCTAATAAATAGCCTCTATTATAAGTAGGTGTTATAATTGTAATTAGTTTTTCTTGAGAATTATTAACCATTTATATAGAACTCCTCTAACCAATTAGCTATTTCCTTAACATCATAACCTGCATTTTTTATTTTTATCATTGTATCTCTTCTTCGGTAACCATTTTTGTATTTTAATATTTCTTCTGCCCAAAACTCAGCAGGCTTACTTAATGAAATAGTTTCAATATTATCTGTAACTTTTACTGCTTCAGGAATTGTATCAGAAACAAATGTTTTCAACCCAGAAGCTTGGGCCTCTAAAGCTGCAATACCAAATCCCTCAAACTGTGATGGAAATACAAAAATATCCATTACTTGTAGTAAATCTGGAATATCATCCCTTATCCCCATAAAATAAACACAATTGGTCAAATTACTTTGTTTGACCTTTTCTTTAATATAATTGGTTAATATACCATCACCGATAAGGAGTAATTTCGAATTTTCATTATCTTTTTTTACTAGTTTAAAAGTTTCAATTAAGAATTCATGATTTTTGGGATATTCGAATCTTCCAACATGACCAATTACAAATGTTTTTTCATTAATATTTAAATTTTTACGTATTTTCTTCCTCGTTGAATTACTAAATGTATATTTTTCTAAACTTATTCCATTTGGAATTATTTTGAATTTTCTATTTGAAGTAACCCTTTTTCCAAATAACCACTCACCAGCTTCTTTTGAACATGAAAAAAAGTAATCTGCTATATATCTTAAAGGATACTGTAAAATCTTTTTTATTATGGCATTAATACCTTTCCCACTAGAAATACTATGACTATGTGAAATAGTTACTAATCCAAATTTCCTAGCTATACTTAAAAAAATCGCAGCCGTACTTCTTATATGGGAGTGAATAATTGTATATTGAGTATTGTTAGTTTTGAAAAAGTTTACCCATGCTAAATAATATGATTTTAGATTTAATAAAGAAAAATTCGGTACTCTAAAAATATTACCACCAAGTTCAAAAATTTCATCATCGTAATAACCTTTATCTTTAGTATGCACAATAAAGTCGAACTGTACCTTGGTTCTATCAATATTGCGGTAAATATTCATAATTAGTGTCTCTGCACCACCTGTATCCATTTTACCCATAACATGTAATATTCTTTTGGGTTTTTCAATACTCATAAATATCTCCTTCTAAAAAACTTATATTATATATACACTTATCTCATAATCTCATCTAAATAAGCAGTAATTACTAGTTTTCTGTCAAATTCCTTTTCCACCTTTTTTCTACCTTCTAAGCCCATTTGCTTTTTTTCTAAATAATCCAATTCTATAAATTTCTCAATTTTATTAATTAAATCTTCACTGTTTTGTTGCTCGACGATGTAACCATTTACTCCATCATCTATAATTTCACGACAGCCACTTCTATTAGTAGTAATTATTGGCCTACCACAACTTGCACTTTCTAATAGCACATTTGACATTCCTTCCGGATAATAAGTTGGATGAATAGTACAATGGGAATTTCTATAAAACTTAATTACATCGTTTTGCATCCCGTGATACTCAATTATCTTCTTATCTTGTGCCTCTTTTAGTTTGTTTTCATAATTTTGCTCACAATAACCTAAAATATGAAAGACTGTATATGCATATTTATTTTTAATATATTCAGCAGCTTTCAAATACTGGTCGATTCCCTTTTCTTTCATAACACGTGAAACAAAAAGAAATTGAATTTTATTGTCGGGTGGATATTCTAACAAAGAAAAATAATCAAGGTTTACACCAGATCCGGGTATTAATCTATATTTACCTCTTATAATATTCCTTTCTTTGAAAAAGTCTTGATTTTCTATATTTTGAAAAAAAATACACTTAGCTTTTTTTAAAGATATTTTATATAAAAATAGTGTTATCCTTTGTAATATTCCACCGTTTTCAACTGCAGTTCCTAAACCCGTAATATTAGAGATATAAGGTATATTATTAATACTACATGCCATACCACCAAATACATTCGGTTTTATGGTAAAGGTTAGAACTACATCTGGCTTAATTTTTTTTATTATAGTATTGTATTTCAATAATAATTTTAAATCAGCTACTGGGTTAGTCCCTCTTCTACTAATTGGTGTCTCTATAAATTTACATCCTAACTCTGTTAGCTTTGAAATAAAATTTCCATTAGGCAATGAAACATAAACTTCATTTGATTTAACTAATACCTCTATAAGTTCTTTTCTGAATTTATACAACCCTATATCATTATTAGCTAAGATTAGAATCCTTGCCATCTTTCTACACCCCTAGTAAGAACCCTTTAAAAAGAAGTTCAAAATTTTTTTTAAAGTTATTACTCAACCAATTCTTTAATAACTAACTTCAGTTCAGTTAATGTATAGATAGAATAGTTTTCTATGATGTTGTTTAAATACATTCTATTTCCATAAACACCATTTCGGTTAATTCTTACTGTTTTTATGGGATAGATGCTACTAATAAAAAAATCTTTTTCTGGATTATCACCAACATATATCATTTCACTAAAGTCAACTTCTAATTTTTCCTTCATTAATTTATAAGATTTAGGATGTGGTTTCCAATATTCCCTACCCAACTGATCAGTAATGATTATTTCATCAAAATAATCATATGCTTTAATAGCCATTAATTTTTGACGTTGAGAATTTGCATAGCCATCTGTAATAATACCTATTTTTATTTTTCTGTCTTTTAAGTATTCTAAACATGATAAAACATCATTAAAGTAACTAATAGTTGGTACATGATCACGATATTGATTTACAAGTTCGACTATATCCTTTTTTGTATAATTAAATCCTAATTTATCATGAACCCTATTAAAAACATTATTTGAACTTTCATTAAATAAATCCATTAATAGCTGAAAGAGTTCTTGATCATTTTTTTTGAATTTATCGCTAAAAGATTGGGCTATATGCTGAAACCCACTCTCTATATATTGTTTTTCAGAAATCAATGTATCATCTAAGTCAAATATAACTGCTTTCACCATTTAATTAACTCCAAATTCTCATCTACACAAACACTACTATCAAATCTTAAAAACGTAACATTATCTTTAAAATTCTCGTTATATTCAAGTTTTTGACCCATCAGTAATCGAAATAGATTTGCACATGAATCAGCTCCACTTTGGATACTCATTGGTGCACCACCACCAAATCTAGGATTCACCTCAATATACTCAATGCCTTTTCTAGTCTTCATAAGTTGAACAGTAATATGACCAATTGGTTTTAATTTCTTCATTAATTTAGATACATCTTCAATAATCTCTCTATCCCTAATAATTCGTCCCTTAGAAATTTCTCCACTTCGAGTTGCTAATCTTAGGCGAGGAACAATCGTGATAATTGTACTATCAAAATCTAAAAATACATCGACCGTATATTCTTCTCCTTCCATAAAATCTTGGATTATAGGATCACTTATTAAACTATTATATATTTTCAACTCATTATAATTATTTACTTTAAATGTATTAATACTAGAACTTCCCGACTTTGGTTTAATAAATAATGGAAACTCCATATCCCTGTTATTCAATATTTCTTCAATTGTATACATTTTAGGAATTCCAAAATTGTTTTCCTCCATGAAAAGTTGAGTATTGATTTTGTCTCGACAAATTTCAATAACTCTAGTATCAGAAATTAATAATTTGCAATTAGAATTTGCTTCAATAAATTCTTTGTTTTTTGCGAGTAATAATAAGTCGGTATCTATTGTCGGTACCACTAAAGATATGTTTTCAATATTACATATTTCAATTATTGCATTAATATATTCAGGGTCACTTATATGTGGCAACTTACAAGCTTTGTCAGCAAAGTATAGAGCAGGAGCAGTATCTGAGCAGTCTCCAGCCACAATGTTACTAATTAAATTTAACTTTCTTGCTGCATTTTTAAAACTTTCTACAAGTTCAACACGTCTTCCAGCACTCAATATCAGAATATTTATCTCATTCATCCGTTATCTCCACCTCATTACCTTTAAATAACTCCATTGTTGCAGCTATATCTGAGCTAATTCCTTCTCTAATAAAAACCTTCTTAATAGTTAGGAAGATAATTTTCCAATCACCAAGAAAGCTAATATTATTCACATATTCAACATCCAGATTAAATTTTTGCACCCAACTTATTGCATTCCTACCGTTTACCTGCGCAAGACCAGATAGCCCTGGTCTTACTTCATGTCGTCGTCTCTGATGTTCATTATATAATGGCAAGTACTGCTCTAATAAAGGTCTTGGTCCAATAATAGACATATCACCTTTTAAGATATTTAAAAGCTCAGGTAATTCATCAAGCGAAGTAGAACGTAAAAACTTACCGAATTTTGTAAGCCTAACACTATCAGGAAGTAGTTCTCCATTCTCATCTTTTTCATCAGTCATCGTTCTGAACTTATACATCATAAAAATCTTTTCGTTAAGACCAGGTCTTCTTTGTTTAAACAACACTGGACTTCCTAGCTTTACTCTCACAAGCAGAGCAACTATAAGAAGAACTAGACTAAGGGCTAAAATGGCTATACAAGATAGCATGAAATCCATTGGCCTTTTTATAAATCTTCTATAGAAACCACTTTTAGAATATTTCATTACTTTAGCCACAACCCTTTAATAATATCAACAACCATCTTCAAATCTCCATCCGTCATCTTTGTATCAGAAGGTAAACATACACCATTTTCAAACAACTTCTCGGATACATCTCCACCTACATAGTCAAAATTTTTAAAGAACGGCTGCATATGCATAGGTTTCCATATTGGTCTAGATTCAATATTCACTGCTTCTAAGGCTTCCATAACATCAGTTGGCCGAACGATTCCAGTCAAAATCATAGAACTCAACCAATAATTCGGCTCATTCCATTCATTGCTTGGCATGAACTCAATACCTTCAAGTCCACCTAATTCTCTCTTATAAAACTCAAATATATCATTCTTCTTCTCTACTCTTTGATCTAATATCTTAAGCTGTCCTCTACCAATTCCTGCAACAACATTACTCATCCGATAATTAAATCCTAATTCACTGTGTTGATAATGCCTTGCTTGATCTCGACTTTGAGTAGCCCAAAATCTCGCCTTAGCAATTCTTTCTTCATTATTTGAAACAAGCATACCACCACCAGAAGTGGTAATGATTTTGTTTCCATTAAAAGAGAATATCCCATAGTCACCAAAAGTGCCTGTATGTTTACCTTTATAATAGGTACCTAAAGATTCAGCTGCATCTTCAATTAATACCACATTATACTTCTTACATAAATCTACAATCTTATCCATGTCTGCAGAAAGTCCGTATAAATGTACTACTATTACAGCCTTTACTTTCGGATACTTAATAAAAGCTTCCTCTAACGCTTTAGGACACATATTCCAAGTTTCATAATCACTATCAATAAAAACTGGAATAGCATTTTGATAGATAATTGGATTAGCTGTTGCTGAAAAGGTGAGTGTTGTACAGAAAACAATATCCCCTTCTCCAACTCCAGCTGCTTTAAGCGCCAAGTGAATGGCAGCTGTACCAGATGATAGTGCCGCAGCAGCTTTCGAACCAACTTTCTTAGCTAGTTCTTTTTCAAATCCATTTACGTTCTCTCCAAGAGGTGCGATCCAATTTGTATCAAAAGCTTCCTTCACATATTCCATTTCATAGCCCTCATCACTCATATGTGGTGATGAAAGAAAGATTCTTTCACTCATTGACCATAACTTCCTTCCACTATTAAGTATCTCTATAAGAAAATATTATTTAGTCACTTAGTACTTAATTGGAACTTCTATAAATTCCAACTAACTACTAATCAACTAACACTTATTTATCCTAGAGATTAGATTTATTACTCTTGCTATTATTGAAATATATTTGAACATAGCTTTTACATTAAGTTATCTAACTTAAGAGATCTAAATTCAAATTCTTAATCAACTCACAAAACTATAGCTCCTAACCATGTAATACTCAAATGAATAGGAGCTTTATTTTTGTAATTTTATCTAATTCCTAAGCTTTAATTACTTGTGCAGAATTACTTTGAACAATTTGCTTTAAATATTCCAGTAGTTCAACATTAATCTCCTCATTCTGCAAAGCAAACTCAATCGTAGTCTTCACAAACCCCAACTTCTCCCCAACATCATATCGCTTACCCTCAAAATCATAAGCAAACACCCGTTGAATCTGATTCAACTTCTGAATAGCATCTGTCAACTGAATCTCTCCACCAGCACCCTTTTCCTGCTGATCCAAAAACATAAATATCTCAGGAGTAAGAATATACCTACCCATAATAGCAAGATTAGAAGGAGCAGTTCCCGGAGCAGGCTTCTCCACAAAATTCTCAACCTGATATCGACGTTCATCTTGAACCGAAGGTTCAACAATCCCATAACGATGAGTCTCCTCATCGGGCACACTTTGAACCCCAATAACAGAAGATAGAGTTTCTTCATACTGATTAATCAATTGCTTCAAACAAGGAGTATCACTCTGAACAATATCATCCCCTAAAAGCACAGCAAATGGCTCATCACCAATAAAATTCCGTGCACACCAAACCGCATGTCCTAATCCTTTTGGCTCTTTTTGTCGGATATAATGAATGTCCGCGAGATTAGTTGAATAACGAACCTTTTCAAGCAATTCAAACTTTCCCTTATCCATTAAATTTTGTTCAAGCTCATGAGCAAAATCAAAATGATCCTCAATTGAACGTTTCCCTTTACCAGTAACAATAATAATATCCTCAATACCAGAAGCAATTGCCTCTTCAACGATATATTGGATAGTCGGTTTATCAACAATTGGTAACATTTCTTTAGGCATAGCTTTCGTAGCAGGTAAAAACCTCGTACCTAATCCAGCTGCCGGAATAATAGCTTTACGTACTTTTTTCAATCTAATCCCCTCTTTACTCACGAAATTAATAAGACCTTAAAAACCGATGGTTTTTTATCAATAATTACACAAAAATATCAATTACTACTAGCCAAAGCAAACGGCTTAATCTCCCGACGATTAGCCAAACTCAAAACATAATCCTTCAATTCCTGAGAAGATAATTCCTCAAAATGCATCAACAGGTAACCAACCTCATCCTCCTGCTCAAAACTAGCCTTCCCAATAAAAATCTTAGGAAAAATAGCCTCACCATGAACCTCATTCTCCCCAAGAAGCTCCTCAAACATCTTCTCCCCAGGGCGAATACCAGAATAATTAATCCCAATTTCCTCAACAGAATACCCAGAAAGTTTAATAAGATTGACCGCAAGGTCAACAATCTTAACTGGCTCACCCATATCCAAAACAAAGATTTCACCACCACGAGCCAACGAACCCGCCTGAATAACAAGCCGCGAAGCTTCCGGAATAGTCATAAAATATCTCGTCATATCCGGATGAGTAACCGTAACCGGCCCCCCAGCCAAAATCTGCTTCTTAAACAAAGGAATAACACTACCTCTACTCCCAAGCACATTCCCAAACCGAACCGAAACAAATTTTGTATTACTAGTCTTACTCAACTGCTGAATAACCATCTCAGCAATCCGCTTTGTAGACCCCATCACATTAGTAGGATTAACCGCCTTATCAGAAGAAATCAAAACAAAAGTATCAACACCGAAGGTGTCTGCCGCCTCAGCAACATTCTTAGTCCCAAAAACATTATTCTTAACACTTTCCCTGGGGTTATATTCCATAAGCGGCACATGCTTATGCGCAGCAGCATGATAAACCACATGCGGCCGATACTCCTCCATAACCTCAAACATCCGAGCTCGATCCTGAATATCCCCAATCACCGTTATAATTTCTACCGAAGGTAGACTAGAATTCCGCAACTCCATATCAATCAAGTAAATACTATTCTCACCATGCCCAACCAAAACAAGCTTCTTAGGCGAAAACCGACAAATCTGCCGACAAATCTCCGAACCAATCGACCCACCAGCACCCGTAACTAGCACAGTCTTCCCAGTGATATACTCGGAAATACCATCAATATCCAACTCAACAGGTTCACGCCCTAAAAGGTCTTCCACTTCCACATCACGGAACTGGTTGACAGCAACCTTCCCAAGCATAATATCCTCAATCATCGGCATAATCTGAGTCTTAACCTTCGTCTTCGAACACTCATCAAAAATCCTAGTCAACTCATCTTTATTTAAAGAAGGAATTGCCAGCACAATCAAATCAATCTGATATTTCTCAACTGCTTGTACAATCTCCTCAGACGTCCCAGCAACTGGAATCCCCAGAATTTGAAGCTTATACTTATTAGGATCATCATCAATAAAAGCCGAAGGCTTCAATCCTAGATCTTGATTATTAAGTAATTGACGAGTAATTAACGTACCAGCTTTACCAGCACCAACCACTAATACATTTTTCATATCTTTCTTAGTCTTTAAATGCTGATCACGAAAAACCCGCCAAGAAAAACGAGAACCACCTATCAACAGAACATGAAGCATCCAAGTAGTGGCTAACGCTCTCCCATAAATCTCATATCCCATAGCAAATTGAAAAATAGCCGTTACAAAAATCGAAAAGGTAATTGCCTTAACAATCGCTACCAATTCACCGATACTTGCATACTCCCAAGCCTTGTTATATATATTAAAAATCGAAGCAAATAAATGATGGCAAACTAATAAAACAAGTGAACTTATAAATAAATTCTGCAATCCAAAATTTTCAATCGATGGATGCAACGGAATGTAACTTAAATAAATAGCCGTCAATACAATAACTGAATCCAAACCGATCATAAAGGTCAAACGCTTTCGATAGCTCACCCAAAATCCCCCTATACTTTAATGCGATACAGTGATTTGCCCAAAAAATAAATATCTATTGAAAACACATGTCATTTACACATACTTTCAATAGATATTTAGATAGTTTTTAAAATTGGGCCTTAAACCCATCCTCACACTATACTAATGACGACAAGCGTCTAAGGAAAAGAGTAATTCAACAATCTCTTTCCCCACAGCACAGCCGAGTACCTCCAGCTTTTAACGACTTAGGAGACATTGCCGGTCAGGAATTGTTACCTGAATTCTAGATGTAGTAATGCAAATATGTACCGAGCTATTAAGTGAATAAACATAAATTTTTATCCCAAATCACCCATAAGGGTAATTCTAAACAATCATCCCACAAAACATTATCAATATTATAATCGCTAACTAAAACAACCCAAGTATCTTTTTCTTCTTCACCCGCAAAGGTGATTCCTTATAAACACTCTTACTCGTTAGAACCAGCTCTGCATTCTCCCGCAACATATAAACAAAATCAATTCCAAACACCTTTTCCACTGTACTATAAGCCTCAACCATCTTAAACCCACGGCTCGTCGTATTATGAGCATCCGAAGCAATAAAATGAGTTAAATTCGCTTCAAGTAACTGATGTGTAAACTTCTTGATCGTTTTACCAAAATGACCAGTAACACTAGAAGCAGTGACCTGAGTTAATGCACCCTTTTTCACAAGCTGATACAACACTTCAGGGTTTTCCATAATCTCCTGATTACGCTCTGGATGAACAATAACTGGAACAAAGCCCTTCAACTGTATATCAAACATCAGCTGACCTGTATACCGAGGAACATGCCCGGAAGGTAACTCGACAAGAACATACTTCCCTTGATTCAACGGAAGAATCTCACCAGATTCAAGCCCTTCTACCATCTCACCAAAAATACGAGTCTCTTGACCTGGAAGGACCGTAAGGTTTAAATTCTCACTCTTTAAAACTCTATTAAATTCTTCAACTTGTCTAAAAATGGTTTGTCCATGATTTTCATACTTTTCATTTCTATGATGTGGGGTAGCAATGATAGTCTTAATTCCTTGTCGAACCGCTTCCTTAGCCATTTCGACACTTTCAGCTAATTCTTTCGGTCCATCATCAACATTCGGCAATATATGACAATGTAAGTCTATCATTCTACCAACCTCTCTATTCCCAAATAATTACCTAATCAATAGTACCATATGCCCACGACTTATTGAAGGGGTGTAATTTGTCGAATCCTGTCTAATTCCGACCATAGTAATAGTAATACTGAGAATCCTTTGCGTTTTTTCGATTTAATACGACACCAAGTAGCTTACCTTTTGAACTTAACAACAACTCTTTCGACTTCACAGCAGGCTCAATTTGAGTTTTCCCACTACCTACTACTAAAATTGTACCATCACAGCGATTCGCTAGTATTTGTGCATCTGTTACCGCTAGTACTGGTGGTGTATCAAAGATGACAATGTCATATTGCTCTAAAGCTGTGACTAACATATCTTCCATCGCTTTTGATCCTAACAATTCAGCAGGATTCGGTGGAATTGGCCCTGAAGACAATACCGATAAATTGTCTACAAGTGTCGTAACCGCAGCCTTTTCTAGCTGTGTTTGTTTCGTTAATACATTTGTTAATCCAGTTGTATTATCTAATTGAAACGTATAATGAACCGTAGGCTTTCTTAAATCTGCATCAATTAATAGGACTTTTTTCCCTTGTTGAGCAAATACAACGGCAAGATTTGCAACTGTCGTTGATTTTCCTTCTTCAGGACCAGATGAAGTAACAAGAATCGTTCTAATCGATTCATCTACTGAGGAAAATTGGATATTCGTACGAATCGTACGATATTGCTCCGAAATAGCTGCTCTTGGAGAGAAATGAGTAATTAAATTTCTTTTATTCGAACCAATTTTTTTTGTTTTCTTTTTAAAATTAAACACCGAACGATTCACCTCTTACTTCCGCCTGCTGCTTATTGCCTAATCCATTAATTAGGTCTTTTTCAGACATCGTATGAATAGCACCTAAAACAGGTAATCCTAACACCTTTTCAACATCCATCTCATTTTTAATCGTGTTATCCAAATATTCTAAAAGGAATGTTAGACCCACACCAGCCATTAAACCAACTACTAAAGCAATCGCAATATTTAATAACGGTCTTGGTTTAATCGGAGAAGGATTTTCCTTCGTTTTTGCTTGCGCAAGAATGCTCACATTATCGACATTCATGATTTTAACAATTTCATTTTGGAATACTTTTGCCGTAGTATTGGCAATGTCAGTCGCCATTTGTGGATCTGCATCTTGTACGGAAATGGATAAAACCTGTGAATCCTTTTCACTGCCTACAGTAATTTTTGCATTAAGCTGTTCGCTTGTTACATCCATATCTAGTTCCTTTGCAACCAAATCAAGGATAGCTGGACTTTTAATGATAACATTGTACGTATTAATTAATTGCAAATTCGTCTGTATCTCACCAACATTATACATAGGCTGATCACTTTTCTCTTTATTAACCAAAAGCTGTGTTGAAGATGAATAAATCGGAGTAAGAACATAAAAGCTGATGATTCCACTAGCTAATGTAGCAACAACCGCAATTGAAATGATCATCCATATTCTCTTCCGTAATGTATAAAACAATTCACGCAAACTTATAGTCTCTTCCATAACTTCCTCCAATATTGTTCGTAGTTCTGTCGATAATTATATCACAGGATTTTCCGGTTTTTGTCGAATATTTGTAAATTAATTAGGAAATTTGTTGGAAATTGTTGTATTACGTTCTAATTACATCAAGGTAAAAGTACCCACTTTGTTGAAGTGGAAAAGAAAATGCCTTTTTAGAACAAATTATTTTCACTAGAACATTTCCCTTTAGCCATTACTAGATTACCCCAAGAAACAAGGCATTAGATATAGACTAATGCCTTAAAAAACTACTTGATTTCGTTCATTAACTTAGCTGAGATTAGGAATTCAGCAAGCATCTTTGCCATCTGATCACGTCTAGTTTTACCACCCGGATCAAATGTGCTGTCTGGTTTACCATTAATAATTCCGGCTTGATAGATTGCCTCTATTGCCAATTTCGATTCTTGATTCATCTTAGCAACATCTAAGAAGTCAGTTATCCTCTTCGTTTTATCAAGCTTTGTCATATCATATTTAATAAAACCAAGCTTCATCGCACGATTGAACATGATAGCTGCTTGAGCACGAGTCACTTTTTCGTTCGGTGCAAAGCTTCCATCTGGTTTCCCTGCAATAATTCCATACTTAATGGCAGCTGCTAGCTCACCATTCAAATTAAACCAGTCTGACGCTTTTACATCCTTGAACTTTTGTTCATACTTTTCGCCTGGTAATGCTAATGCTTTTACTAGTAGTACTGTAAATTGCGCACGTGTCATCTCTTCACTAGGAGCAAACGATCCATTTGGCTTACCATTAATAATTAATTTGTTCGCAAGTGTTTCAATATAGTCTTCAGCCCAGTTCTTTTTGTTATCTACATCTGGGAAGGTGAAATTATTTTCAACAACCGTATAGGTTGAGTTCGTTAATGAATGTAAAGTTGCCGTCTTATTATCAAATAAGGTTGGAACAGACGAAACAGAACCATTGGCATTTATTTTTACAGCAGTAGATTTATTAGAATCAAACATTCGCTCTCCAACAATCGTACGTGCTACATATTCTGTAAAAGTATGGATCGATTCTTTTTTATTACCTGAAACAGCCTCAACGGTAAATTCAACTACCTTTGAGAGCACCTTAATCCCTTTTTGAATTTCAGGACGTTCAACCGTATTAACGGATACCGTGATTTGTAGGTTAGTAGCTGAAACACCCAACTTTGCAGCTAAATCTTCAACTTTTATTTGAGATATAGGAAGCTTATAGCTTGCACCTTCAGCTTTAATCTCAATAATGGTGTTAGGATTTTTCTTTGCGGCTTCAGTAAAGAACTTACCAGGTATCAATGCTTTGACTGTTTCACCGGCTGTTGGAATTTCTAAGTTAATAGGTAATATTTGATTTGTTGGAGTAATCAGATTGAGAAGCTCATTTACCTTAGTATCAAGTATTTTTGTTACTACTATATTTTTTCCATTAGGAGCAGTTTCTTTCACAATTTCAGTCAAACCAATTGGTTCAGTTGTATGTTCTGGCGGCGTCACCGGTAGTGTTCCCGGGTCTGTTGGTGATTGCAGCTTATTAAGAGCAGAAATTAATTCATTCCGCGCCACACCGTTTGGATCTGTCTCTTTAGAAACCTTTTGTAATACATGTAACACTTGGAATGAATCTACTAAACCGAAAAACTTAGTGCCTACTAATTTATTTGCAGCAGACGTATTTTCAGTCATAAAAACAGCATCGACAAATTTCAAATATACAGTAGTCTCACTGATTTTGCTTACATCTAATCCTATTAAACTATTTAAATAGTTTGTCTCTACCATAGCAATATAGGTTAATAGCATATCAACTGTAACATCCGAACCAAAAACCGTGGTAACATTGTCTTTTTGAGCGGTTTTAAACGTTTCTAGTTTTCCGGTTAAATCCAGAACAGTCGTATTCGCAAATAACTCCATGATACTTGCTAATAATTGTTTATTTTCTGTTGGATGTGCGACTGGTTTACTAGCAATTTGTTCCGCGTAGGCATTCCAATCTTGTTTAGCAAGTTCGGCTTTCACCACTTTCAATGCTTCTTTATCCGCTACTTGTGCATAGATACTATCTAAATAACTAATTAACGAATCGACAGAGCTATTATCTGAAGTTGCCGCTTCCACTTGTAGCGGTTGTAACGTCATTCCAGTTGTTAAGATTGGCGAGAGGGCTACCGTTGCTGCTAGCACGGAGGCAATCGCTTTTTTACTAAATGGATATCTCATCAAATTTCACTCACCTCTAAATTTTTTCTAACATTTATATAAAACTCTCATAATATTCCTGAAACACAAATTTAATATTACTTTAATATAGCAAATCATACAATGGTTTTGGTAAATAAAATACAATTATGTAAGTAATTCCTTTTCACGTAAGATTAACAACCTTAAAAAATGGGGCATTGGACGGTTCTCGTGACTCATTTTCACCTTTTTTCATAGATTAGGTACTCCACGCTTTCAAAGATATTAGTAGGCTATGTAGGCAGATGGCACCGCAATGTGTTCTCTATATTTTCTATTACACGAGAACACATACTTGCTAAAGACCACAATACAAGAGTTTGTTACGCTTACCTGACTGGTGCTCACTATAGTCTGTCATTACTCCTCCAGACACGCACGAAGTCTCTACAGGATAACTAACAACTTACGCACAGTAACGTAGGCACGCTACTTCTTTCTTGAGACGCAAGAACCGTCCCTATGTACCAAAAAAGGCACCCACTCTATTAGAGTGGATGCCTTTACTAAATTAGCTTGCCTTGAAGATCATTGCTGCCCATTCAGGATGGTCGATAAACGGATTGCGGTTGCCTTGGTATTTTTCATAGATGACATTGTTACGTCTTATTTCGAACTCGTCAACTGGATCTTGTAAGTGCCATTGCAGTAGAGTTGAAATCTTACCGTGTTTTGCACCTGAAGTACCAGTGTAATCAACTAATTCTAGATTGATTTCACCGTTGCCTTCATAACGAACATCCATATACATAAGCATTCTAGCAATATCGCCTTTTACACGATCTGGTGCTTCCCAAGAATCGCCATCATATTTACATAGCGTACACTCATTATGAGCCGTACCACCGTTATCAAAATCTTTATTTCCACGTGAACTATTTACAGATGCATCAGTAGGTTTTAAGTGATGGATATCTGTACCTGGTCCAACGCCTGTCCCAAAGTTACCATGAGATTGAGCCCAAACGTGCTCACGATTCCAATCGTTTGCTCCGCTACCAAAAGTGGACTTAGCTTGAGAAGTTCCTTTATATAAAAGGATGACATTGTTCGGATTGTTCGGATCTTCATCCGTTTCCTTTAAAGCTTCTCTTGCTTGGTCATAAGTAATTTTAGTTTGTACTTTAATGATGTTGTGTAAAGCTGTTTTTAAAGCCGCACCCGTTAGTCCATTTGCATTAGCATAGTAAGTAGAAACGGTACCATTATCAACCGGTGGAACGATTGGTGGTGTTACCGGATCAACGGGTGCTTGGGAAAAAAAAGGTGAAGGGAGAACTACTCCTCCTACATTTGTAACTTTGATGCCAGAAGTATCAACATCATCGGATACTGTCCATTTTTGAACGAATTCAGCACCACGGATTTGGCTAATATTCGCATTTTCAATGATGACTTCTTTCACTTCAACACCACTTAGATCAATCACTGCACCTGGTTGTGTTGGAGCAAGGATAAGAACCGTGTTCTTTAAGCCATCGCCTTGTAGCTTAGCATAAGAACCTTTTAAGATGATACCTTCGCGAATAACAGAATTTGTACTTACAGTAATGTTAGCACCGTTGTTGTTTACAGTTAATTTCTTCGTATTGAAGCCGATTAAGTTGTAAACTTTTGTGTTAGCTGGTGCTGTTGCTGGTGGTAATATTTCAATTGGTGCAGCCGTTAATTTTGTTTGGATGATTACTGGGTCATGGTCAGATGCACGTCCGTCCTCTTCCATGTAACCAGAGTTTACGTTTACCGTATCAACCTTAGTGTTAGCTACCATGTTATTTGTAACCAAAATATGATCTAGTACTTGAGCATTACCTGAGAAATTGTAAGTGTAGCGGTCTTCTGCAGGAACTTTATCAATCATATTTGTTAATTGATTACCTTTAACAATTTGTAACGTTTGTGTAAATTCAAAATCATTAAAGTCTCCAAGTAATACAACGTTAGCATTTGGATCTTTAGTTTTTACATCTGTTACAAAAGTATTTAATATTTTAGCAATTTTGTGACGTTGAACTTCACTGCTTAGTACAGGTGGTTGTGTTTTACCCCATAAAGGTTGGTCTCCACCCTTTGAATTGAAATGGTTAGCTACAACAATAACACTCTTGCCTTGGAAATCGAATTGAGCTGCAAGTGGCTTACGGCTAGAATTAAATGCACTGTTAGTTGGATCGATACGTCCAGGATTTAATGTTAACTTACCGTTTTCAAAGCCGACAGCTTGTGTTGCTGTTCCTTTTAGAGCTCCAGTTGTTAATGATACGCGTTCAGGATTGTAGATAAATGCAACGCGGATATTTCCACCAGTTTCTCCACCATCTTGGTTATTAACAGGAGCGATATCTGTATAAGCATATTGTGGTCCACCAAGTTTTTTCACTTCATCCATTAAAACTTTTGCACTTTCTGATGCATCTACGTTACTAGAGTTTGTGCTTCCATCATTATCTTGTACTTCAATTAACCCAACAATGTCAGGAGATTTCATGTTTGTTACGATAGCACGAGCCACTTTTTCTACTTTCTCTGGGCTTGTTTTAGCTTTTGAGAAATTTTCAACGTTGTAAGACGCAATGGTTAATTGATCATCTGCTGGTACGATTGATGTTGTTTGTGGCACGATAGGTGCAACTTTTAAAGTTGGTAAGCTAGCTTCTTTTGTTAATAAACGGTATATGTTATTACCATAGTTGATAACACCAGTGATTGATCCTTCAAACTGATCGCCCATCTTAGCTCTGAATTTAGAGTTGTTAAAATAAAGAGCAATTTTCTCTGGGTTATAAGAATTTTCACTAATTCTCATTCCACCACCAGCTGTATTTGGTACTTTATTTCCTGGGATTACATGAACTTCACCACTATATTGTGGTGCTGTAACTTTTGCGTGATCGATTTGAACATACATACCTTCGATGCTTTCGTAGAAATCGATTCCATCTTCAACAGGTTCAAATGCCGTTAATTGATCATTGTCAATGATACTTGGAGCTATACGATCTACACCTAGAACAATCGGTGCTGGAAGTAGTTGATCACTTAACTTTACAGTTATTGTTGTCGCATTGATTTCAGTAATTGGAAGTTCTACTCCATTGTTGTTAGGATAGTATTCTTTAACTGAACCATCAACCGTTACAACGTCTCCAACTTTTACTGTATGACCCGATTTGAATACTAAAATACCTTCAGAAGTTTTAGGATCATTGTCTGGTTGTTGGTCTTGAATAAAGATGTTGTTTCCGTCAACGAAAGTAACAATACCTTCGATACCAGTTACATTACCACCATCAAATTTTGAAAAGTGGCCAACACCTTGGATATCACGAATACGAACTTGTCCTTCATATACACCATAAGCAAATGTTCCAATTTCGCTATTTGTTAAGTCTTGTTTTACTGCTACAGCTTTAATTGTTGTATCAGCACTAATAACAATAGGTGTAGTAAATTCTGTGCTATTAACTGTTGGTTCAGAACCATTAGTCGTGTAATAGATTTTTGCTCCAGTTGTACCGGTAGTTAGAGTAACTGAATCACCTTTTTTTATCATACCAGCACCTGGTGTTGCAACTACTTTTTGAACAACAGATGAGTCTTGTAGAACATCACTTGCATCACGTGGAATTAACTGATAGTTTGTTCCAAACGCACCTAGAACACCTGTAATTTCTTCATATGTTGTTTCTACTGCTAGAATTGATGAATTTAACGGACGGATATCAAAAGTTTTTCCTGCTCCATCAACTGCTTTAAATGTACCACTTGATAATGAGTTAACGGTTACATTTTTAACTTTTACTAATGTTCCTTCAATGCTTTCTTTGAAATCAGCAGCAGTTACCAATTGTGCAGCCGGAATTGGTGCAGTTCCTGTAACTGTAATATTTTCATGTGGTGCTTCGATTTCTAATAGACCACTGTATTCTATTAATTTACCTTTTACCGTAATAATACTACCAGGTTCAATCGTGCTATTAGTAGGTGTGTATGCAACAAGTCCTGCAGTAGCATCTTGGAAGTAAATGGCTCTTCCTAGTACTGCTGTTACGATACCACTTGTTTGAACATTTGAATCAATTGTCATGGCTCTAACTTCAGCTACAGTTTTTTCAGTAAGTAAAGTATAAGGTAAAGTTACAACTTCACTATTTGATAAGTTAGGTGCTACAGCAAGCGCTTTAATTGTTACTGGACCTGTGATTGTTATCGGTCCATTATATGTAGCACTTTGTGTCGTAGGGTTTGTACCATCAATTGTATAGTAGATTGTTGCACCAGCTGTTGTGGTAGCTAAAGTAACTTGTGTACCAGTGCTCACTGCACCTGCAGCAGGTAAAGCAGTTACTTTTTCCACTTGTGTTGCTGGAGTTGTATCTACAACTATTGTGTATGCTGTTGGAGATTTTAGTCCAGCTGCTCCAAAATATAATTCAAGACTTCCTGTAATTTGTACTTTTTTCCCTAAATTCTCAGGGTGATCAAGTAAGTTTAAGGCTGCTCTAATTGCACTTCCACTAGGCAACGCAACTGGCAAGATCTTTAATTTATCTTTTTCAGTTGGGCTGTCAGCAATTGCGATATTTGAAGCTATATATGGAGGTGTAGATTGGTATGTGGGACCGTTATTCGTTATCCCAATGATGTAGCCTTCCACTGTTTTACCAGTACCACTATTATTCGCGATTGCTTCAGCTACCGTTAGTACATCAGCAGCCTTTGACTCATTTTGAAAAGGAGTTAAAAGACTGAATATTAGCGCAAAAATTAATGCAACATTGAATATCTTTTTCTTTTGCTTATAATTCATGTGTGCCTCCATAGATTTTATTTAGGGAAGATGAACAAAATTCCATAATTCGACAATTACAAATGGTAAGTAAATCCTTCTAGCCCCGAAAGACTAGAAGGATCTCTTTTTTAATTATTAATCTTCAAAAATTGTTTCGCCTTCAACTGTTACGTTTTCAAACGTTACTCCTGCGTTACCTTTAAGGATTAAGTTCCCCTTAACAACAGCGTTTTCAAGCTTAGTAACTCCAGTTACATCAACTAAAACGTTACCATCGTATGTTTTTGGAGCAGCAGTAGTTCCACTGAATGTTGTAGCAACAACTGTTTGTGGTGCTACGTTTACGATACGACCTTCAACTGTTGCGTTAACAACTTTGTTTGGTTGAGCTGCGATTGCGTCACGGAAAATTTCCCAGTCAACAAATCCTGGCTCTCTTACACGACCTTCAGCGTATGCATTAGCAAACATTGTGTATCCGTCTCCACCTTTAGCAGTGAATACGTTTGTTGCTACATAATAGCTCTTAGTTAAATCTAAAGCAGTGTAAGTTCCATCTGCATTTTTCACATCGATTGTTTGAACCTTTTCTCCAGCTGACTTCGAGCTATCATAAGTGAACTTCAAACCAGAAACTTGTAAGAAACCACCAAATGCAGTAGGTGCGTCTTTAACAGAATACTCAAGGGCTGCTTTAATTTCAGAACCAGTTAAGTTCATGATTCCTAGTGTATTACCAAATGGTAGTACTGCTAGTAAGTTAGCCAATGTAATGTTACCTGCATCTATAGTTGTACGAATACCTCCACCATTTTGAAGAGCAATTACTGTTTCAGGGTTAATCTGTTTTGCCTTTGCAAGCATACCGTCAGTAATGAAGTTACCAAGGTTCGTTTCTCCAACACGTGTAGGAGGATTTCCACCTACTAGTGCAGTTGCGGTAGAACCAACAACAGTAGCTTTTAATTCATTAATTTTTGGAGCGTACTTAGAATTTAAGATTTGAGCAGCTTCTGCATCTTGTTTTGCATAAGTGTTGATGTCAATTAAACGCCAAGATGTTTCACTAGTAATTACTTTACCAGTTGCGTCAAAATTAACGTCTAAATCACCAAGGTATTTATTGTATTCGTTGGCAGTAACAATTGCCGTTGGTTCGGCACCAGTTGTGTCAAATACTACTGTAGAAGGACGTCCCTCTTTTCCGTCAAATAGTGTGTGAGTATGACCACCAACAATAACGTCAATACCTTCAACACGCTTAGCTAATTCTAAGTCATTGTCCCAATCAAGAGAATCGTTGAAACCAAGATGTGATAATGCAACGATTTTGTTAACTCCTGCTGCTTTAAATGCATCAACTGATTTTTGTGCTTCTGCGATGTAGTTTTCGAATACAACGCCTGCACCCGGGCTTGAAATTGTTGGAGTTTCAGCAGTCGTTAATCCGAAAATACCAATTTTCTCGCCATTTACAACTTTGATCATTCCGTTGTAAATTTGACCACCACGTGCATCAACTGTGATTGTGTCATTGAAACGAGATTTTAAATTTACATCATTTGCAAAGTTTACGTTAGCGCTTACAAGTGGGAAGTAAGTACCCTTAACAAAATTAGCTAATGTAGCAGTTCCCATATCAAATTCATGGTTACCAAATGTCATAGCATCATAGCCAGCTAAGTTCATAAATTGTAAATCTGCTAATCCTTGATACTCATTGAAATAAAGAGTACCAGAGAAAACGTCACCTGCATCCACTAGTAATGCGTTTGGTTTTACTGCACGGATGTCTTTAATTGCTGCGATTTTTTTCGCTACATTATCAAGATTCGCGTGTTGGTCATTTGTGTGCATTAAAGATAATTTATATTTTGCGCTATTCCCAGCTTACACTGAGCCTACACCGTACGGGCGTCTTTCAACGCATACGGCGTTCCATCAGTAAAAGAAGTAAGACTATTTTACTATTATTTCCCCAATTCCTAGTATTACACACCTAAGCAATTTGTTCAATATTGAATTATTAAAATACTGTAATGATTAAGTAAAGTTTAAACTATTAGACTTGTAACCGCCTCCAAAACTAACCTTGGTAATTTTTACTATATAAAATATTCTTGAGATAAATATAAAAAAGAACCGAAACATATAGGTTCCAGTTCTCTTATAATGATGATAAGCCCTCAAACGTTACCGTTTTTGAGGGCCAATCACTAGTATTTTCATTAAACTCATTTTGGGGAAATAAGTTCAAAATAGTTCTATTTTTTTACTGACTGCACTCCTTCACTCCTATCAGTTTTATCCTCCCACTATGTTACCACAATGGTTCAAACGGCTGATGATCACCACTACTATGAGCGCGCAGCCATCCTACTAGATTCACTGGTGCTAACACACCTCTTCTAATAAGACTTCAAACGTTCCATCATTATGATCCCTCTTTTTGGTAACCTTAGGCTTCCACTATACAGGAATGAGAACGAAATGTTTAACAACCAATTATACAAATCGCTATAAATCATTGCAAATTTATAGATGATAGCTAACCCGCTAGCTTCATTTACATAGCTATCACTAACTCACCCTGGGTCAACATGGATTCGTCTCCTAACCATAGCTACCTTTTAAAGAACCCCGCCTCAATTAGAGTACGACTTCACCTGACTTCATCCCTTTGGCTTGTTAGAACCGCACTGGATGCAGGAGGATTAGGCTCATGCTTATGGTTGTTATCATGAGTAGGAATTCCACCTACCAATTCATAATGATAGTTCAAAAAACACCTCATGCATTACAAAACACATGAGGTGAATTTTGACTTTTTTCACCTAGTATAAAGGCTTATAAAGTAACGTTTCGTTTATTTTTATTTAACAGGGTCAACATCCACTTCAACGTCAACAACAGTTGTAAATACGTTTACAATGTTACCTTGAGCGTCTTTAGTATATGTGATAGCATCCTTAGATTTAACTTTGAATTTACCAACTTCACCAGTGATAGTTACATGTAATTCTGAACCAGAAACAGTAGTTGTGTAGTCAATACCAGCAACTAATGCAGTTCCATCAGCTTTAGTTACAACTAAATCATTAGCATAGAAGAAAGGACTAGTTTGGTCTAAGTTTTCGTTAAACTCAATAACGAATGCTTTTGAACCTGCAGTTGCATCATCATAGATACCGTTAGCGATAACTGAAGCAGCCATTTTGTCAGCAACTTTAGTTTCAGCAACAGGAGCTACGTCAACTAATTTCTTACCAGTAATTGTTGCAAGCTTGTTATCAACGATCTTAACGATTAACTTGTTAGCTTCAACTTGAGAAGTGTTAGCAAGTTTAACAACTTCTTTAGTTGTAACTGTGATAGTTGTTTTGTCAGTTGTTGGGTTGTAAACTACAGAATCAATAGCAGCAACAGTCTGATCAGCAGCACCTGCTCTGCCTACATATGTTACTAGGATTCCATCAGCAGTTACAGTAGTGATTTCACCTGCAACAACTAATTGTAATTTTTGAACTCCAACTGCAGCAGCAGTGAATTCTTTTGCAGCTGTATCAGCTTCAAGAAGAACAGGTGTGCTGAAGTTTTCCATTTTATTACCATTAGCATCAGCTAATTGACCAACAGCTAATTTACTTGTACCAACAAGTCCAGCTGTTTTTGGTAATGTGATTTTAACTTTCTTAGAGCTTCCGAATAATTCTACTTTAGAACCAGTTGGAAGAACTTTATTGTCTAAACGGTAGTTACTAGATTCAACTACTGAACCAGCACCTGTTGTAGCCATATCTTCTCCAAATGTTAAGTAAATAACAGTTGCAGTTGCACTATCATCAACAACTTTAGCTGTTGGAGCTGTAGGAGCTGTTAAGTCAGTGATTGTGAAAGATTGAGTTACAGCTGTAATTGTGTTAGGAGCTAATGCTTTGTCCTTAACGTTCTTCACATCAACAGTGTAAGTTCCACCTTTTAATTTTCCTTCAAGAGTATCAGGCCATGCTAATGTAGCTGTGTAAACTCCACCAGTAGTAGTGTAAGTAACTGTATAACCAGTTACAACTTTACCAGCTGAATCTTTAACAGTTAAGCTATCGCTAGCTAAAGTTACGTCTTCAGAGAATACAACTTCTACTTTGCTTTCTGATTTAGCAGTTACAGATTTAACTGTTGGAGCTTCAGAATCAGCTGTTACAGTTGCAGTTAACTTAGCATCTGCAGCCATCACGTTACCCCATGCATCTTTAACAACTTTATCTCCAGACTTAGCTAATACTGTTACAGTTGAAGTACCAACTGGTAGGTAGTAGTCTTGAGTTAGATCACTTTCGTCTTTGAAGCTTAATACATAAGTTTGACCGCCATCAGTAGATACAGCTTTAACTGGTTTCCAAGCACTGTAAGTGTGGTAGAAGAATTCTTCAGTTAATTCCGCACCATTGTAGAATACTGGCTTATTAAATTTAACAGTTACTTGTGTTTGAGAAGCAGAAACTAGTTCTACTGTTGGCACAGTAACATCTTTCTTATATTCAACAGCAAATGTTTTAGAAACACCAGCGAAGTTAGCAAAATCTTTGAATCCATCAACTTTTACATTGTAAGTTCCTTCTGGAAGTGTAGAAGCTGATAATGTAACAGATAAAGTCTTTTTGTCTGCTGATAATTCAGACTTAGATACTCCGTAAACACCATTATTTAAGCTTACAGCTACTCCGTCTTGAACCGGCTCAGAGAAAGTTACTGTGAAAGTATTTGGACCAGTTAATGTAACTGCATCTGCAGTTGGGATTGTTGTATCAAGAACACTTACAATTGACTTAGTTTCGTCAGCAGCTAGACCAACTGCTTTCTTAACTGTTACGTCAACAGCATTTTGTTGAGATAAATTACCTTCTAAAGTTAACACAGCAGATAAACCATCAGCTGCTAAAGTAACTTTAGATACAGTTTTTGCACCTGGGTTAGTTCCAGCAGTTACGTTTACTACATAGTTAGTAGCTAATTTAGAAGCATCAGTTGCAGCTACTTTACTAGAGAAGTTTACAGTTACTTCTTTAAGGTTGTTTGTAGTAACACCAGTAACAGTAGCAACAGTTGAAGGTACTACTACCTTAACTTCTGTTTTAACTTCTGTACCTTTGAATGTTACTAATTTATAAGTTTTTCCAGCTTCTTGCTTAGAAGTAGTTAACTTAACTGTTGTGAAAGTGTCAGCTGCAGCAGCAGGAACGATTTCAGCAGCAGTTACTGTTAATCCACCGTCAAAAGTGAAGTCAGTAGGAGCTACAGTTGTTAATGAACCTTTAACTTTAACTTCTAAAGTAGTTTCGTTAACTGATTTGATTTCAGCAACTTCAGCTGTAACTGCAGAAGCAGCAACTGCACGGTAGAAGAATAAAGCAAATTGTGAACGTTTAACAGCGTCAGCAGGATTGAAATTACCATCTAGTAATTTTGTTAATCCGTGTTGAGCAAGGATTTTGATAGCAGCACGTGATTCAGCAGATGCTTTATCAAGGTCTTTGACTTCAACAGCTTTACCGTTGTCTTTTAAACCAAAGCCAGTAACTAATGCTACTGCCATTGCTTCACGAGTCATGTCAGTTCCAGCAGCGAATTTTCCGCCAGCAGGGATTAATTTTGCTTCAGCTAACGCTTCAGCGAATTTAGCGTAGTAGCTATCTGCTGATAAATCTTCAAAAACTTTTCCAGTTGGATTAGCTTTTGGCTCTACGTTTGGAAGAGCTTTAACAGTCATTTCAGCCGCTTGACCACGGTTGATAGTTTTGTTTGGAGCAAATTTACCGTCAGGTTGACCAACGATAACTCCTAAACCAACTAATGCTTCAATAGCAGTAGTAGTTTCTTGATCTAGACCAGCTAGGTCTGGGAATTTTACTTCAGCAGCTGATGCAGCAGGTGCAACAGCAGATGCTACAACAGCAGCACTGATAGTTCCAGCTAGGAACTTGCGGTAAGACTTTGGTTGGTAAGCCATTACTTTATTTCCTCCTCTTAATAAAAGCTAAATATTTTAACTGAGACAATTGAGAAATTTTACACTATCAATCTCTCAAGCTCAATTGTTAACAATTACAAATACTAGTATAGAATTTTGTAGAAACAATGTCAATCATTACGATATGGTAATATCCTTCCATTTCATTAGATCAACATTTACATTCTATAAAACTCGTAACTGCCTACTCTCTATTCTACAAAAACTGTCAAAAATAGCAAGGTTTTTTAAGGAATTCCAATATTTTTTTCCTCAACATCTCAATATTATGCCTCTACTTTTCTAATTATTACTACTTTTCTTACAATTTTGTTACAAAATTGTAAAACTACTATTCTACATAATATGCTATTCTTTTCTATATTAAGACATTGAGTGAGGTGGTTTTCCTAAATGATTAGACGTACGACTTTCGTATTAGTTTCACTTTTTTTCATTTTTTTCTTTCAAAAAGAAACTTTCGCGAAAACAGAGGAAGCTTCACCCGTAAATTACGACCAGCTTTTACCGATTGCTAAAAAGTTTATTGGTGTCCCTTATGCTTGGGGTGGTACTTCACCAAGTGGGTTTGATTGTTCTGGATACATCTCATTTGTTTATAAACAATTAGATATTGATCTTCCAAGAATATCAAAGGATATGGCAAAGGAAGGCGAGCCCGTTAAACGTTTCGATTTACGTGTGGGTGACTTGGTATTTTTTAATACATATGGTTCAGATATTTCACATGCGGGTATATATATAGGAAATAATCTGTTTATCCATTCTCAAGATGGTAAAGGTGTTTCGATTTCTGCATTGAATGATCCTTTTTATTGGAGCAAGCGTTATGTTGGCGCTACTCGCGTTTTAGATTATTCATTAGAGGTTGGCCAGTTTCAGGATGTAAAGAAATCGCATTGGGCATTTGAAGCTGTACAAACGCTAAGCAAGAAGGAACTTATTGTTGGTTACGAAGGTAGTTTCTTTTTACCAGAAGAAAAGATTACTCGTGCTGAAATGGCTGCCATGCTTGCGGAAAGCTTAAATCTCAAGATGGCGAATCGTTCGAAGTTGTTTAAAGATGTCCCTTCCGATCATTGGGCGGTTGGTCCGATTAATGCGTTATTTAAAGAAGGAATTATTAAAGGTGACAATTCTGGTAACTTTAATCCAGATGGAGTTGTAAAGCGTGAGCATATTGCTGTGATTTTTAACAACGCCTTTAAACTTCGAACAAGCCCAAGTGTTGCAAAGGACTTAAACTTTACCGATGTGAGCCGTGATAACCCCGCTTATGAAGCAATTCAGAAACTTGCAGCCTCTGGAGTGGCAGCTGGGTATGACGATAACACGTTTAAACCTCGCGAAGATGTGAAAAGATCGCAGTATGTGGCGTTTTTGTATCGGGCTTTATATTAAATTTGGAGCGCTCAGAGTTTAAACTCTAGGCGTTTTTGTTTTGTTAAGATGATCTCCTTATTAGTATTCCCACAAAAATCATTTCCATCAGAAGCGACTTCCCATTTTAATAAGAATTAATTTCAGAGATAATGGAAATAAATGCTTAAGGGGGAGAATATTTATTTAGTATCGCCAGCTTACCCTTTGATTTAATACAGTAAAGTGATGAGGGACAGTCCCCCACTGCTTTACTGTGTTAAAGCGGTTTTTAAAGGAGGTGTTTTTGATGGGTTCTCGGATGGGAAGGTTGGTTCCAAGTCGTGTGGCGGTTTATTTGTGGAAGAGGCTTCCGATTCCGAAGAGATGGCGGTCAAAGATTATGTGGTATGCTAATGATCGCTTTCTGGTGGCTGTTTTGGGGCTGATTGTAAATGAGAAAAATGAAATATTATTATTAAAACATACGTATCGCTCTGAGCCATGGGGGGTGCCAAGTGGTTGGTTAGAATATGAGGATCCTCTAAAAGGCTTAGAGCGTGAAATATATGAAGAAACTGGCTTATCTGTTAGTGTTAAGAATGTCTTGAATGTGAAGTATGCGCCGAATCCACATCGAATGGATGTGTATTGTGTAGGAGAATTTACTTCTGGTGAGTTTAAGAAGAGTGCGGAGATTTCTCAATATGGGTTTTTTCATTTAGAGAATTTGCCAGAAGGGTTATCCAGGTATCAACGTGGGTTTATTGTTGACTTTTTAGAAAATAGAATTCCCAATCGATAAGGATCGATTGGGAATTCTGATTTTTAAGGTGCTGTTGTAACAGCAGGTAGTGCATCAGTCGTTTTACCTGCAAAAGTAGCAATTGAATTGTCTCCAGCATCTTTAATATAGTGTACTGTAGAAGCTGTAGAAACGGTAAATTTAGTTCCAACTAGCCCAGCTGTATCACCTGTGAGTTTAACTTCTAATTTAGTTGCATCGCCAGCTTTTAAGTTAACTGTGTAATCTTTACCAGCTACATATGTTTTACCAGTAGCATCAGTTAAGACTAAATCAGCAGCAGCTAATGGAGGAAGTGTAGCTAGTGCTTCATCAAAGCTAAGCGTAATGGTAGCACCGTCAGCTGTATGAGCTACTGTCACTGGATTGGTTCCTACAAGTTCAGGAGCCATTCCATCAGCAACACCTGTCACAGTCGCAACACTAGTTAATTTTTGACCAGTAATCGTTTCTAATTTATTATCTGCCACTTTTACTGATAGAGCATTTAATTCAGCAGTAGATTTATCAGCTAGCTTGTCAGATGCTTTAACAGTTACGGTTACATGTGTTTTTCCATCTTTAATTTCTACATTATCAACAGAAGCTACCGATGTATACGATTTATTATCCGGATCCGCATCCACATCTGAACCATCTACTAAAATTCCATCAGCCGTAACGGTTTTTAACTCGCCCGGAAATACTAATTCCAGTTTATTTAAGCCAACCGCTTTTGCAGTAAAGGTAGTTGGTGCTGTATCATTTTTAATATCAACAGCAGATGATAATGCAGTTGGAACATTTCCAGCTAAGTCAGCAATACGTCCAATTGTTAAATCATCACCCGTTTTAACTACAGCAGCAGGTTCTGCTCCACGGTATTTAACGGTAAGTTTCACACGTTTACCATCATTCCCAAATAATTCAACTTTGTCACCTGCAGCTAATTGGCCACCCGCAACTAAGTAATTATCTTTGTTAAGGGCTGAGTTAGGTCCAGTCGTTGCAACAGCTTCTGGGAATGATACATAAATGTATTGTTCTTTAGCCGTCGTGTTATCCACTAACGTGGCACTTGCTTCCGTTAAGTTGATCGGCGTTTTATCTGTTACAGTAAATGCTTGTGTAACCGTTGTTATTTTGTTAGCAGTTAGTGATTTATCGGTTACATCTTTCACTTCTACTGTGTAAGATCCACCAGCTAATTTGCCGCTTAATGTAACAGTAGCTTTTAATGTATCTTCATTAAATTTCAAGTCAGTAATGGTTTGAGTTATTTTTTTACCAGCCGAATCGGAAATCGTTAAATTACCCGCTGCCACGTTTACTTTTTCAGAAAACGTTAATTCTAGCGTATTTTCATTCGTTGCTACTACGTTTGAAACAGTTGGTGCTGTTCTGTCAGCCGTAATAGTTGCCGTTAATTTCACATCATCCGCTAATTTATTACCCCACATATCAACGACCGCTTTTTCATTAACGGCTTTTAATACAGATACCGTTACATTTCCTTCTGGTAAGATAAAGTCTTGAGTTGCAGGATTTGTATCAGAGAATCTTAATGTAAATTTCTTATTATCATCTGTATCTACAGATACTGGCTTCCAAGAAGAATACGTGTGGTAGAAGAAGTCAGCTGTTAATTTAGCTCCACCTTCTTGTGTAACTGCTTTGTCAAATTCTACAACTACTTCATTTTGAGAAGCAGAAACTAGTTTCGGTGTAGGAGCCGTAACATCCTTCTTATAATCTAAATTAAATGTTTTACCTACTGCAGCAAAGTTTGCATAGTCACTATATCCATTAACTTTTACTTCATAATTTCCTTCAGCTAATGTATTGGAACTTGTCGTAACGGTTAATGTACGGCCATCATTTGATAAAGCTTTATCCGCAACTCCAAAGATTCCATTGTTAATGAGTACAGAACCACTACCAGCTGAAGTTTCCTTTACAGGCTCACTGAATTTGATGGTAAAAGTATTTGGACCTGTCAGTGCAATAGATTCCATAACCGGAATGGTTACATCTGTTACCCCAATCGTTTGGACAACATTCTCAGGTAATGATGCACCGCTCTCAAATTTCACATTACTTTTAACGGTGACTTCCACATCTGATTGTTGAGAAATAGCATTCTTCAATGTTAAAGTTACTGATTTTCCGTCCTCGGAAACGGCAACCGCATCAACTGTATTTCCTTTTACAAGGAAGTTATCAGCTGTTACACCTGTAACAGCACTATTGAACGTTACGACTACTTCTTTTAAGTTCGTTCCACTTAGGCTATTAACCGTTGGTGCTACTACTGGCGGTGGAGTCACTACTGTATCTTGTGCTTCGATTGTACGGTGTAATAACATCGCGAATTGTTCACGTGTTACATTATCATTTGGCTTGTAGGCATTTCCAACACCCTTCGCTAAGCCAAGATTGTACATAATTCCAATAGCATCTTCATGACCACTACCTGCTAGATCTGTAAATGGAGAGGTTTTATCTCCTTCTAAATCATAGGCACGTACGATTACGGATGCCGATTGACCTCTAGTAAAGTTTCCATTTGGATTAAACGCGTCCGCTTTATTAAAATATCCAGCTGCTGTCGCTGCTGCAATTTCTTTATAATATGGATGTGTGGTTGGTACGTCTTTAAAGCCTGGGTCCGCTACATTATCCGTAGGTAGTTTAAGAGCTCTTACAAACATAACAGCTGCGTGCTGACGAGAAATTTCTTCTCTAGGATGGAATCCATCTGGATAACCCTTGATAACCCCTGCTTTTACAAGTGCCTCAATGGCAGGTGCACTTTCACGATCTGGCTTAACGTCAGCAAAGCCTTTGTATTCTACTTCCACTTCAGCTGCATGTGCACGGTTATCATCGCCACCAAATAATCCACCAACAGCTGGTGAGAAGGCAAAGGATGTAACTAGCAAGCCTCCGACCATTATTTTTACCGTCGCTTGTTTTAGATTAGGTAGCTTACTACGGATATAATTGTTAACACTCTTGTCCAGGTCACCCTTCGTATTGTCATCAAGGCTCCCAAGTTCACGGGCAAATTCGGTATTACTTTGATCTAAGTATAAAAATAGTACGGTTTCGTTACCTTGCTTTTTCAATTCGTGGCGTAAAATTTGTACCATTTAAAGTAGTCCTCCCTTTTTGATTAATCTTTTTAAGATTTTCCAATAACCTCATAAATTATTTATCATTTATTAAATTTTTATATATTTTTTAAAAAAACTTTTTTTCCGTTAGTCAATTTGCTCTAGTAGAGCTTTCACCTGTTCGATTGGAACAGCAAGGCCTGAAGCCTTCTCATTGCTCGCTAACTTGGGGATTGTGGTGGCGTAGACCAAGCCAATGACTTCATTATTTTCTGTTAAAACGGGACTGCCGCTGTTTCCTCGAAAAATCGGCGCGGAAATTTGCATCACGGGTGTTTGGCGGTCATTTATTAACGTGAGCCCTTCGATTTCGCCTTCATTGGCAATCTGGGTGTACGCTAACGGATTACCGATTACATAGATATGTTGTTTTTCCTGCCAGTTTTGAGTTTCTTGTAGCTTTAGGACTGGAAGGTTTTCGCCTGTTATTTCTAGGATAGCGACGTCTAATTCAGGATTGTCTAGAATAACTTCTCCTTTATAGGCTTGCCCGTTTGGGAAGTAAATCCTTATTGTAATCATTTTTTCGATTACATGGGAGTTGGTAATGATGAGTCCGTCTTCTCGAATATTAAAGCCTGTTCCTTTTGAGCTCTCCCCCTCAATTGTCACTACCGCTTGTTTCGCCGTTTGAATCGATTCCTTTTGTGAGAGGCGGTAGGACGTTTTCACGAATTGGAGCGCAGGGATGTTGATGACGTTGGTCCAGATGGCTAGCCCGTTGATTAATAAGAAGAGGGCTAGAATGACTGCACCTACTTTAATCCCTTTTTGGCGTCTCTTTTTCCGTTTCATTTCTTTTTCGCTTACTTCCTCTACTCTGAAGAAATCCTCTATAGGTGGTTCTTCAAATAAATCCTTATCATCATGATCCATAGACCTTATTCCTTTCAAATGCGATAAGAATGTACCAACCCTTTTAGGGTTGGTATTTCTGGGTGGATTTATGCAGTTGTGTGGTGAAGCCTGAAAGCTTCCCAAAAGAACATGCTGATCTTTTTGCGTGCACGTTTTCCCTTTTTTGTGCGGGTTTTGGGTACGTGAGAACTTCTCGCGTGCACGTTTTCCACCTTTTGAGTGGGTTTTTGGTACGTGAGAACTTCTGTGTGCTTGGTTCCCCCAAAAAAAAACACGCTAATGGTCGCCAAGAAAGATCTTTTGTGTCCTTATTATATATCAAAAACAAAAGAGGAAGACTCGACATGAGCCTCCCTCTTTCAACTTACCAACCATTATTATGGTTACCTGGTTTCGGATATTTAAACCCTACTTCTTTTCGATTGTTCTCATTAGGAATAATGAGAATTGAGATCTTGTAACGTGTCCATTTGGACGGAACTCGCCACCGGATGTGACTGTGATGTTGTTGTACGCTAGGGTGTTAATGTAGTCGTAGCTCCAGTCTGTTTTCTTTACATCTGTGAAGCTGGCGTTTTCTAGTGACGGTTTGTAGATATTTTTATAAGCTTCAGCCATGATTTGAGCCATTTGTGCTCTTGTTAAGGTTCCTTTTGGATTAAGACTACCGTTTCTGCCCATGAAGCCATATGCTTCTACAATCGCCATTTCTCGGTAGTTTGCATCACCAGGTTTCATGTCCGTTGCTTTCATTGTGTACCCTTCTGGGAGTGTTAAGCCAAGTTCCTTCACTAACATCGCTGCGGCTTGGCGGCGTGTTAAGGCTTGGTTTGGTTTAAACGTTCCATCTGGGTAGCCTGAGATAATTTTTTTCAATTGAAGATAGGTTATGGCACTTGCTGACTCTCCAAAAGTGACGTCTTTAAAAAGAGTGACGTTTCCTTCTACTATATTAGAGGAAGAAATGTATCCTTCAAATCCGTTCCCTTTCACTTCGTACATACTGTAATGATTTTCTTTTTCCGCGACTTCAAATGGTCCGGCGATAATTTCAAGCGGTGTGTAATGCGGTAGCTGCTTTTTGACCGATCCATTTACACCGTTACGTAGGTTGGAGAAGCTTAATTGATTATTCCATGCGTAAACCATTTTTCCTTTAGACCACATTTGTCTTGATTTGTCGTTTAGATTTGGCCATTTGTACTCGCTATCAGCGAACACCATGATATCTGGCTTATCTGGGTACGGATAGGTAATGTTTATTTTTTCAATATCATTATAGGTAATTGGAAATAATGAATGCTTCCTGATGGTGTCGATGACCTTTTCCTGATAAGCAAGAGCACCGTTGATAGTTGGGTCATTTCTTTTTGAAAGACCGTTATAAGCCATGATAGCAAAGTACCAGTCCGCGACAACGGATGGATTTTTATCATTAATTTTCGGTAAATTTGGGTTGTTCCATTTTTCTTTTAAAATTTTTGCGCCAATTTGGATATTATAACGAGTATCCCATTTCAGGCGCTCAAGGTCGATACCCTTAGAGATGGCTTCCACTTCAGGCAGTGTTACCTGCATGATGCCGATCCCACCGTCGGAGGAAATATTTGGCTGACCTGCTGAATTATATTGTTGCATGGCCGTTTCGTTATAAGCAATTGCTTTCAAAATTTCTGGTGGAATGCCGTTTTCAACTGCGATTTCGCGAAGCATCGTTTTAATTTCTGATGCGTTGTAGATTTTGGAATCCTTAAAAACTTCTACCCCACTCGTTACATTGGAAGCAATGTTTTTATAGTTTAATTTGAGTGATTTTGCACCACGATTAAATCCAATGTCTGAGTGCTGAATGGCTGTTAAGCGCATTGTTTCGCTTTCGGTTTTATCCAGAACCCAATTCACATCACTTGATAGCTGGCGATAGTTGTACCATTTATTGGATTCCTCTGTATCCTTAATCGTGTCTAAACGGACAGATTCATACCTTCCAGTTCCTTCGGTTGCATGAACGTACGTCGGTTTTTGATTCATGTTTTGCAATAATAATTGGAGGTTATACATATTAGCATTGTATGAATTCATTTCATAGCTAGTTAAATAAAATGGAAGTGCTGACTTAGGCTCATAGTTGGGAAGATACTTGTTCCAGTACTCCTGAATGGTCGGAACATCAAATGGTGTTGGTAATTCAACATTCATTTGGGCTCCCACTTTAATTGCCGTATCGGATCCAAAGAGCTGAACATAGTCCTCTGCCATGATTTCTGGCAGTGCCCAAACGTATTCACCGAAGGGTTTATCATGGGCTGGAGAGGAAGTTGATTGTACACCTCTACTTTTTGCATATTCGCTCGTTTTCCAAGTGCCCGGCATTTTATTTTCTTTATTTAATAGATGGTAAAAGGTGAAATGATGGCCGTATTCATGGGAAAGCGTGTAGGCCATACTTTGGATTGTAGTGTTTTCATTTCCACCGAAAAGATAAATCGTTCGGTTGCTTAAAAGCGATACATTAGTTGAGGTGAATTTGTAATTCGCCATGTATTCACCTAAAACGTTTTCACCAGCAGGGCTGTTTGGAATGATGACAATTTTGCCTAATAAAGCAAGTTCTTCACCGTGTTTATTTTTTAAAAGCTCAGCTTCAAGTTGCTTGAGCTTATCCGTTATTTTCCATAAGCTGCTATAGCTTTCGAAGGTTACACCGCTTTTTTCGCCTTTATATTGGGCAACAAGAGTGTGGGCATCCTCATAACCGCTCTGTGCAGACTTCGTTCGCACCTCGTCTACGACTTTCGCATCCGCTTGTGTGTTTAGTCCAAAGATTAATAGAATTGAGCTGAATAGTAGTGATAGTAGCGTTTTATTCGTCACAATGTACCTCCCATTTACCGCTTTTCTAGTATTATAGCAGACTATTAATCTCGGGACATCTCCTATAAAACTGGAAAAAGTATATTTAGGATGTGATTGGATAAAAGGTTAATGGACTGAATATTTATTTAACAAGGACTTATTTACAGGAGGGGATGGCTATTCGAAAAAATATATTTAAATTAGTTGGAACGGCCTTCTTTGTGGCTGGTTTTTATCTATTGATCGAATCACAGTGGGTGTATGCAGCTGTATGCTTTTTGATTGGTTTTTGGTATTTTGTACAGTCGGCTAGAGGTCAAGGTCCAGGGAAGAGAGCACGAGGCTATAGCACTGATAGTGATTATGGGAACGATGACAATCTTGCTGGCGAGGACTTTGATAGTGGGGATAGTGGTGGGGGTGGAGATGACTAAAGAAAGTGAATATGAATATTAGTAGCCATTAAACATAAGGGCTCTGATAATTGCAAAACTTGGTAATTTTATGTATTTCAAAGCAGAAAGTGCTTCAACTGTAGGTGTTAAGCGTGATTTTTTCAGGGTAAAAAACCCGTTTCGAAAATAATTCTGACTAAGAATCCGTTATTTCCGACTTTTCAAGAGCCTTTTCCGACCTTTTACACGTTTATTCCGACCGTTTCCAGTATCATCCGGCTTTTTCACAATTCGGCCACTAATTTCCCAGCTCGATCTCCCTTTAACACACCAACGCGCCGAGGGACTGTCCCTCGGCGCGTTAATGCTGTAAAGCCTGTGGGGACAGTCCCCCAGTACTTTAACGCAATAAAATTTTAGTTTCTGAGTTCCATGGTTCGCATTAGGAATAGGGCGAATTGGGAACGGGTGACATCTCCGTTTGGACGGTATGGACCGTTGGCTGTTACGGTGATTTTGTTAAAGGCTAGGGTGTTGATGTCGTTGTAGCTCCAGTTTGTTGGTGGTACGTCTGTGAAGCTTACGTTTGTTGTTGGTGTTGTGTAAAGCTTGTCATATGCACGCACGAGAATGGCGGCCATTTGCGCTCTTGTTAGGTGACCATTGGGTCGGATAGTGCCATCTTTTCCTAAAATACCATGAGCTTCAGCAATCATCATTTCCTCGTAATTCGCTTCTGTCGGCTTCATATCAGTTGCTTTCATTTTATAGCCAGCTGGTAATGTTAGACCAAGTTCTTTTACGAGCATGGATGCTGCTTCAACACGCAGAATTGGCGTGTTTGGCTTGAATAAGCTATCCGGTGTAGTGCTAATTAAGTTTTTCAATTGAAGATAAGCGATGGCACTAGCTGATTCTCCAATTGGGACATCTTTAAAAATCGTCAAGTTCCCTCCACGTACGTTGGAGGAAGCGATGTATCCCTTTGTGCTGTTGTTACTCACTTCATACATAACATAGTGGTTGTTAGAGCTATCGACCTCATAAGGGCCACTGACGATTTGGAGCGGCGTATAGTGAGGAAGCTGCTTAATTTCCGCACCGTTTACGCCGTCACGCAACTTCGAATAAGTCAGTTGGTTATTTAATGTATAAACAGTTTGACCCTTTACCCACATTTGCGTGGATTTCATTCCGATTGTTGGCCAGTTGTACTCTTGAACTGGGAAAGCCATCAAGTCCGGCGCATCTGAGTTTGGATACGAAATGGTTACGCTTGGTATTGTGCTAATCGGTAAAAGTCCATTATTTCTTATCGCTTCTAGAACCCGCTCTTGATAAGGACGTTGCTCCTGCGGGCGAGTGGGGTCGTTTCTTTTTGAAAGACCGTTGTAGGCCATAATCGCAAAATACCAATTTTCAATCGTTTGTGGGTTCTTATCATTAATCTTTGGCAAATTAGGATTGTTCCACTTTTCTTTTAAAATTTTAGCCCCGATTTCGATGTTGTAGCGCGTGTTCCATTTGAGCTTCTCTTTGTCGATGCCTTGAGCTTGGAGCTGCTCGTCTGTCATCGTAATCTGCATCATTCCGATACCACCGTCTGTAGCAATGATCGGGTTACCAGTGGTTGCATCGTACTGTTGCATCCCCGTTTCGATAAAGGCGATTGCTTTTAAAATTTCGGGTGGAATGCCGTTTTGTAACGCACTTTCATGGAGCATTGTTTTGATTTCAGTGTTTGTATAGATTTTTGGATCCTTGTAGACTATTAAATTTTCCCCGTCTGCAAAGGAATGTGTGGCATTAAACATACTGCTCATCGAAAAGATAAGCGCAAATGCCAACATACTTGAGATTAATTTCTTATTCAAAATGTTGTCACCTCTCTTTATCTCTATTTCTTCTATTATAGTAAACTATTTGTTTTATGAAAAAGGAAAACTCTTGGTAATTGCATTGATTTTACCCAAAAGAAGGTCACTTTCTTTTAAAATTATTTTAGTTATCGCCCCCGATCAAGTTTTATAGCATACACGATCGTTGAGAGTGCTGAAACACGAGTACTTTAGCTTGTTCCTTTTCAGATCCTTTAAATCTACATTTATGCACCTTTTTACGGTCTCATTGCGCCGAATTCGATGCTGTTTGCGCCTATTTTCAGCATTTGTGCGTCTTAAAAACTACTTATTGCGCCATTTTCCCAAGTTAGACACAAACACATTGCATGTACTCAATAGAAACAGCGAAAACCTTGTGATTTCTAACCAAAAGCAGGTAATTCCTCTAGGTTGTAAGAGAAAGTTCATGGTTGTTTTTTTAAGCAAAAAAAGGGTGCCCCAAAGTTAAGCTTTTTGGGACACCCTTTCCATTATTTCGAAACTCCTGCTACGTTGCTCTTTCTCCTATTGAAGCTCGTTAAAAGTATTCAATAAGCGATAAACTACAACTGCTGCTTGAGCACGAGATAAGTTTTCTTTTGGAGCAAACGTTTGATCTGGCTTACCTTTGATAAGGTTAAGCGCTACTGCAATCTTAACGGATTCTCGAGCATCTTCGCTAATGGTAGCACTGTCTGTGAATTCACCAGCAGGTTTCACGTTAGCTAGAAGTGCTTTATCTTTGTATTCGATAGCGCGGATAAGCATTAATACCATTTGTTCGCGAGTGATTGCCTCATTAACACCTAATGTATCAGCTGTTTTTCCTTTAATAATACCTGCATTGAAAGCAGCTTCCACTTCAAGAGCAGTAGATTGATCTGCCGTTACATCCTTAAATATCCCTTTGTAAGGTGCTTTAGGAAGATTTAGTGCACGTGCAAGTAATACTGCAAACTGACTACGAGTTAATTTATCATTCGGAGCAAATACATTTTCTGATTTACCTTGAATGATGTTGCGAGAAGCAAGTACTTCAACTTCATCTTTTACCCAAGTCGTTTGAACATCTGCAAATGTTTTATTGTTTTCAATCACTACATATTGAGAGAAATGGTTTGTGCGGAATGTAAAGTTTTCACCTGAAACCTTACCACCAACATATTCCCACACTCCTGTATCCTCATTTAGATAGTAAGCAGCAGCCTTACGCTTATCTGCAAATTTCTTATCTTTTACAGATACACTTACCGTTACAGGTTGTGCAAACGCCGTGAATGCTGTTTGTTTTCCATCCTTCTCAAGTTGAATGTTAAGATTTAAGACATCCGAAATCGTATTGTGTCCCTTTGTTGCAGGAACATCTTTTGCCGCTGCTTTACTAATTTCAAACGTAACATTATCAGCTTGCACTAATGTAAGTGCCGAGATAACTGAAGCAGGTAGGTCTACTGATTCAGTGCCTGTGCTGATTGTGATATTCTTATTTAACCCAGCAACCGCTTTTAAATCTGCTGCTTTAACCACTGTTGTAACTTTTTTAGTCTTCTCGAAAAGGGTTGATAAGTCTAGTGTAATAGCATCCTTTGTAGGATCTACTAGCTTACTTACTCCACTTCCATCAAGATTTAGCGTTACTTCACCTGTTTTTTCATCTACCACAACTTTACCAGGAAGTTTATTGTCTGGTGTTGGAGTTGGTGGTACAGGTGTTGGAGTTGTATCTCCAGGATTCGTATTTCCACCCGGAACTGTGCCTTCAGTTAATCTAGTAATCTGTTTCGTTACAGTTGTTTTGTTTCCAGCTAAATCGGTTACCTCAAACACGAATTTGTTAACGCCAACTGTTAATGGAAGCTCTAGGTTACTTTTAACAACCTTATTAAATCCTCTCATTTCATATGGCTCAAAAAACTCGTGATAGTATATTTCGTTTCCATTTAAATGAACTCGAATTTCATCAAAGTTATCCACAACTTTTATGGAAACCGTAGATTTTGAAGTAGCATTTGCAACCGTTTCTGGAGCTCCTGTTACTTCTAATGTTGGTGCTGTTGAATCTAATAATATTTTACGTTGGAAAGAAATTTCATTCCCTTTTCCGTCTACAGCTTTAATGTCAAATGTTTTTACACCATCGGAATCGAATTTCAACACTGTAGTGTAATCGTAACGTTTTAATGTTGAGTTGTATTTAAGTTCAACTGCTTGACCGCCGATTGTTAAATCATGGATACCAGACTTATCCTTTACGTAGCCCGTTACTGTAACATTGCGCGTATTGACTGTGTCTAATGCTCCAGGTGTCATTACATGGACATCAGGAATAACCGTATCTACAGAATCTTTAAGTTGTACGGATTTGCTGTTTCCTGCAAAATCATATACTACAACATCTATAGAAGATGAGTTGTTTAATTCAGTAAGCGTATAGGTTTCTGTGTCTCCCGCTAGTGGCTCTTCAAGAATGCTCTCTCCATCAACTAGAACATCCACATAGTCAACACCACTACCATTTTCATTGTCGGCAATGCCAGAGAATGAAATCGTTTTGGTTGCTGTATCATAATTAGCTTCCATCGTTGGAGCTGTTACGTCAACCTTGACTGGTAGCTTTAATGATTGCCATTCTGCCCCTTCGAAGTCAATGACTGTACGAACTTCGAGTTGGTAATCGCCTTCAGCGACAAATTTTAAATCAGCCATTCCATCCCATGCACGTGCAGGTTTATAAGAATACTCTAATGAACGTCCGCCATCATAATAATTCTTTGTAGCATTATTTTCTGTACGGAGGGTGCGAATTTTATTACCATCCTTATCCAGGACATTAAATTCAACTTTCTTAGCATTTCTTAAGAATGAAACAACCGGAATGGCTTTATCTTGAATTCCATCTCCATTAGGTGAGATGGCAATGTATCCAGGGTTGTATTCATCATTAAAATAGTCATAACCTAGGAATTGACCAGCTTCATTCGTAACTCCTGTTCTTTCGTAGAACGTATTGTCTAAATCCCACATAGGAGCATCTAGGTTTGGCGCTTCGTCCCATTCCCCTTTAAACCCTACGTAAGGAACTGTTAACTGCGGATTATTATCTGTTGGGTCTGTTAATGTAACAAAACCTTCAGCAAAGTAACCATTTGTGAATACATCTGTTGCAGGAACAAACACGCCCTTTATAGCACCTTTTAGTACTTGAGCATTTGTTAAATCAAGTTCAACAGTTATGGTTTCCTCAGCTCCAGCAGCTACATTAATAACAGCTGTATCTGCCCCATTTATTTTAATGCCAACATTCTCAAGAGGTTGAGCTTCTAAATTATTCAAATTAGACGCAGCTGGATATCCTAGGAAACCACTGATAGCTAGGTCCGTTTGAGCATTAACCCCTACATTGTAACTTACATCTTTATCTGAGTAGTTTTTAGCTTTTAGAGTAAAGGTAACTTTATCTCCATTTATTTGCTTTAATGCTACCTTCGCTTCGTTAGTCACAGCTTCTGTTACAACAACAGGAGTTGATAATGCCGCGTGAAGCTGCATTAATCCAGCACCCTGACGACGTGGAGAATAAGGTATATTAAATCCAAAAGCAGTATTAACAAGCCCTTTATCTATTGATGGTTTAGCCGTGTTCATTAAAATATTTTTAGCCATTAACACTCTTTCAAAGTTTTTCAAGCTGAATTCTTTGTCAACACGCTCAAGAACTAGAGCTGATCCTCCAGCTACATGTGGTGCAGCCATTGAAGTTCCGCTCATCATACCATATTGATTATCATTAAGTGTAGATAGGATTTGTCCACCTGGTGCCGTAATTTCTGGTTTGAAATCAAGGTTTGGCGTAAGTCCCCATGATGTGAAGGCACTCATCTTAGATGCATCTGGATTTGCAGCTTTTGTTTTATCACCATTAAAAGCCAAACTTATTGTTTTTCCAGCATCTAAAGCTGCCTTTACAGCATCTCCATCTGTTTTCAACATAAACAACTGAGGAATTGTGATGGCAGGATCACTCGCCATATTTACCCAACCACCAGCGTTATTATAAACAATAACCCCAACAGCACCTGCATTTTGTGCATTTGTTGCTTTCGTTACGAAGTCTAGCGTTCCACGTTTAATAAGAGCATACTTTCCTGCTACATTCGTTAATTCTTCAGGTAGACCAATACCCCCATCCGCTATTTCAAATGTTTTAGTTTCTACACTTAAAGGATGTACGGAACTAGCCGAATTAAATGGATACTTCAAATCTGCTCCATCAACTGTAAAAGTAACTGCATCTAAATCCATATATTGATTTTCATAGGAAGCAACCTGTAAAGAATCATACGATAATCCAGGAGAACCCGAAACTCCGATATCTGGATTAGAAGCATATGGATTAAAGAATCCATTTCCAAAGTGCGCTGAGTTACCAGCAGAAATAGACATTAACACACCGTTTTCAACAGCACGTTTCACGGCCATTTGCTCTGGGTCTTCTGGTGATACGAATCCAGCTGTGGATCCTAAGCTCATATTGATAACATCAACACCAAGCTTAATAGCATCATCAAGGGCTTTCACATAAATATCACCCCATGTTGAAGCCATTTCGGGATCATTACCAAATACTTTTAATGCTAGGATTTGCGCCTCAGGTGCAACCCCTTTAATACCACCATTCTCCTCATCACCATTTGCTCCCACTGTACCGGATACGTGCATTCCGTGCATGGAAGCATCAAGGCCAAGGTCTAGAATTGTATCATTATTGTCCATATAGTTGTAACCATAAGGAACTTTTTCTGTATAGTACTTACCAGGAAGCTTTTGATCGGCAACAATTTGATCTACTTCTTCTTTCGTAAGCTCTTCTTCCGTTTCAGCGGAAAGAACCATGTCTCTGTGTGCTGGATCGATACCCGTATCGATTACACCGACTACCATTCCTTCACCTTTAAATCCATACTCATCCCAAGCCTTTTGTGCTTCTACTAGTTCTTTACTGTATAGCATTTCAGGCTTTGTCTCTGGACGTTTGTATTCATTTGTAATATAAACTTTAGAAACGCCCTCTATTGCTTCAATGCGTTTAATGGATCCATATTCCACTTCTGCACTAAACCCATTAACAACTGTTGTGAATTGATTTAAAACATTAATAGACAACTTTTGCTTAGAAAGCTGTGATACCACATCTTTTTGTTCAGCTAATGCTTCAGATTCAAGATTTTCTTTGACTGTTTCACTTAGATCACTATACTTTATTCCCTTTTGTTGTGAGTATTCAATAGCTGGCGTGCTTTCTAGTTCAACAATTACACGAACTTTATCTTGTTCTGCGTATGTAGGAATTGTAATCGGAGCAGAAACAGCATCAGGAGCCTTATTCGAATGGTTTCTACTTCCTTTTTCTAGAACTGGATCTAGCGGAACCGGTCCAGCAGCATAAGCCCCAGCTGCAGTACTGGAAAGAGCTAGTAAAGAAGATAATAGGATTGCCGTACTCTTTTTAAACAAATTAACATTCCTCCTTGTTTGATAGATTTAATACAGAAACGTAATAAATCTACTCTTTTAAAAATTCACACTCTAGTTGCAATTTGAAATATTCTGATAAACCAATTATAACCATATGTTTCGGATTAGTAAATAATTAATCTCAAAGTATTATATAAAAAAAATACTTTCCTACTTTTCTATCACTTTATGTTTTTTCCAACCTACTAGAATGATTCGACAAATCTGTCGAAAAATCTGGAAAATTCCTATATAAATTGTCGAAAAATAGAAAAACCTGGCGGAATATGGATGCCAGGTTTCTACTAATATACTATTTAACTTATCATGTTGTACTGGTATTACCTCGTTTGTCATCCCGACCTTGGTAACTATTTGTAGTTTGACAGGGGAAAACTTCTGGTAACGGAAATGATCTTACCGAAAAGAGGTCATTTTCGTTTAAACTTTTCACTATCGCAATTGATAAGGTCCCATAAAGCCTGGAGAGTGCGGAAACTAGAGTACTTAAACGTGTCTTTAATAGATAACTCTTAAGATTTAGTTATTATGCGTCTTTTTGCGGTCCCATTGCGTGGAATTTGAAAGAGATTGCGTCTATTTTCAGCATGTATGCGTCTAAAAGGCTATCTATTGCGTTTTTTCCACAATTTCGACATATATTCCCATCAATCCGATCTCCAAGACCCCTAAGTAGAAACAATATCCTCCCCTTTAACACACCAACGCACCGAGGGACAGTCCCCCGGTGCGTTGATGCGGTACAGTAGTGCGGGACTGTCCCCCACTCCTTTAAAGTGGTAAAGCCCGCCCGCCACTTCCAATTCTTATTTCTTTCTTACGATTAGTTGGTACGCTTCTAGGCTAGTTTGGCCGAAGGATTCCTCTACCATGATGTAGTAGTTGCCTTTTGGTAAGGTTACGGTTCCTACTTCGAAGTCGCCCATTCCGTAGTGGTCCATTCTAGCCACTTTTTTGCCTTTTGCATCATAGATGGTGATAACTCCGTCTAGTTGCATTGGAGTTGCTAGGGTTACTTCAAATTTTGAATATTTGTCTACTGTTAATTGGTAATAGTCCTTGTCGCCGAAGTTCACACCTGGGTTAAAGTAACCTTCTACCGCAAAGTTGCCGCCTACTCCTATATTCTTCAGCGCAAGTGGTGCGGATGGCACGTTATTTTTCACAACGGATGCCTTATCCTCATCTACCGTATTCCAATTATGCAAGCCAATTTCATACGGCTGGATGGAAACCCCGCCATCATAGCCATACCCATTCACCGCAAAGAAGTAACCTACATTCTTCTTCACTTTAAACGACGCTTCTGTATTTAACGTCATTTGGTTCGGCCCCCAAGGAACCGCTTTAGCCGCCTCATCGCCATCAACTTTCATATTTCCATTCGTATCCTCGATAATAGTGACAAACGCTACCAGTGGGTTCAATAGCTCTTTTGGCAATTTTTCTAACTCAGAAGGCATAAACGGCTGTGGCTGCAATGTTAATGACAAGAAATGTTCATTGCCTCTATTTCTATAATAATAGTAATCTGTATCCGTTCCATAAATGAGATGATTCGTTGCACTTTGCCCAGGTGCCAATACCTTAGCAAGTGAATCTGTGTTTTCGTCTGTATCATTTGATGCTGGAACATCCAATAACTTCTTCGTCGTCAGCACATATGGCTCATCAGAAGCCTGGAAACGCTCATTCATCAATCGAATATAATACTCTTTCCCTTTTTCAAGCGCGATTGTTCTTTTTAAATCAACCTCTTCGCCCCACAGGATCCCATACGTCCAAATAGATGCAATTGGATACATATCATTCACCTTCGGATCGTACTCCATCACTTGAACCCACGGAAGTGTTTCCTTCGGCTCCGCTAATTCAAAGTTAAAAATCGTATCCGCATCAGCCGTGAACTTGTAATAATCCTCGTCACCGCTGAACTGGAATTTCCCTTCAAGCTTATCACCAAGATTATAAGCTAAAGCCTTTTCCTTCACTAAATTCATTAAATTTTCATCAAAGTAACGATAGTATGGCAGCTCCGCCATCTTATCCATCGCCTCTTTAAAGTCATTACGCTTCGTTTCCTGATACTCAGCCGGTGACATTTCACCCTTCATCACTTGGTCTTCAGGGCGTTGCTCCCTCATTGGGAAGCCATCCTCGTCTGGAGCTGCTACCACTTTTTCCGCCTTTAAGATATAAGGCGTATTCGAATTTGGAATCGCCTTCGCTTCAGTCGGTCTACCGAACATCATGTCATACCAAAAATCACGCTTCGGTTCAGCCGAAACCTCAATCAAATAATCCATCCCTGGCATCGCATCAAACGACACCTTCTCGCCCTCACTAATACCATTGTTATTCACATACTGAATCATCGGCTTTTCCCAATAAGCTCCAGGCGGTAAATCTGGTGGTGCTGGCATAAAGAAATCAGGTTCAAAATACACACCAACAGATGAATCAATCCCTGGCACAGCCGACAAGTCAAATTTTACCGTCGTCGGTTCTGACACCGTAAAACGGAAATAATCCTTATCCGCCTCCGTCGCGTCAGCATCCACCGCAAACGTCAACGTCTTGCCACCATCCGTACTAGTAAACGGCAACTTTGAAATCACCACTGGATCTTGCGCCGTCACCGTATCAATCTTCATTTCCTTTTCCTTCGTCAACGACAACGTAAACTGGGACGCCGCATCATAATTGCCGTAAACATCCTTCACCCCAACATACAACGTGCCCGACTCCTTCGCCTGGAAGAAACCGCCCTCCTGCTTACCGTTCGGCGCCTGATTCACACTTCTCGACTCAGCTTTTCCGTCCGCACTGTCAGGAACAAAATCAAAAACCAATTTATAGTTAAATTGCTTCGCGCCATCAAGCAACGCTTGCACACCTTCACCTTTTTCCAGCTTTACTTTGTACCAATGCGTTTGGCCAGCAGTTGAAATGGTATTTTGGAACGACTCCTTATCATTCGTCACTTCTGGTGCTTTCGCTTTTGCATCTGCCTCGGTTACTTCTGGTGCTTTCGGTAAATCCTTCATATCAAATTCTAACGCCGCAACTGCATCGACAAAGCCAGCGCCGTATTTCACGTCATAGCCTTTATCCCCAAGGTCCTGGGCGGTCATTTTTAAAATCGCCTCGACTTCAAACGGTTTCAGGTCAGGGTACTTCGATAAAAGTAATGAAGCCACACCTGCGACCACAGGCGTAGCCATGGACGTCCCGCTTAAGTACCCAAAGCTTGAACCTTTGTAAGGATCATAAAGACTGTTATATATTGCTTCACCAGGGGCCGCGATATCAACAAACGAGCCATAGCTTGAAAACTCAGCCAGTTCATCGGCATGATTGGTCGCACTTACGGCAATCACACCCTCGTAAGCTGCTGGGTAGGAAATGGATTCACCGTAGTTATTCCCAGCCGCCGCAACAATCGTAATTCCTGCATCAATCGCCTTTTTCACTGCTTCCGCAAGGATTGGTGATTCTTGGGAGCCACCAAGACTCATGTTGATGACGTCAACATTTTGACTAATCGCATATAGAACCCCTTCTGCTATCGTGTAGTCAGAGGTGAAAAACCCACCACTGAAAACATCGATTGGTAGAATCTTAGCTTTCGGATTGACACCATGTCCTCCAATCCCATTGTCTTTCTCAGCAGCGATAATCCCAGCCACATGGGTCCCATGCACATCGAGAATAGGCTGCCCTGCCGGATTCATGACACTATATGGAGGAAGAACTTGATTCTTAAGCTCGGCATGCTTAAGATCCATCCCCGTATCAATGACCGCAACGGTAACCTTATGATCGCCTGCTAGCTCTAAGGCACTATCAATATCCAAATAATTTAAATGGTACATCCCCGCTTTTTTCGGGTCACCCGTTGCTAAACTTTTGTATGTAACACTTGGTGTAACACTCGTAACCCCAGGTTGCTTCGAATAAAAAGAAAGTAAATCCGCTAGTTTTTGACCTTTAGATAGTTTCACAATGTCATAACCAAGAGACGGAATCGAACGCTCTAACTTCGCCCCCGACTTCCGGTGAACATTCGCCGAAAGCTTCGTTTCATACTTCACAATAATCGTATCGTTTGAAACTTGCTTCTCTTGTTGTTGTTTTTGAATCGCTAATAGTTTTTGTTCACTGCTCGAACGCTTAAGACTTTTCAACAGATCCGCCTGCGCCTTTTCTTTTAACACATTAAGGTCAGGCTTCACAGCTGCTGACGAAAAACTAGGAACAAGCAAAGTTGAAGCCAACCCAAAAGAAAGCGTCAGTCGTTGCCACTTCTTCATCTATATTTCCTCCTCCACTAGAAACACTCATTTATACTAGACGATTATAACAGGAAAAAGTTTCAAAAATTCGATAAATTTTGGAAATTCCTACAAAAGACACACATGCGTTAAAGTACGTGGGGACAGTCCCGCTTTGGTTTACCGCGGTGAAGTGTGGCGGGACTGTCCCCACACACTTCACCGCGGTAAAGATTTGTTTCTCTTCTACTATTAATGGTACGATTAAAAAGATTGGGCTATAGGATGAATCCTCTTAGAATCAGTGCTATACTATTTTATTATTAGAAGGAAAATTGAAAATAGCGAAGGTAATGCTATACTAGTTTTATCTGAATTTGTTATTAAATGGAGAGATCTTTTATGATAAGCTATTTTAAAAAAATAGTAGGGAAAGACAGTGGTAAACGTCTAAAGAAGTACTATCAGCTTGTGGAGAAAATCAATGCGCTTGAACCTACTTTTGAAGCATTGAGTGATGAGGAACTTCGCGCAAAAACACAGATGTTTAAGGAGCAATTAGCGTCGGGAAAGACTGTTTTTGATATACAAGTGGAAGCGTTTGCGACTGTTCGTGAAGCTGCAAAACGCGTAGCCGGCATGCGCCCCTTCGATGTTCAGTTAATCGGTGGATTGGTGATGGCCGAAGGAAATATTGCTGAAATGCCTACTGGTGAAGGAAAAACGCTTGTCGCCTCCCTTCCGTCATATTTACGTGCTCTAGAAGGTAAAGGCGTTCATGTCATTACCGTTAATGAATATTTAGCGAACCGTGACCGTCAGCAAATTGGTCCGATTCATGAGTTTCTTGGATTAACAGTTGGCTTAAATTTACCGATGATGGATGAGGTAGCGAAACAACACGCATATCAATCTGACATCACTTATGGTGTCGGCACTGAATTCGGATTTGACCATTTGCGCGACAATATGGTGTATGCAACTAGTCAACGAGTACAACGGTCATATCATTACGCCATTATCGATGAAGTGGATAGCGTTCTCATTGATGAGGCAAAAACGCCATTAATTATTGCTGGAAAAACGGATGTGAGCTCAGAATTAAGTTATTTATGTGCCCGAATTGTTAAGAGCTTTATCTTAGATGAAGATTTTCTTCATGATGCTGAATCCAACACAACCAACTTAACAGAAGAAGGTATCGTAAAAATCGAGCAAGGCTTTGGCATTGAAAACTTGTATGAGCTAGAGCACCAAACGCTTTATCATTATGTCATTCAAGCCTTACGTGCCCGCGTGATGTTCAAACGCGACGTCGATTATATCATTAAAGACGGTAAAGTAGCGTTAATTGATATGTTCACCGGTCGACCGATGGAAGGCCGAACACTTAGCAATGGTCTACATCAAGCGATTGAAGCGAAGGAAGGTCTCGAGGTTAGCGAGGAGAATAAGACACAAGCTTCCGTTACGATTCAGAACTACTTCCGTTTATATCCATTGTTGTCTGGGATGACAGGAACGGCCAAAACAGAGGAGAAGGAATTTCAGGAGCTTTATGGCATGGATGTTATTCCAATACCAACGAATCGTCCAGTACTTCGCGAAGACTTAAGCGATATGATTTATATGACAATTGATCAGAAGTATCGTGCTGTTGCCGTCGAAGCGAAGCGTGTTAGTGAAACCGGACAACCAATGCTTATTGGGACGACTTCCATTTTACAATCGGAACAGGTTGCTAAATTTTTAGAAAAAGAAGGCTTATCCTTTGAACTGTTGAATGCGAAAAGTATTGAGCAGGAGATTGACTTAATTACTCGTGCTGGTCAAAAAGGGCATATTACGATTGCAACCAATATGGCTGGGCGTGGAACCGATATCCGTTTAGGTAACGGGGTTGCTGAGCTTGGCGGATTGTATGTCATTGGTACGGAGCGTCATGAATCACGCCGAATCGATAATCAGTTAAAAGGACGTTCTGGCCGTCAAGGTGACCCTGGTCGTTCTCGTTTCTTCATATCGCTAGAGGATGAAATGTTCAAGCGCTTTGCTCAGGAAGAGCTTGAAAAGCTTGTTCGAGTTGTTGGTGAAACGGCTGATCAAGAAACCGGTTTGGTTGAGCATAAAAAGGCGAAGGAATTCGTCGAACGGACGCAACGTATTTGCGAAGGCGCTAGCTATTCACAGCGAGAGTACAACTTAAAGCTCGATAATGTTATCAATCAGCAACGCAAAATCATTTATGAATTACGTAATCGTGTCCTAGAAGAAAACGATATGCTACCAATCTTGGAGCCAATGATTGTCAGTCATGTCAACCGATTATTTGACGAGTATTGCAGTGAAGAGATTATCGCGGAAGATTGGGATCTAAAAGCTATTGAGAAGCAACTTGTGGAGGTTTTAGCAGACCGCGACGTTACTTTCCCAACCATATTAAATTCAAAAGAAGAGTTACGCGAATTTGTTGAGCCAGTGCTTCAGGATTATTTATCGACACTTCGTGAAGACCGTGAAGATGAAAACTACCAGCTGAGCTATAAACGATTGCTCATCAATTACATCGACCTTCACTGGCTTGAACACATTGAAGCGATGGAGCGTCTTAAAGAAGGCATGGGCTTACGCAACTATGGTGGTGAAGACCCTATGCGCCAATACGAGCGCGAAGGCCTAGAACTCTTCACCATCATGTACGAACGTATAGAACGAGACATCGCCAAAGAAACAAGCATAATTAAACTCACACTTTAGCACAGCAAAGCACTTGGGGACAGTCCCCCACCACATTAACGTATTAACGCAACCGGGGACTGTCCCCCACTGCTTTAACGCGGTAAGGTATAGAGAAGAATTAGGGAGGTTTTGAGAGAAATGTTATCTTTTTTTAAGAAAAAGAATAATAAGAAGCAAGGTTCTGATAGTGTTATTGATTCGAAAACGTTATTAGGTGATAACGCGGCAGAAGCTTCAACTGTACAATCTGTAACGACGGAATTATACTATACTCCAGATATGACAATTAGTCAGGAGGATCGTTATTATTTTCAATTCCTACATAACGAGCTTCCACCATTAAAGCCGAATCAGATCGCTTTAGCTGGCATCGAATTGAAGCAAGAAGGTCCAGAGTGGCACGTTATTGCTTTCGTACGCAATTCCGTTGCAGCAGGCATCCGCTTTACTCATATGCCACTCACACTAATCGGACCAAATGGGGAAAAACTTGGCCAAAAAACATTTGACTTAAGTTTCCTTGGTGAACTACCAGGTAACACAAGCACGCCTTGGATGTTTATTTTTGACCAATCCGATATGTTTACAAAAGAAGTTCCAACTGAAGACTGGAAGCTTGCTTTTGAAATTAGACCTCCACATCAATTGGATTTAGCCGAATCGTGGGAACTTAATCTTCCTCACGAAGAAAAGGATAGCCTAAAGAAGCTTGTAGAAGAAACTCTTCCACCACCAAAAGTGGGTGAAGTAAACTTTACTGGAATTCAAGTTAAATTTGCTGAAGATGGTAGTCTTCGAACCACCGTTTTAATTCGCAATGGTAACAACTTTGATATAAACATTCAACAAGTTCCATTATTTGTTGAAGATGCCAACGGCCTAATCGTTGCCCAAGGAATCTTCGAACTTCAAGATTTTGGAGTAAAATCCAATGCAAGTAAGCCTTGGACCTTTATATTCCCAAAAGAAATGATTACAAAAGAAGCAATGGATCTTTCTAAATGGAAAGTATATCCTCCGAAGCCTACTGAGCAGAAGTAATATGGGAGCGCCTTGCATATTGTGAGGTGCTTATTATTTTGGAAAGGTTTAGAAGGGGGGACATGGATTAGGAAGTTTTGCGAACACAATAAGATTGGTTTTGTGAGCATTGACCTTTTTTATCGTTATCAAAACAAACTGCACACACACAGAAAAAACACCTATCTAAAACTAGACAGGTGTTTTTCTACTGGGCTACCAACCGAGATTCTATACAAAAGCAGAAGGAAATATTTCTGTTACAAATCTATATTACCATTAATAGTCATATATCACAATTAGATTTTATTGAAATGATACAAGAATTTTATGGAACTGTTGGCAGGTGTTAATAGACCTATTTTCCATGCTCATCTTTTATTTTTTCGACGTAATCGCTCTAATCAAAAACAACGGTAAAACCGCTTGTCGCTTGATTCGCCAAGGCTCTTTCATCAAGCGATACAACCACTCAAGACCAAGCTTTTGGAATGATTCTGGGGCACGCTCAATTTTACCAGAAATCACATCAAATGAGCCGCCCACACCTTGGTACACTGAAGGATGCAACGTTTCCTTATTGGCAATAATCCAATTTTCTTGAGCTGGACTGCCCATCGCCACAAAAATAATATCTGCCTGCGATTGGTTGATCGCCTCATGAACCACCTGCTGGTCCTTCTCATACCCATGCAACGTCCCAGCAATCTGAATTCCTGGATACATTTCTTTGAGCTTCACCTTCGCTTCATCCGCACGCCCTGGTTTTCCGCCGTAAAGGAAGATTTTCTTCTGATGCTTCGCGGCTGTTTCACATAGTTTAAGCATCATATCAATTCCCGTTACCCGCTCACGAATTTGGCCGCCTTTAAATTTTGAGGCGAGAATGACGCCAATTCCGTCAGGGATTTGAAAGTCGGCTGAGTTGAGTAGCTTCATTAGCGACGGATCATCCTGCGCTTTAATAATCTTCTCTGGATTAATCGCCACAATAAATGCCTTCTCACGATTGTCTATCTTTTTAAGTAGCTTCGACGTCAACGAATCATAATTATCCGTTGACACATCGACACCTAGAATTGTCTCTTTCATGTGTCATCACCTTTTTTATTGGCTATGTAAAATGTTTTTATATTTGAATAGGTTACCCTTTTCTATGCTAAATCTCTAAAAACGGGCATCTATAGCCTGTTTAGTTACCCTTTTTACGCTAAATCTCCTAAAACGGGCATCTATAGCCTGTTTAGTTACCCTTTTTACGCTAAATCTCCTAAAACGGGCATCTATAGCCTGTTTAGTTACCCTTTTTACGCTAAATCTCCTAAAACGGGCATCTATCTCCAAAACAACGTTGCCTTTTTAGTAAAAACTGGAGGGTGCAGCAGACACCATCCAGTTTTTACGCAAACTTTTAGTTATTCTTAGAATCACCAAGTGTAAATACTTCAAATCCCGCTTGCTCCCAAAGCTGACGGTTTAAGCAATTCTTAGCGTCCAACACGAGCTTTGTTCTCATTTTATCAGCAAAGGTTGCTGGGTCTAAATCCTTGAACGATTGGTGCTCGGTTAAAACGATAATTAAATCTGAATGTGTAACCGCTTCGTCAAGTGATTGCGTTTGTTGCTCGAACTTATTTTCCTTAATATGCGGATCGTAAGCTGAAAGATCAAGTCCACGTTCCTTTATATGATGAATGACTTCCATTGATGGGCTTTCGCGCATGTCGTCGATGTTTGCTTTGAAAGCAAGTCCGAATGCAGCCACTCTTGGATGCTGAATGCCTTTTGCATCAAGGATATTCTTCGCCTTTTGCGCTGTGTATTCTGGCATGCTGTCATTGGTTGTACGAGCTAAATGAATCATTTTAGCAAGATTCGGCTGTAATTCAACCATAAACCAAGGGTCAACCGCAATACAGTGTCCACCCACACCAGGTCCTGGTAAATGAATATTTACGCGCGGATGGTGGTTCGCAAGCTTGATGGCTTCCCAAACGTTGACGCCGATTTTTTCAGAGATTTTCGCTAGTTCGTTCGCAAACGCAATGTTAACGTCACGGTACGTGTTTTCGATAACCTTAACCATTTCAGCAGTCGTTGCGTCGGTCACATGGATTTCACCTTGAACAAATGTTTTATAAAGTTCAACCGTTAGGCGGCTTGATTCTTCGTTAATCCCACCAACGATGCGGTCGTTTTGAACAAGCTCAACGAACACTCGACCTGGAATCACGCGCTCAGGTGAGTGAGAGATGAATAGGTCTTTGCCTAGCTCCAGACCTGTTTCTTTTAACACAGGAATCATAATATCCTCCACTGTACGCGGAGGAACCGTTGATTCAAGAATCACTAGGTTTCCTTTTTCCACGAAAGGTACGATTGATCTTGTTGCAGAACGAACGTATTCCAGGTTAGCTGTTTTATCCGGATTAATTGGTGATGGAACGGCAATGATAAAAACGTCCGCCTTTTCCGGGCTTGTTGATACGGTTAAGTTGCCGCTATCAATTGCTTGAATGAGGCGTTCTTGTAGTCCATTTTCTTCTATATGTAGCTGTTTATTGGCAATCATGCTGACAGCTTTTTCATTAACATCCATTCCGTGCACTTTCAAGCCGTGGTTTGCAAACATAACAGCTGTCGGAAGACCAATATAACCAAGTCCAATTACACAAAGCTTTTTCGACATAAAATTTGTCTCCTTTTCTATCCTTGGGGCAACTTTGCGAAGAAGGTGTCCTCACGATGCCCTTTTCATTAACAATCTAAATACAAAATCCAACTGCTATTATATCGAAAAAAGCCCGATGGTCATAGCATTTTATCTAATTGTAACGTTTTCGTATCATTTGTCACTTTTTCGAAAGTAAACTCTGTGCTCTTTTTTTCAAAAAATAACACGTCCTACCTTTTTCATAGTATGAACCATTTAGCTAAAATGATTGTAGAATAAACGATTTTTTATTGCAAATTTTAGAAAGTGATGTCGAAATGTGAAACTTCCACTCTATTTTTTTAAAAATAACAAAAAACTGGAGGTGCCCCAAAGCACCATCCAGTTCTTAATCAACGCTTATTTTAAAACTAAAGATAATAACTTAGCGCCTTGAGCTCTAGTTGCCCCTTGGCCTGGCTTAAAGACATCGCCATAGCCTTGGATAAAGCCAAGCTCTTTCGCCGCAGAAATCGCGTTCTGAACCTCTGCATCTAAACCAGAAATATCAGTGAACCCAGCAGCAGCTGTTGCTTTGTAGTCTACACCTTTTTTCACATTGTAAGCTCTAATCATCATTGTAGCCATTTGTGCACGAGTGATTGGCTTGTTTGGCTCGAATGTTGTTTCAGAAGTTCCAATGATGATACCACTCTTAAATGCTGCTGCAATTTCAGCTTGAGTTGCAGGAGCAGCTTTTGCGATATCTGCAAATGGAGCTACTTCCGTTGTTTTTAAACCTAAAGAACGAACGATTAGTGAAGCAAATTGTGCACGAGTTAAGCCACTTTGTGGTGAGAATGTTGTCGCTGTTGTACCGTTTATGGCTTCTCTTTCACGTAAATCTGTGACAAATCCATATGCCCAGTGAGTTTCAGGAACGTCCACGAATGGCGTGAAAGTTGGAATTACTTCAGAAATACGACCTTCTGATTTGTACTCAATTGGACCTGTTAATGATTTTACAAATTTAACAGTTGCTTCTAAATCTTCTGGACCTTGCTCGAACTTGTTGTCCGCTAATTTGCCGATTTCATATTGAGCGTTTCCGAACATGTAGTTGTTAACAACCACCGTGTATTCTTTTGTTTCGTCAATCTTCGTTCCGTCTGGAAGCATGATGTCGACGATTTTATTTGATTTACCGTTCCAAGTGTACTTGAATCCAGCAATTTGGAAATCAAGACCTTTAGCCGTGATTTGGTTATTTAACACTTGTCTGATTTCAGCACCAGTTAAAGAAGTTTTTACAATGGTGTTACCAAATGGTTGGATCGTGAATAAGTCACCAAATGTGATTGGGCCTGCATCCAATGCTGCACGAACACCACCGCCGTTCATCATCGCGAAGTCAGCGTTCATTGCTGCTTTCATACCGTCAGCAATTAGGTTTCCGATTCCGTGGTCCCCTGATGCACCGCGTGCAGGGTACTTACCAGCCATTTCCACTTTCGCTTCACCGACTACTTCAGCTTTGATTACTTGTACTTTATCTTCGTATTTCTTTAAAATTGCTGCCACCGTTGCATCTGGTTGGTGCACATTTTGGAATACTTGATGTACTGTCGCTTCTTTTTTCACGATATCGCCAGTAGTTGGGTCGATTTCTAAATCTACTTCAGAGAATGCCTTTGCATACGATTGTGCTTGAACGATTAACTTGTTATCTACTACTTTATCAATCTCAACGTGGTTGTGAGCAGCAAAAATAACGTCAACTGCGTCGTCTACTTTTTCAGCGATTGCGCCTGCATCGAAATCTGAGTTGTTGTTATCCTGCCAAGTTGGGTTATGAGCTAAAACAACAATCGCTTGTATTCCTTTAGCTTGAAGTTCTTTTGTATATTTATTGATTGCTTCTACTTCATCTGTGATTTGTAGGTTTTCGTTACCCGTTTGAACGATCATCGATGGTGTTTCTTGCGTTGTTACCCCGATGAAACCAATTTTCGCGCCACCGATTTCTTTGATTGCGTAAGGTTCTAGGATTAACTTTCCATCCGCTTTGTCATATACGTTCGCTGCAATCATTGGGAAGTCAATTCCGTCATATCCAGCCGTTCCTTTTGCATGCTCGCCACCTTTAACCATACGGCGAAGTTCAGCGATACCTTCGTCAAACTCGTGGTTTCCTAGTGTACCAACATCAAAGCCCATTGCTTCTAAAATTTCAATTGTCGGCTCATCTTGGAAGGATGCAGAGATAAGTGGACTTCCGCCAACCATGTCCCCAGAGTGAACGATTAATGTATTTGGATTTGTTTTTTCTGTTTCTTTTAAGTAGGAAGCTAAGTAAGCAATTCCGCCTACAGGTGTTTCTTTCGTCCCATCTTTATCTAAATCGATAGATTCCTTGTAATCTAATTGACCATGTAAGTCATTTACTCCTAAGAGCTGAACTTGAATATTGGCTGTTTCTGCCTTTACAAAAGTTGTGCTAAATGGTGCGGCAAAAGCTCCTAACGCTAATGCTGAAGATAATGCGACACTAATTAATTTCTTACCATGCTTACTAAACACTGAATCTACCTCTTTCTATTAAAAGATTTAAAGATTGCTAGTTTCCATAGATAATGTTAACAGAATTGTAACAAATTAGTATAGGGAAATAGTACTATCTGTAGAAATTTCCCATTAGGTTTAAAAATAGATGGCGCCGGTTTGGCACCATCTACTTTTAAACCTATTAAACTTTCATCCACCAGTTTTCACATCCCATATTTTGGGTGTTTAGCCGCAATTCAGGATATACTATGTGAAGTGAAAATTTGTTTATTGGAGGGGTGTGTGCATGGCTATTTTTCAGTTGCGGTCGTTAAATCCGCAGTTTTCGTTTGTGGTTCAAAAGAATCCTCTTTCGGGGATGCTGTTGAAGAGTGTTCGTAAGGGGAAGGCGTTTGGTTGGTTTTCGGATGATCATACATACAATGTTTACTTCAAGGATGCGGATAACGAGGTTTCCTACCCGAAGGAAAAGGAGGAGCAGTTTGAGTATTTGAATGTGTCGCGGTACAACACGCCGCTTTTCCCGTTAAATGTGGTTGCTGATTATTTTGGTAGTGCCTCTAAAAAGCTACACCCTGAAGATATCGGAGGGTTCGAGCATTCAATTACAGTCAATCTCGTTCAAATTGAGAACAAGCGCTATCTTGCCTTTTTCCGTCATCATTTTCCTGATTACGAGCTCGAATGGGAGGAGCTTGCCCACCAAAACTATCGCATCACGATCCAAACGCAAAAAACGATTTACGAGCTACTAAACTATAGTAATACGTTATTCCTGTTCCTATCGCTCATGAATAGCACTTATTTTGACATGACCGATGACTTGATTGAAAAGTATATTCGCAACTTAAACGTTATCGACGCTCCGTTTTTCATTCGATACCTTTTTGCCCGTAACGTCTTGACGAAAAAAGATAAGTTCCGCCGCTTCAAAGGGTCGCTTGAGGAAACGACGAAATACGAAATCGACTTTGCCTTTGGCAACACCGCGACGCAGCGAAAGGATTGGATTACGAACCACTTGTCCTTTAATCTACCTATCATCGATATCGGCTGCGGCGAGGGTGCGTACACAATTCCTTATAGTAAAAAAATCGCCCCCCTCTTCGTCCATGCTATCGACATTGACGAAGGTGCGCGGGCAAAAGTGAAGCAAAAGGTCGCTCGCCAAGAACTGGATAATATCATTCTCTACGATTCACTGGATCACTTTTTAGATAATGAATTGGAGGAACAAGTGGATGTGCTCCTAACAGAAGTTGTCGAGCATATGAGTGAGGAGGAAGCAGCGGAACTACTCACTAAAACCATCCAAAAGCTGAACGTCCATAAGCTCTTCCTAACGACGCCAAACCGCGACTTCAACCAGTTTTACCAAATCGACCTTCGCCATGATGACCATAAATGGGAGATGAACGAGGCCGAATTCAAGGCTTGGCTTGAAGCTATCATTCCGTCGGATGGCTGGGATCTTTTTTACCAAGGAATTGGTGACAAGGTGAATGGGATTCATACCACGCAAGGTGTGATTATTTCAAGAAAGGAGGAAACGGCACGATGAACATCCAAACGAAACAGCATACGATTTACATGCTCATTGGACCAACCGAGTGTGGCAAATCAACTTTTGCTAAAAATATTCTCATCCCGCAGCTGCGACACGAAAATGCGGAGAAAAATTACATCGCCAACGTCCAATACCTCTCTAGCGACGAAATTCGCCAAGAACTGCTTGGTCACCCTTACGATAAATACGCTACGATGATGATGGAGGCGTCGGGGCAGGCGTTTGACCTGCTATTCCACAAGCTTCAGGCTGTCACGAGTTTTCCGATTAATGCCGATTTTGTCATTGTCGACACGACGGGCCTTGCCGAGGATTTTCGTAAAAAAGTGATTCAGATTGCCCAAGATCAGCATTACCGCCTTGAAGCGATTGTGTTTGATTACCGAAATATTAGGGATTATTATGCTTCCGAACGTAGTAAAAAGGTGATTGCCAACCATGTTAATCGGCTACGCCGTGACGTCCTGCCGCAGCTACGACGAAGCGATTACGACGATATCCACCGTGTTCGTGAGAAAAACTTCCTGCAGCCCGCTGACTACGAGATTGTTGTTGCAAATCGTGAGGAATATATCACGCATCTCCTCCCTCATGACCATTACTATATTATCGTCGGGGACGTGCATGAAAGCCTGGACGAGCTTCAAGAGTTGATTACCTCCCATGGCTTTGAGGTGGTTGATGGAAAAATCACTCCGACTGCAAAAAGTCGCGATAAAAAGTTCGTGCTCATTGGCGACTTTATTGATAAAGGAAAAAACACTGCTGCAACCGTGGAATTTCTTTTTGAAAATCGAGAATTCTTCTATTTTGTAAAAGGAAATCATGAAAACTTTGTTTCGAAGTATTTAAAGGGTGAAATTCATGATGTTGATCCCCACCTGCTGGAAAACTTTTTTGATTCGATTCCTGTGTTGGCGGCGGACGCTGGACTGCGAGACAAATTCCAAGCTCTTGTCGGCTTATCGAAGGATTTCTATCGCTTTATCGGTAAGGAGAATAGTGGCTTCTTTCTAACTCACGCACCTTGCCACAATCGATATATTGGGAAACTCGACACGATTTCGCGCCGGAATCAGCGCCGATTCGCGACCGAGTTCGGCAGCAACCTCGAGGAGCAGCTACACTTTTTAGAAAGTGAAAGTGGCTCTAACTACCCGTATCACGTGTTCGGCCATGTCGCCACCCGTGACGTCATTCGCTTGAAAAATAAAATCGGCATCGATACCGGCTGTGTGTCCGGTGGATCGTTAACGAGTGTAGCGCTTGGTGGGTTTAAGCCTTTCTTTAAAAATATTCGTACCGCACGTCCTGGGGATGACTCACTTCAGCTAGCGTTTGCTCGCAACAAGGGGAACGAAATTAAGCTCGTTGAACTAAGTGACGCTGACGAAAGACGGTTGAACTACGTCCTCCGAAACAAAATTAATTTCATCTCTGGAACGATTAGCCCGGCTGACAAAGATTTTAGGACGAGAGAGCTCGAAAGCTTGGCGAAGGGGCTTGATTTTTTCAAGGAAAATGGTGTTGCTGAGGTCGTGCTACAGCCGAAGTACATGGGCTCGCGTTGTAATTTGTATTTGGCTCGCGAGCTGGAACACTGTTATGCTACGAGCCGAAACGGCTACAAAATCACCCACGTCGATTTGACGGAAGTATTTGCGCGTCTAATGGAAAAATTCTCGCCGTATATGGATGAAAAAGAAATTAGCATGATTATCTTTGATGGTGAGCTGTTACCGTGGATGGCGCTTGGTAAAGGTTTGATTGAGAAGCAATTTGAGGTGATTGGAAAATCGCTTGAGACAGAGATTAGCTTTTTGAAGGAGTTTGGTTTTGAGGAAAAATTACAGGAGCTCGGTGCCCGGTACGAGGCGAGTCGATTCGAAGAGCTGAAGTCGAAATATCCTAAAAAAGAGCTCGTCAAAAACTTCGGCCTCGCGGACTACAATAATTTCAAGGATTTGAAGGGCATTCTCGAAACATTGCCTAGCTTAGACGAGCAGGAACAGGCGGCTAGCGTCTACCTGCAGCAGCTTGAGCTTTATGGAAAGGAAAGTGAGCTTGAATACAAGCCATTTTCAATTTTGAAAATTGTATATGCCAATGGTGATGAGGAAATTCCTACGACCACAATGCGTACATCCGAATTGTTCTCGTTGATTAGTGAGGACGAGTTTTTGGTAGTGAACTTAACATTGCCAGATTCCTATCGGGCTGCCAAACAATTTTTTGAAAAAATAACAACCGAACGCGGTATGGAAGGTGTCGTTATTAAGCCAGAGGTTCCAACGCTGGCTGGCGGGGTTATTCCGTTTATGAAGGTGCGAAACTCACAATACCTGACACTCGTCTATGGCTATGACTACCGCTTTCCGCATAAATATGAAAAGCTCATCAAGCAAAAGAACATTAAGCGGAAAATCAAAGCCTCCTTGGCTGAATACCGGTTAGGAATGGAAATGCTGAGGACCCACCTCGACGAAATTGGACCCGAAAACGTTGCGTTTAAACAAACTGTAGCCAATTTGCTGTTTGAGGAAAGCCAGGAAAGCGAAATCGATCCAAGATTGTAAAGATAGTCGCTTTGCCGCTTTAAAGTGATGGGGGACTGTCCCTCAGCACTTTAAAGCATAAAAGGGATGGTGCAATCTTGCACCATCCCTTTTCTTTATTTACCGCCTTTACCTTTGTTCTCACCCTTATTACCTTTGCCTTTATCGTTGCCTTTCTTTTCCTCTTGTATGGATTCCTCCGTTTTCGCTTCATCTTCTACTTCTTCTTCCGTTATGACTACCTCAGTTTCTTGGTCAACAGGATCTTTAACGCTAGTTTTCTCTTTGTTCTTCTTTTCTTGTTTTGCCTTTTCTTGTTTAGCCTTATCTTCCTTTTTTACAGCTTCAGCAGCTTGTTTTTCTGCCTTCTTTTTCGCATTGGCTTCTTCTTTCTTTTCTACCGCTTTAGCCGCTTGTTTTTGTTCTTCCTTAGCTACAGCTTGTTTACTTTCTTTCAGTTTTGTTTCTTTTTTAGTTACTTCCTTGGAATTGTTCTTTTTTACTATTGCAGAAGCGACCACGGTGGCTACTGCAGGGTCTGACTCTTTGCTCACTGCTGAATCCGTACTAGCAGCCTCTTCTGTGACAGCCTCAGCTTGTGGTTGTTCCTCAACTACTGGCTCAGTTGTTTCTCCGACTGTTACTCCCTCTTCATCCTTGCCAGGCTCCGGATTACCAGCCTTCGCGACCAATTTGTTATTTTTCTTATTCAAGATTTCTAGTTTTTTCTCTAGCTTTGCTGCAGCCTTTCCATCACCATTAGCTTTGGCTACCTCTAAGTCCGTTTCGACTTTGCCCATTTTTTGCGCTACAATTTGCTGCTTTACCTGATGAATGTTTACATTAAGTTCCTTCATCACTTGTCCAAAATCGGCCTCTTTCTCTAGTAAGCTCGTAACCACTTCAATCGATTTCCCACTGATATTGGCTAACGCAATAATTTTTGCAATTTGACCGTAACCATATTCTTGCTCTCTTAATGTCTTAACTACTTCCACATCAAACCCAGCCACTGATTGAGCCACTAAGTAAGCCTGATCAATTGTCGCTTCTACCTTAGCTTGCTGTTCGGGTGGGAGCTGATCCACAACCGGTTCAGTCGCCTCAGCCGTATTTTCCAATGAATCTGTAAGCTCTTTTTTAACCTCTTCTTGTACTTCTTCATCCATAATTACTTCCGTAACCTTTTCTTCCACTTGTTTTAGAAGAGCTAAATATTCAGTCACCGCTTTTTCAACAAATGCTACCTTTTCATCCTGCTTCATCAAAGTAGCCTCTGCCAGGCGTTCCTTGGCAAACTGAAGAAGCAATTCCGCTTCCTTCTCAGGATTAAACGTTACAAGAAGCTTGATATCTTCCATTAATAAATCAAATGTATACAAAAAACTATCTGGAGTCGTGCCTGCTGTTTCTTGTTCAGCAGTTACAGCCGTCCCTGACTCCTCAGCAAATACAGGAGTACCAGCACTTACTGTTAGTGCTAACACTATTGATAAAATTACCTTCTTCAAAACTAGTCCTCTCCTTGGCTTTCAAATTGTGTTAACAAGTTAAAACCCAATAAAAGCTTGTCCGAAGACTAGCAAATAACCGGTCGATCTTCGGCAACTGGCTGGCATCATTACGTTTTGGAAAAAATCCCAGATGATTATCTAGCAATTCCTAGATTTCTACTGACATTTCTGGCCTTCTTCTAACAGCCTTCCCTATTCGCAACCTTAGCCCCTCTAGTTTTGCGTCCCTAAATTTCCCTAGGTTTGCCCTTTCGGATTTTAAATGTTAAGTAAAGTTTACTATGCTCCATTTCATCCTGTATACATAATTCGACAAAATATTCCAAAAGTAATATACCGGAAGCATTGTAATATTTTTACACAGGTAATTAGCAATAGAAAATTTGAAAAATAAGGAAATCCACAACCCCCTGTAACTAAATACATAACGCCAGAAGAAGGGAGGCATGCTTTAACGCAATAAAGCGATGAGGGACAGTCCCTCATCGCTTTACCGCTTTGAAGTGCTAGGGAATATCCCCTATACTTTTAATAACTACGACCGCTGCATAAGCAAGACATTGGCCAATTTGTTTGTTGAGGAAAACCAAGAGAGCGATGTTGATCCGAAATGTAGTTTTTTTCTTGGTCTTCACATCAATTTAATCGCCTAATTTGATTATTTAATCGCTTAAAAGTGTGTTTTAATCGCCTAAAACAGGCATCTAATCGCCTAAAATCCTAATTTAATCGCCTAACGCCATTTTCAATAGAAAATCAGCTCTTTTTGGGTTGGTTCCTGCGTTCGATGTGTGTATTTTAATTGCCTAAGCCCCTATTTCAAATAGAAAGTCACCTTTTTTGGGCTAGTCCCTGCCGCCAGCTCAGTCTCCATTTTTAGTCTAATCAGACAAATTCAATCCCAAAGTACACCATCACTCAATATTTTGGGTATAATAAAAGAATATGGTTTTTTTCGAGAAATGCGTTTGCGGCTAGCTGTGACTTTCGTCGAGGCTGGCTGTACGGCGCTTTACAAGGAGTGTGGACCTGACATGATGGGGTCTTTGCCTATGAATGTGGAGCAGGGGTTGAAATTTTTAGCGGAGGAAATGCGCACCCGCCTTCAACCTGATAGTGAAGAGGATGCCAAGCTTGTCCAAAAGGGGATGCTATTGTATCGCCAAGGGCTTGTGAATCAACTGAAATTTGAAAGTGATCAAGTGTACGCGACCGTGCAGGATGTGACGCCTGTTAAAGTGCGCCTTGATTTAACCTTTTTTGATACGAGTGATTGTGGTTGCCCGAATTTCGGGATTTGCCGTCACCGACTTGCGGTCTTTTTTGCTGCGTACGCCAAAATGTCCAGTGTTTCCGAGTGGATCGAGCAATGGCGAGAGCCGTTCAAAACGAAAACGTCGGCAACCAATCTGGGGGTACAGCGTGCCAAGGACCTTCTAAAGACGAGCGGCAAGCTTGAGCAGAGCTATAACCGCTGGATTGAGGCGTTTGATGAAAGCTTTCAAACCATCCTCACCCCGAATAAAATTCCAAATCCGTACGTGCTAAATGAACTTTTTCACGTATATCGCAGGCGGTTACGCGCATCAGCCCCGCTCGAAACCGAGTGGAAATTGCTTTACGAGCTTATCGCGACCGTCTTTTCTTTTCAAAAAATTATCCAGCTAACGCAGGAACTCGAGCATCCTGATGCAAGCCGCTACTTCACTCCGCTTCTCGACGAACTGATTGAAGACGCGGAGGAATTCATTCAAAAGCTAGGAATCCAGACGATGCCCTTTGCGTTTGACGAATTTTTAGCAAGCATGCGTCATGATTCAAGCCAGCTTCTTGAGAATGCCAACACCTTTCCCGTTGAAAGGCTGATGCTTTACCGACTGCTTTGGACGCATCTTTTTAAAAAGAAGAACTGGCGCGAGGAAGAACTGGCGAACATCGCCGGTAGCACCGAATTTGAACTAATCATTGCCGAAATCCATCAATATTTCCTATTAAATCGAGATAACGAAGCAATGGAAAAAGTGAAGCAGCTCGGCCCAACGTCCATGCCTTTCCTCCACTATTGGCTGGAGCTCTTATCAGCTAAACGCGACTGGTCACGGATAAAGCCGTATGTCGAGCAATTCATTGACTTTTCAAAAGTACATTTAAAAGACTACCGTTCTGACCAGCAAAGGCGCCATTTTGCCCGAGCGGTCATTCAATCGATTCTCCCTTACTGCAGGGAAATGAACCAAAACGATCTGTACGAACGCGCGTTAAACTATTTATTGCCCTATAGCTACGCTGCTTATGATACATTCCTGTTTGAAGCTGGGGATTTCGAGCGCTGGTGTGCCCTCCAAGCCTATATCGGCGTCGATTTAGCGTGGATCGGCAAGGAACGAATCAGCGTACTCGCGGCCTCAAGCCCAGAAACACTCGTCGTCCTATACCATCAATCGATCCAACAGCAAGTCGATCTCAAAAATCGCCAAAGCTATCGCGAGGCGGTCCGCCAGCTCAAAAAGCTGCGCACACTCTATAAAAAATTGAAGCGACTGCCCGAATGGGACGAATTTTTCGAGCTGCTCGTCGACAAAACAAAGCGTCTTCGCGCCTTTCAAGAAGAATGCAAAAGGGGTAAGCTAATCCATGATTAGAACAAAATCTTTGAAAATCTATGTGGAAAAATGGGCCAACGCACACTTTTCCATCACTGGGACGGAGGGACAGGTCCCTTGTCCCGTTTCCGACTGGCGCAATCTCCTTTTCGGACAACATCGTGAAAGCTTTTACGGTGCTTTTTTAGAAGTGAAAAATGAGGCTGTTATTTTGGATGCCTGGCAGCTAACGACCCTTTTTGCCCATGAAAAATTCAATCCGTTCATTGAGTGGGAGTGGGATGACCAGGCGGAGCTCTGCTTGGCTGTTGCCCCTGCCCTTCACGAAGCAATTACGGAGAAGGATTGGCTTCCTAATTTTGAAGCGCTAGAGGCAGGCGAATTTCGCTGGCAGCTCCCAAAACGTGTGCAGGATGAATTTGATGTCTCTTTTTGGGAGGAAGAAGCTGTCCGCGGCTTCGTCGCAGATTGGTTTCACGATGCCTTAAATGCCCACCTCAATCAAAATAAAGAAATGAAAACCTGGCTTGGTGACAAGCTTGAACTTTTACAAAAACAAAGCTTCCCTGCTGGTGTACTGTCGGCCTTTTTCGACGAGGACACGTGGCTTACGTGGATTGGCTTGAAGGATAGCGATATACCGTTTACGATCGGGCTACGATTGGATGAGCCGGAATATAGTGCGGCTGTCGAGGAATCCTTTGCGCATCCCGAGGCAGATGCCCCATCAATGTCTGATCCAAACTGGACATTGGAGGTTTTCTTGCGTGACAAAGTGAACCCTGAATTAACGTTTGAGGCGAATGCCCTTCCGTCAAAATGGAGTAAGTACGTCGAATCTATTAAAGCAACTGAGGCACGTTGGGTAAGAATTTTTCCTTGGTTGCAGGGGTTTGGTGGTTTTGGGGAAGAAGGATTTGAGGAAATCGACCTTGTTGAAACGTCGCTCAGCGAAGAAGGGCTAAGGGATGCAGCACACAATGAGGCAGCCCCAGGGACTCCAGCAGCTAGCGATTTTACGCTAAAAAATGCAACAAACCGAGTACCCGAACTAAAACGCTACCTATCCGAAGAAGAGGCGTGGTTCTTTTTAACCGAAGCGAGCGAAACGCTGTTAAGCCTTGGTGTCGAGATTCTCCTACCTGCTTGGTGGGAAGCAATGCGTACGGCCAATCTGAAGGTGAAGGCTCGCGTGAAGGGTAACGCGTCAAGCCACCGTCCTTCCTTCGTTGGCTTACAGGCGATGCTCGATTTTGACTGGCGCTTTTCGATGAACGGTGTTGACCTATCCGAGGACGAATTTCAAAAGCTCGTATCTGAAAAAAGGCGCCTCGTTTACATTCGCGGGCGTTGGGTGAAGCTGGACCCTGCTTTTATTAGACAAATTCAAGATCTAATGAAAAAAGCAGAAAAAGAAGGCTTGCACGTGCGCGACTTGATTGAGCAGGAAATGGTCGAGCCCGAGGAAGACGGAGAAGGTGAAAATCCAAAAGCGTTTGCTAAAATTCAAATTGAATTGAACCGCCAGTGGAAAACGATGCTTCATCAGCTGACTGAGTTGAAGGAGCTCCCGATTGAGCCTGTGCCAGACAGTTTGAATGCGGAATTGCGGCCATATCAGCAAACCGGGATGAGCTGGCTGTTATTTTTACGAAAATATGGATTTGGGGCTTGCTTGGCCGACGATATGGGGCTAGGGAAAACGATTCAGTTGATTTCGTATTTGTTGACGGTAAAAGAGCTGGAGGTTTCTGCAGCCTCGAAGGGTCGAGCGGCTAATATTGGTGCTGCGGAAAAGGGTGGCCCTGTTGAGACTGGAGCAGCTTTGATTATCTGTCCGACGTCTGTCCTTGGCAACTGGCAAAAGGAGCTCGAGCGCTTTGCCCCTTCCTTGAATGTGTATTTGCATTATGGCTCGAATCGTTTGAAGGAAGAGGCGTTTCGGGAAAAGGCTTTGGCAAACGATATCGTGTTGACCTCTTATGGGCTGACGCATTTAGATGAAGCTGAGTTTGGCTCGTTGACGTGGAGTTCGATCGCGATTGACGAGGCGCAGAATATTAAAAATGCACAGACGAAGCAGTCGCGGGCTGTCCGGAAGCTGAAAGGGCATCATCATATTGCCTTAACGGGGACGCCGATGGAAAACCGCTTAGCCGAACTGTGGTCGATTTTTGATTTTACGAATCATGGCTATTTGGGTAGCCTTGGTCAGTTCCAGAAGCGTTTCATTATTCCGATTGAAAAGGATGATGAAAAGCAGAAGATTCGGGAGCTGCAAGGTCTCATTCGCCCATTCTTATTGCGCCGAACGAAAAAGGACGAGGACGTTGCCTTGAATTTGCCAGATAAACTCGAGCAAAAAGAGTATTGTCCGTTAACCGCCGAGCAGGCTTCGCTCTATGAGCAGCTGATTAAGGATACGTTTGCGGAGATTGAAAGTGTATCGGGAATTGCGCGCAAAGGGCTGGTCCTGCAAATGCTTGGCCGACTGAAGCAGCTTTGTAATCACCCTGCACTCTATTTGAAGGAGAAGCCAGCTAAGGACGTGCTGGACCGTTCGGCGAAAATGGAGAAGCTTGCGGAGATTATTGAGAATGTACTAGAACGTGAGGAAAGCTGCTTGATTTTTACCCAGTACATTGAAATGGGTGAAATGATACGTGAGCTGATTGGGAAGAAATATGGAATCGATATTCCGTTTTTAAATGGAAGTGTTCCGAAAGCGAAGCGTGATGAGATGATTCAACGCTTCCAGGACCGCGAGTTTCCAGTGTTCTTGCTGTCACTGAAGGCTGGCGGAACCGGGCTGAATTTAACCGCGGCTAACCACGTGGTCCACTATGACCGTTGGTGGAATCCAGCCGTCGAAAATCAAGCCACCGACCGTGCCTACCGGATTGGCCAAGAACGTTTCGTCCATGTTCATAAGTTGATCAGCACTGGAACGTTGGAGGAAAAAATCGACAGTATGCTAGAAAAAAAGCAAATGCTAAACGACCAAGTCATCCAAAGCGAAAACTGGATCACCGAACTATCCACCGAAGACCTACGGAACTTGGTCTACCTATCATAAAAGGACAACACGTTAACGCGGTGAAGTAGCCGGGGACTGTCCCCGGTTACTTCACCGCGTTACTTTATTTATGTGGTTTCGTTTTTGTGAAATATAATCTAACTTTTCATAAAAAGGGCCTAATTTAGCAAAAGCTTAAAGTAAAATAAAATTATTTAAAAAGGAGGCTCATTCTTATGAATATTTTAATTTTAGGTGCAACTGGACGAGTTGGAAGTCAACTAGTAACTTATGCCCTTCATGATAGACATCATGTTACTGTATTAGTTCGCACTCCAGAGAAGATTCAAATACATAGTGAAAATCTAACCATTATTCAAGGGAATGTTTTAAATAAAGCTGATATCGTACGTGCCATGCATGGGATTGATGTAGTTATTAGTGCACTAAATACTGATGGCACAAACACTCTATCAGAAAGTATGCAGCTAATTATCAAAGCAATGGAAAACGAAGGTATACAACGAATTATTACGATAGGAACTGCGGGGATCTTACAAAGTAGAACTACGCCAACTGTACTCCGTTATCAGTCAAGTGAATCAAAACGTAAGTCAACTCGTGCAGCGCAAGAACATCATATAGTTTACACTACGCTTAAACAATCAGCCCTCGATTGGACGATTGTCTGTCCTACTTACTTGCCGGATGGAGAAAGGGTAGGAAAATATCGAATTGAACGGAATTTTTTGCCTGAGGATGGAGTTGAAATATCCGTACCAGATACTGCAGAATTTGCATTTAGCCTGATAAAAACAAGCGATTATATAAAATCACGTGTAGGTATCGCCTACTAGAGATTATAAGAAACAAACAGTATTTACATTTAGAAACAAGACTATAGAGAAAACCTTTTAAAAAAAGAGGCAGTCTATTTTTGAGCCGCTGATTATCCAGACTAGCTCTTCGCAATAGTTGCCGAGGTTTGGGGATACTTTGGGGATGGTTTTTTCTTTATATGGGGAGAGTCATGAGTTGCTTACTAATTTTTCTTCGGACTAATGTAGGCGTATAAACTCTTGCCACCCTTTTCCTGTGTTAGCATATGGGTTTCACGCATCGCCCACTCCATTTGATTAATTCGTTTATCGAGACTATCCACCCTCTCATTCGTTTTTCCAACCATCTTAATTAAACTTCCTAAAAGATTTTCTAATCTACTAGAAGATTCCTCTTGCTGTAACTGCGGCATTGGCATCCTCCTTTTCTTTAGGTGGAATGTTCATACTCTGCGACGAAGAGTTCATATTAGTATTGGACGGTTCCCAATCCCTTCGGTCAGTTGGGGGTTGTGTTTGTGCCGAGGGGCGTGGATTAACAGAAGATTGCTGCTCATCATTCGCCGGTCGACGACTTAAAAATTGAACATTCTCCGCTACAACCTCTGTTACATAAACCTTTTTTCCATCTTGGTTTTGATAATTCCGAGTGTGAATTTTACCTGTAACCCCAAGGACCGATCCTTTGCGACAATAATTCGCTGTATTTTCGGCTGTTTTTCTCCAAATCGTGCAATGTACAAAATCAGTCTCATAATCTCCATTCTGATTCTTAAACTGGCGGTTGACGGCCAACGTTAAATTTACAACTGGTGTTCCTTCAGGCGTGATCCTTAACTCAGGATCCTTCGTTAAACGTCCCACAAGCGTTACTTGATTAATCATTCCCTATCTCCTCTCCATTTGATGTTTCTATCATATCCGTTTCATTTCCACACGTAAAATCAACAAAAAACACTTTTGAACGTGTTTTTTGCCCAGAAATAGCACTATTTTCCATATCGAGACCAAAAACCAACCCCAATAATTCAAAAATACAAAAAATTAGCAAAAACGACAAAATTTTTTCGACAAACACAAGTCGCTATAACTCGCCAACAAGACTTTACCCCTTTAAAGCAATCGGGGACAGTCCCCAGGTACTTTACAGCGTTAAAGCAACCGGGGACTGTCCCCCATCACTTTAGTGCATTAAAGCTATTGTTGGTTTTTATGGGTGAATTCATTTCGTTTTCGTTTTGGTGGTGTGTTATAATGTCGGCAAAGCAACGATTGCGAAGGGGTGGATTTGTGTGAAGACCTTTAAGTTGATTTCGTTACAAATTGTTGAGGATGCTACTTTGGTGGATGTTGTTTTAGAGGACGGGTTGATTATTAACAGAGAAGATGATCAAAACAGCTGGCTGCTTGAGGCTTATACGGCTGACCATTCTCATCTTGCCTTTTTTCAAAAAGCCTATGCTAGTAAACAGGACCTCTTTGTAAAAGCTATCATTACAAAAAAGGATAATGACCCTGCTACTTTCGTGACAAGGGTTTGCTCGGTTAAACAATTGGGAAGTCATACAAGCGTTTTATTTGAAGGCAAGCTAAAGCGGCAAAGAAATAATTATGCCGAGACTCTACTTGACCATTTACTCCAAAAAGGCCTTGACGGTAATGCGTTAATGGTGGAATTTAAAGAAAAAATGAAAACTAAGCCTTTACTTGATGAGGTAAAAAAATAAAACTCCAAATGGGAGCAGTTGACAAATCCACATGTCAACTGCCCCCATTCGGAGTTTTTAATGAAGCACACTACTATTAAATACATTTTTATCAGGATGACTAATAAGCTCTTGAATAATGTATTCAATATCCTGCTGATTGTAATTCCGTTCCGGAAATTCTACCTCAAAAATCTGAAAATAGAGCATCGCTGCAAGCTTTAGATCTATTTCAGAAGCAGGCATTAATTGCTCTGCTTTTTTTTTAGTTTTTCAATTACATATTTGGCTTCAGTTTTGCAGGAATAGTCGTATTCTTCCCGAACTTCCTTTTGCAAGGCATCAATTTCATCCATTTGAGCCTCTGTCGGTTCCTCGGATAGGATTTTTTCGATTGTTTCATTAATTTTTGCCGCCAATTCCTCATGGAAAAGGGGATTATTTTTTATATCTGATTCTAACTTATCAAACCAAGAAGCTTGATTTTGAATGTAATCACGCCAATCCGCAATAAAGGCCGACAAATCCATTTTCGATTCGTTCCAGTCAATACGGTTCATATATTGTTCAAACGCTGTTGTGATTGAGCGCGTAATGCTTATTTTAATGCCTGGTGAAAGATCTTTAAACATTGTTGTAAAAGTAACCTCCCAAACTTTATCTCTACCCTGTCAATCATGTTACCACAAATAATAGACAAGATACAAAAAAGTTAAGCAATATTAGTAACTTTTCAACTAACATATTACTATTTTTAAGCTTTCCATTAGCAAAAGGACAGGTTTTCACACCTGTCCTTAATAAAAACATTATTCATCCTTATTATCTTTATCTCTTACATCAATATCGTCCTCAATTACATCTTCCTGAGGAGTATTATTGTCCTTTGCTGGATCCTTGTCGTGATCTGTATTAATATCTTCACTTTCTGGGTAAGTGTCGTTTGTTATTTGATCTTCTATGTCATTGCCAATATTATTATCATTATTATTCAAATCGTTGTGGTCTACTACCCCATTTTTAACATCCTCTGGAGGCGGATTCTGATTATTATTTGTTGCACATCCACCTAGCAGCATTGCAGCTAAAGCGAAACCACCAATTAAAGTTAATAGCCTTTTGCTCATAGAAAAGCTCCCTTCTATTATTAAAATTGGACCTGATACATGGGTCTGCAGTTATGTTTCCCCAAAATGAGAATTTCTTGCACCTTATGAAAAATAAAAATGCACTGAAAGATTTCAGTGCATTAAGACAATATGTAGTGGGATTCTAACCCAGCTCATATCACTAAAATTTATTTACCATTATTTTTTTTATTCTCATCAAGTAAATCTGTATTTCCATTTGTTCCTGTGCCGTTACCAGTTGTACCATTCATTCCGTTACCTGTAGTACCGTTGGTGCCGTTGATGCCATTTGTTCCGTTGGTGCCCGTTCCATTCGTACCGTTCATATCAGTTCCAGTAGTTCCGTTTGTTCCGTTCATCCCGTTAGTACGATTATTATTTAAGTCATTATCATTATCCATGTCTAAATCTCTTTCGATATCGTTATCGTCATCATCAACTCTATCGCCATTATTATTTAAATCATCATGGACATCAACATCTTCAGGTGGTGGATTTTGATTATTATTATCATTTACCCCACACCCAACTAACATCATACCAGAAATAAGTGTTCCACCCATCAACGTCAAAAGCTTTTTACTCATCTTTTAAGCCCCTTTCAAAATTGAAATGATTATTCCTAAAAACTTACTTAACCAACGGTCTGTTGTTATAATGCCCAAAACTCTTTCTATATTGCATTATTTTAAAAATTTTTTTAAAAAGATGTTACTGATATAAAAAAAATAGTGTTGATTTTCACCTTTACTTTTATTGGTTCATGACCTATTCAATAGTCTTGAGCCTATTGGTTTTCTGTGATTGTCATCACAAAATAATCAGCACTTTTGGCGTATGCTTTAGGAAGAATTTATAAACCATCAGGGAAGTATGATTCTGGAGATGGATGGTGAGGGAATAATGGAGGGATTGACGATGGAAGCTCCAAAGGTTGAATTATGTACTCCGCTACAACAATTAAAGGATGAGCATGTGTCTCTTCGGGCAGATATGAATCTTTTTTATGAAATATCTGAAGAGATAGAATCGGATTCGGGTCCTACTGTGGTTTTACTATTTTCGAAATTGTACAATCAGGTTTCGGCATTCACGAAAAAGCTGAAGGCTCATTCCAAACGTGAGGATGAGGGGTTGTTCCCTATGATGGCCCGGTGTCTTGGAGAAAATGACAGAACAATCGAAAATATGGAATTTGAACATGAAAAGGCCGAGCAACACCTACAGGACTTTTTAACCGAAGCGGTTCGAGCGGGGGCGACTTTGAGTGAACACGATGCTCAAGCCATAACCGTCTACGCCGTCCAAGCTCATGCAACCTTAACGCAACACTTCGCTAAAGAAGAAAAAGTATTATTTCCGTTAGCAGAGCAAATCCTTTCGGCCGACGAAAAAAAGGAACTCCAACAACAGTTTCAGATGCAATAAAACATCACCACACCCTAATACGTTAATGCGGTAAATTACTGAGGGACTGTCCCTCGAGACTTTAAAGCGGTAAAGCATGTGGGGACTGTCCCCACATGCTTTACTGCGGTGCTATTTTAAAGCGAACATGATTTCTGTTTCGCAGACGATTTCGCCGTCGACGGTGGCGATTCCTTTTCCTTTGCCCATGGAGCTGCGGACTCTTGTCATTTCGACTTCAAGGCGTAGTTGATCGCCTGGTTTAACTTGTCCACGTATGCGGCAGTTGTCGATGCCGGTGAAGAAAGCTAGGCGTCCTTTGTTTTCTTCTTTCATTAGCATGGCAACAGCACCAACCTGAGCCAATGCCTCGACGACTAAAACACCTGGCATAACAGGGTAATCTGGAAAGTGACCATTGAAAAACTCTTCATTTGCGGTAACGTTCTTGATTCCAACTGCTCTTTGCCCTTCCTCAACCTCTAAAATTTTATCAACTAACAAAAATGGATATCGATGAGGGATAATTTCTTTTATTTGATTAATGTCTAGCATTTTAGTACCTCCTCCTAATAGTAGGGTTTATTTTATTGTACTAAAATGATAGTAAAATTAGCAAGCATGTAAGTAGAAGCTGGACCACTAAGGAGGCAATTCTGAGCATAAAAAAGAAGGGTGGGTGCTCCAGCCCTTCTTTACTTTTTATTAATAATATCCATAATATGCGTCCACGTTCCCTTTTGAAGCGCCTCTGATGGCTTACCGTTTCCGATAACACCGTAGCCGACAACGGTTCCAACTAGCATACTAGCGATAGTGAGGAAGATAACAATGGCGACTTTTACCCAAACCGGTATAAGACGGACGCGAATTTTTTTCCGTCTATCGCGCATCGTCTCAATCTGCTTTTCCTGTGCGCGTACTTTTTTCAGTTCCTCGCGGGTCCTCACCTGTTTTTGATCTAATGTCATTGTTTCGTAACTCCTTTTAAAAAATCCGTCCACTTCGAAACCTAGTGTATTTAGGATATCCATCTTTATTTTAAAAAATGTTCGTTTAACGAACACATACATAATCTATTATAAGAAATAATTCCACATTCCACATCAACTTTTTGCCGAAACTCGTCAATTTTTGTAAAAAAGGACGCTGGTTCATCCTTTTCACCAAATTGTTACCTCTTTTTTAATATTAAATATCCTGGTTTAAATTAATTCCGACTTATTCATCGTTTATTCCGACTCTTCTTTTTCTAAAAAATTCCGACCAACTCACATTTAATTCCGACTTTTTACATTTCCTCCATAAATTTTGCATTTTTAACAGAAGCACTCTACCACCTTCTACAAAAATAAAAAAGATGGCACTCATGTTAAGCGCCATCCTTTCTTTTTTATCCCAATCGTCTATTCGGCAATCGGTCGATGTTATCTAGCATGATCCCCGTTCCAATTGCTACACAGTCCATTGGATTTTCTGCAATCAACACAGGAACTCTTAATTCATCAGATAGAAGCTGATCAATGCCATGCAGCAATGCTCCCCCACCTGTTAAAATCACGCCACGGTCAATAATGTCCGCTGATAATTCTGGTGGAGTCCGTTCAAGAACACTTTTCGCAGCTTGTACAATAACCGCAACGGATTCATGAAGGGCTTGTTCAATTTCTGCTGAACGAACAGTGAGTGTACGAGGAAGGCCACTAACCATGTCACGGCCACGAATATCCATTTCCTCGTTACGCCCGCCTGGGAATACAGTTGCGATTTTCATTTTAATATCCTCAGATGTTCTTTCACCAATTAAAAGCTTGTATTCACGCTTAATGTAATTCAATATTTCCATATCGAACTTGTCGCCAGCCATTTTGATGGAGGAGGACGTTACGATATCGCCCATTGATAGGACCGCAATATCCGTTGTCCCTCCTCCAATGTCCACGACCATATTTCCGCTCGGTTGGAAAATCTCCATCCCAGCACCAATAGCCGCAACCTTTGGCTCTTCTTCTAAATAAATCTTTTTCCCACCGCTTTTTTCAGCCGCTTCTTTAATCGCCTTTTGCTCGACGCTTGTAATATTTGTTGGACAACAGATCAAAATGCGCGGCTTAGATAGAAAGCCTTTCACATTCAATTTGTTAATAAAATGCTTTAACATCGCTTCGGTTACATCAAAGTCAGCGATAACGCCATCCTTTAATGGACGATAGACAACGATGTTACCCGGAGTACGTCCCACCATGCGGCGAGCCTCTTCTCCAACAGCTAGCACTCTATTTGTATTTTTATCAATTGCCACAACGGATGGCTCGTTTAATACGATTCCACGACCCTTTACATGGATCAGCACGTTCGCAGTTCCTAAATCAATACCGATATCCCTAGCAAACATTGTCTTTCTTTCCTCCTTGGAACGGGTTGTCTAGTAGCGCAAAGATTTCTCGAAAACATTAACTTTAACGATAGTTTCCGACAAAGATGTTAAAAATATATGCACCATTAAAAATGGTTAATTAGTCTAGACGAACCAGTGATTACTCTAATTGAATATTTTATCATAATCAGGAGGAATACCATAATCATTTGATAAATATTGTTGAAATTTGTCTAAAAAGTGGTTTTAAAGGAAAATTTCAATTATTTGACCTCTTCCTTCTCTTCTCGACGATACTTTAGTTTCGTCGCTTCGCCACCACGTAAATGCCGAATCGATTTATGATAATCTAGAATTTCCTTTACTTCATTTGCAAGTTCGGGATTAATTTCAGGAAGCCTTTCCGTTAAATCTTTATGGACTGTACTTTTGGATACGCCAAACTCCTTCGCAATCGTGCGAACTGTTTTTTTCGTCTCCACGATATACTTTCCAATCTTGATAGTTCTCTCTTTGATGTAATCGTGCACACTCTCGCCCTCCCTAATTTCGGATCTTAAGAAGTGTGAAATGAGACTCGCTTTTCGCTTCGACGTCCTACTGCCTTTTCCACATGCTTTTTTTGAAAAAAAAACCACCAATTTGCGCATGCGCCAGATGTGGCCAACATCACCACATTCCCGATTTTGCCATGTATAATCATATCCTCAACTAAATGTCCGCTCTCTACAAACGACCCCTCACCTCAAACCTCTCATTGTAAGGTTTGTAACATCTTATTAGCTTGGTTCGATTTATATGCAAGAAAAACACAATAGGGACAAGGATAAACCAAAGTTTTTTGAAAATTGGACAAAAACAAAGGAGAAATAGGTGATTTCCTTTAACGCAGTAAAGTGATGAGGGACAGTCCCCCGGCAAGTTCCCGCATTAAAGCACTGGGGGACTGTCCCCCAATCAATTCCCGCTTTAAAGCGCCGGGGGACTGTCCCCCATCACGGTGGTGCGCTAAATTAATGAGAAAATTTTTCTTCTTATGACATAAATAGACTTTGTTTGTCGAATTTTGTATTGATTGAAATATACATATATAATTGGGGGATATTTTCATGGGTCTACTGGTGACACGGCCACGTAAAGAGAGAATTAAAGATCGCCGGACGCACACTTTTAGGAGACGATTATTTGCAGCTTTATTTGCTGCGGTTTTCACAATCGTTCTGGTAACCGCTGTTTATTGGAGTGGAGACAAAATTAAAGCACGAGCGTTTGAAGAAAAGTATACGGTGCAACAAAACGACACGCTTTATGGACTTTCCAAAAAATTCAATTCTAGTGTGGATGAAATCAAGGCGGTTAATTCACTAAAGGAAGATAAGATTAAAACCGGGCAAAAGCTAATCATTCCAAACCGACCTACTCCTCAGACTGATCATATCGTGAAAAAGGGAGAAACGGTTTATTCAATTTCTAAACACTATCAAATTAGCATCGACCATTTAGTAAAAGAAAACGGTTTGAAAAATAACCACATTTACATCGGGCAAAAGCTAAAGATTGCTTTTTCAGAAAAAGGTACTTATGAGGTAATGAAGAGCGATACTTTACATTCCATCGCGAAGCGACACCATATAAGTGTGGAAGAATTAAAAAAACACAATGGACTTAAGTCCAATACCATTAAGATTGGGCAAACTCTCACTGTTCCGGAGAATGCACACCTGCCAATTCACACTCCACAAGCGGAAATGGGAATCACCGAGTTCTACACAGTAGCTGCAGGTGATACATTATGGAGTATTTCAAAGCGGTTTGATGTGCCTTTTTCTACCTTAAAAAAGGTAAATCAATTGGCTGTAGAGGAAGTACTTGTCGGCCAGAAGCTTTTTATTCCCGGTCAAAAGCGATTTGAGGCTGCAGTGGTTGTTGGTGCTGCAGATAGCCGGACAGTTGAGTTTACCGTACAAAATCATCCTGTTCCATTGAAAGTGGCCAAAGGAGCGGCTGCCAAACTTCAGCAATTAATTGGTCAAGAAGTGTTTATTACTTTTAAAAATGGGGCTTTAATTAGCTTTTTACTAAAATAAAAAAGAAGTGCCAGTCCGACATATCTCGGGGAACTGGCACTTCTTTTTTTAGTATAAGAAAAAATGGTACCTTTTTCGTCATCTTACTATCAATGAACTGAATACAGATTGATTTTAAAAAGAGCAACCTGGCGATTCCGCAAAAGATAATGGTATAGAACATTACAAGGTTAAATAAATTGATAACGGAAGAAATGAGGTGAAAAATGTTAGAAAAACTTAGAAGAATTAAATTAATAACGGCTATCTTAATGGGAATATGCTTTTACTCCTTGACCATCTTAATCCATATTCTTATTATTAGCGGCATTATTCCATTAACATGGGTTAATGGTGGACGGTCGGAATCTTTCGCTACTCAGTTACCCATTTCTATTATCAATATCATAATCTCTATTATTGGAGGAGTTTTTACTCTATTAGTTGGTGGAAATTTATTAAATAAATTCAAAAGAGGAACTACCGTTGTATTGTGGTTTTTTGTTGTTCTTTGGTCGATTGGGTATATACAACAATTGTTAGGAACACCTTTTGAAAAAATGGTTTGTTCGTTTGTATTGCTTCTCGGTATCCTCTCGAACTTGCGTATGGCGATTGAAAAAAGGTAGCCATAACCAATGCTATTAATCATGGAACAAAGGGATTCAAATTTTAAAAGACTTCAAAAAATCCCTTCACGAAAATTGTTGAATATTTTCCCACAACAAGTTGTAACCATTTCCAAACGACCTCGTCTATTAAGTTGAAAATACGGAGGTGAAGTAAGATGAAAAAATGGTTAATTTTATTTTCAGCTTTTGTTTTACTCGTTCCCACCTCTACTCTTGCTAGTGTAGATGGGAATCATTCAACCAAAGAAATTAGTCAGTTTGAAATTACTAATCAAAAATTGTCCTTAGAGGATAAGTATTCGTTTTTAAAGAAAAAAGGGGTTTTAAAAGGAAAGCCCGACGGTTTGGCGCATTTTGACAAAGAGCTAACTCGCGCTGAACTTGCAGTTAGCCTGTATCGTCTTTTTAAGCTCGAAAAGCCGCTTGTCAAAATTGCCCCGTTAACGGACACCACGAAGCATTGGGCAAAGGATGAAATACTAGCAGTTACTTTACAAGGTTGGATGGACACTGACAACAATAGAAAATTCCATCCAAATAAAAAGATGACCATTGAAGAAGTGGCCCAAGTATTGGTCAAAGCAGCGGAACTTAATGTCGATGAATACGCATCTATTTGGCTCCCTGCTAGCAACTGGGCACAAGGGTATATGGCTGCCGTTTTAACAGAAAATTTCTTAAGCGGTGAGGAAGATTATCGAAAAATGGCAACCCGATCCCATCTTGTTTACAGCCTTTATGAGCTTTCTAAGTACGTCGATTCCAATAAAGGAATCTGGGAGGGTAGCATGGAACCTAAATTAGCTGTCAAAGCCAACACGGAAGATGATTACCGCTGGACCTTTACCGTAAAAAACCAAACAGAAAAAGAGCAAATCGTCAACATAAGCGCTAGCCAATTTGACTACATCCTGAAAAAGGACGGCAAGAAAATCGAGCAATATACGGATAACAAAAGGTGGATCATGCTCTACAAAGAAACCATATTAAAACAAGGCGAAGAACTAACCTACACTGGCGAATTCCTCAACCTAAAACCGGGCAAATACGAACTAGAAATCTGGCTAATAGACAGCAACTGGCCAGACGCGAAAACAAAAGTAGAATTTGAAGTAAAATAAAAAATAAACTTGCAGCTTAAACGGATTAACGCACTAACGCATTGAGGGACAGTCCCCGGGTGCGTTAATACGTTAAAGCACTGGGGGACTGTCCCCCGGTGCGTTGATGCGTTAAAGCGCTTTAAATCGACAAATTTCTCGGGAAATATTTTATTTATAGGAAATAGTTTTAAAGAAGCAGCCCTTTTAAAAGGACTGCTTCTTTTGGATATATCTATTATTCTAGTGTCCCTATTATTTTTACAATAGCAGCTGTTAGATCTCTCTGAGACCAGCTCGCCATTTCTCTCTTTGAGGCTGCTGCTAGCTCGTGGGATGCAGGTATATGGACAAAGCCTGCATTTTTAATGTCTCCCGCTGCATGCAAAACGGTATACATGATATTGTTGCATAAGTAGGTTCCAGCGCTATTCGAAATTCGAGCTGGGTAGCCTAATTCGTTTAATACCTCTACCATTTTCCGAATCGGTAGAGTTGAAAAATAACCATCTGGTCCATTTTCTACAACCGGAGCGTCCTGAAGAGCTCTTCCATTATTATCCGCCTCACCATCGCGACAATTGATTGCGATTCGTTCTGGCGTGATAGAGGTGCGACCTGCCGCTAACCCCAAGGCAATCACCGCATCAGGCTGAACATCAGCTATCTCTTGTAAAATTTTTGGTCCTGCAGTCTCGTAATCTACTGGTAGTAGCAAGCCGTGGACACGGTAGCCCCCTATTTCCTGACCATCTAGTTCTTTCACAATCGCTTCAGTAGGATTGATCGGAAATCCTAAAAACGGCTCAAAGCCAGTTAGTAATAGTTTTTTCATCGTTATTAGTCCTCTCTTTGACAAAAGCCAGCCGCTTTGGACTGACTTTCATCTTTTTTAAAAAAGTAATTCCAAACTAGTAGCAAGCAATACTACCATCCGTCCGGTGTTCCGTACCCCCAATTAATACGCCTGTTTCAGGATTACGCATAATCACTTGACCTCTACCAAACCCACCAGAATCATGGGATACCGAGATTTGATGTCCTTTTTGAACAAGCTGCCCGATAATGTGATTTGGGAACGAATGCTCCACTTCTATCTTCTTCCCTTCAATCCATTGCCATCTTGGTGCATCTAAAGCGGCCTGTGGATTTAAGCCGAAATCTATCATATTCATCGCTACTTGGAAATGTCCTTGCGGCTGCATATAGCCACCCATAACCCCAAATGGCCCTACTGCCTGACCGTCCTTCGTCATGAACCCAGGAATAATCGTGTGGTACGTCTTCTTTCCTGGCTGAAGCGCATTTTGGTGTTCAGGATCCAGCGAGAAATCATGCCCACGGTTTTGCATGCCAATCCCCGTACCTGGCACCACAATCCCTGACCCGAAGCCCATATAATTACTTTGGATAAAAGAAACCATGTTGCCTTCACCGTCAGCTGTCGATAAATAAACCGTTCCACCCTTAGGAAGGGAGCCTGGCTCAGGTACGCGAGCAGTTTCGCCAATTTGGTCACGACATTGTTTGCCGTACTCTTCTGATAAAAGATCGGCCACACGCGTTTTCATCATGTTTGGATCGGTAATGTATTCCTTGCCGTCCGTGAACGCTTGCTTCATCGCTTCAAGCTGAAGATGGACCGTGCGAACATCTTCCCGATGCGTAAACTGATCATTTTTTAAAATATTTAATGCCATCAACGCCACAAGCCCTTGCCCATTCGGAGGAATTTCCCAAATGTCATAGCCTTTGTAGTTAACCGAAATCGGGTCGACCCACTCTGGTTGATAGCTTTCAAGATCTTCTTTTTGTAAAAATCCGCCAGCCGACGTAGACGCTGCCGCGATTTTTTCAGCAAGGTTGCCACGATAGAAGCTCTCCGCCTTTGTTTCTGCGATTTCCTGTAAAGTGTTCGCATGATCCTCCGAGCTCCAGATTTCACCTATTTCCGGTGCTTTACCGTTTGGTGCAAAAACACGGAACCATTCTTCGAATTCTGGACCTTGAAGACGTTGCTTGTAAGCTGTATAGGCACGCTTCCAATATTTGCTTAACGTCGGCGAGAGTGGATAGCCATTTCGAGCGTACTCAATCGCTGGCTTTAGGACTTCGGTTAAAGGTAGGCGGCCGAAGCGTTCAGAAAGTGCTGCCCATGCGGCAGGCACACCTGGTACTGTAACTGGGATCCAGCCGGTAACTGGCATTTTCTCGTGCCCTTGGTTCTTTAATTTTTCAATCGAAATGCTCTTTGGCGCCGGTCCACTTGCGTTTAAACCATGTAGCTGCTTGTCCTTCGTCCAAACAAGCGCAAAAGCATCCCCACCGATTCCATTGGAGGTCGGCTCTACGACCGTCAGACAGGCCGCTGTGGCGATGGCAGCGTCAATAGCATTTCCACCCTTCTTTAAAATATCTAAGCCAGCTTGAGCCGCTAGAGGCTGTGAGGTGGCAACCATTCCGTTGCGCGCAACCGTCGCCGTGCGTTGTGAAGCATAAGGATATGTATAATAAGGCATATTTGAGTTCCCCCTTTTTTCTCTTCGTTTCTCGAAATAATTATACCAAATGGGGGTTATTGTTGTCTAAAAATTTTGAAAAGGGATTTGATTGCTCTTTTTTTGGGGGTTTTTGGGTTTGCGAGGATCTTGGGGCATGCTGGAGGGGCGCTTGCGTTACCGATTTGCTCTTTTGGGGAGGGTTTCGGGCACGCGAGACCCTCTCGCGGACACTTCTTCCCTCTTTTGGGGAGGTTTCGCGTTCGCGAGACCTTCTCGCGGACACTTCTTCTCCCCTTTGAACAGGTTTCGCGTTCGCGAGACCTTCTCACGAACACGTCCTCCCCCTTTTAACCAGCTTTCGCGTTCGCGAGACCTTCTCACGAACACGTCCTCCCCCTTTTAACCAGCTTTCGCGTTCGCGAGACCTGCTCGCGAACACTTCTTCTCCCTTTTGAACATGTTTCGCGTTCGCGAGACCTTCTCGCGGACACTTCTTCTCCCTTTTGAACATGTTTCGCGTTCGCGAGACCTTCTCACGAACACGTCCTCCCCCTTTTAACCAGCTTTCGCGTTCGCAACACAAGCACATTAACTCCCTCTCAACCATCAGGTTTCAAGCACGCAACCACTTCTCACAGCACAACCCCCCCAAACAAACAAAAAAAGAGCAAGTGCCTATAAATTTGCACTCACTCTTTGTATCGTTTCGTTCAATGATTAAGAAGGATTCGTTTTGGACTTAATACTGTCAGCGTTTTCGTCTGCTTTTTTATCAGTCTTGTCGCCTTCATCTTTTTTGTCCTCTTCAGGAGTACCTGTACCTTCAGCATTCTTGTTGGTATCAACAGAATCGTCCGTTTCAGTTGTTCCTTCTGGACTTGTTTGCTCTTCAACAGCCTTGTCTTCTTTAGCAGCAGGTGTTTCTACCATTACTGAACTTACTGGCTTATCGAAGAATGAAATTGGGTTGACAGGGGTGCTATCTTTGCGAATTTCAAAGTGAACATGTACTCCAGCTTCTTCATTTAACAAACTTTGCCCAGCCTTGGCAATAGGTTGTCCTTGTTTAACTTTGTCACCTTCTACAACTTTAATATCTTTTACAGATTGATATTGAGTGACAACATTGTTATCATGCTGAATGACAATAGCATTTCCTAAAATAGTATCTTCCGCTGACACCTTGATTACGGTACCACTTAGAGCTGCAAGAACATCGAAAGTCTCGCCATTACCAAGTGTGATATCTACGCCCGTATTAGGTTGGTAGGAATTACCGTATTCGACTAAAGCCGCTTCCTGTTCAGCATCTGAGCCATTTACATCGTAAAATGGTTTTTGGATCGATGCCGTTTCGAAATTTGCCAATGGCCACTTGATGTTTTCTAACGCGCTGTTAACCTCAATCGCAGGAGGGTTATTATTTTTACCTGCAATGTCAGTTGCGTTATAATCATACTTGTTGTCCTTTGCAACATTTGTGTTGCTCGTTTGGTACCAAAGAACTGCTGTTAAAATAATGGCTGCACTTGCGATATAAATTGCTGGAAATGCCCAACGCTTTTTGAAAAAGCGCTTAAAACTAGATTCTTGAGAAGTACGTTTTTTTTCTTCCTCTCTCATTTTCCATCACCTCAGCAATCAGTCTTAACGCATTTTGGTGATTATATACAATTATCTAAAAATTTTTTTACACTTATTTTTCGACAAATGTTTTTCTTTTATGCATGATTTTTAAAAAAAGTTGGAGGTTTTTGGTTTGAAGCTTTTACGAAGGATTTTATGGGTTTTACCGCTGCTATATATGATGTTAATTTGGAAAATGTCTAGCCAACCGCATAATGCTTATGTGGAGCTACCTAATTCATCCGTTGATCGCTTTATCAAGGAATCCCTACATCTAGTCGAATTCGCGATTCTGTACCTTCTATTTGTTTTGGCTGCTTATTATAATAAAAAATTGACACCAACCACTAATCTCTTATTTGCGGTCATAGCGGCCTTGTACGGATTCACCGACGAACTACATCAATCCTTCGTCCCCTACCGCTCAGCCACCCTCATAGACCTTGTCAAAGACATCACAGGAGTAACCATCGCATACTACATCATCCGAAAAAGGCTTAGCACTTCACCACGTTAAAGTAGGTGCGGACTGTCCCCACCTGCTTTAACGCAGAAACGCGCCGGGGGACTGTCCCGCCGCGCGTTTTTCGCGTTAAAGCATTTATTTCTTCGCCGTAATAGTCGTTAAATGTTTTTCAGCCGGACTTATTGTAACTCCCTGGTAATAATGCTTGACGATTTGGTCGTAGGATTTGCCTTCTTTCGCCATGCCGTTTGCGCCGTATTGGCTCATACCAACTCCGTGGCCGTTGCCCTTTGTGCTGATGATAATTTGATTACCTTTCTTAATCCATGAGAAATCCGATGATTTTAGATCTAGCTTTTCACGAATATCCTTACCACTTAATGTTTTACCGTTGATATTCACCTTAGCTACACGATTTCCTTCCGTTCTTTCCGTAATGACACCAATTTCATTTCCCGTTATTTTAACCCCGAGTTTTCCTTCAAACTCAGAAACCGTCATAATGACTTGATTATTGAATTTTGGTGATTCCGTCACATCCCATGGACTTTCTACACTGCGCAAATACGGGTAACTATTCGACCAGTAATCCTCAGAGTTTTCCGTATAGCCATTGCTCGTTGAGAAAAATGTTGAATCAATAGGTGTTCCATCATACGTTAATATTTGCCCTTTCGTTGCGATAACTGCCTCTTGGACTTTTCTCAACTTCCACTCATAATCCTTTGGTTTCCAAATTTTCTTTAAGTCCTCTTCACTTTTATATACTTGATGCGTTTCCGTATCGGTGACATTGGCCCCTTGAGGAATGCCCAACTGATTACTACTCGTCAATTGTCTAACAATATAAGTTCTTGCTGTTAAAGCCTGTGCTTTTAATGCCTCTAATTCGAAATCAGCTGGCATTTCCGAAGCTACCACTCCCACCACATAACGCTCAAGTGGTATTTCATCAATTTGTTTTTTGGACATACGATAGACAGCTACTTCAACGGAAGATTCAAGCTGGCTACTATCTACTGGAACCGATTCAGGACCAGAAGAATGCAGATTTTCTCCTAATTCCCCACTTGCCTTACCATCAGAAAACGGTAAAACAAGTAGCGCTGGAATCAATAAAGTGATCGTAAATAGGACTGCTGCTAGGACGAAGAAAGGTTTGAAGTTTTTCATGATATCGATCCTCCATTTGAAGTAATAACAAATAGCCACTAGGCTAGCTCTCTTTTCATTTTTATGGAGGTAAACAAGCATTTATGATAAGTTTTCAAAAAAGTAGCCAAATTTCGTGACTTTAACGCAGTAAAGGAGTGAGGGACAGTCCCCCACCCCTTTACTGCGTTAAAGTCACCTAAGAGAAAATCAACCCACAAAAAAGCCCTGCCCACGTTAGTTGGCAGAGCATTCTTCTAATTACTATTAAGCGTTTAAGTCGGAAATGATTTTTTGATCAGCATCGATATTGATTGCATCGTAATCTTTGACGCGTTCGATATCGGCTCCAATGCTAGCTAATTTTTCATGGAAGTTTACATATCCACGGTCTAGATGTTTCAACTCGGTCACGCGTGTCACGCCATCTGCAACTAATCCTGTAAGAACTAATGATGCTGCAGCACGTAAATCGGTTGCAGACACTTCTGCTCCTTGTAGGTCAGCAGGTCCAGATAAAATGACAGAACGACCTTCAATTTTAATATCGGCATTCATACGACGGAATTCTTCCACGTGCATGAAGCGATTTTCAAATACAGTTTCTGTAATCATACTTGTACCTTGAGCACGTAATAAAAGTGCCATCATTTGAGATTGCATATCTGTTGGGAAACCTGGATGAGGCATCGTCTTAATGTCAACGGCCTTTAGTTTTTCAGGTCCGATCACACGTATACCATCTTCCTCGTCGATAATCATAACGCCCATTTCTTCCATTTTTGCAATTAAAGAAGAAAGATGCTCTGGGACAGCTCCTTGAACTAATACATTTCCTTGTGTAATCGCAGCAGCGACCATAAAGGTTCCTGCTTCTATACGGTCAGGAATAATGTCATGCTCGACTCCATATAAACGATCAACGCCTTCAATACGAATGGTTCCAGTACCAGCACCACGGACATTTGCACCCATGCTATTTAGGAAATTGGCTAAGTCAACAATTTCCGGTTCTTTCGCAACGTTTTCAAGGATGGTCGTTCCTTTTGCGAGGCTAGCCGCCATCATAATATTTTCTGTGGCTCCTACACTTGGAAAATCTAAATAAATTTTCGCCCCGTGTAATCGACCATTTGTGGCTTCTGCCTCAATAAATCCGTTACCAACCTTGACTGTAGCGCCCATTGCCTCAAAACCTTTTAAATGTTGATCAATCGGACGAGATCCAATCGCACAACCTCCTGGTAAAGCAACACGAGCACGACCATTTCGCGCTAATAAAGAACCCATAACTAGTACAGAAGCTCTCATTTTACGTACATATTCAAATGGTGCTTCTACTTTTAACTCTTTGGATGCATCTACAACAACTTGATTATTATTAAACTCCACATTGGCGTTTAGGTATCTTAATACTTCATTGATCGTATATACATCGGAGAGAGTCGGCACGTTTTTAATTATGCTTTTCCCTTCACTTGCTAATAATGTTGCAGCCAGAACAGGTAAAACGGCGTTCTTTGCTCCTTCAACCTTGACTGTACCGTTTAAACGCTGTCCGCCGCGGACAATGATTTTTTCCAAGTGTATTCCCCTCCGCGTCCAATTTCTCTATATTAATATTCAATCGTGATGATTGGTGTGCCAACTACAAGGGTAGTCTTAGCGCCCAATCCGTTTGATCTCATAGCTAACTGTAAATTCATTTTGTAATCTTTTGTTTGAATAGTCTCAGCAAATAATGGCGAAGAGGCCGAAATGGAAACAAACGCAGATTCATGAAGTGATTCTATCTCTTTAGCTTCGAAGGCTTTTAGCCAGTGATTTACTTCTGTTTCGCTCAAAGACGTATCAATCTTATCACTGATATCTGCCTTCATACAAGAGAAACTTGTTGGATTTCCGCGAAATATGGCGGATAATCTCGTATTCCATTTATTCTGAAAAAAGACACTCGTCTGCTCGTTCCATTTTGTTCCTTTTACCTCATATACGAGATACGAATGAAATTGTTCATTTGTGAGGGTAGCCATAATTTGAATGGTTTCATTTATTTCGTTGGAAGTTTGTGTGGCAATGGCCTCCCATTTACCATTGTCCTGATGAATAGTCCAGTCCCAATTAGGGAAATCTTTCATTAGCTTTGCTTGGTATCGTTGCACGTCTTCGTTATTTGTAAAAGAAGCAAGATGTTCACGAGAATGAACAGCCCATTCTTGAATAGAAACCTGTTCCTTATCCAGAACCGAAGCGATTGTCATAAGCTCATTACTACTATTTTCCTTATCGCCCATACTCGCAATAATCGTTCTATTCCCAAATTGCAAAAAAACAAAACCAACAACACCTAAAATCACTAACAAAACAACCGTTCTCTTCATCTCTAATCACTCTCCCCTTACTACCATTCTTTCCAAGGATAGAGAGAGCATACATGGGAATTCTCGTCACTTTATGACAAAAACTTTACCGCTTTAAAGGGCTGGGGGACTGTCCCCACTCACGGTACAGCTTTAAAGCACCGAGGGACTGTCCCCACTCACGGTGATGTGGTAAAGCGGATGGACAATTAATTTATTCCCTTATACATATTACTTAAATGAGTTGGTTTAGGAAACATGTATGAAGTCCTATTTTTTGTTTTTTTTGAAGGGATTTTGTTTTGGTGGTCGAATATTTGGAGTGAATAGAATTTAAGGAGGTTTTTTTATGCCAAGAAAACATCGAGCTTGGTTTCCTGGTGCAATGTACCATGTCACATGTAGAGGTAATAAACAAGCAACTATTTTCGATGATCGAAAGGACCATCAAAAATACTTAACACTCATCGCAGAATCGAAAGAATTATACCCTTTTTCACTCCATGCCTACTGTCTTATGTGTAATCACGTTCATCTCCTCATTGAAACTCACAAAAATCCACTCACAGACATCATGAGATATATTAATACTAAGTATGCCATGTATTTTAATAATCGTTATGAGGTGAATGGGCATGTTTTTCAAGGGCGCTATGACGCAAAAATGATAGAAGATCGCAGCTATTTCCTTAATGCAAATAGGTATATTCATCTAAATCCTCTTGAAGCTAACATCGTTACAAAGCTAGAAGATTATCCATGGAGTAGTTATACTTCCTACTTTTCCTCCCTATCCAATCCTTTAGTAACCTCAGTAAAAATACTTTCTCAATTTCAAGAGCCACAGTTAGAAAATTACCTTGCGTTTTTGTTTGCTCCAAATCCTAAAAAGGAGGAAATCCCATGTCGGTAGTCATGAAAAGTATCGGCTTGCGTGGAATGACTGGGTATATTGTTCATGTAGAAGTGAAGGCAATCAATGGTTTAGGATCATTTACAATTGTTGGTTTGCCAGACCTGTCTGTTAAGGAATCGAAACAAAGAGTGATGGCAACATTATTTTCACTTAAAAATTCAAACTTACATGAAAAGAAAATCTTCGTAAACCTTTCTCCATCTGAGCAAAAAAAGAATGGCCCGTTTTTTGATTTAGCCATGGCGATTGGTATTGTAATTGAATTAGGGCTGTACCCCATAAACCCTCCAATTGATACTGCCTATTTAGGTGCTTTATCGCTTGACGGCACAATCCAACCAATTGAAGGAATTCTACCTGCTCTCTTGGCGGCTAAACAACTTGGCATAAAAAAGATCATTTGCCCTTCCCATCCAAGCTTGGCTGGCTTTGAACTAAATGGTGTCGAAATTATTTTTGTATCAAACTTTGAAGAAACCATTCAAATTCTTTCTGGAGAAAAAATAGACCAGAGACCAATATTACCTTTATCCAATAATAATGAAGGATTTCTTACCGAAAACAGACAACAATTAGATTTTTCTTCTATTATAGGTCACGTTAATACAAAGCGAGCGTTAGAAATTGCAGCTGCAGGTGGTCATAATGTCTTAATGTTTGGACCACCTGGTTGTGGAAAAAGTTTATTAGCTGAAAATTTCTCTACCATTCTCCCTCCACTTACCCCAGAACAAAGGCTTGAGGTATTAAGCCTTTATCAATTAGCAGCTGTATCGGCAGAACCTGCTTTAACTACACCACCATTTAGGCAGCCACATCATTCATCCTCTGCGGTGTCACTAATTGGGGGAGGATCAAATCCAAAACCTGGAGAAATATCCTTAGCACATAATGGTGTTTTATTTCTAGATGAAATGGCAGAGTTCACAAAAAAAGCGTTAGATATGTTAAGGCAGCCGTTAGAAAGTGGGAAAGTAACGATTAGTCGAGCACTCTCCACTGTTTCTTATCCAGCTAGATTTATATTAATAGCAGCATTAAATCCCTGCCCATGTGGCTATAGAAATTCATTAAATCAGTTTTGTTTGTGTACACCGAAACAAATCCTTGCTTATCGGCGGAAAATTTCTGGCCCCATCTTGGACCGATTAGATATTTTTCTACAAATGAAATCTGTTGATTTAGAAAAAGAAAGGACGAAAACCCAAGAAAGTTCTAATAGCATTAAAAAACGCGTCATAAAGGCGCGTGAAAGACAATTCCAGCGCTATGGACACCATGCACTCAACTCCTACATTTCGAGCGAAAGGCTTCTTGAAACTTCCCCCATTAGCAAAAAACAAGAAAGAGATTTACAAAAATTCGCCATGAATCATCATCTAAGCACCCGAGCTCAAATAAAAATATTAAGAGTAGCACGAACCATATCAGATCTTGCAAACGAAAATAACATCACAAACCAATCCATCCAAGAAGCCATCCAACTAAGACTAACCGAATTCTAAAAATCCCCAACGCTTTAAAGCTGCACAGCACTCGGGGACAGTCCCTCACTGCTTTAACGCGGTACAACACTCGGGGACTGTCCCTCACTGCTTTAACGCTGCACAGCACTCGGGGACTGTCCCTCACTGCTTTAACGCGGTACAACACTCGGGGACTGTCCCCCACTGCTTTAACGCGGTACAACACTCGGGGACTGTCCCCCATCCCTTTAAAGCACTAAACCAACACTACTATCTCCAGGATAAGGGGTAGCTGGCGTGACCAGAGTAGGTAGTCTAGTAAGAAGTTGCTTACTAATGATCCGAGTGCGATGGATAGTAGTATGTATAGTACTCTTGACTGATTGATTTTGTTTGGTTTTAGTAGCTTGTCTAGACGGATGGCTTGGAGTGCCCACCACGAAAGTGCAATACAAATTAAATTTATGAAAATGCTCATTAATGAATTTGATCCTACTATTGAAGGTATCATAATATTGTTAACCCAGCCTCCACTCTCTCTTATATAATCATTATTTTATCACATAAAAAAAGGAAGGAGCCCCTATCTCCTTCCTTCCCAAAACCAAAAACTATTTAATATGCCAGAACCGTACCCAGCATATTTATATATATCCCCTTTGAATAGACCTTCCATTTCTCCCATTAAAGCCAAAAACGATTACTGTAAAAAGTCCTTAAACTGCATAAAATTATCGTGTAAGAAGTCAAATGCGATGTTAGGTAAGATACCTAATGCAATCGTTCCAACGACACTTCCGATTAAAACAACCAATAACGCCACTGGGATGTTAAATTTGCTATCATCAGCAGCTGGACGGAAGAACATTTGTGTCATGATGCCAAAATAATAGAAATAAGAAACTACTGAAGTTGCAATCAAGATCGATGCTAACACGTAATGAGCTGGTTCTGTTGCAAAGGCACCCATGAAAATGTTTAATTTTCCGATGAAGCCTGCTGTTCCAGGAATCCCTGCTAATGAAAGAATTAACACCGCAAATGTCACGGCTAAAATCGGAGCGCGACGGTAAAGACCTGCATACGCACTGATATCGTCTGAGCCCGCTTTTGCGCCAACTAATTGGATAATCGCGAATGCTCCAACGTTCATGAACAAATACGCTAATAAGTAAAACCAAATAGCATCAAAAGTGAAATAGCTCATGCTTGTGAATGCTACTAAAATATAACCTGCATGGGCAATACTTGAGTAAGCAAACATTCTTTTAATATTGCGCTGGCGCAACGCGATGACATTTCCGATTATCATCGTTGCTCCTGCTAAGAAGCCGATATAATCTTGTAAATGTAACAACATCGGTAACGCATCTTGTGCTCCAGTTGCTGGCACAGAGCCGAATATGGATACAAAAATCCGGACAATAATCACAAATCCAGCTGTTTTAGAAACAATGCTTAGGAAAGCTGTTACAGGTGTTGGTGCTCCTTCATATACATCCGGTGCCCACATATGGAAAGGCGCTGTTGCAAGCTTGAAGGAAAGTCCCACTAATGTCATGAAAAACGCAATCGCTAGTAAATAAAGCTGATTCTGCGAACCTCCCATGGTCATTAACGTACCTGACATATCTTTAATATTCGTTGTTCCTGTTAAACCGTAAATATAACTTAATCCGAATAGCGTGATTGCGGTTGAAATTCCACCGTTGATCACATATTTCATCGCAGATTCGTTCGACTTCTTGTTGCGCTTCGTAACTCCTACTAAAACCCAAGAAGAAATTGTTAATAATTCTAAACCAATAAATAACGTGATTAAGTCACCTGAAGAAGCCATAAACATTGCTCCAAGCAACGCTGTTAAAAATAAGTAATAAAATTCTCCTGCAAATTCTGCCAAGCCATCTTTTTTCTCAAAGCTAATCGCCAATAATAAAACAAATAGCGAGCCGATTAAGAGAATAAATTTAAATGCTTTCGCAAAAGAATCCAGTCGGAAGGTATCAAACAGGATGGATGTTACAGGCTCGTCAATGAAACCTGCAAGCGAAACTGTCGCTGCTGCAATCCCTGCAACCCCAATCCAACCTAGAATTTTACGATCCATCGACTTTGGCATAAATAAATCTAATATTGATAATAATGTCGCTACACCTAGGATGATGAACTCAGGTGTCATGATGCTCCATTTAAAGTCTAGTAATTGCTCAAGCTCCATCCTTCATCACCCTCCTAACCCTAGCATAATTGCATCTAATGTCGTTTTAAGCGGTTCGCTTAACACACTTGGATAGACACCAATTAATACAATCAATGCCATTAACGTGATAACTGGTACCCATTCTACTTTTCTCAAATCTGTAATCCCAGTAAACTCGCGGTGTGATTTTCCGAATGTAATCCCTAATACGGCACGTAATAAATAGACGGCTGTCATAATAATCCCAATCGCTCCAACCGCGGCAACCCATGGCATCTCTTCAAATAATCCTAAGAACGCCATAAATTCACTGACAAATCCAGACATACCTGGCAAACCAAGTGAAGCCATTGCGCCAGCTAGTAAAAATCCAGCCGCAATCGGCATTCCTTTTGCGATTCCACCAAGGTTCTCTAATAATGTTGTATCTGTGCGCTCATAGAACACACTAACAAGGAAGAACAATAAAGCGGAAATTAAACCGTGAGAAACGACTTGGAAAATCGCTCCTTGAATTCCTGCCTCGTTCATCGCACCAAGTCCGATTAACACGATTCCCATGTGAGAAATCGACGAGTACGCTAACACCATTTTGAAATCCTTCTGAACAAATGCTAAAAATGCACCATATAAAAGGTTGATAACTCCTAAAATAGCTAGCAACAGTCCTAATGTTTTAAATTGTTCTGGAAAAATTCCCATCCCAAATCGGATTAAACCGAAGGCACCAATTTTTAAAAGAATACCAGAGTGCAGCATTACAATCGATGGTGGTGCTTGAACGTGAACGCGTAGCATCCATGTATGCAATGGGAAAATAGGTAGCTTAACGCCAAAGGCTACAAGTAAGGCAAAAAGTAAGCCAAATTTCATTGTATCTGAGATTGGCGCCATCATTTGTTGATCTGGATTATTCACGATTTGCGCCAGTACATCAATATTTGATGTTCCAGTGCGAGCGAATAACACCATAATCACAATTAATAGAACCGCAGAACCTAATCCGTTATAGATTAAGAAGCTATAAGCTGCTCTTTCTTTTTCAAAATAACCCCATTTTCCGATTAAGAAGAACATTGGGATTAACGTAATCTCAAAGAATATAAAGAATAGAATTAAGTTTTCAGCAGCAAATACTCCAAGCATCCCTACTTCTAAAAGTAAGAACAGCATAAAGTAGCCTTTCCATTCTTTTTTAATATGAATAGACGCCACTGCAGCAAGCGTTGCAATGATCGAGGTTAATAACACCATAATCATTGAAAAGCCATCTAGACCTAATTCGTAATGTACCGCAAAGAAGTTTTTATCCATTTCTCCGAAGCCGCCAAATTGAATCCAATGCTTCATTACCGAGAAATCCTCTAAGCTTTTTCCAGCTAGATAATGGAAGTAAACAGCCAGTGACAATAATAACGTTGGTAATGTTGCTAAAAAGCCCACTAGCTTAATTGTTTTTTCCTGTGTGTTAGGAATAAACGCTAACACGACCATACCTAAAACAGGGAAGAATACTAATAAGGTTAGAACGTATGAAAGATCCATTTTATAAGTACCCTCCTGTCAATGCAAAGATGACCATAAGAATCGCTAGTCCAATAAAGGCAACCGCACTATACGTTTGCACCTGACCTGTTTGAAGCTTCGCGCCAAGACGACCAAGAGTCTGAACAAACGCCGTTACACCTAGCACAATTCCTTCTACTAAATACGTATCAATATAACGAAGGAAATGACTGAAGCCTTTCGTTACTTTTACAATCGTCATCGAATAAAACTCGTCAATATAATATTTGTTATACAAGACTTTATAAAGTGTTTGAGCTCCAAGCCAATTTCGAGAAAGTGATTTCTTTCCGTAGATTAACCAAGAAAGATAAATCCCTGCTAACGAAACAACTGTCGCTACAATCATAATCCACGCTGGACCTTCAACATGACCATGGCCTAACGCTTCATTTCCTTCCACTAACCAGTCTCCAAGGAAAGTACCGAACCAAGGTGTGTTCACATAACCAGACACAACCGCCAATACAGCTAGGACGATCATTGGTAAGGTCATTAAACTTGGTGATTCGTGGACATTCTTCATTTCACTACGAGACTTGCCCGTAAACACCATGAAGAATAATCGGAACATATAAAATGCTGTAAAGAAAGCCGCAATGACTGCTAACAAGAACAGTATTGGATGGCCACCTTCCCAAGCGGCAATTAAAATTTCATCTTTGGAAAAGAAACCTGAGAATAATGGTACTCCACTAATCGCTAATGTTCCGATTAAAAATAACGGCCCAGTGACGCGAAGCTTTTTCCATAATCCGCCCATTTCTTCAATGTTTTGCGTATGAACCGCATGAATCACACTACCAGCAGCTAAGAATAGCAATGCTTTAAAGAATGCATGTGTCATTAAGTGGAACACACCGGCAACATAACCAGCAGAACCTAGTGCTAACATCATGTAACCAAGCTGACTGACGGTTGAATACGCCAAGACCCGCTTGATGTCCGTTTGTACTAAACCGATACTTGCTGCAAAAATGGCTGTAATCGCACCGATGACCGCAATCGTCGTTAACGCCACATCACTCGCTGTAAATAGCGGGAATAACGCCGCAACTAAGTAAACCCCTGCTGCAACCATTGTTGCTGCATGGATTAAAGCAGAAACTGGTGTCGGACCTTCCATCGCGTCCGGTAACCAAGTGTGTAACGGGAACTGACCGGATTTACCAACCGCCCCGATAAAAATTAAAATTGCTGTTAAGGTAATCATGCCTTGGGCAACTTCACCTGCTGCTACTGCAGCAAAAATGGCATCATATTCAAAGCTACCAACCTGCCAGAATAATAAAATCATTCCGATTAACAAGCCGACATCTCCGATACGTGTCATAATAAACGCTTTTTTCGCTGCGGCCTTCGCTTCATCCTTATAAAAATAGAAGCCTATTAATAAGAAGGAACCGACACCAACAAGCTCCCAGAAGAAGTATGTTTGCAGTAAGTTTGGCGAAAGAACGAGGCCAAGCATCGCAAACGTAAATAATCCTAGGTAAGCGTAAAAAACTGGAAAGCGCTCTTCGCCGTGCATATACCCTTTGGAATATGTATGTACGAGAAAACTTACGAGCGACACAATTACCAGCATTAATGCATTTAATTGATTCACTTCAAAGCCCGCTGTTAATTGAACATCTCCTATTGTGAGCCAAACGCCCTCTTGCTTGTAGGTAGGTGACGAGAATCGCTCAAACAATACCAACAAGGAATAGACTAAAGAAGCAAACGTCAGTAGCATACCTACATAAGCGCTTGATTCTTTAAACCGTTTTCCAAATAGAAGAAGGAACAAGAACGATAAAAGCGGGAAAAGCGGTATGATCCATGCATTTTCCATCACTATCACATTCCCCTTTATTGAACGCGCAAAATCTAAACGCGTCTACTAGAGTTTCTCTTAATTTTTCATAGCATCCATCTCGTCAATATTAACTGACTTCTTATTGCGATAAAGTGCGAATAATATCGCTAACCCAACAGCTGCCTCGGCGGCTGCTACCGACATCGCAAATAAAGCAAAGACCTGGCCCGTAATATTTGGCATCATGCCATACTTACTAAATGTAACCAAGTTAATATTAACCGCATTTAGCATCAATTCAATCGAAACCAACACAATTACGGTGTTGCGTTTTGTCAAAGCACCGTAAAGTCCGATACAAAATAAAATTAACGCCAAGGATAGAAAGGCTGAAGCTGGAACTCCACTCATTCCTTATCCCCCTCCTTCTCATCATCCTTCTTGGCTAACATAATCGAGCCAATCAGAGCAACTAATAATAGCACCGACGTTAATTCAAACGGAATTACAAACTTGGAATATAAAGCTTCCCCAATTTGCATCGTATTTTTCTCATGAAGTGTGTTTTCCATTTGTGGTAAATCTAGATTGTAAATTCCAAAGTAGAGCACCGCTGCGAAGCCCAGTACGCCTAAAAATACGGCAAACTTTCTCCAACTGCTTCCTGGTGCTTCACTTGTATCCTCGTGACGCGTTAACATAATTCCAAATAGCATGATAATGGTAATCGCCCCAGCATAAATCAAAATCTGGACTGCAGCCACAAATTCAGCTGAAAGCAGGACATAAATTCCTGCAATACTGACAAATGTGAACACAAGCGCAACCATCATATGCATGACATTGGAAAGATTTAATAAAAGCACGCCGCCGATCACCGCTACTAAAGCGATGCCCATGAATGCTATAAACTCTCCAGACATCATGCCTTATTCACCTGCCTAATGTTTTCATCATTTTCATCTAACCACTCTAAATTCTTAAACAACATATCACGACTATACTCAGCAAGCTCAAAGTTATTCGTCATAATAATCGCCTCCGTCGGACAAACCTCCGTACAAAGGTCACAAAGAATGCAGATTTCGAAGTTGATATCATACGTATCGATGATTTTCCCCTTCTTCGTCGGATCTGGATGCTTCTTCCCTGTCAACTGAATACAATCCGTCGGACAAATATTCGCACATTGATTACAAACAATACACTTCTCCGGATAAAACTTCTGAATCCCACGGAAGCGATCCGGCAACGGAAGCGGTTTATTCGGATAATCATACGTTACCTTTTCCTTCGTCAACTGATTCAGGGTATACTTCAAACCTTTAAATAAACCTAACATGTAATTTCACCCCTTTTTTTGAAAAAAGAAGATTTGATATCGAAAAGCGGAAGTGGCTCGTTCAGCCCCGACAAGCATAAGACGAGCATCAGTGGAAGGTGTTCTTTACCTTCCGGTGAGGAGTGGCTTATGACCTCGAGGGGCTAGCCGCTGGAGCTGGACAATTTGCGGTCAGCAGGCATATGGCCAGCTGTCCCACGCTTTATTTTTTAAAAGAAATATTCAAATAATTCTTTCCCTAACGCTGTTAAGAAAATGTTCGCTAAGGCGATTGGCACTAGCACCTTCCAACCGAACTCCATTAAATGATCGGCACGTAAACGCGGGAAGGTTGCACGGAACCAAATGAATATAAACACAACCATACTAAATTTCAAGGCAAACCAAATGGCTCCTGGAATGAAACCTAAGAATGGTAACGGTAACCAGCCACCAAAGAATAAGATGGTCACTAATGCGGACATTGCAAACAAATATACATACTCCGAAAGCATGAAAAACGCCCAGCGGAAACCAGAATATTCGACATGGAATCCGGCAATCAGTTCTGATTCAGCTTCCACTAAGTCAAATGGCACACGGGTTAATTCAGCCGTTGCCGCAATTAAAAATACGAAAAAAGCAACTGGTTGCAAAAAGATAAACCAAGCCGTGTCAGCTTGTGCTGCAACGATATCATTTAAGTTCAAGCTTCCTGACAGTAAAATAATTCCTAATACTGACATAACAAGCGGGATCTCATAAGAAATCATTTGCGCCGCAGCACGCATACCCCCTAAAAGGGCATACTTATTGTTTGAAGCCCAACCAGCCGTGACAGCACCAATTGTTGTTAAACCTGAAATGGCAATATAATACAATAAACCAACGCCGATATCCGCAAATTGCAATTTATCGGTAAATGGTATGGTTGCTAATACCATAAACGATGGTGCAAAGGCAATAACTGGAGCAATTATAAATAAGGGCTTATCCGCTAATTTCGGAATGGTATCCTCTTTTAATAAAAGCTTCAGTACGTCAGCGGCTGTTTGTAATAAACCCCATTTCCCACCTAATTGGTTTGGACCCATACGGTTTTGCATGAAGCCTAATACTTTACGTTCTGCTAGAATCGCGTATGTTACGAATCCTAAAACAACTAGTAATAAAACCGTTCCTAATAAAAAGAAAATTCCAAAGTTTACGAGTCCTGGACTACTATGTAGCAATTCTTCCATCATTAGCCGTCAACCTCCCCAAGGACAATATCAATTGCCCCTAAAATGGCTATCAAGTTTGCAATATTTTCGCCCTTTAAAAGTTTAGGAAGAATTTGAAGGTTATAGAATGATGGTCTTCTGAACTTTAAGCGATACGGTTCCTTTTTGCCATCACTTGCAATATAACATCCGATTTCTCCACGTGGAGATTCAATTCTTACGAATGCTTCACCTTTAGGCGCTTTAATTATTTTTGGCACCTTCGCTAAAATTTCACCTTCAGCCGGGAATTGCTCCACTGCTTGCTCGACAATACGGAGCGATTGTTCGATTTCTTCCAGACGGACTTCGTAACGGCTTAAGCAATCGCCTGTTTCCCTAGTTACGACATCAAAGTCAAAACGATTGTAGATGGAATACGGCTCATCCTTGCGTAGATCCCATTTAACTCCTGTACAACGAAGGGTTGGTCCGCTCAATGAATATTGAATGGCTTCTTCCTTCGTATATTTCCCGACACCTTTAACACGGCTAAGGAAAATTTCATTCCCTGATACAAGATCATGATAACCTGCTAACTGTTCTCTCATATAAGGAATAAAGTCTCTTACCTTTTCAATCCAGCCTTCTGGAGCATCCCACTTGACGCCACCGACACGCATGTAGTTAAACGTTAAACGTGCACCACATAGCTCATTGATCAAGTTGATAATTGCTTCGCGTTCACGGAAGGCGTATAAAAACGGCGTTGTCGCTCCTAAGTCAAGCAAGTACGTTCCCCAACTGACAAGGTGACTAACAATTCGGCCAAGCTCCATCGCGATAACACGTAAATACTCGGCACGATCTGGAATTTCCAAGCCCATCATCGTTTCGACTGCATGGCAGAGGACATAATTATTCGTCATCGCCGAAATGTAATCCAAACGGTCTGTGTATGGGATAATTTGTGTGTATTGTAGGTCTTCAGCGAGCTTTTCTGTACCTCGATGCAAGTAGCCAATAACTGGTTTTGCCTCGATAATGGTTTCTCCGTCAATTTTTAAAATGATTCGAAAAACACCGTGTGTACTTGGATGCTGAGGTCCCATGTTTAGTAACATTTCTTCAGTACGTATCACGTTCTCTACACCTCCACATCATACTGCTCATAGTCTTTGCGTAGAGGGTAACCTACCCACTCTTCCCCTAACATAATTCGGTGTAGGTTCGGATGCCCTTCAAACTGGATGCCTAATAGATCATAGGCTTCACATTCAGCCCAATCCGCACCAGCCCACAATGGCATTATCGAGTGAATAACCGGTTGATCACGATCAATTTTTACCTTTAAGGCAACAGACTGGCGGTTTTTAAATGAGAATAAATGAACATAAACTTCCATATGGGTTTCAAAATCGGACCCATGGATTTCTGATAAATAATCAAATCCTAATTGCTCATTATACTTTAAAAACTCTGCAATTTTAAAGTATGTATCCTTCTTTACAACAAGCGTTGGGACATCTTTTGATAGTTTGTTAATATAGGATTCTTCTAATACTTCTGATCCTAAATGCTCTTCAATCACTTTGACATATTTATCTAAATACTGCTGGTTTGGTGAAGGTTTTGCTGGTGTTGCTTCAACGGCTGTTGCGCCTGCATCAGCTCCAGCAGCTTTTGCCTTAGCAGCAACAGCGGCAGCAGCTTTTGCCTTAGCAGCAGCGATGGCTTTCGCTTTTTCGTCGTCTCCAGCTGGAGCAGCGTCGCCTCCCTGTGCAGCTAACTTAGCTTTGGCAGCAGCGGCAGCTTTTGCTTTCGCAGCGGCAATCGCTTTTGCTTTTTCATCGTCTCCTGCTGGAGCAGCATTTCCACCTTGTGCGGCTAACTTAGCTTTGGCAGCAGCAGCAGCTTTTGCTTTCGCAGCGGCAATCGCTTTTGCTTTTTCATCGTCTCCTGCTGGTTCGCTTCCTTCAGTACCCTGTTGCTTTGCGAGTGCAGCGGCCTTTGCTTTTGCAGCAGCAGCGGCTTTAGCTTTCGCAGCGGCAGCAGCCTTCGCCTTTTCATCAGCACCTGCTGGTTCGCTTGCTGTTGGTACTTCTTCAGAAGAAACGTTTGCATTCACTGTTTCACTAGCTCCCGCATTCTGTTGTTTCGCCAGTGCAGCGGCCTTTGCTTTTGCGGCAGCAGCAGCTTTTGCTTTCGCCGCAGCGGCAGCTTTCGCCTTTTCGTCTGCAGGAGCAGCAGTTGGTTCAGGTGTGGTTACTTCTGTTTTTGGTGGCTCAACAGGAGCCTTTGGTGCTTCGGTCGCAACTTGACCTTGTTGTTTTGCTTGCAATTTGGCTAATGCTGCAGCCTTTGCTTTCGCGGCAGCTTCCTTTTTCAACTGATCTAAATCTTTTTCTCCACTCATGGATTAGATCACCTTCTTCCCAGTTTTAGCCTCGTAACGAATCTTTTCCCTTAACTTATTGATTCCATAAATTAAAGCAGCTGGATTCGGAGGACAGCCTGGTATATATACATCTACCGGTACAATTTGGTCCACGCCTTTAACAACTGAATAAGATTTCACGTATGGTCCACCTGCAGTCGCACATGAACCCATGGCAATAACCCATTTTGGTTCCGGCATTTGATCATACAAACGACGGAGAACTGGCGCCATTTTTTTCGTAACTGTACCAGATACAATCATACAATCGGATTGTCGCGGCGAGTTTCTGAAAATGGTTCCGAAACGGTCCAAGTCATAATGCGCTCCACCAGTACCCATCATCTCAATCGCACAACAAGCAAGACCAAAAGTCATCGGCCAAATCGAATTACTACTAGCCCACGCTTTGACCTGCTCTAATGTCGTCATAAAAACACTACGCTTGAGTTCTTCCAATTCACCTGGCGAAATGTTATCTAATTTTAAATCCATTTTAACACCTTCTTCTTCCATGCATAAACAAGACCAATGATGAGCATGAATACAAAAATTGTCATTTCAATAAGTGCAAAAATACCAAGATTATCGTACGCCACTGCCCACGGATATAAAAACACTGTTTCTACATCGAAAATAACAAACATTAGGGCAAAAATATAATAGCGGACATTAAACTGTACCCGAGAATCATGGAATGGTTCAATACCGCTTTCATATGTGGTGTACTTTGCCTCACTCGGCTTATAGGGGCGTAAAAGCTTACCTAAAAAAAGCGCCACCACAGGTAGAATAACCCCGAGACATAGGAACACAAACACAATCAGATAGTTATTCTGATAGAGATTCAAAAGCTCCATGTCATCCCCTCCAATGTTGTAAAATTTCTACTATTATAATTGTAACCGAATACAATTATATCATTGTTACATTTACGTGTCGACAAGGCTTGAACATATATTGGAATTTACCTTCGTTGAAAAACAAAGGTAATATTTATGAAAAAAACCAACGAGCCCCACTCGCTCATTTCCACCAATTCTATATCCCATCCCATTTACACCGTGCACTTTCCATTTAAAAACAAATCACCCAAACTGTCAGTGAGGTTTATCAACTTTAACATATTTTTTAAAAAAACTGGGTAATTTGTGACAAAATCTTTACGAACCATAGAATATCAGCGGGGTGATCTCAGGTAGAGGAGGCGTGACTTATGATGACCATTTTAAGTCTTTTGAGGTTCACGGGCACAAACTGGGTTCTTTTGTTATCGTACACCCGATTTTCGGAGGATTTTTTCATTCCGCGAAAAAAATATGACATCTTTTTAAGAAAAATTCGCTAATTTAGTTTCAATTACTTATCTTTTACTAACGTTCAATCTTTTTTCTAGTAAGAATATAATATTTCCTCATACATACAATAAAATCTTTCAGAAGATTTCACCGACTTTGGAGACTTATCACCGAGTGTTCCGATATATCACCGACTTTTCAGAACTTATCACCGAGTTTTCCGATATATCACCGACTTTTCAGAACTTATCACCGAGTTTCACGATATATCACCGACTTTTCAGAACTTATCACCGAGTTTCACGATATATCACCGTCCTTTCGAAACTTATCACCGATTTCCCAGATATATCACTGACTTTTTGAACCTTATCACCGGGATTCCCTATATATCACCGACCAATAGACTTTTTAACAAAAATTGCGCAAAGCTCACCATATTTTAATGAAAATTACCTCTTTTTAGTAAGATCTATTTCCAATTTCACAGTCTTTTCATTCAAAAAAACACCCCCAGCCACTACAGCTAAGGGTGTTTCACTAATCATATTAAAAATGTCTCTTCTCCACAATGGAAAGGCGATTGATTGCACGTTGAAGAGCAAGTTCAGCACGTTTAAAGTCAACGTTTGCTGCCTGAGCTTCACGCAAGCGTTGCTCGGCACGTTCTTTGGCACGTAAAGCACGCTCAGCATCAATATCGCTAGATTTTTCAGCAGACTGCGCTAAAATGGTCACTTTATCAGGGCGAACTTCTAAGAAACCGCCACTAACCGCAACCAAATCTTGCTGACTGCCATTTTTTAAACGAACGACACCAACTTGTAACGGTGCAACCATGGGAATGTGTCCAGGTAAGATTCCAAGCTCGCCGCTTAGAGCCTTTGTGCTGACCATTTCCACATCGGATTCATACACCGGGCCATCAGGAGTAACAACACTGACATTAATCGTCTTCATTTTTTACCCTCCTGGTCCGTAATTAAACCTCTACACCCATCGATTTAGCTTTTTCAATCACTTCTTCAATGCGTCCAACTAGACGGAATGCATCTTCTGGAAGGTGATCGTATTTACCATCAAGAATTTCCTTGAAGCCTTTAACCGTTTCTTTAACTGGTACGTAAGAACCTTTTTGACCAGTAAACTGCTCAGCAACGTGGAAGTTTTGAGATAGGTAGAACTGAACACGACGCGCACGGTGTACAACAAGTTTATCTTCATCACCAAGTTCATCCATACCAAGGATTGCGATGATATCTTGTAATTCTCTATAACGTTGTAACGTTTGCTGAACTTGACGAGACACTTTATAGTGCTCTTCACCAACGATATCAGGTGACAATGCACGAGAAGTCGAAGCAAGTGGATCCACCGCAGGGTAGATACCCATCTCAGAAAGCTTACGCTCAAGGTTTGTTGTTGCATCTAAGTGAGCGAATGTTGTTGCCGGAGCCGGATCCGTATAGTCATCGGCAGGAACGTAAATCGCTTGGATAGATGTAACAGAACCTACGTTAGTAGAAGTGATACGCTCTTGTAATTTACCCATTTCAGTAGCAAGAGTTGGTTGGTAACCTACCGCTGAAGGCATACGACCTAATAGGGCAGAAACCTCCGAACCTGCTTGCGTGAAACGGAAGATGTTATCCATGAAGAAAAGAACGTCTTGTCCTTGCTCATCACGGAAATATTCAGCCATAGTAAGACCAGTTAGAGCAACACGCATACGTGCTCCTGGTGGCTCGTTCATTTGTCCGAATACCATCGCTGTTTGCTTGATAACGCCAGAATCCGTCATCTCATGGTAAAGGTCATTTCCTTCACGAGTACGCTCACCAACACCAGCGAATACAGAAATACCGCTATGTTGTTGTGCGATGTTATTGATTAATTCCTGGATTAAAACCGTTTTACCTACACCGGCACCACCGAATAGACCAATTTTTCCACCTTTGATGTATGGAGCAAGTAAGTCTACTACTTTAATACCCGTTTCAAGAATTTCAACCTCAGTAGAAAGTTGATCAAATGTTGGAGCATCTCTGTGGATAGAATCGCGACGTTCTGTAGCAGGAATTTCTTCTGCTAAGTCAATCGTTTCACCTAATACGTTGAATACACGACCAAGTGTCACATTTCCTACAGGAACAGAAATTGGTTTACCTGTGTCAAGTGCTTCAATTCCACGAGTAACACCATCAGTAGAAGACATCGCAACAGTACGAACTGTATCATCACCTAAATGAAGGGCTACTTCAAGAGTTAAGTTGATGTCAACTTCTGATTCGTTACGCGCTTTATGATTAATTACTAATGCGTTATAGATATCTGGTAATTGACCGCTTTCGAACTTTACGTCAATAACCGGACCCATAACTTGAAGAACGCGTCCTTTGTTCATCGTTTTCCCTCCTAACGTACTACTTACGAAAAAGGCGAGAAGGAACCGCTTTGGTCCCTCTGCCTGAAGATTTTTTTTATAAAAACGCTTCGCGCCAACGCACCATGTACGAGCATTTCAGAGCAAACGCACCAAGCTTCCGCCATGCGAAAAACCCAATTTCGTCCTACTCTAAAGCCGATGCTCCACCAACGATTTCCGTAATTTCTTGCGTAATCGCTGCTTGACGTGCACGGTTGTAAACAAGGCTAAGGTTATTAATTAACTCTTTCGCGTTGTCTGTTGCATTTTTCATTGCCGTCATACGGGCAGCATGTTCAGACGCTTTACTATCTAGTAAAGCACCATAAATTAAGCTTTCCGCATACTGTGGCAAGAGAACTTCTAAGATCTCTTCCGCAGATGGTTCAAATTCATAAGATGTTAATTTCGAAGAGGAAGCTGCAATATCCGTTAAAGGAAGAAGCTTCTTCTCGGTCACATCCTGTTGAATCGCACTGACGTAATGACTGTAGTACATATATAATTCATCAAATGTTCCGTCTGCAAACATATTAACAGCCTTGCTAGCAATATCCTTAATGTCCGTAAAGCTTGGTTGATCCGCTACACCGACAATATCAAGGACAACGGACGCTCCTCGTTTAAGGAAGAAGTCACGTGCTACACGACCAATCGCAATGATAGCATATTCATCATTTGATTTATGACGTTGCTGAATCGTTTGGTAAACTTGGCGCAACACGTTACTGTTGTATGCTCCAGCTAAACCACGATCAGAAGTAATTACGATATATCCAGTTTTCTTCACAGGACGACTAACAAGCATCGGATGGTTTACATCCTTACTACCAAGCGCAATTGAAGCAGTTACTTCTTGAATTTTTTCCATGTAAGGGACGAATGATTTTGCATTCATAACTCCACGGTTCCATTTAGAAGCGGATACCATTTCCATCGCTTTTGTAATTTGGCTTGTCTTTTTCGTTGAAACAATCCGTGATTTTATATCGCGTAATGATGCCATAGGTTCTCACCACCCTTATCCAAAAATGTCAGTACCGAGCGCCTTTAACAGCGCTCGAATTTGTTAGACTTGTAAATGTAAATTACTCACTAACTGCAAACGTCTTTTTAAAGCCGTTAATAGCAGCTGCCATATCTTCGTCTTTCGGAAGATCTTTTGTACTTACAATATGGTCTAACAACGCTTTTTGGTTGTGGTCTAACCATGTTAAGAACTCAGCTTCAAAACGACGGATATCTTGTAATGGAATATCATCAAGGAATCCACGTGTTAATGCATATAGAATCGCAACTTGCTTTTCTACCTTAAGTGGCTTGTTTAGATCCTGCTTTAATACTTCAACTGTACGAGCTCCACGGTTAAGTTTTGCTTGTGTTGCTTTATCAAGGTCAGAACCGAACTGAGCGAATGCTTCAAGCTCACGGTAAGAAGCAAGGTCAAGACGTAATGTACCAGATACCTTCTTCATTGCTTTAATCTGTGCAGATCCACCTACACGGGATACAGAAAGACCAGCGTTGATAGCCGGACGTACACCGGAGAAGAATAAGTCAGATTGTAAGAAGATCTGTCCATCAGTAATAGAGATAACGTTTGTTGGAATGTATGCAGAAACGTCACCAGCTTGAGTTTCGATGAATGGAAGTGCAGTGATTGAACCAGCACCTAATGCATCACTAACTTTTGCTGCGCGCTCTAACAAACGGCTGTGTAGATAGAATACATCCCCTGGATATGCTTCACGACCTGGAGGACGGCGTAATAATAGTGAAAGCTCACGGTAAGCCGCAGCTTGTTTTGTTAAGTCATCATATACAACAAGAACGTGCTTGCCATCGTACATGAATTCTTCACCCATTGTTACCCCAGCATATGGTGCTAAGAATAGCATTGGAGCTGGTTGAGAAGCTGATGCTGTTACAACAATTGTGTACTCTAGTGCACCATTTCTACGTAACATTTCTACTGCGTTACGTACAGTAGATTCTTTTTGACCGATGGCTACATAAATACAAACCATGTTTTGGTCTTTTTGGTTTAAGATTGTATCGATCGCAACAGATGTTTTACCTGTTTGACGGTCACCGATAATTAACTCACGTTGTCCACGTCCGATTGGCACTAGCGCGTCAATCGCCTTGATACCAGTTTGAAGTGGTTCATGAACGGATTTACGAGCCATTACACCTGGTGCAAGTGCTTCGATTGGACGAGTTTTTGTTGTATTGATTGGACCCATTCCATCAACTGGTTGTCCTAGAGAGTTCACAACACGTCCGATTAACTCAGGACCAACTGGAACCTCCATGATACGACCTGTACGACGAACTTCGTCACCTTCTTTAATATCAGTGAAAGGACCAAGGATAATAATACCGACGTTATTTTCTTCCAGGTTTTGTGCCATACCCATAACGCCATTTGAAAATTCAACAAGTTCTCCAGCCATGACATTGTCGAGGCCATGAGCACGAGCGATACCGTCACCGACTTGGATAACCGTACCTACATCACTCACTTGAATTTCAGACTGATAGTTTTCGATTTGCTTTTTTATCAGCGCACTAATTTCTTCAGCATTGATGCTCATGAGTTTCACCCCTATCTTTCAGAATCTAAACTAACAAATTACGTTCTAAACGGTCTAGCTTACCACGTAAGCTGCCGTCAAAAATGCGATTACCGATACGTAGCTTAATGCCACCTAGAATATCAGTATCAACAATATTTTCTATACGAAGTGATTTTTTCCCAACCTTCGCGGCAAATGTAGCGGAAAGAGCATTTGTTTCTTCAGCCGTTAACGGACGAATGCTGTAAACTTTCGCTTCAGCAATCCCACGCTCATCATTAGCTAAATCGACAAAACGATCTACTACATCCGCAATTTGATCTTCGCGGTGGCGGTCAATTAAAATCATTAATGTGTTTAATACTAAAGGATTAAATGTTGCAAATGACCCCTTTACAATCTCCTTTTTCTTCTCAATCGTTACTTTAGGAGACTTTAAAACGGCATTTAAATCTTTTGAACTCGTTACTACATTTTTAACTACACGAAGTTCTTCTTCCATTTGATCCAGAAGATTGTTTTCCTTCGATAATTGGAAGAGAGCCAACGCATAGCGTTTTGCTACGGTGCTATTGCTCATCGGCCTTCTCCCGCCTCTTGAATATATTCAGAGATCAGCTTTTCTTGATCCGCTGCGTTTAATTCTTTTTCAATTACTTTAGAAGCAATTAATACAGATAATGAAGCAACTTGTTCACGAATAGCAGCAACGGCTTGTTGTTTATGCTGTTCGATTTCATTCTTAGCAGATTCTTTTATACGCTCTGACTCAGCACGAGCCGCAACGATAATTTCTTCTTTTTGAATGTCGCCTTGCTTTCTAGCATTTTCAATTAATTCTTGTCCTTCTTGACGAGCTTGCTTTAATAGTTCGCGTTGCTCAGCTAGTAGCTTGCTTGTTTCTTGACGGCTTTGTTCAGCCGCATTGATTTCGCCTGCTATATGCTCTTCACGTTGTTTCATGATGCCCATTAATGGACCCCATGCGAACTTCTTAAGCAATGCTAACAAGATAATGAACATAACAAGCTGGAACACAATGTCCCCGCCATTAATTCCACTGTGTGCAGTCTCAGCTGCGCCTAATACAAAATGGCTTGTTAACACTCTTTCGTTCACTCCCTTCAAGAGTCATTCCCTCATTTAAAGGTGAAAGCTATTAAGCCTTTCTCCATTAATTCGGGGGCTTTTATATCAATCTTGATTAATTTTTAAAGTTTAAGAATGTATAAATTTTGAACTTTGAAAATTGTCCAGCTCCAGCGCCCAGCGTCTAGTGGACTTCACTCGCGTTCCCTACGATAAGTCAACATCGAATCACAAAAAACGCGATTCGTGTTTCCTTTATCTCAGTCAGGAGAGCTCCAGTCCATACGCCGCTAAACGGGCGCTTGCGCTTTTCTTATAATAATGGACATAAAGCAATGGCGAAGTTTCTAATAGAGAGGCTTCGCCATTTGTGAAAAGGAAAAATTATTGACCTTGAACCATGAACGCGATAACAACCGCGATGATAGGAATCGCCTCAACTAACGCAACCCCGATGAACATTGTAGTTTGAAGCATACCACGAGCTTCTGGTTGACGAGCGATACCTTCAACTGTTTTAGATACGATAAGACCGTTACCAATACCTGCACCTAGTGCGGCTAAACCGATTGCAATTGCTGCTGCTATAAGACCCATTTTTTGTTTCCTCCTTAAAATGTATAAAAATATTGTTTTATTTTTTTGTTCATAGAATGAACAGGGTTTATATTAATGGTCTTGGCTCACTTTATGTGCCAAATATACCATTGTTAACATCGTGAAAATAAATGCTTGGATTGCGCCAACAAAGACTGAGAATCCTTGCCAAACTAACATTGGTAGCGCTGCGGCTAAATGTCCACCTACACCAGTTGCAAGACTTCCTGCAAGAAGTGTTAGTAGGATTTCCCCCGCATAAATATTACCGTAAAGACGAAGTCCTAACGTTAAGGTATTTGCGAATTCTTCAATAATTTTCAATGGGAACATGAACGACATCGGTTTAAAAAACTCTTTACCGTATGCGCTTGCACCCTTAAGCTTTACACCATAATAATGTGATAAGCCGACAACCATAACTGCTAATGTTAATGTGATGGTTGGGTCTGCTGTTGGTGATTTCCACAGCAAGTTTCCGTCAACAACGACAGAAAACGGTAGACCTAGCATATTGGAAACAAAAATATACATTAACAATGTAATTCCTAGTACGTGGAATCTTCCCCCGTCTTTCCAATCCATCGTGCTATTAATCATGTTTTTGACAAAATCCATAATCCATTCAAAAAAGTTTTGAATTCCAGTCGGTTTCATTGCTAATGTTCGAGTGGATAGAACGGCAATAATGAACACAATCAAACTTGCAATTGTAATCATTAAGACATTTCCTAGATTAAATGTTAAGCCTAAAAACTCTTTCAAATAAGCTCCGTGATGCAACAGTATTCACCTCTCTTCCCCGCTAGTTACGTAAATGAAAAGATTGTTTAAAAAAATCTATCATAATGACGATATAGGATGTCATTAATCCCAAAACAGTACTGATGAGATGGAGGTCGTCTGGATACTCAAGCACAACAATCACAGCAAATGCTGCTGTTGCAAATCTTGAAAATGTACCGAGCGAACGAACCTTCTTCCCTTGTAAAACAGCATTCTCAAATTTTTCAGATTTCCTTACCATTAACCAGAGATTAAACAAGCTAAGGCTTGTTCCAAAAATTAGCCCTAAAAAGACGGCCTTGTAATCGGTAAAACCCCAGCCGAGTACATAAACCGATAACAGTAAAAATATGTATTTGCGTTGACGCTGATACATCGCCTTTATTTCTGGCATAATTGATTAATCTCCTGAGAAGTGTTGGATTAGGCGTAGCATGGCATAAACTCCAGCACTTAGTCCGAACAGTAAACCTATAATTAAAAAAAGGGGGACTGTTCCGAAATAATCGTCTAGCCATCTGCCTACAAAAATACCAAATAGAATAGAGCCGACTAGCTGTGCAGTTATAGCGGACATTAGAGCCATTGCTTTGTACGGGCGGCGATTGTGTTGGTTCATCCTTCACACACCCTAACTTTTTGAGAATGAGAAATTGGGCCAAGAGGTACTTTAAAATGATTATGCAAACGTGGGAAATATGGTTGCATAAGTTTATGAAAACCCTAACATTTTATGCCCTAAGTAAGCATACAATAGGCAATTGTCAATGTCAATCCATTTGCAGTGAAAATGTTCACAATCTATTCACGTTATTTCCCACGTTTTGAACCCAATTTCCTAGGGGATTTCCCAACTGTTTTTTACCACTACTATCTCCTTTACATCCCCACTTTTCTCCGCTTAAAATTAGAGCCCTCCCCTTTTTGAATATCCAGCATCATTTCGACCATATCTTCTTTACCTGCCTTCTTTGCAAAAATTTTCGCCACATAAACCCCACTATTGGGTACCGCCTTTAACGAGATCTCTTTTTCCAAATACCCCTTCCCTATGTTCCTCCCCGAATCCAAATATCCGATAAATCGATAATCCTCAGGATTGAATAAGGCAATTCCAAATTCATCTGCCCCTCCTGGTAAATACACCTGATATCTTAATGTCTCTCCATTATCACCGCGAGCGATTTCAAAGCCCATCACTCTTGGGTAATCTGGTTCCTCTAATACATAAATAAACGGTATGTGAATTTTTTGCGAGTTGGCATTTACATAAAGGAATCCGTCTTGGATTTTTTCTGAAAAAGTAGTCGGGTCCACCTCAAGCTGTATTTGGACTTGTCGTGCCTCTCCTGGTTTTAGTGTGAAGGACATCGGCAAGTGCCAATTCATGCCGTTTATTTTTTTTGGAATATCAAAGCTGTACTTCACCGTTTTGCTGCTCACATTTTCTACTTTTAGCTTAGCGAGATGCTCATGATTGTGATCTTTTATGGCGAATTTTCCAAATTGCAACGAGCCTGGTGAAATGAGCGATTCCGCTTTAACGGCCTCCTCCATCTGAATGCGACCAGCACCTTGTTCGTAGGTTCGGTATTGAACACCACTCGTTGACTGAATAGGAAGCGCATGATTCATGATGGCGGCTTTAATTTGTAATGGTGACCACTCTGGATGCGCTTGTTTAATGAGAGCACAAGCTCCTGCCACATGAGGTGCCGCCATACTTGTCCCTTGTAACGACAAATATCCACCTGGAACCGTACTTTGAATTGCTACCCCAGGAGCCAGAATATCAGGTTTGATTTCCCAAGTTCTCGTCACCGGACCTCTCGAGCTAAATGGTGCTAACACATCCTGTTCTGTTTCTTCAATAATCCGAATATGCTGCGGACTTTTTTCGAGCTGGCGAACGATTTGATCTCCAGCCTTTTTCGAAATAGAGGCTACCGGGAGACCGACATCGACTTGAAGGTTTCCAACAAAGCTTCCTTCGGTATTGTTAAAAATAATGACGCCAACCGCCCCCGCTTGCTGCGCGTGAATCGCTTTTTCGGTAAACGTTAATTCGCCTCGCTGGATTAACGCAATTTTCCCGTTCACATTCGTCAGTTGATCCTTTTTCCCAATCCCGCCGTAAGCAATCTCCTGAGATCTGTCCTGCACCCATCGATCTGCCCCAACCATCGGCTCGAGGCGAATTTTTTCCCGACTTCCTTCTATTATAATATACGGAATTTTCAGATTAGGAGTAGAGGCCCCAACCGAGATTGCTTTCGAGGCGGTTCCTGGTGAGCCAACTGTCCATTTATTAGGTCCTGAATTCCCTGAAGAGGTTACGGCTACAATTCCTAGGTCTGTTAATTTATTGAGCGCCAAACTAATCGGTAAGTCCGGACCATTGATCGAGTTCCCAAGTGAAAGATTAACGATATCCACTTTATCTTTAGCTGCTTGGTCGATAGCCGCAAGTACTTGCTCCGTCGTTCCACTGCCGCCGGGACCAAGCGCCCGATACGCAATGATTTTAGCCTCAGGCGCAACCCCCTTCATCTTTCCGTTTGCCGCAATAATTCCCGCCACATGCGTACCATGTAAAGTCGGTGTCCCTTGCTGTGCTTTTGTTTCCATTGGATCCTTGTCATTATCGACTAAATCGTGACCCCCACCATAGTTTTTGCTTAAGTCAGGGTGAGAATAATCGACCCCTGTATCAATTACTCCAACCGTTACCCCTCTACCCGTCAGGCGGTTATCATTTTTATCGAAAATCCCTCTTACTTTCTCTCCACCAATCAGCTTGATGTTTTCGGGACCGTTTGGGTTGTAGCGTTGGGACGGTGGAGCTTCTGATGTTTCGGACTTTCTCTTCCAATGTGCCGGTTGCTCCTCCACTTTGTAAGTTTGCACCTGCGATATGTTAATAATTTCGTGATGTCCCCGAAGCTTTTCAATTTGATTTTTTGGACCTTTTACAGAAAAACCTTGGAGAACCTCAGTAAATATGTATCTTAATTTCAAATCAGAGTTCGGCTGTAACAGCTTTACGATGTCAGAGTGTGGGAGGTTCTTTTTTAATAAAATAATTGCTACCTGCTCTGAATCGAACGCCTCCTTTGGGATGGGAGGATGAATGAGTCGACTTCCACTCATCGTATTTGTTTGAAAAATAAACATGACGATAGCCGTCAAAATAATAATCCGCTTCACCCAAATACCCCCTCTTTTTACCTTTCAGTTTGTGTTTTGGAGTGGGAGAGTATGCGGGAGAAGATGAAATTGTGCGATTTGCTTTGTTTTGTTAGTTTTGGGGAGTTTTGATGGTACTAAAAAAAGCGCATGTCACCATCCAAGATGATGCCATGCACTCACATTGTTTACATATACTCCTCAGGACGCTCGTCCAGCTGCTTAAAGTAATAGCGAATTGCTTCACAAATTCGTTTCGAAGCATTCCCGTCCCCATACGGGTTAGCCGCTTTCGCCATTTTTTCATAGGCATTGCGGTCAGTAAGCAATTCCGTTGCCATCGAGTAAATCGTTTCTTCATCGACACCCGCAAGCTTCAACGTACCAGCAGCAATTCCTTCTGGGCGCTCGGTTGTGTCACGAAGCACTAATACAGGAACCCCAAGGGATGGCGCTTCTTCTTGCACTCCGCCGGAATCGGTTAAAATTAAATAAGCACGAGATGCAAAGTTGTGGAAGTCAATCACATCTAATGGTTCAATTAACTGAATGCGAGGGTCATCGCCCAAAATTTCTGCAGCGATTTCACGAACGACCGGGTTAAGGTGAACAGGATAAACAACCTGCACATCTGGTTGCTCTTCCACAATTCGTTTAATTGCACGGAACATATTGCGCATAGGCTCGCCTAAATTTTCGCGACGATGTGCGGTTAATAGGATCAGGCGGTCGGTACCAATTTTATCAAGAACCTCATGTTGATATTCATTCTTTACAGTCGTTTTAAGCGCATCAATTGCCGTATTTCCTGTAATAAAAATGTTTTCATTTTGCTTGTTTTCTTTTAGTAGATTTTCAGCTGACATAGCAGTTGGAGAAAAATGCAAATCGGCTAGCACACCTGTAAGCTGGCGGTTCATTTCCTCAGGGAATGGTGAATATTTATTCCACGTGCGTAAACCTGCTTCGACATGACCGACGACAATTTGATTATAATAAGCCGCTAAGCTCCCAATGAAAGTTGTAGATGTATCACCATGAACGAGAACGATATCAGGCTTTACGTCCTTCATCACTTTATCCAAACCTTCAAGCCCACGCGTTGTTACGTCGATCAACGTTTGGCGGTCCTTCATAATATTCAAGTCATAATCTGGGGTGATTTCAAAAATATGTAATACTTGGTCAAGCATTTGACGATGCTGCGCCGTAACGGTCACAATCGATTCAAAATGCTCGGGATGCTTATTTAATTCCAAAACAAGTGGAGCCATTTTAATCGCTTCAGGTCTTGTCCCAAAAATGGTCATGACTTTAATCGGTCTCTCCAAAACGAACACCTCTTTATGTAGTTTAAGCGGCTTGCCAATTATGACAAACCGCTTGAATCATTTTATTCTACTTTGTACCAAACAAACGGTCACCAGCATCCCCAAGTCCAGGAACAATATAACCATGTTCGTTTAACTTTTCATCTAAAGCAGCGATATAAATATCCACATCTGGGTGAGCTTGCTCAACAGCCGCTACCCCTTCAGGTGCTGCAATTAAACACATAAATTTGATATGCTTCGCGCCACGACTTTTTAATGAATGAATCGCAGCAATTGCGGAACCACCTGTTGCCAACATTGGATCGACAACAATGAATTCTCTTTCCTCGACATCGCTTGGAAGCTTCACATAATATTCAACCGGCAATAGAGTTTCTGGGTCACGATATAATCCAATATGACCAACCTTTGCAGCTGGAATTAATTTTAAAACTCCGTCTACCATACCAATTCCAGCACGTAGAATCGGGATAATGCCTAGCTTTTTACCAGATAGTACCTTTGATTTCGTTTCGCTTACAGGAGTTTCAATCGTAATGTCCTCTAATGTCATATCACGAGTGATTTCAAAAGCCATCAAAGTTGCAACTTCATCAACAAGTTCGCGGAACTCCTTTGTCCCCGTATGTTTGTCGCGGATGTATGTAAGCTTGTGTTGAATCAATGGATGATCAAAAACATAAACCTTCGCCACTGTCATCGCCCCTTTTCTTTTATCCAATAATAGAATTTGTGTCAACCTGCCAATATATGTATCAAAAAATACGAACCACACACTTCGTCTAATTCTACAAAAAAACTCCCAGCAGTTCAACTACAAACTCCAAAGAGCTACGCTTTTACACTTTAAAGTACATGGGGACTGTCCCCCGGTACGGTTATGCGGTGAAGGATTGAGGGACAGTCCCCAAGTAATTTAACGCGGTAACGTAATTTTGGATGTACGTATATTATTTCATCTCATTGCCTCCTTCTTTCATAATCCCCAATAAACGAATTACTTACTTATCAAAATTGCTAAATGGGATGATCATTGCATTTATAGGACCCAACCCTCGCGAAGCTAATTCGAGTTAAAATCGCATACATTTAAACCCTTTTACAACAAAACCCCGGTAACCAACCAAACCAACCCCAAAAATACAAATATAGTTTCTAAATTGACGGGAAATAGACCAAAAAAAGTCTGCCCTCAAATTAAGGACAGACCACTTTTATTATTTCTCTGGATATAAAGTAAATTTGCTCGTTAAGTCAGCTACACGCTGTTTTGATTTTTCCAATGTTGCTTCGTCTTCGTGGTTTTTCAACGTGTCAGCAATAATTGAAGCGATAGCTTCCATTTCTTCTACGCCGAAGCCACGTGATGTAACGGCAGCGGTTCCGATGCGGATTCCACTTGTCACGAATGGGCTTGCTGGGTCAAATGGAATCGTATTTTTATTAACGGTAATTCCAACCTCATCCAGTACCTTTTCCGCAACTTTACCAGTTAAGTTTAAGCTACGTGTGTCTACCAACAATAAGTGGTTGTCCGTACCATCTGAAACAAGTTGAATGCCTTCTTTTTTCAGACCTTCAGCTAAATGGTGGGCATTCTCGACGACTTTTTTCGCATAGTCTTTAAAATCATCTTGAAGTGCTTCACCAAATGCTACTGCTTTCGCTGAAATCACGTGCATTAATGGTCCACCTTGGATTCCAGGGAAAATCGATTTATCAATTTTCTTTGCCCATTCTTCTTTACAAAGAATTAATCCACCGCGTGGTCCACGAAGGGTTTTATGTGTAGTGGACGTTACGAAGTCAGCATATGGAACTGGATTCATATGTATACCTGCTGCAACTAGACCAGCAATATGCGCCATATCGACCATTAAATATGCGCCAACTTCATCAGCGATCTCACGGAACTTAGCAAAATCAATCGCACGAGGGTAAGCACTAGCACCGGCTACGATTAATTTCGGCTTATGTTCAACCGCTTTTGCACGAACATCTTCATAATTAATACGATGTGTCACTTCATCGACACCATATTCCACAAAGTTATATTGAATTCCACTGAAGTTAACAGGGCTACCATGTGTTAAATGACCGCCGTGGGAAAGGTTCATCCCTAGAACGGTATCGCCTTGCTCTAAGATCGTGAAATAAACGGCCATATTTGCTTGAGCGCCAGAATGTGGTTGGACATTCGCATGCTCTGCCCCAAAGATTTTCTTTGCGCGATCTCTAGCTAAATTCTCCGTCACATCGACGAACTCACAGCCACCATAATAACGTTTGCCTGGGTAGCCTTCTGCATACTTGTTTGTTAAAACAGAGCCTTGTGCCTCCATTACCGCTTCACTAACAAAGTTTTCGGAAGCGATCAACTCGATGTTTCCACGCTGTCTACCAAGTTCTTTCTGAATCGATGCATAAAGTTCCGGATCTTGTTGTTCTAAATGCTTCATGTTTATCCCCCTTTGTATTATGTATTTATTGTAGCTATTTTTCGAAAATTGCCAATACTATTTTAACATGAATCTCTTATTTAAAGAAGGAAGTAAGTCACTGGATGGAAGATGATTTACTCAGAACGCTCTCAAAATCTTATGTACAGCTATTATTCTCACTCTTTTTCTCATAAACAGCCCTTGCTCCACCAATTAATTTCGGTCGCATCTTCGCTAAAGTCACATGCGCCTCCCCAATCAATTTCACTGAAGTCCGAACTGGAACAGCCACATGCTTCATATGCATCCCAATTAACGTATCGCCAATATCAATACCCGCATCCGCTTTAATAAACTCAACGACGACAGGGTTTTGAAAATGCTCGTACGCAAAAGTGGCCATCGCTCCCCCAGCGCTTCGAGCGGGTACGACAGCTACTTCTTCTAAGCCTTTTTCCTCTAACGTCGATCTTTCCACGACAAGTGCTCGGTTTAAATGCTCACAGCATTGAAAAGCCAATTGGACTCCCGTTTTTTCTCTTAGCGCTTGAAGCTTTTGAAAAATCATTTCAGCCACCTCAAGCGATCCTGCTGTGCCGATTTTCTTCCCGATAACCTCACTCGTGCTGCAGCCAATCACGAGGATATTTTTTTTCGATAAAGTTGTCTGTTCTAAAAATTCATCTAAGATGGTCTGCAAATTTTGTGCCCAAACTTCGATTGATTGAGACAAGTTGCTTCCCCCTTATAGGTTGTTTTCTTCAATGTCGGTAATTTTGCCAACACGGGTAGCATGACGACCGCCTTCAAATTCCGTTGTGAGCCAGATTTTCGCAATATCACGAGCAAGTCCTGGGCCAATGACGCGTTCACCCATCGCTAAAATATTGGTGTCATTATGCTGGCGAGTTGCTCTTGCACTAAAGGTATCATGGGCAAGTGCACAGCGAATCCCCTTCACCTTATTGGCAGCGATACTCATGCCAATTCCCGTTCCACAGATTAAAATTCCACGATCAAATTCACCGTTGGCTACCTTTTGTGCCACTGGCAATGCGTAATCAGGGTAATCAACAGACGTTTCGCAATCACATCCGAAATCCTCAAATTCGATACCCATATCCTTTAATAAACCTTTAATTTCTTCGCGAATCTTTAATCCACCATGATCTGAAGCAATAGCGACTTTCATTTTAAAATTACCTCCTCTATTTTTCTTTTAGTTTCTCAATTAGTTTATCTATTGATGCGACTAAATCGTGAAAAGTATCCCGATAGACATCTTTATTTCCACCATAAGGGTCAAACACATCTAGCCCGCCATCGCCAGCGAATTCCTTTAAGGTGAAGGTTTTCCCACTAGCCTGAGGGAAATTATGCAAAATCGTATTTCGATGAGTTGCTGTCATTGTGAATATGTGAGTAGCCCAGTCAACATCTTGCCCCGTTAACATACGTGAACAATGCTCGTGGTCGATTCCATTTTCGGATAAAACCGACTGCGCATGTCTAGAAGCCTGCATCCCATCCATCGCATAAACACCTGCCGACCTCACCTCCACATTCGGCCACTGCTTACTCCTCAAAATCGCCTCCGCCATCGGACTACGGCAAGTATTCCCCGTACAAACAAACAAAACACGCACCACCAAAGCAGCCCCCTCCTCCTTCTCCATATCCTTCCCCCATTATAAAATAAAACAAACCAATATGCACATTTACACAATTGCACATCACCACTTTAAAGCAGTCGGGGACTGTCCCGCATTCCGTTAACGCAGTAAAGCATCGGGGGACAGTCCCCGACTCCTTTAACGCACAAAAGCGCCGGGGGACTGTCCCCCGGTGCGGTGCTGTGTTAAAGCAGTAGTTTGAGGCCGAAGGCGAGTAGGATGCTGCCGCCTAGGGCTTCGCTGTATGGTCCGATGAAGTTTTGGACTTTGCGGCCGACTAGTAGACCGCACCAGGTTAAGATGGTGGCGGCGACTCCGAAGCACATGAGGACTAGTACCGTTTTTGCCTGGTAGATTCCGAGTGTTAGTCCCACCGAAAAGCTATCTAAACTCACGCTAAACGCAAAAACCATTAGTCCAAACCCAACCGGCGTAATTACCGAGCTGTCCTCTTTTTTAAAGCTCGACCAAATCATTTGCACACCTAGTACAAGTAACAATCCCCCACCAATGTATGTAGCAATTGTCCCAAATTGATTAGACAAGAATTTTCCGGCAATCATCCCGAGTAATGGCATCCAAACATGAAAAATTCCAATCGTGATGCCAATTTTAAAGATTTGTCTTAATCGAAGGTTGAACATTCCCATTCCAAGGCCCACCGAAAAGGCATCCATGCCTAATGCAAAAGCCATTAAAATAAGTGTCAACAACTCGCCTGCAACTGCTGTCATATCTACTTTCGCCCCCTTGGACTTGCTAATTCAAGATATGCACGTCCAAGGGATTTTAGAATTAAAAGTCTGGAGTAAACCTCACAACTCAAAAAAAGCCCTCCAAACTAACTTCTGGAGGACTACGTTTTCGCCTATTCTATTCCACAATCACCCGATGCCCTGCTGCTTTTTCCAAACGATTCATAATCGCCTGACCAACACCCTCATTCGGGAACATTTCACTGAAAATAATATCCACTTTCTTCTCATTAAAAGTACGCAAGCTCTGATAAAGGGCAGTTGCCACTGTCTCTAGCTCTTCGCGTTTTCCACAAGCTAAAACAACATCCGCATCATAAGCACCAACCTGTTCAGCTGTCGTTAACACCCCAACCCGCAGCCCTTCTTGTCGTTTTTCCCGAATTAACTCGTCGAAAAATTTCTTTGAGCCATTCACCAAAAACAACGGCGCATCAGGAGCATAGTGCTGATACTTCATCCCTGGCGATCTTGGCGCACTTGTCTGGTCAGTTAAAGCTGCGTCCAACCTCACTGAACCAACAACCGCCTCGATTTGCTCTTTCGTAATTCCACCTGGACGCAAAATGACAGGAACCTCCTCGGTGCAATCAATCACTGTCGATTCGACTCCGACACCCGTTGGCCCGCCATCCAAAATCCCGCTAACCTTCCCATCCAAATCCTCCAACACATGCTCACCCTTTGTAGGACTTGGACGACCAGATTTGTTCGCACTCGGTGCAGCAATTGGTAGCCCACATGCCTCTAACACCGCCAACGCCAACGGATGATCCGGAATTCTAACCGCAACCGTCTTAAGCCCGGCACTCGCTTTTTCCGATAAGGCTCCGTCTTTTTTTTGAAAAATAATCGTCAGCGGCCCTGGCCAAAACGCATCCATTAACAGGAGCGCTTTTTCAGGCACCTTTTCGACAAAGTCCGACAGCTGCTCCTTGTGAGCAATGTGGATAATCAGTGGATTATCGCTTGGCCGACCCTTTGCTTGAAAAATTTTTTCCACAGCTTTATCGTTTTCCGCATTCCCACCAAGCCCATAAACGGTCTCTGTCGGGAAAGCTACGACCTCATTTTGGCGTAAAAGCTGTGCTGCTTCCTTTACCTGTGGATAATCTACCAATTTACCCACAAACTTATCCACTTTCCAACGTTTTGTATCCATATAAAATCCACCTTCTAATTACTTGCAAGTAAACGACAGAAATCTACATAATTCCGACTTTTTTCGCCTATTCATGTTTGCAAGTATAAAAGAAAATAAATGCGAACACAAGTTTTTATCCACATTTTGTGGATAAAAACACCGTTTCCGTGGATAACTTTTCAGATATATCCACAAATTACATCTGGAATTTCAAAAATACTGAGTTATCCACAGTTAAGATGTTTTTAATATGTTCAGATTTGAATAAATCCTTTGGCAATTCCTCTTCTTCGATTGTGGAAAACCCAAGCATCTGAAAAAACGGTACAGAAGTCTGTTTATTCGTCGCTAAAAACAAGCTAGAGATATTCTTTTCCTTTGTTAATCGTAGAATTTGCTCGAACAATGTGAGAATCTCATTTTCCTTCATCCCAGCGGTAATGACTAATGAGCGCAAAAGCCCATTTTCTCCAAACGGTTCGACTCCAATGGTTGCTCGTAATCTACCACTCTCATCCTCCATCAGAAGAAAATATTCAACCGTTTCCTTTACACCCTCTGTTCCTAAGTTCGCCTTTTCTAAAAAATCCACTAAATTTGGCAAATCCTGCTCTGTCGCCATTCTGATTATTGTTTCCACTTTTCCACCCCATATTCTAGCGATTCCATCGCTCATTTGATGCTTCTAGTTTTATGAATATGATAGAGTAGAAAAAGTAGAACTAGATTTCTTCTATATTTTTGTAAAATAGATCCTTACAAATTAAAATCGACGGGAGGGGGGCCCGTCGATTTATCGAGAATATCTATTTAGAACAGCTTAAGCCACATTTCTTTAAGGAAAAATCTCACTTCTACTTTTTCCTCAGCTTCTGCAACATAAACTGGTTCTTGCTTTGGTTGTGTTTCAACTTTCGTTTCGGTAGCAATTGTAGGTTCGTTGACTACTTTTTCCCTTGCAACTGTTTCTTCTACCTGGATTACTTCAGTTACTTCTTTTTGAGGAGTAGGCGTTACTTCCACAATCGGTTGTGGGCTTTCTACTTCAGTAGTTGCCTCAACCGCAGCAGGTTCAACCACTCGTTGCTCTTCAAAACCATCGCTAACCGCTAACCCGTTTGAAAAATCTAGGAAGCACAATGGCGGGAATAACACACACCACCAGTTAGCCCCTTTCCCTTCACCTAATGTGATGAGAATCGCTTCGTATTCACCAGCTGGGTATAAAAATTGACCATATAATTTGGTTGGAAATTGAACCTTCCCAAACTCGACATTAACAAACTGATTGGAGCCTTCTCTTTTTACAACTTCTTCAGCTATTTTTTGAATCTCAGGTTGCTTGGATTGAAGTAAATCTCTCGCATGATTAATATTTGTTAATTCCTGTACCCACGTTGTGATGTTTGCATTTACTTCATCACGAACTAGTCTTTTTAACGCTTGATCCGCGTCTAAATCACTATTTGCCAGAATTCGTAAGCGAATCGCTTCTTTCGGGATAACGATTGATTCACTAGCTGTCACTTCATTTTTAGGTATGTATAAGCTTACGATTGTACCGATTACTAGAATTAATATATAGGCGATTCCTAAAGATTTCATTTTAAGTTTCATGTTTGCCACCAACCCTTTCCTATCCTCATTGTGGACAGAAAGTCGGATTCTTAAACTAGCATTTTGAAAAAATCTAGGAAACTATTTTTTTCCTCGTCTATTTTTCTAAAACATAGCCTTTGAACAAACCTTTTGGCATTAAGCTAAGTGTTTGCAGGAAATGTTCCTCCTAAAAAGAGGTAGCTTTCATTTTTTCCGACTATTGTCTGGATAATTCCGACCGTTCAGGGTTTTTTTCCGACTGTTTCGTCATTTTTTCCGACCGCTTTCACGATTATTCCGACTTTTTCACATTTTCGTCACAACCTCACGCTAATATCCAAAAGAAAACTTCTATGTTACCTCTTAATTTTTATAAAAAAAATAGACCACCCCCAAAAGAGGTAGTCTCACGCATTTACTTCCCTATTTCCGCAAACACCATGCGATCCTTGCCATTTATATCATTCACCACTTCGACAAAAGCACCCGGAAACGCTGACCGCAGCATGCCAGCCACTGTTTCTCCTTGGCCAGCACCGACTTCAAAGCCAACTAATGCCCGCTCGCGAACCACTAAAGGTAGCTCGACCATAAAACGGCGGTATAAATCGAGCCCATCCACGCCCGCAAACAAGGAGCTTTCTGGCTCATGATCTTTTACGACTACCGACATCCAAGAACGGTCACTTTCTGGAATATATGGTGGATTGGAAAGTATGACATCAAACCTCTCACCCGATGTTATGAACGGTTTTAATAGGTCACCATGAACGAACTCAACATCTGCACCCAAAACCAACGCATTCTCAAGAGCCACCGACAAGGCTACCTCCGATAAATCCGAAAGAGTTACACGTAAAGCTGGTTTCTCAAGCTTCATCGTCACACCGATTGCACCGCTGCCCGTTCCAACATCTAAAAATTGGAGGACAGAATCACCAGCAAACATCCGCTTCACCCGCTCCAACGCCCCATAAACTAACTCTTCCGTCTCTGGACGTGGAATCAACACAGCAGGTGAAACAGCAAACCGCCGGCCATAAAACTCCTCAAACCCAAGCAAATATTGAATCGGCACTCCTTCACCATGATGCAGCACAAACTTCTCGAACTCTAGCCAAATGTCCTCATCCAACTCATCTCGCATATTGGCAAACAACTGCGCACGCGACATTCCCGCTAATTGGCGCAGGATGATTTCTCCCGCATTCTCATCCCGACCTTTTTCGATTAAAAAAGAAGAAGCCCATGCAAGGGCCTCATACACTTTTTTAGAAATCATCAGATGCTGAATCAAGCTTACTTGATTGCTCCTCGACAACTAATGCATCGATAATTTCATCGAGCTTACCTTCGATGATTTGATCAAGCTTTTGAATCGTTAAGCCGATTCGGTGATCGGTCACACGGTTTTGCGGGAAATTGTACGTACGAATACGTTCAGAACGGTCACCTGTACCAACAGCTGATTTACGTACGGAATCAAATTCAGCCTGTGCTTCTTGTTGGAATTTATCGTAAACACGTGCACGTAAAACCTTCATTGCCTTGTCTTTATTTTTATGCTGCGATTTTTCATCCTGACAGGAAACAACGATCCCAGTTGGAATATGCGTTAAACGAACAGCTGACATCGTCGTGTTAACGGACTGACCGCCTGCGCCACTTGATGCAAACGCATCGAAACGAATATCCTTATCATGGATTTCTACTTCTACTTCTTCTGCTTCTGGCAAGCAAACAACGGTTGCCGTAGAAGTATGAATACGTCCACTAGATTCTGTTTCAGGTACACGCTGAACACGGTGGGCACCGCTCTCATACTTTAATTTAGAGAACGCACCCGTTCCATTAATCATAAAAATAATTTCCTTGTAGCCACCCAATCCAGTCGGGTTCGCATCCATTATATCGATTTTCCAGCCTTGTGCTTCTGCATAACGGCTGTACATACGGAATAACGTTCCAGCGAATAGCGCGGCTTCATCTCCACCAGCTGCTCCGCGAACTTCCATGATAACGTTTTTATCATCGTTCGGATCCTTTGGAACTAAAAGGATTTTCAAGCGTGCTTCGATTTCATCGAGTTGGCTTTGAAGCTCGCTCACTTCTTCTTTTACCATTTCGCGCATTTCAGGATCAAGCTTTTCATCGAGCATCACTTTTGCATCCTTCAGCTGCTCTTTTGTTTCTTTATACTCTCGATAAGCTTGCACTGTATCACTTATATCAGATTGTTCCTTAGAGTATTCGCGAAGCTTATTATTATTATTTATGATTTCTGGATCACTTAAAAGCTCATTTAATCTTTCATAGCGGTCCTCTACTGACTGTAAACGATCAAACAAAGTCCTTCACCTCTATCTTTTACCCCTAGTATGGGCATAACATTATAATTATAGTATAGGAGAAAACCAAGGTCAAAGCCAAATCCTATCCAGTACATATTTTTTCCAAAATTTTAACACACTAAAGCACTGAGGGACTGTCCCTCAGTGCTTTAGTGTGTTAAAATATCACCGATTTTTGATGTTTAAATGGGTACGGTAGGATGGTAGTGCTTTGATTAGTTCTCTCTCTAGTTGCTTTCTTGCTTGTTTTTCTTGTTGTTCGGTTAGATTGCGATCTGTATATACGGTGACGTGCATATCATTCCCATTCTGCCAAATGGGGCCAGCCTTGAATGTATGGTTTGCTCCAATGACGTCTCTTACTTGTTGGATTGCAACTCCGATGTTGTTAACATGGGTTTCGTTATCCGTATTTAAATTTAAAAAGTTCGGATTTTGATCAGTGATCTCATCCTGGTCCATTCCATGATCCCTATTACGATTATTGGTATCATTACCAACCTTCAGCAATTCTGTACTGTTTTTGTTATCATACTGACCGACATCTTTATTGCCAAGATAATTATTACAGCCACCAAGGGTAGCGGTGATTAGCATGAATAACACAAAAATATTACCTTTTTTCAAGGAATCCACCTCCATCCTTAAGTTTCCCCAAGAAATGAAGTAGTTATTACATAGTAAATTTAGTTTAGAAAATAAAGTTTAAATAAAAAAACCGCCAACTCTTAAAGAATTGACAGTTTTCTATCTTTTACGAATTAGAGCTGACCGTTTCAACTGCGCTCATTAGTTCACTTGGTGTTTTGGGCACCTCGTGGTGGTGGCGACAACGCGGTTCGTATGCTTCTGAAGCCCCTACAAGAATAATTGGGTCATGATAGGATGCAGGGCGACCGTTTATTAATCTTTGTGTTCTGCTGGCTGGTGATCCACAAACTGCACAAACAGCTTGAAGCTTTGTCACAAGCTCGGCAACCGCCATAATAGCTGGCATTGGCCCAAAAGGCTCGCCTCGGAAATCTTGGTCTAAACCTGCACAAATCACACGGTATCCGCTATTCGCAAGCTGCTGTACCACATCAGTGATTTCTTCATCAAAGAATTGGACTTCATCAATGGCAATGACATCCGTTTCATCATTTACATATTGAAAAATTTCCGACGAACGGGAAATGGGAGTTGCCATAAAAGAAACACCATTGTGGGATACAATCGCTTCTTCTGCATAACGGTTATCTAATTGAGGTTTAAAGACTACAATACTTTGCTTAGCAAACTGTGTTCGTCTTACTCGGCGAATGAGCTCTTCCGATTTTCCCGAAAACATACTTCCACAGATTACCTCGACCCAACCACTTTGCTTCATAACATACACTAGCGGCCTCTCCTTTCTTGCTTGAAAAAATATCTATATAAAATTATTTTGTGTCAATAAGTAAGTATTTTATCTATCTTAAGCGAATAAAAAAACAGGCAAGAAGCAATTTCCTCCTTGCCTGTTTTGATAATTATTGTTGAGCTTTCATGCCGTATTTCTTGTTGAACTTGTCAACACGTCCACCAGCTTCAGCAAACTTTTGACGTCCAGTATAGAATGGATGGCACTCAGAACAAGTTTCAATACGGATCTCTTTTTTAACAGAACCAGATTCAAACGTGTTACCACAAGCACAAGTTACCACTGTTTTATTATAGTTAGGATGAATTCCTGCTTTCATTCTTTTCATCTCCTTTTTGCCCTGAGTCTTTCGAAACAGAGTTATATATGGATACAGGATACCTGTACCATTTTTTCAAAAACACACTGTTAACATTATAACAAGCAAGATTGGGTTTTGCAATATCCGATTTAAATTGGATATTGATTCCTTAAACCTATGTTCGTTTTGATTTTAATTCTTCCCCAATTGCCGCGTAAAATTCCTCATTCGACTTTGTTGTTTTTAACTTGCGTAGGAATTTTTCGGCGAAATCTGGAGAATCCGACATCGATTTGCGGATGGCCCATAGCTTGTCCAGATGAATTTTTGGAATTAATAGCTCTTCTTTACGCGTTCCAGAACGACGGATGTCTAGAGCAGGGAAGATACGGCGTTCAGCAAGTGCACGGTCTAAGTGAAGCTCCATGTTCCCTGTTCCTTTAAATTCTTCGTAAATAACGTCATCCATACGAGAACCCGTTTCGACTAATGCCGTTGCTAAAATCGTTAAGCTTCCGCCTTCTTCAATATTACGGGCTGCCCCAAAGAATCGCTTCGGACGGTGGAAGGCTGCCGGGTCAATCCCCCCTGAAAGAGTACGACCACTTGGCGGTATAACTAAGTTATAAGCACGCGCTAGACGAGTAATACTATCCATCAAAATAACAACATCACGCTTATGCTCCACAAGACGCATGGCTCTTTCTAGCACAAGCTCCGAGACCTTAATATGATTTTCTGGTACTTCATCAAATGTAGAACTGACCACATCACCAGCAACGGAACGTTCGATATCCGTTACTTCCTCTGGACGCTCATCGATTAACAGAACAATCAATTCAACCTCTGGATGATTCGTTGTAATCGCATTAGCAATCTCTTTAATGAGCATGGTTTTACCTGCTTTTGGAGGCGCAACAATTAGACCACGTTGACCGAAACCAACTGGGGCAATTAAATCCATAATTCGAGTTGAGATATTTTTAGTAGTTGTTTCAAGTAGCATTTGACGATCTGGGTATAGGGCTGTTAAAGCTGGAAAGTGAACACGTTCCTTTGCCGATTCTGGATCATCACCGTTAACGGCTTCCACGTGTAATAGTCCAAAATAACGCTCGTTTTCTTTTGGTGGTCGAACCTTACCGGAAACTTTGTCACCATTACGTAAATCAAAGCGACGGATTTGCGATGCTGAAATGTAAATATCTTGTGAGCTAGGGGAGTAATTTATTGGTCTGAGGAAGCCGAAGCCTTCTGACTGAATAATCTCAAGAACACCTTCCATAAAAAAGTATCCTTGTTGTTCTGCCCGTGCTTTTAAAATGGCAAAAATTAGCTCTTTTTTCGTTAATTTGCTGTAGTAGGAAACCTTGTATTCCTTCGCAAGCTCATATAGTTCCTTGAGCTTCATGTTTTCTAAGCTTGATATAGTTAAATCCATCATGACACCACTCTTTATTTATTTGCCGCCAAAGCGTCCGAAACGCTTTAAGCCTTTCTATTTTGCAGTATATTTCCTCCATAAAAAAAGAAAAATCGGAAAGATCATACTAGAAGATATTTTGAAGTTTAAGAAGAGAAAACGAATGTAGTAGACAAACCATATATATTTTACCCTTTTTTACTGGAAATAATCAACTGCTATTTGGGAGTTTAACTTTAGGAGAGTTAAATAGGTAGCTCCTACCATTCATAAAAAGGCAGGAGCTAACTATTGAAAGGGTATTGTCCAGCTCTTGCGGCTAGCCGCTTCATCTTTTCTTTTTATTTCACTATAAAATTAGGCTTATTTTTCAAGCTATGACGTCCATCTACAAAGCGGACTGTTCCTGATTTTGCTCTCATAACTAATGAATGAGTGGATCCGTAGGCACCTTTAAATTGAACACCTTTTAAAAGTTCGCCATCGGTTACGCCGGTTGCAGCAAAAATTGCGTCGTCCCCACGTACTAAATCTTCCATACGTAATACACGATTCACGTCTAGACCCATTTTAATACAGCGCGCTAATTCGGCATCATTTTGTGGTAAGAGCTTTCCTTGGATTTCTCCTCCAAGACATTTAAGGGCTACCGCAGCGATAACGCCTTCAGGTGCTCCACCTGATCCGAATAAAATATCAACACCTGTAAAATCAAATGCTGTATTAATGGCTCCAGCAACGTCACCGTCGTTAATCAATTTAATGCGTGCGCCTGCTTCACGAAGCTGTGCAACAATATGACTATGGCGATCACGATTTAAAACGGTTGCCACGACGTCTTCAATGTCTTTATTTTTTGCACGAGCTACAGCCTTTAAATTATCTAGAACGGAAGCGTTGATATCGATTTGCCCGACTGCTTCTGGTCCTACAGCAATTTTATCCATATACATATCAGGTGCATGAAGTAAATTGCCATGGTCCGCAACGGCTAAAACAGCTAACGCATTCCAGCCCCCAGATGCGACAATATTCGTTCCTTCAAGTGGGTCAACCGCGACATCGACACGTTGGCCATATCCAGTTCCTAACTTTTCACCAATGTATAACATTGGCGCTTCATCCATCTCGCCTTCGCCAATTACAACGGTCCCTTTCATTGGGACTGTATCGAATACATCGCGCATCGCAGACGTTGCAGCACCATCTGCCTCATCCTTTAATCCACGACCCATCCAACGAGCGGATGCAAGCGCAGCCGCCTCTGTAACACGTACGAGCTCCATCGATAAGCTTCTTTCCATTTGATACCTTCCTTCCCCTTGTTGAAACACAATTTCTATTTTTTAAAAAATTCCCCTATGAAAGCTGGCTATTTTTTTTCAAAAATTACGCATTCTTAAGCTGTTCGATTTCTTCCTTTGTTAAATCCTCGCGCCATATCGTTGCACCTAGGCCGTTTAGCTTTTCAACTAAATTACTATAGCCACGGTCAATATGCTCCAGTCCTGTTACTTCTGTAATTCCTTCTGCCATAAGGCCAGCAATCACTAGAGCTGCACCAGCACGTAAGTCACTTGCTTTCACCTTTGCCCCTTGAAGCTGGATTGGTCCATTAATTATCGCCGAACGACCTTCGACTTTAATGTTGGCGTTCATCCGTCTTAATTCATCAATATGTTTAAAACGGGCACTATAAATGGTATCCGTTACTAATCCTGACCCTTCAGCTCTTGTTAACAGCGTGGTCATCGGCTGCTGTAGGTCCGTCGGAAAGCCTGGATAAACAAGCGTTTTGACATCGACTGCCTTTAATTTGCTTGACCCATCGATATATACTTGATCGTCATTCACTTTAATATGTACTCCCATTTCTCTTAGCTTAGCAATTAAGCTTTCTAAGTGATGGGAGATGACATTATCAATCAAAATTCCTTCACCGACTGCGGCCGCTAGAATCATATACGTTCCAGCTTCAATTCGGTCCGGAATAATCGTGTGGCGACATCCGTGTAAGTGGTCCACTCCGTCTATGCGAATGATATCGGTTCCTGCACCTTTAATTTTAGCTCCCATATTCGATAAAAGGGTGGCAACATCAATAATTTCTGGTTCTTTTGCGGCATTCTCAATAATCGTTCGACCTTTAGCTCGAACGGCTGCTAGCATAATATTAATCGTAGCGCCAACACTCACGACATCCAGATAAATTCGTGCACCACGAAGCTCATCTGCACGCAAATAAATAGCGCCTTGCTCGTTTGTAATTTTAGCTCCTAATGCTTCAAAGCCTTTAATATGCTGATCAATCGGTCTTGGGCCAAGGTGACAGCCACCAGGCAAACCAATGACCGCTTTTTTAAACCGACCGAGCATCGCACCCATTAAATAATAGGAAGCACGAAGTTTTTTTACTTTCCCATTCGGTAGTGGCATCGAAATCATCGAGGATGGATCGACGGTCATCTCATTATTAGAAAAATTAACGGTTCCACCAATTTCCTCTAGAAGCGCTTTCAAAATTTGTACATCAGAGATATCTGGTAAGCCTTCAATAGAAACAGGAGAGTCCGCTAAAATAGTTGCCGGGATCAGCGCAACTGCACTATTTTTTGCCCCGCTAATTCGAACTGTTCCTTTTAATGGGTAACCGCCTGCGATTTTTAGCTTTTCCATGTTCGACTCCTTTCTAAGCCATACAGTAATAAGTTAAAAAAGTTCGTCTGAATCGCCTACTGGTATATTATACCAACACCGATAGACAGATTCCGACAGCCTTTTTTTAATTAGTGTACACCAAAAAAAACTTTTCATGTATCAAAACGAAAATTTTTTTAAAATATGAAAATAGTCCTAATAAATGGGCAGTGCTATAAGAAAAGCGCAAGCCGCCCGTTTAGCGTCGTATGGACTGGAGCTCTCTTGACTGAGATAAAGGAAACACGAATCGCGTTTTTGGCGATTCGATGTTGACTTATCGTAGGGAAGGAGAGTGAAGTCCACTAGACGCTGGGCCGCTTGCGCTGGACAACTTTCAGAGTTAGATAGTTTACTTTTCTGTACGTGTGCTCCAGTCAGCTAAGAATGCATCGATTCCTGCAGCTGTTAATGGATGATTAAATAGTTGTGTGATGACTTTGTATGGGCATGTTGCAATATGCGCCCCTCTTAAGGCAGCATCTGTCACGTGCTGTGGATGACGAATCGATGCCGCAATGATTTCTGATTCAATTCCATGAATCGCAAAGATTTCGGCAATCGTAGAAATTAAATCAAGACCATTCGTACCAATATCATCTAATCTTCCGATAAATGGAGAAACGTACGTAGCACCCGCCCTTGCAGCCATTAATGCTTGGTTTGCACTAAAAATTAAAGTTACGTTCGTTTTAATTCCTTCCTTTGATAAAACCGAAACGGCTTTTAATCCATCTGGAGTCATTGGTAATTTAACGGTAATGTTTGAGTGAATGGCCGCTAGCTCTCTTCCTTCTCTAATCATGCCTTCTGCATCAAGAGCAATGACTTCTCCACTAACAGAGCCATTTACAAGTTCACAAATTTCTTTTAAGCGATCGTGAAAAGAAATCCCTTTTTCTTTTGCCACTAAAGATGGATTTGTTGTCACTCCAGCAATAATTCCTAGAGCATGTGCTTCGCGAATTTCTTCCATATTGGCTGTATCAATAAAAAATTTCATCTATAAATCCTCCGCTTTCATCTGCAAATTTCGACACTATTCGTCAAGTACGAAAAAAGAACTGAAACCGCCCTTACTGTAAAGGCGGTTTCAGGGGTAATTTTAAAAATAGTATTGGTATCTAGCTGCGGTGGCAAGCCACCTAGTATTTTGATGGTTTTTTATCAAAATACCTCCGCTTTTAAGCTTTATTAGAAGAACCAAATTCACGCATTTTACCAATAACCGTTTCTTTAATGGCGTCACGTGCTGGCCCTAAGTATTTACGTGGATCGTATTCGTTTGGTTTTGCTGCTAATACTTCACGAACTGTTTTCGCTGAAGCGATTTGGTTTTCTGTATTAACGTTAATTTTTGCAGTACCTAATGAAACAGCTTTCTGGATATCCTTAGTAGGAATCCCAGTTCCGCCGTGAAGTACTAAAGGTACACCAGTAGACTTGCCAATTTCTTCCATTTCTTTAAATCCTAAGTTTGGCTCACCTTTGTAAGGGCCATGAACAGAACCTAAAGCAGGAGCTAAACAGTCAATTCCAGTACGCTTCACAAGCTCCACGCACTCTTGTGGATCAGCATAAATAACGCCGTCAGCCACTACATCGTCTTCTTGACCGCCAACAATTCCAAGCTCAGCCTCTACGGAAACACCTTTTGCATGAGCGTACTCAACCACTTTAGAAGTTGTTGCTACGTTGTCTTCAAAAGTGCCGTGAGAAGCATCAATCATAACAGACGTAAATCCTGCATCAATTGCTTCCACACATTTCTCATAGCTAGAACCATGGTCTAAGTGAATCGCAACAGGAACGGTAATTTTATAATCATGTAAAAGACCTTCAACCATTTTCACAACAGTGAAGAATCCACCCATATAACGTGCAGCACCTTCAGATACCCCAAGGATAACTGGTGACTTTTCAGCTTCTGCCGCTTGAAGAATCGCTTGCGTAAATTCTAGGTTATTTAAGTTAAATTGACCTACTGCATATCCTTCTGCATTGGCTTTTTTAAGCATTTCTGTCATTGAAACTAAAGGCATTCTTTTTCCTCCTCGTTAGCTTTCTTTAGAAAGAACTTCAAGTTAGGTTTTCCCTTATTTATTACGGTTATGTACAAGTTCTTAACAAAGAATAGACATTTGAAATCCATAAGTATCATACCAAATAGAGTTAGGAATTACCATTAATCTAATGCAGTTTTTTAAAATGTCATAATGAAAGCGGAATCATTCATTCATGCAAGAAAAGTCTCTTGCAAACAGTTATGATTTAATTGTCGGAAGGTGTTCTCTTACAGCTGCACGGATATCATCAATATCAAATGGTTTCGCAAAATGAGTGCGAGCACCTAAATCCTTCGCCTCTTGGATCATATCTAACTCACCATAAGCCGTCATAATAATCACACGGATTTCAGGGTCAATAACCTTCATTCTTTTTAAAATTTCAATGCCATCCATACCTGGAATTTTCATATCAAGTAATACTAAATCAGGCGAATGCTGTTTCACAATGTCAAGTGCCTGAACACCATTAGCGGCTTGGAAGGTATTATAACCTTCTTTTTGAAAAACCTCGTTTAATAAAATTCTAATCCCAAACTGATCATCAACGATTAAGATTTTTTCTTTCATGCTTCCGCCCCTAACTTAGTTTAGAAATTTTTAAAAATGTAAATTTTTTACTACAATTTTCCCCTAGTATACTTTCGACTACATCCTCTATTTCTCCTTCTTTCTTTATCAAAATACATTCTGACAATTTGCGTCATTATTCACGGTCTTTTGCCATTTTCCGATAAAAAACTTATACTAAGAAAAGCGTAAGCGCCCGTTTAGCGGCGTATGGATTGGAGCACTTCGACTGAGATAAAGGAAACACGAATCGCGTTTTTTGCGATTCGATGTTGACTTAACGTAGGGAGGAGTGTGAAATCCACTAGCCGCTGGGCAGCTTGCGCTGGACAATTTTCGTAGCCGAAATTTCTTATTTTTTAAATGTGTCGATTTTCACCTTAGGAGGAGCATTATGTTAAAAATGTTTTCAACCCAGCTAACAGGGTTGTTTAAAAGAATACAAGATAAAGAGGAATTTGCCTTTGAAGACGCCGCCCGTCTCATTGCTCAAGCTGCCGTCAGCGATGGTTCCATTTTTCTATTCGGCCATAAAGAAATGGAAGCTGTTGTATTAGAAGCAACAATCGGTGCTGAACCGTTACGTTATGCTAAAAGTTTTCCAAATGACCTAACAGATATTCAAGAATCCGACCGAGCGATTATCATTTCCCGTTACTCCACTGATTTGGAAGCGATTGAGTGTGGGAAAAAGCTGCAGGAAATTGGTGTTCCATTCGTAGCCATTTCTACTAAAATGGCAGCTGACACTGAAGATTTGTTTGATTTAGCTGATGTAACCATGAATCTGCAGCTATCAAAAGGATTATTGCCAGATGAAGTTGGGAATCGCTACGGATTACCATCAAGCATGGCTGCATTATTTGTATATTACGGATTAAAATTCACTTTCGATGAAATTTTAGCTGAATATGAAGAAGAACGATAAAGCTAATGCCCCAATTCATAATGAACTGGGGCATTAATTTTTCAAAAATTATTTTCTTTCTTTTAACGAAGCTTCGACAAAATCACGGAACAATGGCTGCGGACGATTTGGTCTTGACGTGAACTCTGGATGGAATTGTGATGCCACAAACCATGGATGATCATGAAGCTCAATCGTTTCGACTAAACGGCCATCAGGACTTGTCCCAGAGAAGATAAAGCCTTTTTCCTCCATCGCTTGACGGTATTCATTGTTGAACTCATAACGATGACGATGACGCTCATAGATTACTTCATCTTCGTAAGCCGCATAAACCTTTGTACCTTCTTCAATCTTACAAGGCTGTAATCCAAGGCGAAGCGTCCCACCAAGGTCCTCGATGTCCTTTTGTTCTGGTAAAAGGTCAATGATTGGGTACGGTGTATTTGGATCAAGTTCAGCAGAGTGTGCACCTTTAAGACCTAGCACATTACGAGCATATTCCACTGTAGCTAATTGCATTCCTAAACAAATACCTAAGAAAGGAACCTTTTGTTCACGTGCAAATTGCGTTGCTAAAATTTTACCTTCCACTCCCCGGTCACCAAAGCCACCTGGGACAAGGATTCCGTCGACATCAGACAAAAGCTCTTGAACGTTTTCTTCATTCACTTCTTCTGCATTAATCCATTTGATGTCAATATCAGCATCAAAAGCAAAGCCCGCATGCTTTAATGCTTCAACAACAGAAATGTAGGCATCCTGTAATTCCACATACTTTCCGACAAGCGCGATAGTTGTTTTATTAGACAGATTTCTCACTTTATCAAGCAATGCTACCCACGCTGTCATATCAGCTGGTTTCGTGTTTAATTTTAAATGGTCACACACAATTTGATCGAAATTCTGTTCTTGTAGAATCAATGGGATTGCATATAATGTATCTGCATCTGGGCACTCGATGACCGCATTCGCAGGGATATCACAGAATAGGGCAAGCTTATCCTTCATATCCTGTGAAACTGGCATTTCCGTACGCACGACAATCACATCTGGCTGAATCCCTAGGCTGCGTAATTCTTTTACACTATGCTGTGTTGGCTTTGTTTTCATTTCCCCAGCCGCTTTTAAATACGGGATGAGCGAGCAATGAACATACATCACATTGTCACGACCCACATCACTCTTGATCTGACGAATCGCTTCTAAAAATGGAAGTGACTCGATGTCCCCAACTGTTCCACCAATTTCAGTAATGACGACATCAGCATGTGTTTCACGCCCTGCACGGAATACTTTTTCTTTAATTTCATTCGTAATGTGCGGAATAACCTGTACGGTTGCCCCTAGATAATCCCCACGTCTTTCTTTTTTCAAAACTGTCGAGTAGATTTTACCTGTCGTCACATTGCTAAACTTATTTAAATTAATATCAATAAAACGTTCATAGTGACCTAAGTCTAGATCCGTTTCTGCGCCATCATCAGTCACAAATACTTCTCCATGTTGGTAAGGACTCATTGTCCCTGGGTCGACGTTAATATAAGGGTCTAATTTTTGAATCGTCACTTTTAAACCGCGATTCTTTAATAATCTCCCTAGTGATGCGGCTGTAATTCCTTTACCTAATGATGAAACTACACCGCCTGTTACGAACAGATACTTTGTCATCGTGTTTATCCCCCTCTTTTTTATATGCACATACTTTTGCTTAGTCTTAAGGTTTACGTTTTTTCAACCTTCTATGAAAGGGGTATTGAAAAAATAAAAAAACGCCCCCATTTTTAAATGAATGGGAGCGTTTATTACTGTTTGTTTGCCGTTCCTTTTAAAAGGAGCCCAAAAAAGATTCTACATTCCATGATTTCAAAAGTCAAGGGTAGTTTTTCACACTTAGACCCATTTAAATAATCAGAATATTACCTTTACAGGTCGTCATCCTCTTCATCTAAAGTTAGGTCATCTTCCTCTTCTTCCTCATCGTCAACAAGCTCATCATCGACTACATCGATTTCATCAATAAGTTCTTCGTCTTCATCAATTAGCTCTTCATCGTCTTCGAGAAGATCTTCATCTTCATCAATTTCATCGAAGATTTCTTCTTCATCATCAAGAAGATCATCGTCTTCGAATTCATCCAGATCATCGTAATCTAGATCGTCATCTTCATAATCATCGTCTTCATCTTTAAGCTTTTTCTTCTTTGCCTTCTTAGGCTTAATTTGCGTAATTGTATCTTCTTCTGCTTGCTCAACTGGGTACCAGCTGCGTAACCCCCAGCGGTTGTCCCCCATGCAAAGGAAGCGACCATCTATATTCATATCTGTATAAAATTGAGCAATTTTCGCTCTAACTTCACTTTGGGATTTCCCAGTAGCTGCAACAATAATATCCATTATTTCTGTAAATGCCACTGTTTGCTTGTTATTACTTTCAATGATGGCATAAGCCATATCAACTAGAGACATATCAACTAGTTCTTGTTTAGTGAATTGAGCCAAAGACAATATCCGCACTTCCTTTCTAAAACTCTATGGGCATGAATAAATAAACCCCTTAGATTCATACTCTTCATTATAAACAAATTCTTCCGGTTTATGCTAGTTTTAACTGAAGCTCTTTTCATAACTAATTTGCTATTTTTAAAAACTGAAAAAATCGACATATCATCATTTATTGCCGTTTCTTCAACAATCTAAAACCTAGAATAAAAAAAACAATCGATAAAATTAAAAAGGAGATTGAACCTAGTTGTTTTTGATAGAGGAAATTCATTCCTCCAACAGATACTATTATCGCCGCAAATAATAAAATCCGCCCTATTATCCTCTTCATAAGCTGCACCCTAGCTCGTCAAATTTACATATCTACCTATGATTATAATAGATATCCAACCAAATTAAATAACTCTCCCAAAATTTTCACTCGACAAAAAACACTCACTTTACCGCTTTAAAGGGCTGGGGGACAGTCCCCATGTGCTTTAATGTGTTAAAGCAGTGAGGGACTGTCCCCCACTGCTTTAATGTATTAAACTATTTACATGTTCCTTCTATACTGGCCGCCGACTTCGTATAGGGCTCGGGTGATTTGGCCGAGGCTGGCTACTTTTACGGTTTCCATTAGTTCAGCGAAGATGTTGCCTCCACTGATGGCTGCTGTTTTTAAACGCTTTAGGGCTTCGGCTGTTTGTTCTTGATTACGCGCTTGGAATTCGCGTAAGTTGTTGATTTGTAGTTCTTTTTCTTCCTTTGTGGCTCTAGCGATTTCCATTGAATCAATATCTTCTTCAGATGGAGGATTTGGATTCAAATACGTATTTACGCCAATGATTGGAAGTTCACCTGTATGCTTTTTCATTTCATAATGCATGGATTCATCTTGAATTTTCCCGCGTTGGTATTGTGTTTCCATTGAACCAAGGACGCCACCACGATCATCCATACGTTCAAACTCCTGCAACACCATTTCCTCTACTAAATCCGTTAACTCCTCGACAATGAAAGAGCCTTGAAGAGGGTTTTCATTCTTCGTTAACCCATGCTCCTTCGTAATGATCATCTGAATCGCCATCGCACGGCGAACGGATTCCTCCGTTGGAGTGGTTATCGCTTCATCATACGCATTTGTATGCAGTGAATTACAGTTATCCTGCAACGCCATTAACGCCTGTAACGTCGTACGAATATCGTTGAAATCAATTTCCTGGGCATGTAGTGAACGCCCTGAAGTTTGAATATGATACTTCAGCTTCTGACTGCGATCGTTCGCACCGTACTTATTACGCATAACTGTTGCCCAAATACGACGAGCGACACGGCCGATAACCGTATATTCCGGGTCTAAACCGTTCGAGAAGAAGAATGATAAATTTGGTGCAAAGTCATCAATATTCATGCCACGGCTTAAGTAATATTCCACATACGTGAACCCATTTGCTAACGTGAACGCTAATTGTGAAATCGGATTTGCACCTGCTTCTGCGATATGATAACCCGAAATCGAAACCGAATAATAATTACGAACTTGTTGGTCAATGAAATACTGCTGAATATCTCCCATCATCCGCAATGCAAATTCCGTAGAGAAAATACACGTATTTTGTCCTTGGTCTTCTTTTAAAATATCCGCTTGAACGGTTCCGCGAACTGTCTTCAGAGTAAATGCCTTAACTTCCATAAACTCTTCAAACGTTAATACGCGGCCAAGCTCTGCTTCTTTCTTTTCAACCTGCTGCTCAATCGCTGTATTCATGAACATCGCTAAAATGATTGGCGCTGGTCCATTAATCGTCATCGACACTGACGTCGATGGGTGACATAAATCAAAGCCAGCATATAGCTTTTTCATATCATCTAACGTACAAATGCTGACCCCACTTTCGCCGACTTTCCCATAAATATCCGGGCGATAATCGGGGTCCTCCCCATATAAAGTAACCGAATCAAACGCTGTACTTAAACGTTTTGCTGAATCATCCTTCGACAGGTAATGGAAACGACGATTTGTACGCTCCGGAGTTCCTTCCCCAGCAAACTGACGCTTTGGATCTTCTCCCTCACGCTTGAACGGGAACACCCCTGCTGTATACGGGAATTCACCTGGGACGTTTTCAGCGTATACCCAACGGATGATTTCGCCATAATCCTTGTATTTTGGAAGAGCCACCTTTGGAATATCTAGACCAGACAAGCTCTTTGATTTTAACGCTGTGATGATTTCTTTATCACGAATGCGTGTGACAAATTGATCTGCCGCATAAGCCGCTTTTGTTTTTTCCCAGCCTTGTAAAATTTTTGCCGTTTCAGCGGTTAATTTGCTTTGCGTTTCTACTTTAATTTTTTCAAGAGCTGCAGCGATTTCTGGCTGATCTTTTACCGCATTAATGGCTCCCTCTAATTGGAACAGCTTGCGCGCAAAACCAACTTGCTCTTCTGCTTTTTTATGATACGTACGAACCGTATCTGAAATTTCTCTCAAGTAATAACGACGGTCATTCGGAATGATGACATTTTGTTTTTCAACGCGTGCATTTTTAGCAAAAGTAGTCGTCCAGTCTGTGTTGGATTTCGCGTTGATCGTATCAATTAATGCTGCGAATAGGGAGTTCGTTCCCGGATCATTAAATTGACTTGCAATCGTTCCGTACACTGGCATTTCTGAGAATTCTTTCTCAAAAAGCATACGTGAACGCTGATATTGCTTTTGAACCTGACGCTGAGCATCCTCAGAGCCTTTTCGTTCAAATTTATTAATGACAATTAAGTCAGCAAAATCAAGCATATCGATTTTTTCAAGCTGAGATGGTGCACCGAATTCGCTTGTCATCACGTAAAGTGACACATCACAAATTTCTGTTATCTCAGCGTCTCCTTGACCGATACCGCTCGTTTCAACAACGATTAAATCGAAGCCCGCCGCCTTCACAACACTAATTGCATCCTTAATAGCAAGAGAAAGCTCACTTCTTGAGTTACGTGTCGCCAAGCTTCTCATGTACACGCGCGGGTTAAAGATTGCGTTCATACGGATACGGTCACCAAGTAACGCTCCGCCCGTTTTTTGTTTCGTCGGATCCACGGATAAAATGGCTACCTTTTTATCAGGAATTTCATTAATAAAACGTCGAATCAGCTCATCCGTTAACGAGCTTTTTCCAGCTCCACCTGTACCGGTGATTCCAACAACCGGGACTTGGTTCGTCAGTGACTTCACTTTTTCCATAACCGATTCAACCGCTGCTGCCGCCTCATGGTCACGATCTACTTGGTGCTCTGCCAACGTAATTAATTTTGCAATAGTGTTAACATCATTTGTTGAAAGACTGCTCAATTCACTCGGCACTGTTTCAGGAGTGATTGTCGCGAAATCGCAATCCTTGATCATCATATCGATCATGCCTTGAAGCCCGTGCTGACGCCCATCTTCTGGTGAAAAAATCCGCGCAATCCCGTACTCGTGAAGCTCCTTGATTTCCTTTGGAATGATGACGCCACCGCCGCCGCCATAAATGCGGATATGGTTAGCGCCGCGTTCTTTTAGAAGGTCATACATATATTTGAAATATTCGACATGTCCGCCTTGGTAGGAAGAAATCGCAATCCCTTGAACGTCCTCTTGAATTGCCGCATTCACTACTTCCTCAACCGAGCGATTATGCCCAAGATGAATCACTTCCGCACCGCTTGCCTGTAGAATTCGGCGCATAATATTAATCGAAGCATCATGCCCATCGAAAAGACTAGAAGCCGTCACAAAACGAATGTGGTGCTTCGGCTTGTAAACTGTAGTCGTATTCATTTTTATTCTCATCCCCCTTGTTTTTTTTGTAAAATGCTATGCTTTTAGGCACGTGAGAGTTTCTTGCGTACGCGTCCTCACCCCTCTGGACTGGTTTCGCGTTCGCGAGAGCTTCTTGCGTACGCATCTTCACCCTTTTGGACTGGTTTCGCGTTCGCGAGAGCTTCTTGCGTACACGTTTTCACCCTTTTGGACTGGTTTCGCGTACGCGTCTTCAACCTTTTGGACTGGTTTCGCGTTCGCGAGAGCTTCTTGCGTACGCGTCTTCAACCTTTTGGACTGGTTTCGCGTTCGCGAGAGCTTCTTGCGTACACGTCCTCACCCTTTTGGACTGGTTTCGCGTTCGCGAGAGTTTCTTGCGTACGCGTCCTCACCCCTTTTCGGCAATTCCGGGCACGCGTGGACCCTCTCGCCCCCTACTTCCTAATCCCAACCAATAACAAATCTGTTTGCAACTCAATATACTCATCAAGTGTATACAGCTTATGAAGTGCCCAGCGGCGGAATCCCCACATTTGTCCTTGGACAAAAATATTGTGGGCAATCATTTTGATTTGTTTTTCAGATAACTCAAGTTCCTTGTTTTCAACACATCTTTTAATCACGGTTTCAAACATCGCAACCATTTCTAACTCTTTTCTAAGCACATAAGGCAGAGCGTCCTTCGACAATGACTTAACCTCTTGATACATAACTAGAACCTCATCCTGCATCTCATCCACCACTCGAAAATAGTGACTGATGGCGAGTTTTAGGCTTTCAATCGTGCCTGTATTATTATCAAGATCACTTTGGAGTCTTTCGCGAACTTGGTCATAGATACTATCACAAACGAGGTAGAGGACATCCTCTTTCGTCCGAATATATTCATAAAGTGTACCGATGCTAAACCCTGAGGCTTTGGCAATTTCGCGAGTCGTGGTGCGATGGAAACCTTTTTCGATAAAGAGATTTACTGCCCCTTTGATCATTTCAGTCCGACGTTTTCTGACTAAACGTTCATCCTTCACCGACGCCTGTACTTCTCGTTTTTTCATTTTTTCGACCGCCTTTGTCATCCCCTTTAATCAAGGGCCAGACCACTGAAGTAGACTGACCCCCATCATTCCGTAAGGTTTTTTCTAGCAAGCTCGAAAACAACTTCCCTTACTTCGTCAACATACGTCCAATAACTAAACGTTGAATCTCTTGCGTTCCCTCGTAAATTTGAGTGATTTTTGCATCACGCATCATACGCTCAACCGGATAGTCCTTCGTATAGCCATAGCCACCGAAAACCTGAACCGCTTCTGTTGTCACCTTCATTGCCGTATCACCAGCAAATAGCTTAGACATGGCTGATTCCTTACCATATGGAAGGCCGACAGATTCGCGCCATGCTGCTTGGTAAGTTAATAGTCTTGCCGCTTCAACGCCCGTTGCCATATCTGCAAGTTTAAAAGAAATTCCCTGTTGTGCTGCGATTGGCTTACCGAATTGAACACGCTCTTTTGCATAATCAACCGCTGCGTCTAATGCTCCTTGTGCAATTCCAACAGCTTGAGCCGCAATCCCATTACGTCCGCCATCCAGCGTCATCATCGCAATTTTAAAGCCTTCGCCCTCTTCGCCAAGACGGTTGGCAACCGGAACCTTGCAATCTTCAAAAATAATTTCCGTTGTTGGTGATGAACGAATGCCTAGCTTTTTCTCTTTTTTCCCTACCGAGAAGCCTGGCATATCCGCTTCAATAATGAAGGCTGTTGTGCCCTTTTGTTTGGAAGTTGGGTCTGTTAGCGCAAATACAACATAGATATCCGCAATCCCACCGTTTGTGATAAAAATTTTCGAGCCATTCAATACGTAATGGTCTCCCTCAAGACGTGCCGACGTTCTCATACCACCTGCATCAGAACCACTTCCTGGCTCCGTTAAACCGTAACCACCGATTTTAGAGCCTTCCGCCATCGGACGTAGGTATTTTTGCTTTTGCTCTTCATTTCCAAATTTGAAAATCGGCCAACCTGCTAAAGATGTGTGCGCAGAAAGCGTTACCCCAGTGGAAGCACAAACACGTGAAAGCTCTTCAACAGCGATACAATAGGCTAAATAATCGCTACCAATTCCACCGTATTCTTCTGGCCAAGGAATCCCTGTTAAACCAAGCTCCGCCATCTTATCAAAAATCTCACGATCAAAGCGTTCCTCTTCATCACGCTCTCCAGCAGTAGGAGCCACCTCATTTCGTGCAAAATCACGCACCATCTTACGAATCATTTCATGCTCTTCCGTCAATTGAAACATCATATTAAAATCCCCCTCATTCTTTATCACTTTAAAGGGATGGGGGACAGTCCCCCGGCGCTTTAAAGCGCTATAGCACCAGTTCACTGCACCCATCCATTTCAATTCGTTACTAGCTATAAAATCCTTATAACTGCTTACTAATTACAATTCTTTGAATCTCGCTTGTTCCTTCGTAGATTTCGGTTACTTTCGCATCGCGGAAGTAGCGTTCTACTGGGTAGTCTTCAGTGTAGCCGTAGCCGCCGAATACTTGGATTGCTTCGGTTGTCACTTCGACTGCTGTGTGGGAAGCAAAAAGCTTTGCCATCGATGCTTCTTTTCCACATTTTAAGCCTTTCATTCGTAGCTCGGCTGCCCGATAAACTAGCAATCTAGCAGCTTCTACACTTGTAGCCATATCTGCAAGCTTAAAGGAAATCCCTTGTTGGGCAGCTATCGGCTTGCCAAATTGCACACGCTCTCGCGCATAACCTGCAGCCGCTTCTAATGCCGCTTCAGCAATACCTAGTGCTTGGGCGGCAATCCCAATTCGACCAACCTCTAAATTCGCCATCGCAATTTTAAATCCTTCACCCTCAGCTCCTAGCAAATTAGCAGCTGGCACTTTCATATCCTCAAAGGTTAATTGGACTGTTCTTGAGCCATGAAGCCCCATTTTCTTTTCATCTTTTCCGATGACAAGTCCTGGAGTCCCTTTTTCAACGATAAAGCAAGAAATGCCCTTTGTTCCTGCTTCCGGGTTTGTAGAGGCAAACACAATGTACACATCTGCTTCGCCACCGTTTGTAATGAACACCTTTGACCCGTTCAGTACGTATTCATCACCTTTACGAACAGCTTTTGTTTTTAAACTCCCTGCATCAGAACCTGCACCCGGCTCAGTTAAGCAAAAGGCACCTAAATATTCACCACTCGCTAACTTCGGAACAAACCTTCTCTTCTGTTCTTCTGTACCGAAGTAAAGTATTGGATTCGTTCCTACTGATGTATGGACGGATAAAATGACCCCAACTGTTGCACTTACTCTAGAAAGCTCATTTATCGCAATAATGTAAGACATGAAATCCATTTCAGATCCGCCAAGTTCCTCAGGTACAGGAATACCCATTAAGCCGAGCTCACCCATCTTTTTTAAAATTGCTCTTGGGAACTCTCCCTGCTCCATTTTTTCAACAAAAGGGGCAATTTCAGCTGTCGCAAAATCACGGACCATCTTACGCATCATTTCTTGTTCTTCCGTAAAACGGAGATCCATATCAAAAACCTCCTTCTTTAGTTTGTGAGTATCTTAGCTGTATTGATAGAATCCGCGGCCCGTTTTCTTCCCTAACCAACCTGCTTTTACGTACTTTCTTAAAAGTGGACACGGACGGTATTTTGTATCTCCGAAGCCTTCATGAAGCGTTTCCATAATATATAAACACGTATCTAAACCGATAAAATCAGCTAATGTAAGTGGACCCATAGGATGGTTCATTCCAAGCTTCATGACATCATCAATCGCCTCTTTTGTTGCAACACCTTCATAAAGGGTATAAATCGCCTCATTGATCATCGGCATTAAAATGCGGTTGGAGACAAATCCAGGGAAATCGTTCACCTCTACTGGAACCTTTTTCAATGTTTTCGTCATATCTTCAATAGCCTGGTAAACTTCATCAGATGTTGCTAATCCGCGGATGATTTCGACTAGCTTCATCACTGGAACTGGATTCATGAAATGCATGCCAATTACCTTCTCTGGACGCTTCGTTGCAGCCGCAATTTCCGTAATCGGCAATGATGAAGTGTTTGATGCTAAAATTGCTTCGCGTGGTGCGATTTCATCTAATTGAGCAAATAACTTGGCTTTAATCTCCATGTTTTCAATTGCTGCTTCAATGACTAAATCAACATCCTTCGCATCTGTTAACTCCGTTGAAGCTGTTAAGCGATCCAACACCGTATTCATTTCTTCCACCGTCATCCGTTCCTTCTCCACTTGGCGAGAAAGGTTTTTTCTGATGACATGTAATCCTCTATCCACAAACTCATCCTTCAAATCATTCAAAACAACCTCATAACCCGCCTGCGCACAAACCTGAGCAATCCCAGAACCCATCTGCCCAGCCCCAATCACCATAACCTTTTGGATAATCATTCTATAAACCCTCCTAAAATACTTTAGCTAATTAACGCTCTACTTGGATGGGGGACTATCCCCCACTGCTTTAACGTGTTAAAGGGAATTTTCTTTTATTGCTTTGGTACTTCGATCATAATGGCGTCGCCTTGGCCGCCACCGCTGCAGATGGCTGCTACGCCGATTCCGCCGCCACGTCGTTTTAATTCATACATTAGCGTTAAGATAATTCTTGCTCCACTTGCTCCAATTGGATGACCTAATGCAATCGCTCCACCGTTAACGTTGATTTTCTCAGGGTCCAAGCCAGCAATTTTTTCACTTGCTAACGTCACGGCTGCGAAGGCTTCATTAATTTCAAATAAATCTACTTCCTCCACCGTTTTCCCTGTCTTTTTTAAGAGTTCATTTATTACTAAACCAGGGGTCTTCGGAAAATCCTTTGCCGCAATCCCAATTTCTGCATGACCGATAATGTAAGCAAATGGTTCTTTACCTTCCTGTTTTGCACGGTCCTCACTCATCAATACTAAAGCTGCCGCACCGTCGTTAATTCCAGGGGCATTGCCAGCTGTAATGGTCCCTTCAGAACCAAATACCGGTGCTAATTTAGCTAACTTTTCATAGGAAGTGTCTTTACGAGGTGATTCATCATGTCCGATAACGATTGGCTCCCCACGTTTTTGAGGAACGGTAACTGGGATAATCTCTTCTGCAAAAATCCCACCCTCGATCGCTGCAATCGCTTTCTCATGGCTTCTAAACGCCCATTGATCCTGTTGTTCGCGAGATAATTCTAATTCTGCAGCGGTTCCATTGCCGTACGTTCCCATATGCACACCTGTAAAACAGCAGCTTAATCCATCGTGAAGCATTAAGTCCTTCACCACTGCATCCCCCATGCGAAGTCCGAAGCGAGCCTTTTGCATAAAATACGGCGCATTGCTCATCGATTCCATTCCACCTGCCACGATGACTTCTTCGTCACCAGCACGGATGATTTGATCAGCAAGCGTTACACTGCGCATCCCGGAAGCACAAACTTTATTGATGGTTTCCGTTTTAACACTCCATGGTAGCTCAGCATGACGCGCTGCTTGACGAGATGGAATTTGTCCTTGGCCGCCTTGAAGCACGGAGCCTAAAATAAGCTCATCAACTTGTTCGTGTTGAACGCCAGCTCTTTGCAGCGCTTCCTTAACGGCAATTCCGCCCAATTCAGATGCTGTTAAATGGCTTAATCCTCCGCCAAACTTACCAAAAGGTGTTCTTGCCCCTGCAATAATAACGGTTTTCCCCATTTGAACCTCTCCTTTATTTGTTTTTGCACGTTTTTAAGTGTATGATTTCGGTTTAATCGCCTAAATGTCACGTTTAATCGCCGATTTGATGGTTTTAATCGCCTAAAACATTGATTTAATCGCCGACTTTTCCAATTTAATCGCCTAACGCAAATTACGGATTGAAGAATTCGTTATGAAGTGTCTAAGATGTAGGTACAAGCGACTGAACGCTCGCTCAAGATGATAGGTAAGAAAAAGAGAATTCAGAATCCCCCTTGATTTATGTTCGTCCCTTTACCCCATTAAAGCACTGGGGGACAGTCCCCCAACACATTAACGTATTAACGCAACCGGGGACTGTCCCCCGGTGCTTTAATGTACTAAAGTTTCTTTTTCTTCATTGCCGATTATTGCTTTTTCTAGGATTTCGGCTACGTCGTAGGTGCTGATTTTTTCTTCGACTTCTTTTGCTTTCGTTCCGTCTGATAGCATCGTTAGGCAGTATGGACAGCCTGAGCTGATGATGGATGGATTCACGGCGATTGCCTGTTCGGTTCTGGTGACGTTAATGCGGTTGCCTGTTTCTTCCTCCATCCACATTAGTCCACCACCGGCGCCACAGCACATACCCGTTTCACGGTTACGTTCCATTTCAACAAGCTTCACACCCGGAATGGCCTTCAATATTTCGCGTGGCGGATCGTAAACGTCGTTGTAGCGTCCTAAGTAGCAAGAATCATGGAATGTTATCGTTTCATTCACCTCATATTGAGGTTTTAACTTTCCATCTCTCACTAGCTCATAAAGTATTTCCGTATGATGATAAACCTCAGCGGTTAAGCCAAAGTCAGGATATTCATTTTTGAAGATATTATAAGCATGCGGGTCAATCGTGACGATTTTCGTCACCCCTGCATCGACAAACTCTTCGATATTTTTCGTCGCTAATTCTTGGAATAAGAATTCGTTTCCTAAACGACGTGGTGTATCGCCTGAGTTCTTTTCTTTGTTTCCTAAAATTGCAAACGTCACGCCTGCTTCATTCATCAGCTTCGCGAATGATAACGCGATTTTTTGGCTGCGGTTGTCGTAAGACCCCATTGAACCAACCCAGAATAGGTACTCAAACTCTTCGCCAGCTTTTTTCATTTCCTTCACAGTCTTCACTGTCACGTCTGGACGTTCCTCACGCCAGTTTTCGCGTTCTTTACGATTTAGGCCCCAAGGATTTCCTTGACGCTCAATATTCGTCATCGCACGCTGCGCATCTGCATCCATTTTTCCTTCTGTTAAAACTAAATAACGGCGCAGGTCAATAATTTTATCAACATGCTCATTCATAACTGGACATTGGTCCTCACAGTTACGGCAAGTCGTACAAGCCCAAATTTCCTCTTCGGTAATGACTTCGCCAATTAAGCTCGGGCTATACGCTAACCCAGCCGCTGATTCCTGCGCTCCAGCACCCGCTGCCGCTAACGCAATTTGATTCCCTTTTGTACCGCTAAAAGCAAACGTCGGAACCCATGGCTGCTTTTGCGTTATAGCTGCCCCATGATTCGTTAAGTGATCACGCAACTTCACAATTAAATCCATTGGCGAAAGCATTTTTCCCGTTCCTGTTGCTGGACACATATTCGTACAACGTCCACACTCTACACATGCATATAAATCAATCAATTGATGCTGAGTAAAGTCTTCAATTTTTCCAACGCCAAAGGTTTCTTGAGTTTCATCTTCGAAGTCGATTTTCTTTAGTTTCCCTGGATTTTCCAAACGATTAAAATAAACATTCACTGGCCCAGCTATTAAGTGAGCATGCTTTGATTGTGGCACGTAGACTAAAAACGCTAGTAGGAATAACAAATGAATCCACCATGCTATATAAAAAATCACCACAGAAGCAGTTTCACCAATGCCACCAAACGCCCCAGCTATCAGTGAGGCAATCGGCTCTGTCCAAGTTCCTTCATGACCATGCCAAATGATTCCCATTCCATTACCAACTAACACCGAAAGCATTAAGCCTCCGATAAATAACAGCACTAACCCATTTTTAAATCCGCGCTTCAAGCGGACTAATTTTTCCATATAACGACGGTGGAAGGCCCAAACAACTGCCACCAAAATCATTAACGTAACGATTTCTTGAAAAAACGTAAAGCCTGAATACAACGGACCTAAAGGCAAATGTGACCCCGGCTTCAGCCCTTTCCAAATAAAATCAATCGCACCAAATTGAACGAGGATAAAGCCATAAAAAAACATAACGTGAATGATTCCACTTTTTTTATCTTTAAGTAGCTTTTTCTGACCAAAAACATTGACCCATACTTTCTCGAGTCTTTCTTTTACACGATTATCAAATTCTACTTTTTTACCAAGCCTTATAAATTCGAATCTTGTTTTCACAACGTAAACAAATAAGCTCAGTGCGTAAGCGGTTACAAATAAGAACGCAATGATGTTTACCCAAAGTAACATGCTAAAATCTCCTCCCCCAGTTGAATATTCTTGTGTCTAGCGCAAGCGTGCTAGCCACTTCCACTTTTCTGAATTGGTCAAAAAATTTCCAACCAATTAAATCTTCTGAATAATACACCTACTTATAATTATATGGTGAATGAGCATTCAGTCAACCATTTATTTTCAATATTTTTGTTAGAATGCGGGAATACTGTTGTTATCTTAAAAATTCAACCATGGAGGAGCAGATTCTTTTGAATTTCACATTTGGCTTGTTTGGAATACTATTTCTTATCCTGCTATGGCTGACTTTAGACTATCACCTTGGCAGACGAAATCATCTGAAAACACTCTACCCCCCACATGCTCCAAAACGGCATAGTCACATAGAAATTTTCACGGATGGAGAACTATTGTTTAAGGATTATTTTGATGAACTAAAAAGGGCAAGGAAGCACATTCATATCCTTTTTTATATTGCAAAAAATGACTCTTTTAGTAAGGAATTTTTCAATATTCTCATGCAAAAAGCAAAAGAAGGTGTTGAGGTTCGCTTAATGCTTGATTGGCTAGGCAGCTTTAGTGTCGACCGAAAAATAATTAAAAAGTTAAAAGAAGCTGGCGGGCAGTTCACCTTCTCTCAAGTGCCAAGACTTCCTTTTCTGTTTTACACCTCCCAAGTCCGAAATCATCGAAAAACGACCGTTATCGATGGGAAAGTTGGTTATATTGGTGGCTATAATATTGGTAAGGAATACGTCAATAAGGATGAAAAGCTTAGTCCGTGGCGGGATTATCAGCTAAAAATTAAGGGTGAGGGGATTATAGACCTTCAAAAAGAGTTATTAACGAATTGGCATAAAAATACGAAAATCAATCTACTTCAAAATAAAGCTTATTTTCCTGAAACGGAACCTGGTCCAATAGAGCATGAAATTATTCCAGCTGAAGCAACCATACAGGAAAATACGTTTTTGAATCTGATTTCTTCAGCGAAGGAAACCATTATGATTGGCACCCCCTACTTTATTCCGAGTCCGAAAATCTTTCATGCTTTACTCAAGGCTATAAAAAGAGGTGTAGCCATCAAAATACTAGTACCCAAAAATGCCGATCATATACTCGTTCAAGAAGCATCCTTCCCTTACCTTCGAAGGTTATTAAAGGAAAAGGTGCAAGTTTATCAATTTAGTAAAGGATTTTACCATGCTAAAACACTCTTGATTGATGACCGAGTTTGTGATATTGGAACCGCCAATTTTGATAAACGGAGCTTCTTTTTGAACTATGAAATCAACTGTTATATGTACGATAAAAATTTTATCCAACTCGCAAAAGAAACGATAGAAAAGGATATAAAGGACTCTAAGCTTCTCTCATTAGAAGAGCTAACGAAACCGAATCTCTGGCGCAGCACGAAAGAAAAGCTTGCATCGATTTTTTCGAATTTTAAATAAAGGCTCTTTTCGTAAACTTTGTTGCTATTGCTACTGAAAAAACAAACAAAACAAAAATACAGCACATAAATTCTTAAGACAATGACGAAAAGATGCCCCGAAGCCTTAATAAATACGGGTTTAAACTTAGTTTGAAAAACAACAATCTTAGCGAAAACAACCTTATAAAGAAGGAGCATACCGATGAAAATCCGATTTGGCTATGTTTCTACTGCCATCAGTCTTTGGGAGGCTTCACCTTCAAGAACAATCACTTTTACCCGTTATCAGCAATTAAGTAAGAAGGAGCAATCAGCAAAACTACTAGAGCTGACCGCTGAAAATATAAAAAGCACTCGCCGAATGCTTTTATACAATATCGCCCATGAAATCGAATTGTATCGATTGTCCAGCTCAATTGTTCCCCTTGCGACCCATCCTGAAGTGATGTGGGACTTTGTTACACCCTTTCAAAAAGAATGGCAGGAGCTTGGGGACATTATTCGCGGGAATCATTTACGGGTAAGCTTTCACCCCAATCAATTTACATTGTTCACTTCTCCTAAAGATAAAATAACCGATAATGCGGTTATTGATATGGAGTATCACTATCGGATGCTTGAAGCGATGGGTGCAGAAGAAAACTCAGCCTTGAACATCCATATAGGCGGAGCTTATGGAGATAAAGTGGAAACAATTCAACGTTTTCATCAAAATTTAAAAAAGCTTCCCGCTCCAATTAAAGAAGTCATGACCCTAGAAAATGACGATAAAACCTATAATGCCGATGAAACGCTACTAGCCTGTGAAAAGGAATCCATCCGATTCGTCTTTGATTACCATCATCATATGGCCAACCTTGGAGAATTATTGTTACCGGAAATTCTTTCAAGAACAGTTGCTACCTGGGAAAAAACTAGCCTTCCGCCAAAAATCCATGTGTCCTCCCCTAAATCGGAAAAGGCGTTCAGGTCCCATGCCGATTTTGTTGATGTCGAATTTCTGATGCCGTTAATTGGAGCTCTTAAGGAATTAAAGGTGGATGTTGATTTTATGATTGAAGCAAAAAAGAAGGACATGGCCATGCTCCAATTGATTGCTGATATTAGTAAGATTCGCGGAGTGAAGCGTATTAGTGGTGGAACAGTCGAAATTAAATAGAAGGTGCCAAAAAAGGAGCACTTTTCTCCCTTATTCCTCGTCAACCTTTAGAAAATCGGGTTTTCTTTTGTGAATAAAAATAAGGATGGTACCTTTACTGGCACCATCCATTTTTTTATTCCTCAATTAAGTTCAACACAGGTACATCAAGCTCATCATCAGGCTTTACTCTCGAATAAATTCTAGCCATTTTTGTTTTTTCATCGACATTTTGAATGATCACAGGCGTACCATCGTACGTCACATTCACCATGTCCATCGACTCAAGAATTTCCTTTGCGCGACCGACATTCATCCTTCATTCCTCCTAAAAAACTTCATAACCTATTATTTGTTTTTAGTGGAACTTTATGCCTATCTTAAAAAGCTATTTTCGCAAAAATTGTGGTTTTTTCGAAACAATGTTTCACCCGTACTCAATAAGGTTTCGTGGCATCTTTTCGTCTGTTTTTTAAGTTTAGTGTGCAAGAATCTTTGTTTTATTCGCTTATTTTTTATATGATTAGCAACAAGATTTACGAAAAGAGCCTTAAAAAAGAAAAATCCCCTTAAAAAGGGGACCAAAATTACATCTTTTCCGGTGCTGAAACTCCGATTAAGGCTAATGCATTCTTTAAGGTAATTTGTACAGCCTTAATGAGCCTCAGGCGTGCCTTCGTACGCTCAGGATTTTCTGCATCCAATACTTTATCGGCATTATAGAAGCTATGGAAAGCCGTTGCTAATTCAAAAATATAATTAGTAATTCGATGTGGCATCCGCTTCACAGCCGCTTCACCAACCGCTAGTGGGAATTCGCCAAGCTTTTTCAAGACATCGATTTCCTTTTCCGTTTCGATCATGGAGAAATCAGCTTGCTGCTCGAATGTATACCCTTGCTCTTCTCCTGAACGCAAAATGCTACAAATCCGCGCATGGGCATACTGAGCATAAAATACCGGATTTTCATTCGATTGTGAAACAGCCAAATCAAGGTCAAAGTCCATATGTGTATCCGCACTTCTCATTGCAAAGAAGTAACGAACCGCATCAAGCCCCACCTCATCCACTAAATCGCGCATCGTGACAGCCTTACCTGTCCGCTTACTCATCTTCATTTTCTCGCCATCTTTATACAAATGAACAAGCTGGATGATTTCAACCTCTAACGCATCACGCTCATAACCTAACGCCTGGATGGCTGCTTTCATACGTGGAATGTAGCCATGATGGTCCGCACCCCAAATGTTGATCAGCTTTTCAAAACCGCGCTCTAGCTTGTCCTTATGGTAGGCAACATCCGGCAGCAAATACGTGAATGAGCCATCATTTTTAATTAAAACACGATCTTTATCATCACCAAGCTCAGTAGAACGGAACCAAGTTGCTCCACCCTCTTCGAAAATATGGCCATTTTCTTTTAGAGCCGCAAGGGCCGTTTCAATTTTTCCATTCTGATAAAGAGATGTTTCAGAGTACCACACATCAAAGCCCACTCGGAAATCCTCTAAGTCTTGCTTCAGTTTTGCCATTTCATACTTTAATCCGTATTCACGGAAAAAGTCGAAACGCTCCTGCTCATCCACTTCCACATACTTTTTACCGAATTCTTCTGCGAGCTTTTTCCCAATACCAATGATGTCTTCACCGTGGTAGCCGTCCTCCGGCATTTCACGATCAAGGCCTAATGCTTGAAAATAACGCGCTTCAACAGAGCGAGCTAGGTTGTTAATCTGGTTTCCCGCATCATTTATGTAATATTCACGGCTCACATCATAGCCCGCTTTGGCTAGAACATTGCATAGAGAATCCCCGACCGCTGCCCCACGAGCATGTCCTAAATGAAGGTCACCAGTTGGATTCGCCGACACGAACTCGACTTGGATTTTTTGGTCTTCTCCAACTGTTGTTTCGCCGTACTTCTCGCCTGCTTCTAATACAGCCGGAATCAGATCCGTTAAATAACGGTTATTCATATAAAAATTAATAAAGCCAGGACCCGCGATTTCCAACTTTTCAATTGATGCTTTCGTAACATCGAAGTGTTCAATTAGTGCTTCTGCCACCATTCTCGGGGCCTTTTTCGCCACGCGTGCAAGCTGCATCGCCATATTCGTCGAATAATCGCCATGCGACTTATCCTTCGGAGTTTCCAAAATCACATCAGGAATTTGGTCCTCTGTGGCAAGCTGTGCTTTTATAACGGCGTCCTTGATTTCTTGCTTTAATTTATTTTGGACTTGCTCAACTATGTTCATTTGCGGTTCCCTCCTTCTTATAGCTAATTTCTAATTGGTATGTACCAGCATGGTCCTCTTGAAGTCTAAAGTCATATAGAAGATTGAGCTTCCCCTCTTTGCCACTCGTTTGCTGATGGGTTAGGTTCTTCGTATCTGTCATCGTATCCATCGTACCATAAGGTGTTTCGTAATGACCCTTCATTTGATGATTTAGATGAAAAGCAAGACGCATATTCACCGCACCGCTGCGGATAATGACTGCATCTTCATCAGAAAACTTAACAGAAGTCTTGATTTTCCCCACATCCAGCTCTTCCTCATAAAAAAGATAAAAAGCACTCCCCTTATGAAAAAAGCGACCAAAAGTCACCAACTCAAAAACTTCCGACTCATCCCCCTGCGAAATCGTCGTCCGCACCACAACCTTAACCGGCATCTCAAGTGCCACCACACGCCCCATCCAAAAACCACACCCTTCACCACATTAAAGCACATGGGGACTGTCCCCCATCCCTTTAACGTATTAACGCACCCGGGGACTGTCCCCGGGTACATTAAAGCGTTAAAGCAATTTATTATTTTACCCAGCCAAGGATCATTTCACGGATGAGTTTGCTTGCTGTGTTGGCTGTTTGTTCGGAGTTGTCGTAGATTGGTGCGACTTCTACTAGGTCAGCTCCGACTACGTTTACGTCTGACTTGGCAATTTCATGAATAGAAGCCAATAACTCTCTTGAGGTAATTCCACCCGCATCCACTGTACCTGTTCCAGGTGCATGTGCTGGGTCTAATACGTCGATATCAATTGTTACATACACAGGACGCCCTGCTAATGTCGGTAGAATTTCTTTTAATGGTTGGTGGACATCAAATTTAGAAATGTGCATGCCGACCTTTTTAGCCCACTCAAATTCTTCCTTCATTCCAGAACGAATCCCAAATGAATATACATTGCTAGGTCCAATTAACTCCGCGATTTTACGAATTGGAGTAGAATGTGATAACGGCTCGCCTTCGTAGTTTTCACGAAGATCGGTATGAGCGTCCATATGGATAATCGCTAAATTAGGGTATTTTTTATAAACAGCTTTCATAACAGGCCAAGAAACTAAATGCTCCCCACCCATTCCAAGTGGAAACTTGCCATCTGCTAGAATTTTATCTACATAATCTTCAATCATATCGATGCTCTTTTGTGGATTTCCGAATGGTAATGGAATATCGCCAGCATCAAAATATTTCACTTCTTCTAGCTCACGATCTAAGTACGCGCTGTACTCTTCAAGACCAATCGATACCTCACGAATTCTAGCAGGGCCGAAACGTGAACCAGGACGGTAGCTCACTGTCCAATCCATTGGCATTCCGTAAAGAACCGCTTGGCTTTCTTCATAGTTTGGAAAGCTTTTTATAAAAACATTACCTGAGTAGGCTTCATCAAAACGCATGTAAATTCCCTCACTTTTATGTATTTATTTACGAAAAGCGGAGCCACTTTTATCAAAAAGTGACTCCCTTTATTTTCTAACCAATTAATTACTCCACTAAATCCTTCACAAACTTCGGTAAAACAAAAGCTGCATTGTGAAGCTCTTTTGTATAGTACTTAGTATCAATTTCATGGAAACGCTCTTCGCTTACTTGAAGCGGGTCATGCTTTTTAGAACCTAATGTGAATGCCCACATGCCACTTGGATACGTTGGAATGTTGGCAATATAAAGCTTCGTAATATTGAAGATTTCTTTAACATCCTTTTGAACCTGACGAATTAAATCCGCTTTGAACCAAGGGTTGTCCGATTGCGCAACGAAAATTCCATCTTCTTTTAACGCTTTCGCGATTCCAGCATAAAAGCCTTTTGTAAATAGGTTAACCGCTGGTCCAACAGGCTCAGTAGAATCAACCATAATTACGTCATACTCATTTTCGCTATTAGCGATGTGCATGAAGCCGTCATCCACTTGTACATCTACACGCGGATCGTCTAGCATTCCAGCGATGGAAGGTAAGAATTTTTTAGAGTACTCGATTACTTTTCCGTCGATATCTACTAAAGTCGCCTTTTTCACGCTAGGGTGCTTTAACACTTCACGGATAACGCCACCGTCTCCACCACCAACAACTAATACATTTTCAGGATTTGGATGCGTAAATAAAGGAATATGTGCAACCATTTCATGATAGACAAACTCATCGACTTCAGATGTCATAACCATGTCATCTAATAGAAGCATATTACCCCATTCTGCTGTTTCCACCATATCTAACTTTTGAAAATCAGTTTGCTCTGTATGTAAAGTACGGTTCACTTTCATCGTGATACCAAAGTTTTCTGTCTGTTTTTCTGTAAACCAAATGCTCATTTTTCCCTCTTCCTTTCCTAATAAAAAAGCAATTTTATTGTTAATTGAATTTTAACCATCTTCAATAATATTTCCCTAATTGTAAAAATACAAACACGAAGAAAAGTATAAAGGAACACAACGAAAATGCAAGAAAAATTTTTCTCGTGCGGTAAATGTTTAAAACTCTGCCAAATATTTCATACTATTACTATGGAGGTGGTATGTTATGGAGTTAATGACGGATACTCGGTTTAGAAGGACGCTTAAAGTTTTGCGGGCCTTATTTTTTATCAGTATGATTGGTTTGACTTTGGCGTTTCTATTTATCGCAGGTGTCTTAATTTACGCCAAAATACTAGGGCCACCACCGCTTGCCATACCTCAATCAACCCTTTACTATTCCGCTGATGGAAACATCATTGGGGAAAGTAATAATGGCCAAAAACGCTACTGGATTCCATCTGACAAAATCGCAAAACCTGTAATGGAAGCCACTGTCGCAATTGAGGACCGAAAATTTTATGACCATAATGGGTTTGATTATAAACGGATTGCTGGTGCCGTTCTCGCTGACATTAAGGCATTGGCGAAGGTTCAAGGGGCTAGTACTATCACCCAGCAATTCGCACGGAACCTCTACCTTGTTCATGATAAAACATGGAGCCGTAAATTAATGGAGGCCTTCTACACGATGCGTCTCGAAATGAATTACACAAAGGAAGAAATACTTGAAGGTTATTTAAATACAATCTATTATGGCCACGGTGCTTACGGTATTCAAGCAGCCAGCCAATACTTTTTTGGAAAAGATGCAGACCAACTTACCTTAGCAGAATCCACATTATTAGCTGGCGTTCCAAAGGGTCCAAGCATTTATTCCCCTTTTGCTTCGATTGAAAAAGCGAAGCAACGTCAAAAAATCATCTTAAATATGATGGTTGAACAGGATATGATAGATAAAAAAACGGCAAATAAAGCAGCATTAGAACCACTCAAATTTATTGGAAAATATCCACATGCCAGAAAAGAAATCGCCCCTTATTATCAGGATGCGGTTCGGAACGCCTTAAAAAACCAATTAAATATTGATGATCGCACCATTGAACTCGGTGGTTTAAAGGTTTATACCACTCTCGATACTGAGCAACAGAAGGTGGCCGAAGAGACTGTCGCTATGTTGATTTCTAAAGAATCCGAAATTGAAGTTGGACTTGTGGCGATGAATCCGAAAAATGGACATGTCAAAGCCATGGTCGGTGGCAGAGATTATGATAAAAGTCCGTTCAATCGATCCATTCAAGCGGTTCGTCATCCAGGTTCAACTATTAAGCCGCTTTTATATTATGCAGCACTTGAACAAGGGTTTACCCCTTCAACCATGATGCGCAGTGAGCCAACTACCTTTAAATTTCAGGATGAGCGACCAGATTATTCGCCACATAACTTTAACAGTCTGTATGCGAACGAGGAAATTACCCTCGCACAAGCGCTAGCCGTTTCGGACAATGTGATTGCCGTTAAAACACATCTTTTTCTAGGCGAAGAAGTGCTTGTCGACACGGTCAAACGCTTTGGCATCCAATCCAAAATGGCTAAAGTACCATCCTTAGCCCTTGGAACATCAGGAGTTCGCGTGCTTGAAATCGCGAATGCCTATAGCCATTTTGCTAATGGTGGAAAAAAAGTCGAGCCAGTCTTCATTACTCGCGTCGAAAACTATAAAGGTGATGTCATTTATAAGCATGAAACCGAAAATGAAACCGTTCTTGATCCAAAACAAGCGTTTGTCATGACGAATATGCTAAGCGGCATCTTTGACCCTAAACTAAATGGTTATACAAGCGTGACAGGAAATACATTAATTAATCATATGACAAGACCATACGCTGGCAAATCGGGATCTACTGATTCTGATAGCTGGATGGTTGGGTTTTCCCCTCAATTGGTCTCAGCTGTTTGGACTGGCTATGATGTGGGCAAACCAATTGAACGAACAGTGGAAAAAATGTATGCCAAAAATATTTGGCTTAGATTTATGGAAGGCGCTCTAAAGGACGAGCCCATTAAAAATTTTAAACGTCCTAAAGAAGGTGTCGTAGGCGTATATCTGAATCCGGCAAATGGAAAGCTTGCTTCTCCCGATTGTCCAGTCAAGCGCTTTACCTATTTTGTCACAGGTACAGAGCCAACTGAATATTGCACAGACCATCTAAATCATACAATCATTAAAGAAAAACCAAAGGAAAAAGAAAAGAAAAAACCATGGTATAAAAAACTATGGGGATTTTGATAATAGACAAAATGAAAAGCCTCGGGTGTCTACTCCCGAGACTTTTCGTGTCCTAGTTCTACATGTACTTATTTTAGTCCATGCTGCTTTAAGTTTACTTTTTTTTAATGAAATCATCAAGTACTTATATTTTTCTAGAAAAACTTTTTCATTATTCTACTTTAAGTGAAGTTTTCAATTCTTCAGATGAATTATTCCAAATCTCTTCATTATGATTTTTCAAAAATTCTCCTAAAACTTTTTTAGAAGCATCATCCATGTGCTCCACAATAATTTTACGCTTAATCGACTTATCTAAATTATTTACATGCTCTGGAAGCGACTTGTATCCCCTACGAATACTGCGATCGACCGTCATCTCACAGGCTGTTACACCTGCATAATAAGGGCCTTCTTCTCGACGGTCAATCGTCACCCAAATTAGCCAGTATGGCTTCCCATTCGGTACTTCTGCTTTATTTGGTAAAAATTTAATTCCTTTTTCCACATCTGTACGAGCATGCATTGCACCAATTTCAATCGAGGCTGTTCCCGCTTCTACATCAATGATAACAGGAGAAACATTATTCAAACTTAGTGTTCCGACACCAAAGCCACCGTGACCATCTGTCGAATCATTCTTAATGATATTAAAGCCAACTTTTTTCTTTTTCTCTTCCATAAAAAAACTCCTTCCTTAGACACTAAAAATTTGAGCAAAAAATTCATTGATTCCATTAGCGACAAACGGCAATACTGTTTGAAAAATGGGAGTAATCGTATATTTATCTAATGGCGTTAAAACTAAGATTAAAAAGATTAGCGATCCATAGGCTTCATATTGAGTCATCCTTGCCCGAATTCGATTTGGTGCTAAATCCTCGATGATGCGATACCCATCTAAAGGAGGAAGTGGCAAGAGGTTAAATATGAATAGAACAAGATTTAAGTCGATAAAAATATTTAAAAAATCGATCACCGTTAACGGTAATTGTTGGGCGATTCCAGTGGCAATACAAATGTACCAGAACAAAAAGGCGATTAAAACTAACAATAGATTACTCAACGGTCCTGCTATAGAAACAAGGATTCCAGCAAGACGCGGATTCTTAAAGAAAAAACGGTTTACTGGAACAGGCCTCGCCCATCCAAACCCTACAATAAAAATTAATAATGTACCAATAGGGTCAAGATGCAGAATCGGATTTAGCGTTAATCTCCCTTGCTTTTTGGCCGTGTCATCACCGAACTTGTAAGCCACATAGGCATGCGCAAACTCATGAAGGGTAAAGGCAATCATTAATGTCATGGCGACAAATGGTATTTTATTCAATGGATAGGCTAAAAATCCTGTTAAACCTTGCAATCCTTCCAACTCGATCGCGCTCCTTTTAATAGCTATTTAAATAAAGTATACATGAAATCTCGACCGAATTGAAATTTAGAGAAGGTGTACTATTTTTGACCTTGATTTCTTTGTCGAGATATGAAAGACTACAAAAAGAATCATGAAAGCGTATTCGTTTTACATACGCTATTTCAATCAAAGGGGGAAACCATTTATGCCATACGTTACCGTAAAAATGCTTGAGGGCCGTACTGAAGAGCAAAAAAAGGCGCTAGCCGAAAAAGTAACTGCTGCTGTAAGTGAAACAACGGGTGCACCAGCTGAGAAAATTGTTGTTTTCATTGAAGAAATGTCTAAAAACCACTACGCTGTTGCTGGAAAAAGATTAAGCGACGAAGAGTAAAGATCAAAAAAATTTATTATTGCTACCAATCTAATTTATAATGATCGACCAGGCCAATAGCCTGGTTTTTCCTATTTAAAAGGATAATTTATCAAATCATATTTCCAACCGATATGCTAATGATATGTAGGTAGTTCAATACCATTTAGGAGTGATTTACATGCCACAACAAATTGATGTAAACAAACTAAACCAAGCAAAAGCAAACGTTACTCTTTGCCAAACACTGTTAAGTCAAGCAATAGAAAAAGCATCCTCTGATCCATTGCTTGCTCAAGAAGCAATCAAGCAAGCGAACAATGAAATCACACAGGCGCTTTCGAATGTAAATATGGTACAAAGTGAGCAGGCAGCCCAATCAACCGAATGAACTGTAGACGAGCTCTACTCCGACGAAAACAATAACTACTTTATCTTTGCCGTTCATTTGTAGTATTTCCTTTTTAATACTAAAAAAAGCTAAGTCCCTAAACCAAGGACTTAGCTTTCTCCTTCAATGATTCAATATAAGAATACGCATCCGAAATTTCTTCCAGTGTATACTTCTGCTTACTCTTAAGCGTAAAAACCTTCTCCGCCACTTCTTCACGTGACAGATTTTCAAAATAAAGCACGGTTGACACAAGCTCAAGGAATCTAGCATTCTGCTCATTCATATCCAACAAACAATCTGGCAAACAAGGCATTTCAACTTCATTTAAACTTAAAAACTCTTTCCCAGAATCTGTTAACGAATAACGATACTGAAAATATCCACCCTTTTTCTCCCTAATTTCCTCGACAAAGCCCAAATTACTAAGCTCCTCGACGCGTAGTGTTAGCTCCTCTGAATAGGGGCCGTAAAAATGAAATTGGAATCTTTCTTGGAATGGAAACGATAGCTTTTTGGCAATGTAGATAATTTTTTGAAGCTTCTTTCGCCCCGTGATTTCCCCGGTCGCTTCAATCGCGTACATAAGTTTAGCGTGATCCTTAAGCAATGCTCGTCATCTCCCACATCAATTATTACAGGTTATCTATCTAATAAAGCTTGAATTTGTTTTTTGACGTTTTTCTTTGAAGTATAGTCAGAAAGGAAATCCGCAGGAAAATAGAGCTTATGGTCCGTTCTTCTTTTTCCAGAAATCGCATCCACAATCGCTGACTCTCTTGAAAGCTCACGAATTTCGTTATTTTTCATTAAAAGTTGGATCGGTAGCCTTTCTTCCTCTTCCCCTGGACGGTAAAAATCATACGGTAAATCAGAGGAGGAGTCGACGACTAAATAATAGTCTGGGTCAATTCCAGCCTTTTTAAATAATAAACTTAACTCAGCCATTTTTTTATACTCTTTTGCTGGGTCAAATTCAACATATTGGAAAAGATTACGGTTCATAAATCGACGACAAAGGTCACTTAAAATCGAATCCTCTTCCTCCTGCCACATTTGGAAATAGTAGAGAATAATCGATTCATCTAATTTTAAATAATCCTCAAGAGTTGTCTCATCCTCAAATAGAGAATAAAAATGAATTGGATGTTGTTTAAAAGAATAGTATTTTTCGTGCAAATGCTTTGCTCGGTGTAAAATTTTCGTCAAAATCACTTCGGCACTGCGGCTAACTGGATGGAAGTAGACTTGCCAATACATTTGATAGCGGCTCATAATATAGTCTTCAACAGCATGCATGCCGCTCTGCTTAATAACCACCTGATCCTCACGCGGCCGCATCACACGTAAAATCCGCTCCATATCAAAATGCCCATAACTAACACCCGTATAATAGGCATCACGCTGAAGGTAATCCATTCGGTCTGCATCAATTTGGCTCGATATCAAACTGACGACCTGTTTATTGGAATACGTCTTTGCGATAACCTCGGCTACCTTTTTCGGAAAATCAGCTCCTACTTTCATTAGAACCGCATTTACCTCGGTATCCCCTAAAATAATCTTTTGTGTAAACTCTTCATGATCTAAATCAAATACCTTCTCAAAGCTATGTGAAAATGGACCATGCCCAAGATCATGAAGAAGTCCCGCACATAAAGATACTAACCGTTCCTCTTCATTCCACTCAGGCCGCCCTTTAAATACATCATCGATAATGCGACGGATAATCTCATAAACTCCTAGCGAATGACTAAAGCGACTATGCTCCGCTCCATGGAAGGTAAGATACGTTGTCCCAAGCTGTTTAATTCGACGCAGTCTTTGGAACTCTTTTGTTCCGACTAAATCCCAAATGACCCGGTCGCGAACATGGACATATCGATGCACTGGATCTTTAAATACCTTTTCTTCCATAAGCTTTTCTGTCCCGTATCCCATTCCTTTCCCCTCTTTCACTTCGTGAGTTATATCCTTATTATACCTACAATCCTCGCTAATTACAGCCAAATTTCGCCAAATTTCTACTTTTTAAGAGTAAAAAAATCACCTATCCAAGTTCAGACAAAGGTGATTTATGGTGAGTTATTTCAGCTTTTTTTGAACCTTTTCGATCAGTTCCTCTTCGGTTAACGCTGCGACAGGACGATTATTTACAAATGCAAACGTCTTTTTACGTCCGGGTCCACAGTAGGATTGACAGCCAATCTCTACCTTTGCATCTGGATCCAATTTTTCTAAACGAGGGATAAGTGTTTTTAAATTGACCGCCTGGCAGTCATCGCAAACACGGAATTCGTTTGCCATTTCTATTACAACCCTTTCGGTTAAAAAATATATTCACTGCACCTAATTTTCCATGAATAAATGTACATGCTAAAGCTGATTTTACCGCTTATCGCCAGTCATTGCAACCCAACTAAAAAACAACATACCAATCTCACTTTTCAAAAAAATCTATTATCCTTTTAGGGCTACTAGCTTAATTTGCTAAATTACTTCGTTTTTTAGTATAAGGGCAAAAAAACTTGGTCTTTTAGCTTTAGTTGCTAAATTACTTCGTTTTTCTAGTATAAAAGCTAAAAGACTTGGTTTTTTTGCTTAATTTGCTAAATTACTTAGTTTCTTAGTATAAAAGCTAAAAAACTTGGTGATGCTGAAACTATAGTTAAAGAAACCTTGAGTGAAAAATCGTTAACCCACTAGATTACCAATTTAACAATAGGGGTTTCTTGAAAGATATTAATTTTAACAAATTTAGGGAGTTGAAAAAAATGAAAGTAAGACAAGATGCATGGACAGATGAAGATGATTTATTGTTGGCAGAAACGGTTTTAAGGCATGTTAGAGAAGGAAGCACACAGCTGAACGCCTTCGAAGAAGTAGGAGACAAGTTAAACAGGACTTCTGCAGCCTGTGGTTTTCGATGGAATGCAGTAGTTCGACACCGTTATGAAAAGGCTTTATCCCTTTCTAAAAAGCAACGCAAGCAAAAGAATCGTATTCTTGGCAAGGATCAAGGCGGAAAGAAGAAACTATTATATACTCCTCCAGTTACTCCTTTAGAAGAATTAGAGACAATGGTTGAGATTGGTGAGCTTAATATGGTAGAAGCTGAGGACGTTAACATACCAACCGAGGTTCCTATGTATCAAATTAGCCAACCAAAGCAGGTAACACAGCCACAATACATGCCACAACCTCGCGATTCTTCTACTCTTACAATGGATAGGGTTATTAGCTTCTTGCAAAATATTGGTCAATCCAATTTGCAAAGGGATGCCCTAAAAAGTGAGAATGGAAGATTGCAATTAGAAATTGCAGAATTGCGCAAACGTAATGCCGAATTAGAAGCTAGAGTGAACGAATTAGAGCAGCAAACAGACATGGTTCAAGAAGATTACGAAACATTAATGAAAATCATGAATCGCGCTAGAAAACTAGTTCTTTTTGAAGAAGAAGAACGCCCAGCCACTAAATTCAAAATGGACCGAAATGGTAATTTAGAAAAGGTTGCTGAATAAATAGAAAAGCATTTTTTGGGAGAGAGAAACTTAGCAACATCCTTTAAAATAGGGACTGCCATTTAACGGCAGTCCCTTTTAGCTATTCTATATTCAGCATTTTCGCATTTCTTTCCACTACTCTTTTAAAATAGCCATCAAATAAAGTGATTTCATAGGATGTTAACATTCCTGCTGAAATTTGTTCACTATGATTTTTTAAAGTCGTCAAAAACCTCAGCATCACATCTTGAATTGAAAGTTCTACTTGTAACAGCTCCGATAAGGAAGCCATAACCTCTGGATTTATGTCAGGATAAGTGAATTTCGTAGGCTGGTTTTTTTTAGCAATCGAATAGAAGTTATCAATTAGCTTCGCCCGATCACTCCCACTCCCGTTTACACAAAGATAAATTTGAACAGCGACGCCATTCCGTAATCGACGCTGCGATATACCCGCGAACTTTTGGCCATTGATGCTTAGATCAAAGCTTCCTGGACAATAGGAACCCGTAATTTCCCGCGCTTCAATGTTGCAATTGAAGTCCTTAAACATTTCCTTTACGAGCTGCCACATAGCGTCATAGCCACTATCAATATCTATTTTTCTTTCCATTTCTCGAAAAATGAGGGTTAAATTTAATACCCCTTCATCAAGAACTACTGCTAAACCACCTGAATTGCGAACAATATATTGATAGCCTTGCTGCTCCAGGTATTGCAGTCCTTCTGTTAAAAAAGGTAGTTTCGAATCATGAATCCCTAAAACAATCGTTTGATGGTGGACCCATGCTCTAGCCGTCGACGGCGATTCGCCATTTCCAACCGCTTCACATAAAGTATCGTCTGTACCAAATGATTGCAGGGCATGGAAATGTGGACCTACACTCGACTGGTCGATGATTCGCCAATGGAGTTGGTGTAAAAGAGGGTTTTCAGTCGTCATCGTTGAATTCTCCTCAATTTAAATGAATATATCTTAGTATATCAAAAAAAAGTGGTGTTTACTTAGTCTTTCGAATTGGAATAAAGTTACTTATGTATGACAATTTTGTGAAAAATGCGCAAAACCTATGAAAATCGGCGCAATGAGCAGCAAAAATAGCGTAAAAAAGAAATAAGACCTTCCCCGAACCTCAATTCGAGTAGGTCTTAATTCTAAATAACCCTATAAACTCTGCGCCGCCGTAATCAACGCCAATTTATATACATCCTCTTCATTACATCCACGTGATAAATCGTTCACCGGCTTATTTAAGCCTTGTAGAATCGGGCCAACAGCTTCGAATCCGCCTAAGCGCTGCGCAATTTTATAACCAATATTACCCGCTTCTAAACTAGGGAAAATAAACACATTGGCATCGCCTTTAATAATCGAATCTGGTGCCTTAGCCTTCGCCACAGAAGGTACAAAAGCGGCATCGAACTGAAACTCACCATCTAAAACTAACATAGGGTTACGACGTTTTGCCTCTTCCACTGCCTCAGAAACCTTATCTGTCTCAGGAGATTTCGCTGAACCCTTCGTTGAAAAGCTTAACATCGCCACTCTTGGCTCAATATCAAACATGTCAGCTGTTTTTGCACTTTCAATTGCAATTTCAGCTAAATCCTGACTATCCGGAGAAATATTAATCGCGCAATCAGCGAATACGTACTTTTCATCTTCGCGAACCATAATAAACACACCAGATGTTTTGCGTACGCCATCTTTTGTTTTAATAATTTGCAAGGCTGGTCGAACGGTATCTGCTGTTGAATGAGCAGCCCCACTCACCAAGCCATGAGCTTGATTGGTATGTACGAGCATGGTGCCAAAGTAGTTTTCATCTAGCAAAATCTTACGTGCGTCCTCCTCCGATGCTTTTCCTTTTCGTCTCTCTACAAAGGACGTAACTAAATCATCGAATTGGCCGAAGTTCGCCGGATCATAGATCTCGACAGAATCTAAGGATATGCCAAGTTCACTAGCCTTACCCTTTATTTCTTGTTCATTACCTATTAAAATTGGAGTCAAAATATTTTCAGCCGCTAATCGGCTAGACGCCTTCAAAATACGCTCATCTGTCCCTTCAGGAAAGACAATTTTCAATTCCTTTCCTGTCACCTTTGTTTTTAAACCTGTAAATAAATCACTCATTGTATAACCTCCTCAAGACTTTTCACCTAATAAGCATACTCTTCCGAATGGAAATTTCAATGAAAGAGACCTCTTTCACATGAAATGTTCACTTTTTTGTAAAAATTAAACCCAAAATCAGCTCACTTTTATTATTCTAACCCAAAATTGATTTTCTCAATTCGTGTGTTTACAATCGTGTCTTGTGGTGAAACTATGATATAGTGATGATGTACATAGAATTTTTTAGGAGTGATTGTAATGTCTGAAGCAGCACAAACCCTTGATGGCTGGTATTGCCTTCACGATTTCCGTACTGTCGATTGGACGACGTGGAAAATGCTTTCTAGTGATGAGCGCCAAAGTGCCATTCACGAGTTTTTAAACCTCGTAGAAAAATGGAATAGTACACAAACCCGCAAAGAAGGCAGTCATGCACTTTATAACATTGTTGGTCAAAAAGCCGACTTTATGATGATGATTTTACGTCCTACAATGGAAGAATTAAATGCCATTGAAACAGAATTTAATAAAACCAAATTAGCTGAATACACGATTCCCGTTCATTCATATGTTTCTGTAGTCGAGTTGAGCAATTATTTACCTCAAGGACAGGACCCGTACCAAAGCCCAGAAGTTCTGGCTAGACTTTATCCGATTCTACCAAAAGCAAAATACGTTTGTTTCTATCCAATGGATAAAAAGCGTCAAGGTGAAGATAACTGGTACATGCTTCCGATGGATGAGCGCAAAAAATTGATGCGCAGCCATGGTATGATTGGTCGCGGCTATGCTGGTAAGGTGAAGCAAATCATCACTGGTTCAGTTGGCTTCGATGATTACGAGTGGGGCGTAACGTTATTCTCTGAAGATGTTCTTCAGTTTAAAAAGCTTGTATACGAAATGCGTTTTGATGAAGTAAGTGCTCGTTACGGTGAATTCGGAGCATTCTTTGTCGGACATATCTTACATGAAGATGCTGTAGCCAAATTTCTTCATATTTAAAACTTATTTACCGGTCTCATAGTCAACAATTGACTATGAGTTTTTTTTTGTCATAACTTCCTCATTTCCTTCATAAATATCTGTTAGTGGGTTTATTACAAGCTATTACAAATTGGGGGGAAAATGCCCAAATGTATATGAATTATGGGAAAAAGCAATGCTATCAATGCTCAGGAGGGAATGCTATGTATCCAAACCAATACCCAGGTTATCAGCCATACCAAGGAGGACAAGGAGGTCAACAACCTTCCTACATGCAACAACCACAATTTAATTTTCCACCGCCACAGACTGGTGGAATGATGCCACTACAGGGTGGAATGATGCCTCCAGGAACAGGTCAAACACCAACAGCATCACCACAAACGGGGGCGCAGGTTCCAGGTATGCTACCGATTGAAGAATCTTACATTGAAAATATTCTTCGCTTAAACAAAGGAAAGTTAGTAACGGTTTATGCTACGTTTGAAAATAACTCTCAGTGGAATGCGAAAATTTTTAAAGGGATAATCGAAGCTGCAGGAAGAGACCATTTAATTTTGAGCGATCCACAAACTGGTCAACGTGTCCTATTACCAATGCTATACTTAGATTATGTGACGTTTGATGAAGAAATTGAATATGAATATCCATTTGCGGCAGGTGGCCCTAGCTTAAGCAACTTCCCACCACGATAACTAAGAAGGACTAAATCGCTATGATTTAGTCCTTTTTGTATCTCTTTTCCACCCATAAAAAGACATCCACAATCACTTTTGCCAAAATGATCACGATAGTGTAAGAAATAAAAAGGTGTAAATAATTTATTTCCTTAAACATTCTAAACATACCCATTCCAACAAGCATAGGTTTAAAGCCAAATGAAATAATAGCTGCAACGATAATTGTATAAACGTAGTAGTTTTTTTTGTGATTTAACGTATATTGGTATACTAGAATAAAAATTATAGGAATCAAACTAGTATCTAATGCTAGTCCAGGGAGGATTGGGAATATCGGGAATGGGTAGTTCCAGTACCCCATATTTCTCCCATATGCGTCGGTATAGGCAAATAACATGTGAAAACTATACCCATAAAAACCGAGAAAGAACAATTTACTCTTATCTATTTTAAAGAACAAAATGATTAAAGGTACAACAAGAAAGGTAACCATCAACCAAAATTCGAAGGAAAGATAGATCTCATTATCTTTCCAATAACTAATTAATGCATGATGAGCCTCCTCATTTAATTTTACCGTTTTATCAAATTCCTTTACTAAACCCTTTGACAAATGTAATCATTCCTTTAATTAACTTAATACTTTATTTTAACCTCATTATGATTTGCATATCCTAAATTTATACAAAGAAAAAGTCTGGCGAATTAGTGCCAGACTTGTGTTTTATAAATATTTAACTGCAACTATTATTAAAAGGATCCAAGCAGCTAAAAAAGCTACTCCTCCTAAAGGTGTTACTGCTCCCAAAATACTAATCTTCGTTACACTCAAAACATACAAGCTGCCCGAAAATAAGATTATTCCAATAAACATTAACCAACCTGACCATGATAATAGCGAGTTAGCAGGTAATTTCCCAAGAAGCACTGCAATAATCAATAATCCTGTAGCATGGAACATCTGGTACGTAACCCCAGTTTTCCACGTTTCTAAATACTTCGGCTCGAGCTTTCCTTCTAATCCATGTGCCCCAAAAGCCCCTAACGCAACAGCTAAAAAGGCATTTATCGCTCCTAAAATAAGAAATATTTTCATCCCTTAATCCCCCTTTTTAAAAATCAAATAACGATTCTCCATTCGCTTCCTCTTCTTCAAGCTTTTTAACGGTAAGCGATGCAGGTGTAATGGTTTGAATTTGTGGTTGTAAAGCTACAACCTCTGGCAAACCTCGAACCGATCCCGACTCTGTATCGTCCAAAATAAGCTCACAAAGTATTTTTATTGAATGAACGTTTTCTCGTAATTTCGCTGTCCCTTCAGCCTGCTTCGCTTTATGTAATTCGCTTTCCATTTTCTTCAGTAGCTGTTCCACAGAAATCGACATAATCCTCATTCCCTCATCTTTACTCTCCTATTATTTAACCACAACCATAGCCAATTCTCCAACATTCAAAACCAAGCTGTAAAATCATGTCTGTAGAAAACTGTCCTAATATCAATGTTTCACGTGAAACATGTCGAAATATAAAGAGCGGAAGCACCTTGTTCAAGAAAAAAAGGTTCTATTTTCCCCTCGAGGGGGCTAGGCGCTGGAGCTGGATTGCGCAAAAAACAAAACGAGACAACCCTAATGGTTGCCTCGCCTACTCTCCTACCCTAATATCCGCTGATAAATCGCCTTTGCCTGTGTTAAATCCTTTGTCCCATGTATTAATGCTCGACCGTCATTAAAAATAACGAGACGGTTTTCCTCCCACTCTACTGAAACGAGATAGGGATTTCCTTTTACTTCATAGCCAAGATGTTTTAGTTTCTCAGCTAATTCACTCAATACCAAATTTTGAACCTTTGGAGGCCGAACTTGAACCGTATCTCGACCACAAAGAACAGTTGTCTTCGTATGATTTTCTACATCTAAATACGGGTACGTAGGATTCTCTCCACAGGAAAGACATGTTGCCCTTTTGGCTTTCCCCATCTTCATCGTCGAATATTGATTTCTCCAGACGTCAAAGCTGACAAACGATGTTCTTACCGCGTCCCAATCCTCGACCAATATTTTCAGCGCTTCTGCTGTTTGATGGGCAATCACCATTTGCACGTTTGGGCCGATAATTCCATTTGTATCACAGGTCATCCCTTGCATCGGAATCGCTTGTAGTAAACAATTTAAGCATGGCGTTTTCCCTGGTAAAATGGTAAAGCTCATCCCAAAGCTACCGACACATGCACCATAAATCCATGGGAGCTGGTATTTTTGCGAAATATCATTGATCATCATTCGCGTTTCAAAATTATCGGTAGCATCAATGATTAAATCCACATCGCCTACCAAATCCTGCAGCATTTCAATATTTGCATCACCGATAATTGGCCGAATCTCAACAGAAGAATCAATCGCATGTAATCTTTTATAGGCTGCAGCTGCTTTCGGCAGTTTTTCCAAAACATCCTCTTCCGTATATAATTGCTGACGTTGAAGATTGCTAGCTTCGACATAATCGCGATCAATAATGGTCAATCTACCTATGCCTGCCCGAGTGAGTACCTCCGCATTCGCCGACCCAAGTGCACCAGCGCCAATTAACAGTACATGCTTGGAACGTATTTTCCTTTGTCCTTCTTTACCGATTGGCTGAAAAAGTTCTTGTCTTGAATGTCGATCATGCATGTTTTAGAACCTCCCCGCAATCAGCCACCACTTACCGGTGGAATAAAAGCAATCGTGTCGCCTTCTTGAATTACCTCATCGTCTGTAGCAAACTCTTCATTAATAGCCGTCATGACCGTATCAAAATTTTGCAGACCAAATTGCTCGCTGATTAATTCCTTTAAATCGGCAACCGTTTTTCCAGAAGCCGCAAATTCAACTGACTCTACTCCAGCACTATCACGTAAATGAGCAAAAAATAAAACTTTATTCACCCAAATCCCCCTCCTCTGGTTTTCCACTTGGATAGGCAACAGTCTCTAGCTGATTTCCAATCCATTCTTGACCATCTTCCCAATGCTCTTTTTTCCAAATTGGAACAATTTCCTTGATTCGTTCAATCGCATAGCGGTTTGCCTCATAGGCATCTGCACGGTGTGGTGTCGAAACGGCAATAACGACGGCAATATCGGTAATATCTAGCTTCCCAACGCGGTGAGTGATGGCAACCTTCGAGCCTGGCCAACGTTCTTCTATTTCCGTGCCAATTTGTGCTAGTTTTTTAACCGCCATCGGCTCATAGGCTTCATACACCAAATATAGCGTCTTTTTTCCATGGGTCAGTTCTCTGACGGTGCCAATAAACGTCGTAATCGCACCCGCTTCACGTTGAATCACTTTATCGATAACCGATTGAGTATTAATCGGATCCTTTGCTATTTCAAAAAATTTCATCTATTCCACCTCGGGTTTACTAGTAATCACTAACGGTGTTGGATTTTCGACAACTGCGTAGCCGCCTATTTTTTCAACATCTGCCTTAAAGGAGGCGGATTGAATCACTTCAATTAAGTTCTTCCCTTGCTCACTCTCAAAAAAGGCTTTGGTCATCACTAAATCATAGTCTTCATCAGCTATAGGTACGAACTCTAATTCCATTGCCTTTGCAGCCGGAAAAATCCCTAGACCTACTGCATTATTGTTTGATTTAACTTCAGCTGCCACACTTAAATGAGAGAACATTTCGCGCTGATACCCAACAATTTCACTAGTATTTACATTTGATTCTCTTAATAATTTATCAAACAGAACTCGTGTCCCTGCGCCTTTTTGACGATTGACAAAATCACACTTTTTCTCAGCAATATCTTGAACAGATTCGATGTTTAATGGATTTCCTTTTGGTAGAAACCAACCTTGCTTTCTTTTTAAAAAGGGATAAAGAACGATGTCCTGACCCGCTAAAAATCGTTTCACATAAGTAGTATTGTACTCACCCGTTTCCGGATCTAGTAAATGGACACCTGCTACATGGGCTTCCCCTTTTTTAATGGCCATTAAGCCAGCCATACTACCGACATGAGACGATATAATTTTACGATAAAGATTTCTTTTCTTTAATTGGACAGAAAGTAAATCAATCGTTAAATCATGACTTCCGTTAAACACGATGGCTTGACTAATTTCTTCTAGAGGTCTCATTAATTCGACTTCCACTACGTCACCTTGCTCTAAACCACTAATTTCCGGAGGAATGACGAGTAACCCATCGGCACGAACGAGCGACATCGTTACACCAGCCGCTCTCGTTAGCGGATTCGCAACGTATGTACCCTCAACAAAGCCAATATTCATGCGGATAAAATCCTCTGCCCCCATCGTTGACACAATCCGTCGACCAAGCTTCACCTGTAAGGTTGGCCGTTTCGGAACAGGGGTATGAGAATACTCGCAAATGAGTGGTCGAACAAACCACTCTAACGCTAAATAGGCAGAGACTGGATAACCTGGAACTCCAATGACAATCGTTCCATTGATTTTCCCTAAAATAACAGGCTTTCCAGGTCGTGTGGCAACCCCATGTGTGAAAACATCACCAAGCTCCTCGATAATATGGACGGTATAATCCTTCGATCCTGCTGAGGATCCCGCATTAATCACAACAATATCCGATTCTTCTGTTGCTTTTAAAAGCGCTTCGCGAATTTTCTCTGGCTCATCCACAACGATTCCTGTAAGGTTTGGTTCCCCACCCCAATCAAGGACGTAATTCGCAAACACACTACCATTAAATTCAATCAATCGACCAGGAGCCAGCTGCTCGTGTGGCTGAACCAGTTCATTCCCAGTTGGGATAATCGTCACGACAGGCTTTTTCCAAACAGGAACTTGTAACGTCTTTGAAGCCAATAACGCACCGATATCAACCGGACGAATTGTATGCCCCGGCGGGAACAGCATTTCCTCTTGAACGATATCCTCGCCAATCGGGCGGATATGCTGCCAAGGGGACGCAGGCTCAATAATTTCGAGCGTATCTTCATCAATTTCTTCTATATTTTCAATCATAATGACGGCATTATAAGGACCTGGAACCGCATGTCCCGTGTCCACATAAATAAAATTTTCATTTCGTTTTAGCTGAATCGGATTTTTTTCATGAGCGTGAAAGGTCTTTTCCGCTATTACAGCAATTCCATCCATCGCTGAAGCATGATAATGAGGCATGGAAACTTTGGCAAAAATCGGTTCCGCTGTAATTCGACCTAAAGCGGACGTACTGTCCACCCACTCCACTTTTCGCACAGGAGCATAATGGGTAAGAATTTCACTAAGAGCTTCTTGCCGCGGTTTATCCTGTAAGTAAATCTTGCGCTTATATGTGGTTCTTCCCATTTTTATCACCCCTTATTAAATAATCGAACTAACACTTGATCTCCCTTTTGCACGCCCTCATTTGGCGCAGGCACCTCTACTAAGCCTTCACTTTTGACAAAGGTAGAGATGAGGCTGGATTTCCCAAATATCGGCTCTGCATACCATTCACCAAGTTCTTGAAAAAGTCTTACCCGAATATAATCGGTACGACCCGGTGCAGAAGGAATATTTTTCGTGATCCGTGCTTTGGCTAATTGTTTTTCTTCCTGACTATACCCTTGAATTTCGTTTAAAATCGGGCGAGCAAATAATTGAAAAATAACCATCGCAGAAGCAGGATGTCCTGGTAAACCAATAATCGGCTTTCCATCGGCAACCGCTAAGATTGTTGGTTTGCCTGGTTTAATCGAAATTCCATGGACAAAAACGCCTGGTTTTCCTAAAGATTCAATCACATTCACCGAATAATCCTTCGTTCCAACCGAACTCCCGCCAGAAAGAATTAAACAATCGACTTTTTCTAACAGGGCTTTTGAGCGTTTCGCAAGCTCCTGCTCATCGTCCTGCACAATTCCATCATGGATGAACTCATAGCCCCATTCCATCACCATTGCGCCAATCGTCATCCCATTCATATCGCGAATTTCACCTAAGGCAGGCTTGACTGTTTCAATCGGAACAATTTCATCTCCAGTCGAGATATACCCAACAACTGGTTTTCGATAAACAGAAACCTCGATAATCCCTTGAGACGCCAAAGCACCAAGCTCCTGCGGTCGCAATCTCGTGCCCTTTGTTAATAAAATCTCACCCTCAACCAAGTCCTCACCAATTGAAATGACATTTTCACCTGGAGCAATCTGCTTAAACACATTTAGCAAGCCGTTTAAGTCCTCACAATGTTCCACCATGACAATGGAATCACTAGCTTCCGGCACCATTCCACCTGTTGGAACGTACATCGCTTCTCCAAAGGAAAGATCACATGGAGGTGTTTTTCCCATCTTCACCTCACCTGTAACCGTTAAAAAACCTGGCATACTTTCGGAAGTACCAAAGGTATCACTTGCTTTTACCGCATATCCATCCACAGCTGACCTGCGGAAATTCGGAACGTTTTCTTTTATATAAATATCTTCAGCTAAAACGAAATGAAGCGCTTCATAAAGCGATTTTTTAACAATCGGTAAAATCGGCTTTATCTGCTGTTTAATTAATTGGTAAGTTTCCTCAACCGTCTTTACCTTAAAAAATTCCATCCGCTAAACATCCTTTCCCCAAAAGTAAAGAGACTTGCGCTAGCTCTTAGCCCATTTTTTTGCAAACTCATACTCTTCCGGATGATTCATATTGAAGAAGATTTGTTCAAGACTTTCTTTTGTAAAGGTTTGTAAATCTTCTTCTGTCATATAAAGAACATTTAGATTATCTAGCAAATGAATCATACGGAGGCTATTATTTTCTAAGCAGCTTTTAATCTCTTCGGCGACTTTTTTTCGATAAACGGCAAAAAGTGGATGCTTCGTTCCACCGATTATCGGTACAACGGCATCATACTCTCTTAAGTTTTCGACAAGAATGGTCCCTAATCCTGCTGAAACAAATGGCATATCACAGGCAACTACGAGATTTACTTCATAACTTGATGCCAATAAACCTGCATGAATCCCTGCTAGCGGCCCTTTTCCAGGGTAATGATCACTAACCATTTTCATCTTTAAAAAATCGTACACCTCAGGATGATTGGTTACTAGAATCATTTCATCAAAATTCTTAACCAATTCATCCTTGATTCTTTCAATGTTCGGCTTTTCAGAGATTGGGAGGAGGGCTTTATTCGTGCCCATTCGACTTGACTGCCCACCTGATAAAATAATAGCTCCTACGATCATTCATGACACCTTCTTCATTCTTTTTCAAAAAAAGTTCTATTTCTTTATTTCACCCATTACCATGTAGCCATTCTCTTGTGCAATATAATCGAGATGAATTGTCTTTAAATCTAACATTTCAGGGGAAGGCTTTGTTATAAACTGTCTTGTATCAATAATCTTAGTATACCCTTTACATTCATCGCAAACATGAATTTGCTCTGTCGGTTTCCCTTCGACGGTTAAATACTTCATTTTCTCGTAATCTTCATTTCCACAATGTGAGCATGACAATTTCTTTTCCGGCCAATTTGCATGGCAACGTGGACAGTAAAGGATCTTCTGACCCTTCCCTTCTAGTTGACCAAGACGGACAGGTTCACCGCATACTGGACAGCCACAGCCTGCTACTGCCTGGCTAATTTTGCTTTGCGTTTTTTCAGAGAGTAATTGTAAATAAGGACGAAACAGCGTCTCGGCTAGAAATGGTGGAATCCATTCGTCTAGTACATTCTCTTCAGCAAATTTCTTAAAATAGAGGTGATTAAAAGAAAAGGCTTCCTCCATCCATACCTTAGCCGTTTCTTCATCTATTAATTCAATAACCCTATTCAATTGACTTTCAAGGTCAGCATTTTGACTCATTAATAGCTGTTTTAGCTCATCTACCCACTGTACGAATAGTGGAAATTTTACGTCAAAATTCGTTAAGGCAACTAAAGGCACCCCTGTTTTCATAGCTTCTGAATCCAAACGAAAATCGATGGAATCTGGATTCAGGTTCTGTTTCCACTGTTCTTGAAGTTTCATGATTTCTTCCTGTAGCTTCTGATACTCGTTCGATACGACTGATGTTTTCATCAATAAAACTCCTCTTTATAGGAATGGCTGTCTGAACTCATACATACAGACAGCCATCCAATATATTTTTGACTTTCATTAACTTAGGAAAGGCACTAAATCATCGTTAAGCCGTTTTGTCTGCTGACTTTTTATCTCCATCTTCATCAATCTCACCTTTTGCTACTAGCTCGTCATACCAATCACGGTAATGTCCCTTCGCAAATTCAGCATCGACATCCCCTTTAATCACACCGCGGAAGGCTGGAGTCGAACCAGGATGAAGTACACTCAGGTAAATATGTCCTACTACCACTGCGATAGCAAGCCCAAAGCCGATATTATGAAGGAGATATCCCCATTGAACGACAGTATCAGGGAAGTATTCTGGAAACCACATTGTAAACCCTGAGAAAATAATTAATACTGCTGTGAAAATTTGAATCCATGAGTTAATTTTTTCTCCTGCATTAAAGAAGCCTTGTTTTGGCATTTTTGCTTTCATCCCAAAGAATTCCTTAGGAAACTCTTTAAAGAAATCAACATCACGTTTTTTCCAAGTCACTAATTCCTTCAGCCAGAATAAGAACCCTTTTGGATCAAAGATTATATAGATTAACGTTGGTAGTACAAATGTTACCGCAAAGATACGATGTAAAAGTCTAGCACCCGCTGGACCACCAAATACGGGGTATAACCAATCAAAGAACTCCGTGTACATCGGTAGGGCTGTAATATATAGAGCAAAGAAGGAGAGAGCATTAATGGCATGAGCCCAAATAAACGCCTTTGAAAAACGCTTTACATACTTTTTTGGTTTCTGTTGCTTACTCATCACTATCGCCTCCTTCTTCATCCTGCCCATGATCGTGACCACCCTTATTGAAGAGCTTATTGGAAACGAAACCAGCCATTACGGCCATTGTTGTCGCTCCAAGCATCAGCTTACCAATCGGTTGTGCATAATCTTTCCAAATTACTGCTGAGGTTGGAACCTTTGGCTTTTCAGGTAACCCATAAACACTCGGCTTTTCGGCCAACACATAAATGGTATGTGTTCCACCAACTCCAGCAGGATTATAAATATTGGCATTCGGAAATTTTTCTTTAATTTCACTTAAACGCTTTTCAGCTAATGTAAGCATGTCTTCCTTATTACCAAATTGCATCGCACCTGGATGACAAGTAACAACACAAGCTGGTTGCATACCTTCCTCCAGACGATCGGTACACATCGTACATTTTTGTGCTTTTCGGTATTCCTTGCCATTTTTATCTTTATAGGTGGCTAGAGATATCACGTCAAACGGACAGTTTTGAACACAATACCCGCAGCCGACACATTTGTCATTGTTAATGACTACTGAACCAAAATCTGTATAGCTAATCGCATCTTCAGGACAAACCTTTTCACAAGCAGCATCTGTACAATGGAAGCAAGAAGAATGACGGAATAAATATTCTAGGTCACCCTTGCTGTTTTCATGTTCGATAAAATTCAAGACATTCCACGTATTTGCAGTCACCTTTGCATGAGACTGCAAGCTCCCTTGGAACTCTTCTGGTTCTGCGGGAAGGTCGTTCCAGTTTTTACACGCTACCATACATGCCCGACAGCCATCACATTTTGTAACATCCACATATTTGATATATTCTTTTGCCATCCTTAAGCCCTCCTAACATCGCAAAGAAATGCTTTATATTCAGGGATGTTCGTATTGGCGTCCCCAATATGCGGTGTTAAGTGGTTTGCGCTACCACCTGTTGCAATCCCCTTATATCCAAAGTGCCAAGGCATTCCGACTTGGTGAACCACTTTTCCTTGAATTTTGAAAGGCTTAAAGCGTTTTGTGATCATCGCATACGCTTCTATATTTCCACGTGCTGATGTTATCACGACTTTATCTTTATTTTTAATGCCTTTTTCCTTCGCAAGCTCCTCGCTTATTTCCACAAACATATATGCAACTAGCTCTGATAACCATGGTAGATTACGAGTCATCGCTCCAGCCTGCCAATGCTCAGAGACACGGTACGTAGTGGCGATAATCGGATAATCCTTTGCACTACCTTGTGTCATAAACTCCTCAACACCAAACTTCGTAGCTGGGTTCAGCTGCACACTAGAGAAGGCATTGGTTACTGGACTTTCATATGGTTCATAGTGTTCTGGGAATGGACCTTCATTCATCACACCAAACAATCCGCCAAGACCTGTAGGAAGCATAAAGAAAGCACTTAAGCCACCTTCATCTTTCGGTGCCCGGTCCTTCGTAAAGTCAGGCACATCGTTTCCAACCCATAAATTTTGGGCAGCATCCCACTGAATTCCTACGCGATCCTTTGACCACGGCTTACCATCTGGAGTAGCGGAAGCGCGATTGCCAAGAATGCGTCGGTTTGCTGGCCAAGCAAAGGACCAGTTCAAGTAGTTCCCCATACCTGTATCTTTATTATCACGGCGTTTGGAATGGTTTTTGCCTTCTTCTGGATAGAAGCCGCAATAAATCCAGTTACCACTACAAGTAGAGCCGTCATCTAATAAATCTTTGAAACCAGCAATCTGTGTTTTCGTTTTCGTGTCATAGCCATTTATTTCTCGGCACACTAGGTCAATATCAGGATGTTCACCGTGACCATAATTCCAGTCAAGAGCTTTCACAGCCGCTGCCGCTGGATGACTACTATTTTTGTATAACTCTTTTTGACGAAGAGCTAACATATGAATGATTTCTAAATCGCCTTTTGATTTTCCTTTTGGTGCAATGGCCTGCCAGCGATATTGCATCCAACGACCACTATTCGATACGGACCCTTCTTTTTCAAAGGAAGAGCAAGCTGGTAGGAAAAATACTTCTGTATCAATTTCAGCTGGATTCGCACCTGCTTCTTTTTGCCAGAAAGCAGAGGATTCTGTTTCCCAAAGATCAATTGCGACCATCCATTTTAACTTACTCAACGCTTCTTTTTCTTTACCAGCATTCGGTCCACCGACCACTGGATTTGTACCAAACATGAATAAGCCTTCAATTTCCCCTTTGTACATCGAATCAAATACTCTCATATGGGAATAATCTTTCTTCGGTGTCAACTTCGGCATATATTGATAGCCAAATTCATTGGTAGCCGTTGCGGAATTGCCATAATACGCCTTCAACATACTTGTGTAGAATTTAGGTTTATTCGTCCAGTAACCTGCTTTTGGTGTTACTTTTTCTAAAAAGCCTTTATACGTCGCTTCTTCAGGCGTCGAGGTTGGCGTTTCCATATAACCTGTTACGTTATTATAAAGTAAGCCAAAGTCAGTTGAGCCTTGAACGTTTGATTCGCCACGCATGGCGTTAATTCCGCCACCCTGTAACCCGATATTACCTAAAAGTAGCTGAAGAATTCCGAATGCACGTACGTTTTGAGAACCTACAGTATGCTGAGTTGTCCCCATTGCATACATGATCGTACCTGCTTTACCAGGTTTTCCTGTTTCCGCAAACATTTCAATTACTTTTACATAAGCATCCTTAGGCGTACCTGTTACTTCTACAACCGTATCAATGTCATATCTAGAGAAATGTTTTTTCATCAGCTGGAAAACACAATTTGGATCTTGTAATGTGTTATCTCTTACATATTTATCATTTTCATCTTTTTTAAAGCCCCATAGTGTTTTATCATAGCTTCTTGTCTTTTCATCATAGCCACCGAAAATTCCATCGTCGAAGCTATACGTATCGTTTACAATTAGCGCTGCATTTGTATAATTTTTTACATATTCTTCGTGATAAAGTTTGTTTTCAAGGATATAGTTAATCATTCCACCAACAAAGGCAATATCAGAGCCGGAACGAAGTGGTGCATAAAGATCTGCTTGACTTGAGGTCCGAGTAAATCTCGGGTCAACGCTAATAATCTTACCGCCTTTTTCTTTTGCTTTTGTTAACCATCTAAAGCTAATCGGATGATTTTCAGCTGGGTTACCACCCATAATTAACGCACAATCGGTATGCTGTAAATCAATCCAGTGATTTGTCATTGCTCCACGACCAAGTGTAGGTGCCAGACCGGCAACCGTTGAACTGTGTCATATTCGAGCCTGATGTTCAATATAGGTTAAGCCTAGACCTGCACGCATTAGCTTACTTAATAAGTAAACCTCCTCATTATCTAGTGCTGCTCCACCCATACACGCAATTGATTCAACCTTATTAACCGTGATACCGTTTTCCTTTTGGATGAAAGTACGATCACGAGTGTCCTTCATTTTTTCAGAGATTCGGTTCATGGCCCAATCCCAATCTACTACTTCCCACTTAGCACTTCCTGGAGCTCGATACAACGGAGTTTCAACCCGCTTATCAGAAGTGTATACTTGGCGGACAGTCGTCCCTTTACTACATAAAGTTCCTTCATTTATCGGATTATCAGGATCTCCCTCTGTGTATACAACATCCTTACCATCTGAATAAACGAGAATCCCGCAGCCTACCCCACAATAAGGACAAATGGTTGGTGTTGGTTTTAATTGTGAAATTTTAAAGTCTTTCGCACTAGCTTTAGCTTTTTTGTCATCGAATCCAAGCTCGATGACAGCTAATGTTGCCGCAGTAGCGCCAGATAATTTTAAAAACTGCCTTCTAGTAAAATCCATTTGTTCTCCTCCTCCACTAAAGATGAATAGTACATATTAAAAATCCTATTAGGAATAGGATTAGCCCCCCATAGTTGATTCCTTTTGAACATCATTGATGACGCGGCCAAACGAAGTATAAGGAATAACCATCTTCCCTCTTAAATAGCCAATCACTTCGATGTTTAAATATTTTGCTAGCTGTAGAGCTTGCCTCGTTGCTGCTGTTCTTGAAGCTACAACAGCAAAACCAAACTTTGCCGCTTTCGAGATCATCTCGTATGAAATTCTCCCCGTTGTCATCAACACAAGATCCTCACGGTGTAATCGCTTTCTCAAAGCATGGCCGATAATCTTATCGACCGCATTATGTCGACCTACGTCTTCACGAACAGTGATTTTTCCATTTTCATCTATGATACAAGCACCATGCATTCCGCCAGTTTCCAAATACATCGGTGACTGATTCGCAAACTCACTTCTCTTTTTTAATAAGTAGCTTAATAGATACGGCTGCTTTTTTGTCGTCACCTTATCGAACGTCTTCACATCCGTCATTGAAAAAAAAGTAACCCCTCGCCCACAACCAGCTGTGTAATGCTTTTTCTTCGATTGGAGCTTTTCAAAATCAAACTCCTCAGTAAGGGTAACCTGTATGGAACCTAGGTCTTCATCTATTCGAATAGTGGCAATGTCATCAGCCGATTGGATCATACCTTCAGAAAATAAATATCCATACACCCAATCCTCTAAATCTGCCTTCGTTAACTGGAAAACGGCAATCTCATATCCGTTCAGCGTAAGCGTTATTGGATACTCTTCAGGACAGCCCTTTTGATACATGCACTTCGCCCCCTCTCCTTGGCGCTAACCATTATTACTAGTAATCTCGAAAATAGTATATTTACTATTTTTCTGGTGAATATGTTAAATAAGGTTTTACATTATAAATGTATAATGAATTAACGAGTAAAAGAGGGTCTGATTGTGACGAATGCTTTTCAATTATGTGTCATAAACATGAATGTTTTGTGAATGGATAACATTATCACTGTGGCAATATTACTAATGCAGGTTTCAGCCCTATTTTTAGCTAAAATAGCATTATCCTAGTACAATTAGTTCAAATCATACTAATTTTGATGATTCTTCGGCAGTAATTTAAGTCACAACAAACGGATCCATTGACTATTGTTCACAAAGGCTTAACATTTTTGTGAATTTGATGGTTTTAGCTTGAAGGAGCCTTCAATTTGGCTTTTCTTTAACTTTTTTTGTAAAATGGAGAAATACATAGTTTGATGAAGGAGGAAAAACTGTGGAAATAGTCAATATAGAGCTTGCTCAACAAGCACTCAACCAATTTTCAAACGAACAAGTTTACGTGCATTTAGAAACAACAAACGGTGCTTACGCTACCCACAATGATGAAAACTTTTTCTCCTCAGGAGCGTTTATTCGAAATGCTCATGTTAGCTTTGAGCATGGAAAAATTACCGGTCCCGGACCTTATCGTGTCGGTATTAAACTCCCAATAGGATGGATATATGCAGAGGGAATTACCCATTATACAGTCGATGAAAGAGGACGACTTCTTTTAGCCGGCCATGATTTTAAAGGAAAGCTCGCCGTGGCTCTTGAGATAAGCCGTACCCCATTTGAATAGGAGGAGTTCGCTAATGGAAAAAGAAAGACATGTTCTCGTTGTTTTCCCACATCCAGATGATGAGGCCTTTGGCGTTTCAGGGACAATCGCTACCTATATAGGTATGGGCACTCCGGTTACATATGCCTGCCTCACCCTTGGAGAAATGGGCCGAAATATGGGAAACCCGATTTTCGCCAATCGTGAAACACTACCAATTGTTCGTAAAAAAGAACTTCAGGATGCAGCAGCTGCCCTTGGAATTACTGATTTGCGGATGATGGGTCTTCGTGATAAAACCGTTGAATTTGAGGAAGAGGAAAAGCTAGTTGGGATGATGACCTCGTTGCTTGAAGAGCTTAATCCTTCATTGGTGATTACATTTTATCCAGGGTATTCAGTGCATCCTGATCACGAGGCTACTGGGCGTGCGGTTGTAGAAGCCGTTTCACGTATTGCAGAGGACGAGAGGCCAAAGCTCCACTGTGTTGCTTTTTCAAAAGGACATGAGGACGTTATCGGAAAACCCGACGTCGTGAACCGAATCACTGATGTTTTAACAAAAAAAATGGCCGCATTGCGTGCCCACCGCTCCCAAACCGAGCAAATGGCAAGCGAATTAGAAGCAAAACTAGAAAGCGGTGACGAACAAATTGTAAATTGGATCCAAAACGAGCGGTTTTGGACTTATAAGTTCTAGAAAGATTGTAGCCCGGCGAAAAACACGCCGGGTTTTTGGATTTTTTGGCTGTGGGGCTGAGTATTGCTACTTAAATCGTTCGCCAATTACCATTTTTCGGTAAAAACGCTTGGTTTTTCAATATAAAGTGTCTGCTTTCTTCATTTTTAACTGTATGTAAAATTAATTCCGACTTTTTGAAGGTGAATTCCGACTATTAGCCAGTTTATTCCGACTGTTTTCTTAATAATTCCGACCGAATCATGAGTTATTCCGACTTTTTCACTTTTCTGACACATTATTTACATTTTCGCCCAGAACCTCCACGTCGTTTATCTGCAAATCTACTATTAAAAGCCAATTCCTTTTTCCAATTAAACTAACACCCCAAAAGAGGTAATATTAAAAAAATAGGCTGGCCCGCAAATAGGGTCAACCTCCTAAAACTCTATCAGAATACTTACTTAGTCAAATTTTATGATAGGCTCTATCCTTTGTTGAACCTGAAGATGGTAACTCTAATTCCCGAAGCTTTTTTGTTGCCATATCAGGATTTTCAAGATGAACCCACTTCCGAAACTCGACATTGGTAATCTTCGGGCTAATTAAAAGAAAATGGTCAGTAACCGCACCAAAATGGGCATCTTTAAAGCTTTTCTTACACTTAGGACAATACCATTTTCCTCTCTGATAGGTTAGTGGGAGAAATTCGCATTCTGGACAGTGGACACCTGTTAACAGCTCCGATATGGATATACCATATTGTTGGAGAACTTCTGAAGGTTGAAGAGGGGTATGAGCTTTCAAAAGGGCTTTTGCTATCTTACGTAATTCTTTGTCAGTCATGAGTTCTTTTTTATATTGTTCTTCTAGGTTATCAATCTCCCAAGTCAATCCTGCGTTTGCACAGATCTTTTTAGCAACAGGATGCCCATTCTGAATAATATGAAACACTGCATTCGGATTGGTTATTGCCACTAAGTAGTCGATAAAGATAGTTGGAAATTTATGCTTGAGTAACCATTGCCTTAATTGCTGCATATGCAGCCTAGCTTGTGAAACAGGGTCAGCAAAACTTTCTTTATTACCATCAGCGTTTAATCGGTAGAATTGATGATTGACTAGATCAAAATAGAGGGAGCCAGTGATATTTTTGGATTCAATTATGAGGATGAAACTTGTAGATAGAATGAGAGCATCAATTTGAAAAAACGTGCCGTCGCCATTTGGAAGGCGAAGATCACGGATAATCAAGTATTTATCCTGGTCGATTCTTTTTAATTTCTTGTCCACTTCCCTTTCGCCCCATAAACCTGCCTTCCGCCGATTAAGCTCCTGCTCGATTAGGGGCCTTTTAGCGTGAAATTTAACAATTCTCCTTAATAACGCGATTACCTGATCAATTTTTATCGGACCTGTTCGGTCATTTAAAAACAAAACTATCACCTCTTTTTTATGTTTAATAGTTATATTCCAGAATAGTAGATAGTTTCCTATCAAAAAATGTTACAATTCTAAGAAATCTTTTATGCAGATATCTTCATCCGGCACTTTATACGAAAAAAACCAAGCTAAATTACCTCATTTTTAGTTTTTTGTTTCCCATTTGAAATAATTCCGACTTTTTGATTACGAATTCCGACTTTCAAAGTGTTTTTTCCGACCCTTTTCTTAATAATTCCGACCAAATTACGAGTAATTCCGTCTTTTTCACATCCCTGACACACTTTTTATATTTATTAACAAACCCAATCGCCCGCATCCCCATTCTAATTCCCAAAACAAAAAAAGGCCGACCCACTCTCCCCCTAGGTCGCCCTTCAAAATTCAATACCCCGGCTTGATCAACGAGCAAAACAAACACCAATCTAAAATAACAATCTTCCGCTCTCGTAAATCAATAAATCCATCCTTCTTCAGCTTCGAAAACACCCGGCTTACGCTCTCTCGTGAAACGCCGACTACGGTTGCAAACTCCTGCACATTTAGAGGAATTTCAATATTGTAACGTACAAAGCCCTCGCTCTTAAATTTCAACCCTAGGCGTTCTAATGACTTCACGGTTTTCGTGTACACATCCAATAACGCAATATCTCTTAACGTAGAAGTTAGCTCCTGCAGTCCTTCGCTCATGTATCGAATCATTTGAATCGCGAGCTCTGGCTGTCGTAATAATTCTTCTTCTAGGTCCCTCTTATTTAAAAAAGCAAGTTCTCCTTCTGCCAGCATCACCGCAGTCGCAGGGTACATCGTGCTCACTTGATTAAATAGACAAGCCTCAGCAAAGATTTCCCCTTTTTTCTTGATGCAAACGATCATTTCGTTGCCTTGTTCGTCTTGTTTTGTTAGCTTGACAGAGCCTGAAAAAACAAAGAAGACGCCCTCGGCCTCCGTTTCTTCTAAAATGATTCGTTGTCCTTTTTTATATTTAATCATTTGTATTCTTCTTGCTACTCCTGAAAGAACGGTACTAGGCAGATGTTTAAAAATCTCTACCTTTCGGATTAATGGCTCTATCTCTGAAAATGCAATAATCGATAAATGCGGATTAATTAATTCCTGCTGATACATGCGCTCACCTCTCCTTGACATTTCCTTTTGAAATCATTTTAACGAACAACTACTATCCCTGTAGTGATATTGTTCACAAAAAATACATATCCGCATGAAAAATTCCAACTTCACAATTTTTTCACAGAAGACACACATAATCTTCACAAACGCCCTGAAAACGCGTGACAAATCTCACACTTCAAGCCATCCCCAGATATTAGGATAAAGATGTAATTGGCAAACCAATCGAGGAGGTAAAAAAAAGTGCAAAAGGCAATCATTCATTTTGTCATCAGTGCCTTGTTAGGTTTAGGAATCGGCTACCTTGCGTTTCAAGTAGTTGGTGGTGGAGAAGAATCAAACGTTGCATCGCCTGAGACAGCTAACACCGATACAACTACTGAAAAAGGCAATGCTCAAGAAGATACAAACACAGATACAGAAGCTGTTGTTGCAGAAGACAGCTTACTTTCTACTAAAGGCTGCCTAGGCTGTCACTCTGTCGAAGGATTAAATCTTACAGGTGGAGCAACAGGTCCAGACCTTACACAAGCCTACATCAATGTTGAAGGCAAACATGGCAAACCAATTGACCAATTTTTAAAAGAACCAACATCAGCGGTAATGTCAGGAGTCATCGGTGGTAACCCACTTTCAGACGATGAGGTTACGCAGATTGTTGATCTATTAAAACAAGCGTCACAAAACCAATAAAAGGAGTGCTTAAAGAATGAAAAAATGGATTCCCGCTGCTGCCGGTCTAGTAACTGGCCTTATGGCAGCGACCGTATTCTTCGCTGATTTCTCACCTGGACCAACAGGCGAGGCGGCAAAGGACACAGCAAACAAAAGTAATGCTGAAAAGGTTTATGTACCTTTTGGCGAAAAAGATGATTACTATTTATTCGCATCAGGTGGTCACTCTGGACAAATGTTCATTTACGGTGTACCATCCATGCGCCATATTCGTACCGTTCCTGTCTTCTCACCTGATTCAGCTACTGGATATGGATTTGACACTCACTCGAAGGAAATGATGGGCGGCTATACATGGGGAGACCTTCACCACCCGGCTTTCTCTGAAACTGATGGTGACTATGATGGAAAATACATGTTTGCGACTGACGTAGGAAATAGTCGTGCTGCAGCCATGAATTTGGAAACGTTTACGGTTCGTGACATCATCAATGTACCGAATACTAGTGGTCCTCACTGTGCTGCTTTCGTTACCCAAAACACGGAGTATATGTTCTTACCAACCCGATTTGCTGTCCCGATTGGCAGCGAATATGCAGATCTAGATGACTACAGCACTAAATACCGTGGCGTAATGTCTGCGGTAACCTTTGACCAAAACAAAGAAAAACTAAACATTGCGTATCAAGTAGCTCTTCCACCTTGGTCCTATGACCTTTCTGACGCTGGTAAAAAGATGTCAGCAGATTGGGCGGTTATGACAACCTATAACACAGAGGAAGCAACAACAAATCTAGAAATTAACGCATCACAAGCAGACCGTGACTTCATCGTTCTTTTTAACTGGAAAGAGCTTGAGAAAATGGTTGCTGACGGACAATATGATGATGTAACAGGTCAAAAAATGATATTCCCTGAAAAACATAAAGGTGGCATTTACCTAGTGCCCGTTGCGAAATCACCACATGGTGTGGACGTAACACCAGACGGAACACGCTTCATTGCTTCTGGAAAATTAGCACCAGCGATGACTGTCTTCTCTTTTGAAAAAGCTTTTGCAGCTATTGAAGCACAGGATTTCTCAGGCGAACGTAACGGTATTCCAATCATCAATTATGATTCAATCGTTGAAAGAGAAGTAAACCCTGAAAATGCTCTTGGACCACTTCATACTCAATTTGATGATAAAGGTATGGCTTATACAACGATGTTCATCACTTCTGAAATCGTGAAATGGGATCCTAACACTGGCGAAACATTAGACCGTGTACCTGTTCAATATTCACCAGGTCACTCTGTAGCAGCTGAAGGTGATACTGTTGCTCCAGATGGTAAATACCTAGTGGCCCTAAACAAAATTGCGAAGGATAGCTATTTATCCGTTGGTCCTTCACATCCAGAATCCATGCAGTTAATTGATATTAGCGGAAAAATGGAAGTCATCCAATCTGCTCCGGTTAACCCAGAACCACACTATGCACAAATGATTAAAGCAGATAAGATCAAAACGATTACCGTTTATCCGAAAGATGAAAAGAATCCAAATGCAACCTATGAGCAAGACAAAACAAAAATCGTTCGTAACGGCAACAAAGTCGATGTCTATGGTATCGCCATGCGTTCAAAATTCATCTTTGATTCAAAAGCAAAACGCCCAGATACCATTGAAGTCAATGAAGGTGACCATGTAACAATTCACTTAACGAACATTGACTTTGACCAAGATATTACTCACGGCTTTGCCATCAATGGGTATGACTTGAATATCGAGGTTCAACCGGGACAAGTGAATACAGTAGAATTTGTCGCTGATAAAGCTGGAACCTTCCCGCTATACTGTACAAATTTCTGTTCGGCCCTACACCAAGAAATGACAGGTTACTTCCTAGTTAAACCGAAAAAGTAATTAATAGAGAAGGGGGTATCAATCAACATGATACCCTCCTTCCTTTTATAAATTAAACAGCGCGGCAAACAGCCCTCCACTGTTTAGGAAAGGTGTGGTTTACTTTGAAAAAATTATCGCTTACCTCAAGTATTCTAATCTTACTAGCAGCAGGATTAATCATTTCATCATTATTTTTCCCATGGTGGAAAATGAATTTTATCGCTCCACAATATCCAGAAGGCTTAAATATTATCGTTTACCCTGATCATTTAGAAGGCGAAATTGATATTGTGAACGGCTTAAACCATTACATCGGCATGTCCGAATTCAGTGAAGAAAACTTTCCAGAACTAAACTACTTGAACTATCTAATCGGCGGATTAGCCGCCCTCACTGTCTTAACAGCTATTTTAAGAAAAAAATCCGTTCTCTACGGATTGATTGGACTATTCGTTATCGGTGGCTCAGTTGGAGTTTGGGACCTACATCGTTGGCTAAAAAACTTTGGAACAAAATTAGACCCGATGGCACCGATTAAAGTGGACCCTTTTATTCCACCGATTTTAGGGGAAAATACTCTAGCAAACTTTGTCACGCACAGTATGTTGCAAACAGGAACGTACCTGGTTATTGCGGCTTTTATTCTACTACTAATTCCTTTATGGAAGGATCGAAAACGATGAGAAACTTATGGCTCTTCCTTTTAAGCGTTCCCTTATATCTTGGAATTTTTCCTTCAGCAGGCTTTGCTGAGGGGAATCTTCAGGCACAATTAGACGCACTACAGCCAGGGGACGTTTTAAAGCTAGAGGGCAAAACGTATGAAGGAAATATTGTCATTGATAAAACGGTGGAAATCATAGGAACAGATCAAACCGTCATTAAAGGCGATGGAAATGGCAATGTTATTTCGATCAAAGCACCTAATGTGAAGCTTAGTCATCTAAAAGTCACGCATGCTAGTATGAATCGTAATTCTCCTGAAGAATTCGCAGCCATTAAAGTCCATTCGAACGGCAATACCATCGAGGACATCGTCATTCGGGATTCATTTCATGGAATTTATTTAAGTCAGGCCCATGAAAATAAAATTCGCAACGTTGATATTAAAGGTTTAGGTAAAGGTGAAATCGCCAGCCAAGGTAACGGCTTTCACATTTATTTCGCTAATAACAATCTATTGGAACATAACACAATTGAGGGAACACGCGACGGCATGTTTTTCGAATATGGAAACGGCAATACCGCCACCAAAAATAACATTACAAAAACAAGATACGCACTCCACTATATGTACTCAGACGACAATCGTTTTATCGGCAACACGTTTACGATGAACACAGGCGGTGCGGCTATTATGAACTCAAAATCCATTGTGCTAGAGGATAATGATTTCCTATTTAATTACGGCCATCGCTCCTTTGGATTATTTTTATTATCAGCTAATGATATTACCGTTGAAAATAATACCTTTTATTTAAATCAAAGAGGTTTATATATTGATCAATCGACTGGAAATAAGATAAAAAACAATCGAATTATCCAAAATCAAATTGGCATTGAGCTTTGGGCTAGTTCTAATCAACAAATTTTCACTGGCAATCAAATTACCGAAAATACCATTCCTGCGGTCTCCTTAGGAGGGCAAGGACAAAATGCATGGAGTGAGGATGGACGCGGAAATGATTGGGGCAGTGCGTTCCCGTTAGCCGACCTCAATCAAGATGGATTAGGAGATTTACCTGTTACCTATCGTTCTTCTCTTCATCAATTAATTGAAGACCAAGAGCTTACTAGCTTTTTTCTAAAAAGTCCAGCCATCAACATCTATGAAAAAATGAATGAATTTCTAAATGAAGATAAGGTGATGTTCGAAGATTTACATCCTCTTGTAGCCTCCAATGAGAATCATAATCGATTCGGTTTATATGGAGCCTTTGGGTTACTGGTTATCATTATCTTATATAAAGGGAGACAAAGACTATGTATTACATTGGGAAGGAATGGAAAGAAAATATAAGAGGTAAAGGACTTTGGTTGGCTTTAAGCATCATCGTCGTCCTATCAGTGTTAATGATGTTTAAATCCTCTGTCCTATCCGTGGATCAAGGCTTCTACTTTTTGCTTTTACATTTATTTGATACTCTCGTTTATTTCATTCCTGTTCTCTGTCTGTTCCTTGGGGCGTTCTCGATTTTTCAGGAAAAAGAACAAAAAACACTCATCATGCTACTGACTAAACGAGAAACGTTTGCTAGTTTCTTATGGCAGAAGAGCCTAAGTATTTGGATTGTCTTACTTATTCCTGTTGTAGCTTGGTTCTTCATCTATTTAGTCCCATTAAAATTTATGCTAATTTTAGATTTTAAAAGCTATCTATATTTTTTAACCGCCATCATCACCATCATCATTGTCTTTTTGCAGCTAGGAACATTGATCGGTAGCATCAGTCGCTCAAGAATGCAAATTGTCGGGCTTACGATTTTTGTCTGGTTCTACTTCTTCTTTTTACACGACTTTATCTTGCTTTCCTTTTTAGAAAAAGTCACCTATGAAAATGTGAAGTTATTCTCAGTATTCTACTTTTTAAATCCATTCCAAGCTGGACGGATGTTTTTAGAGGGCGGGCTCGGTGTCTTATCTGTTGGACATATGTCTAAACTAATGCAAACCTTTCTTTGGACGAAGCCGTCAATTTTTCTATTAGGCAATCTCGTCTTCTGGATCATCTTTTCCTACGTATTATCATTAGTTTTTCACCGTAAGGAGGGCGTCGAATAATGATTAAGGTTGAAGATCTTACACAATCCTTTGGAAAAAAAATCGTTCTCGACGATGTCCAATTAGAAATCGGCGCCAATGAGGTTTGTGCCCTTGTCGGTCGAAATGGTGCTGGTAAGTCCACCCTATTAAATAGTTTATTAGGTTTACTTCCTGTAAAAAATGGCAAAATTACGATTAACGGTATCGAGCAAAAGGCTGGGCGAGACATTTGGAAAAGTGGTATCGCCTACCTTCCTGAAAAATTCACCCTCTACCCTGCGCTAACAGGCTATGAAAATATCGTCTTTTTCGCTCAGACCTCTAAACAAAAGGTCGATGAAGGAAAAATCGAAGCCTTGTTAAAATCAGTCAGACTATGGGAAGACCGCCAGTTCCCAATCAAAGGGTATTCAAAAGGAATGCTGCAGCGATTAGGATTAGCCATCACTCTTTATCAAGATAGCCAAATCTTAATTTTAGACGAACCAACAAGTGGAATTGACCCAATTGGTCGGAAGGAAATTTTAGAAGTATTAAAAGCTTTAACGGATAAAACGATTCTACTATCCTCCCACCATCTCGATGAAATTAGGCAAGTATGTACCCATGTTGCATTCTTAGACAATGGAAAAATCAAGAAATACACAGTAGAGCAATTTTTAAAAATACAAAAGCTTGGAGAGATGGATCTATGAAAAACTGGCTGATTATAAGTATCATTGCCGTTTTCGCCTTGTTAACGGGCTGCAGTAGCAATGAAAATATCGAAATAGAAGTAACCAAACCCCTTACGTTCTCAAAGGATAAAGAAATGCCATTTGAAATTAAGGTTACTGAAGATAGCAAAGCCGTTGAAGGGTTAGAAATTACCGCGCAAATTTCAATGGTAAATATGGACCACGGTACAGTTGATGCAACATTTGAAGAAGTGGAAGCAGGTCTTTATTCAGCCAATGTAAAGCTATCCATGGCTGGTGATTGGGAAGTCGTATACACAATTGACCGTGACGGCAAAACCTTTGAAAAAGTCAATCAATACAAAGTTGAGAAATCCGCGGGCGTCGCAACCATCAACGGAGAGCTAATTACGACAGAGGATATCGAATTCTATCGTTTTATTAATAAACTTCATATTGCCATTAGTCGTTCTGAGGATGAAAAGAGATTGAGTGGCAAAGAACTAGAAGAAGCCAATGCCTATTGGGATAACCAAGAAAAATTAAACGACAATCAAAACCAGCTGCTAACGCAAATCATTCGCCTTCGTGCGATGGCACTTCTAGGTCAAGAAAAAGGACATGAAGCAACCTCAGATGAAGTTGAAAAAGCACTCGAAACCGTTCGCGCGCAATACAGTCAGCATGAAATAGCTCAAAAAATGATCAAAGAGTATGGCGTACAGAGATTTTGGTTGACTGAAGAAAAGCAATATCAACTCATTGTTCTTTCCCAAAAGGTGCAAGGTGACTTAGTTGCAAAGGTGAAAGAAGAGAATCCAAACGTGAATGACCAAGAAATCTCCTTCTTAGCGCAAAAGGAATATGAGGAATTGTTAGTATCTCAAGTGAACTCACTGAAAGTTGAAATATTTTAAACTCTGTCTCTTACGGGGCAGAGTTTTTTCGTTTATGCGAACACTTTGTGACATAGATGTGAAAAAGTCGGAATTAATTCGAATTGGGCCGGAATAATGGTGAATCTAGTCGGAATCATAGCCGAAAAAGTCGGAATTATCCCTTCTCTAGTCGGAAAAAATCTAAATTACCTCTTTTTGGGAAAGATCAGCACTATGAAGGACAGTTTCACTGCTGTTTCACATGAGGTTTGTCCTTCATTCGCATGATGAATAGGCTTGGGCACCACGCCCAAGCCTTACTCTATCTCACTCAACCGAACCTGATACAATTTATCATCATCAGCATCGGGATTTCCACGCCCATCTGTATTATTGCTAACAAAATACAAAAACTCACCATTAACCATCACATCACGAATTCGCCCTAAACCTGTCACAACCGCGCGACTTCGCATTGTCTCTAAATCAACCTCTTGTAGCGCCTCACCGCGTAATGTCGCCACATACAGCTTGCCATTGTGATAAGCAATCCCCGATGGAGCCCATGTCACTTCACCCGTTTGAAAAATTGGCGAAACCATTCCTTGTCTTCGCTGAGTCCCTTGAATGACTGGCCAACCGTAATTCGCACCAGCAACTATTTCGTTTAACTCATCATGTGCGGATTGACCATGCTCACTTTCATAAAAGGTACCCGCCTCATCCCAAGCCAAACCTTGTGGATTGCGATGACCGTAGCTATAAATATACGAATTCGGAAACGGATTATCATTGGGAATAGAACCGTCCAAATTCATTCGCAAAATTTTCCCATTTAAAAGATTCAGGCTTTGAGCATTCTCAGCCACCGCTGCATCGCCAGCACTAAAATATAGCTTTTCATCTGGACCAACCTTAATACGGCCACCATGATGAACAGGTCCACTCGGAATACCATCCAATAACACCTTGATTTCATTCCAAACATTATCCTTAAGTTCCAAAACGACAACACGATTAAAAGGACTGCCCTGTACATCATAAGTATAGTAAGCAAAGGCTTGCTGATTCGCTGAAAATTGAGGATGAAGAACAAAGCCTAACAAGCCCGCCTCCGATTCCTCTGATAACGGTCTGCCAAGATTGACCCTCTGGCGTACTTGCTCACCGTCTTCCACTTTCACAATCGAACCTGGCCGCTCACTAATATAAAAGACGTCTCCAGCCTTTTGAATCGACCAAGGAACTTCAAGATTGTCCGCTAAAACGGTTGGAACTCCTTGAACAACAGCAACATCTTGCTCCTTCACTTCTAAGGTCTCGCCACTATTTGAGCATGCCGCCAGTAGTAAGAGTAATGCTAACAACCTAAACCTGATCATGTATCAACGCTCCTTCAATGCCTCCATTATCGCTTTTCCTACACCACTCTCTTCATTTGTTGCTGTCACAAAATCACACATTGCTTTAATTTCATCTGCTGCATTTCCCATCGCTACTGAGCGTCCAACGCGCGAAAGCATCGAGACATCGTTAAAATTATCGCCAACCGCCATCGTATCTTCGAGCGATATTCCTCGTTCCTTCACAAATTGCTCCAAAGCAACCCCTTTTTGGGCCAGCTTATGCGTAATTTCAATATTTCCTTTAGCTGACGAGGATACCACAATACTTGGAAAATGCTTTAAAACCTTGCTAGCTGCCTCTATTTTTTCATCATCAAAAGAAAAGACGAGAAACTTCAGAATTTTATGGTTCTCACTTCTAAAAATTTGATCATAATCCTCTACGACATGAATATTACCTTCTGCAAATCGCTCTTTTGACTCTTCCTGGATAAAATCTCGATCAGCCCCAGGGTTAATACTTAAAAAGATATCCACGATAAGCGCTAACCCTTTTTCACGATCATTCGTATATGTACCTTTCGTCGTGTAAACCTCAAAATAAATATCTAGTTCATTTAAGCTACGCGCAATTTCAATCGCTTCTGATTTCTCAATTGGATTTTCGCCAATTAACGTTCCTTCTTTTGTGCGAATTTCCGCTCCATTGACAAGAATCATTGGAACCTTTAGTCCTTCTTCTTCCAATACAAATCTAGCTTCCTCATAGGAACGTCCTGTCGCAACAACGACTTCAATCCCTCTTGCTTGGGCTGCTAAAATCGCTTCCTTATTTTCCTTCGTGATGATATGAGCACCCGTTACCAATGTCCCATCCATATCTGTTGCAATACATTTAATCATGCTGTCACCTTCCATTATTGACTTATCCCTATACTACCATGATACTAACCAATTTTCGCCCAACTAGGTTCCCGATATACGCAACATAACTAGTGGTTTTTTTTTCAAAAAATTCAAAAATCTGTGACATTTATTACCTAATCTGACCTATTGCTTGAAATATAATAGAAATGAAAGGGTTTTCATGACGGAGGGGAAACGATGAGATTTCAAAATTTTAATGAGGTCATCCACTCAGCGAAAACAAAGCCACCAATCACACTAAGTGTGGCGGCTGCAAACGATATCGAGGTTCTAAAAGCGGTTAAAGAAGCTGTAGAACACGGAATCATTGAACCGATTCTGATTGGAAAAATTAATCAAATAGCGGAGATAGCTGAAAAAATCCATTTCGATTTTATGCCCTTTAAAATAATGGCAGCTGAAACGGAAGCAGAAGCTGCTTATTTAGCCGCAAAATCAGCCCATAAAGGTTATGCAAAGATGATTATGAAAGGGGCCATTAATAGCACTCCCTTTCTAAAGTCTGTGTTGTATAAGGACTTTCAGCTAAAAACAGGAAGAATTCTTAGTCATTTATCGGCTTTCGAAATACCTGGCAACGAAAAGCTTATTTTTATGACAGATGGTGGTCTCAACATAGCCCCTAATTCTCTGCAAAAAATGGAGATTATCATCAACTCGGTAGATTTTTTAACTCAAATTGGAATTCGAAATTCAAAGATTGCCTTATTAGCTGCCAATGAACGAACAAGTGAAAAAATGCCGGTTACGATGGAAGCTCAAGAAATTGTTCAGCTCATTCAATCTGAAATTCCTAAAGGATGTGTAATAGAAGGTCCGTTACCACTTGACTTAGCCATTAGTAAAGAATCACTATTCCATAAAGGATTAACTAGTGAAATTAATGGTGATGCCGATTTATTGGTTGTCCCCAATATTGAAGCAGGTAATATTTTTGGAAAATCCATTACTTATTTTGCTAATGGTGTGATGGCTGGGATTGTCTTGGGGGCGAAGGTGCCACTTGTTCTGAATTCTAGATCCGATTGTGCAAAAGCAAAGCTAGCTTCGATTGCCCTTGGAGCGATTGCAGCTCATTCAACTGCTTTAGAGATTTCTTCGCATAAAGTTTCTTAGTCACTGAAAGGACTGACGTCTATGTGTAAAATCATACTCGCCATCAATCCTGGTTCAACCTCTACGAAATGGGCTGTGTATCGAGGTAAGGAAGTACTTTTTAATGAAACCATTGAACATGAGGATGAGGCTTTATTAAAATATAAAAGCGTTTACGCGCAAATGCCGTTCAGACTTAAAACATTATTATATGCCCTACATGACAAAGGCTTTGCACTTGAAAAAGTAGATGCGATTGTTGGCCGAGGTGGACTATTAAAACCAATGCCCAGTGGAACGTATCTCATTTGCGAAAAAATGGTCAAGGATGCCGCAAGTGGAAAACATGGTGAACACGCCTCCAACCTAGGATCAATCATCGCATATGAGCTTGCAACGATGTATAACTTACCTTCTTTCATCGTTGATCCTGTTGCAGTGGATGAATTAGTAAATGAAGCAAGGGTGACTGGGCTAAAGGATATCGAACGGAAAAGTCATGCACACGCCTTAAACATTAAAGCCGTTTCTAGAAAAGTTGCAGCCTCACTCGATAAACCTTTAGAAGAACTGAACTTTATCGTAGCCCATTTGGGTGGCGGAATATCCGTGGTAGCCCATCAAAAAGGCAAAATGATCGATGTCAACAATGCAGATAATGAAGGTCCTTTTTCTCCAGAGCGATGTGGAGGATTACCTGCCAAGCAATTAGTCCAACTATGTTTTTCAGGCAAATACAATGAAAAGCAGCTTCTAAAAAAAATCACCACAGAAGGCGGAATTTACTCCTATTTAGGTACTAAAAATATGATTGAGGTGGAAGAACGGGCGGCATCATTAGATCGTGAAGCAGCACTCCTCCTTAAAGCAATGATCCACCAAATTGGAAAAGAAATTGGCGCCATGGCCACCGTACTCGAAGGAAAAGTGGATGGAATCATATTAACAGGCGGCATCTGTCACTCTGAGACTATCGTTTCAAAAATTAAAAGTAAGATTGGATTTTTAGGGGAAGTATTTGTTGTACCTGGAGAAGAAGAGCTTGGCGCTTTAGTAGAAGGTGCTTTAAGAGTGTTAAGTGGCCAGGAAGAAGTAAAAAAGTACTAACCAAAAGGGATGAGTAGCTCATCCCTTTTAACGTACTATCATATTTTTGCTGCTAAAGGTTTGATAAAGTACCTCTTCGCCATCCTCCAATTCAATTGACTCCTCATAGGCAATATGATGTTGCTCGTAAAACTTTTTCCAAAAACCAACAGCCCGCTTATTATTCTTCAACTGACAAACATAATAGCTGCCTTGCTTTTCTTGAAAAATTGTTTTGATTGCCTCTTCAGCATACCCTCGACCTCGGAACTGATTATAAATAAACAAATCATTGATACAATAGTCTACTTTTTTAGTAAAAGGAGGCTCTAAAAGTAAGCAAAAGCCAATAACTTCTTGATTTTGTTTTAATAAGTAAGGGGTAATGCCATCGCGCTCCCAAATTTTTTCAAAAGAATCGAATTCAAATTCGCCTTCCGAATTGGGCTTTAACGAGCTACTATAAGCGGAAAGGTCATGAAGGTAAAAGGAATATAAGTTTTTTAATAATGCCTTATTTTCTAATGTTGCTTTAATTAATCTCATTGGCTTCCCCTTCTTTTCCTAAATTATCTGATATCTTCTATATTACCAAACTAACCGCCGTTTTTACATAAATTAGTGAAAAATAGGCAAAATAGGATGTGTTATCGATATTAAAAAAAGGGGGTCGAACCACGGTGACAAAAAGTCCAAACAAAGGCAGTAAAAATCAAAATTCACCACAATCCCATGCCCAGGGACATGTTAGCGGAGATAATAGCAAAGGCAATAAACATAATAAGGATCAAAACGATAAAACAGATCAGGATTAAGAAAAAAAGTCGGTTCCTGAAAACAGGAATGCCGACTTTTTTCTTATCTTTCTTCTAACTTAATCTTATTAAACGCAAGTAAATGATTGAATTTGTCGTAAGCTTATTCCGAAAAACACCCAATTAAACCCAGTCCAACGAAACCCTGAGACAGAGTTGCGTCCAACAAATGTTGGATAGAACCAAAATTGATTAAAACCTCTCAGCCATACATACGTGAATCTGAATAAACATCTTCTAATACTTCCTGGATCAACTGCAAATGCTTCTACTTGTTGTTGAGGGACAAAGGATGGCGGTGGTGTCGTTGGTGCTCCTGCCTCTTGACCTTGACCTTGGCCGGGTGGTCCAAAGGGTGGTGGTCCAAAAGGTGGTTGGCCAAATGGAGGCTGGAAACCACCAAATGGAGGCTGGAAACCACCAAATTGTCTTTCATCAGGGGTGGTATGATAATAATTCTCCTCAGGGAATGGAGTTGGATAATAATAAGCATGTTGACTGTATGGATCATTATAATATTGATAATTTGCACTTGTATACATAAAAGGCACTCCTTTTTCTCTCATCTCACCCCATCATATTCGTAAGCCATATGCCTATCAACTTGTACCCACAAAATGTGTATTTGCCTATCAAACAGAAACTAAAGCCATTCATCTTGGTTAAAAAAGTCGGTTCCTGGTTAAATTTAACGGGTTCTCTTTTGGAGTGCAAAATCATAAATACTAGTATAAATGTCCTGGTAAAAAGCCATTTAATCAACATGCTTATTTGCTTCTGAGTAGTATCCGTGATATTTCAAAGTCGTAATAATTGGAATTACACTAACAGTTTAAGATGGGAGATCAGATAAACACCAAATCTGTTAAATAGACGGAAAAATTCCGCTTAATTACGAAATAGCACTGAAAATGGCTAAAATAGACGGAGATATTCCGCCTATTGACTCGAAAAACATGAAAATGGGGGATTTTGCTTGGCATAAGCGGAAAAACTTCGCTTATTTAGCCCGAAACGTGCTCCATTCTGATTATAACCGGAAAATCTCCGCTTATCTTTTGCTGGTTACTTAATTAAGGACAAGGCTTCTTTCTCCGGGTGCATCTATTTTTATGTTTGAAAATATGCCATTCCTATCAAATTTAACGAAGTATTAACAACCCGTATTAGCATATAAACTAACAGCACGAGAATGTTCATTCTCACTTTGCTATTTGGTAGACTAATTACAGGATTAATTCTCAAATTAAAATTTCATAAACGTTTTTATACCATTAAAAATAGCATGCTAAATCATATGTGATTTAACATGCCATTTGAGTTGTTTTTTCACTTTTTGCACTCCAAAAGAGAACCCGTTAAATTTAAACAGAAGGCCGACTTTTTATCTTATTTTTTACCTTGGAACTTCATTTTCGCTTCCGCTTCACTCATATTCGGATTTTGACTCGGTTTACTTTTCTCTAATGCCTTCTTTAATTCCTGACTTGTTTCTCCAGCGGTGTTGTATCTTTTATCCAAACTAATCTCCTCCTTTTATGAACTTATTGTGTGATGATTCGCTATTCATCATTCTTTTCCATAGCGATTTAAGCTTTTTTTAATCTTACTCAAAACAAAAAAAGCCCAATTCCTAAACGAATTGGACTCTAATTATCCTAAAAATCTACTTGCTACCTTTTATTAAACAGAAACTAACTTCTCCTCGAACCCTTCCTGATAAATCCGACTAATAATCGATTCAATCGCTGGCTCTTCGACGGTTAAATCTTTAATACTATGGGTTTGAGTTATACGGCCGATCAACTCTGAAGCTGAGATTTCATCACGATTAAACTGGAGCCACACGCGATTTGCTTCTCGCTTTACCACTTCCGCACCTACAATATCGAACGTAGCCTCCCCATTCTCAACATCAACAACTAATGTCCGTATCTTACCAAAGCGTTCCTTAACTGCACTAATATCGCCATCATATACCTTTTGCCCATGGTCAATCAGAACCATTCGGTTACATAGCTTTTCGATATCTTCCATATCATGCGTTGTCAAAATGACAGTCACCTTACGCTCACGATTAATTTCTTGAATGAAGGTGCGCATTTTCTCTTTCGCGACCACATCAAGTCCAATTGTCGGTTCATCTAAAAATAAAATTGGTGGGTCATGCAGCAAGGACGCCGCAATATCCGCTCTCATCCGTTGCCCTAAGGAAAGCTGACGAACGGGTGTATTCAAAAACTCATCCAACCCTAATATTTCTTGGTAAATTTCCATGTTTTGTTTATACCGAGCATCGCTCACCTGGTAAATTTCCTTTAACAGCTCAAACGATTCAATCGTCGGCAAATCCCACCAAAGCTGCGTCCGCTGGCCAAAAACAACACCAATATTGGAAGCATTTTTTTGTCGCTGCTCATAAGGAACGATACCATTTACTTTGATGGTTCCGCTTGAGGGCACCAATATGCCTGTCAGCATTTTAATCGTCGTCGACTTCCCTGCACCGTTCGGCCCAATATAGCCCACCATTTCCCCTTTTTCAATCGAAAAACTAATGTCCTTAACGGCTTCTTTTTTAATAAATTCGCGTTTAAACAGGCTTCGGACGCTTCCTAAAAATCCTGTTTCTCGTTTGGCTACCATAAAATCCTTGTTTATATTATTCACTTCAATAATTGGCATAATTGACACCCTCTTATGATCCTGTACTTTTATATCTGCTTAATCCTGACATCCATAACCAATAGGCCAATAAAAAGAAAACCACTCCGACTAACGGGGATAGAAACCCAACGAAGTCAGGGAAATAAGGTGTTTCTTTTCCTAAAATAACGGTCGATGGAAAATAGTTCACAAAACCAAATGGAACAATAAAGGCCGTAATCATTTGGACGAGTTTTGGATAAATCACTAATGGATAGTTTGTTAGATTACGAGCCGGATACATGGCGACCCAATAGAACTGCTCTGATTTCGTTGTCCAAAACGCCAGAGCAGATATGATAACGAGCATTCCACCTTGAATGAGCACGCCACCAATAATTGTTGATAATAAGAATAATACCTTCCAAACACTCCAATCAATATCAATCGCCATACTCACCCAAAGGAACACAACAATAGAAAAAATAAATTGCCCCACTGCCCCGATATCGAACTTCATCGACATGAAATGGAAAAACGGATGAATCGGACGAACGAGAAAACGGTCAAATGTACCATTAACTATGTATGTATCCAAGCTTTTAAAATGGAAAAATACCGTAATACAACAACCCCATGAAACGACAGCAAGGGCTAATAAAAATAACATTTCATAAAAAGTCCACCCACCTAACGCATCGAAGCGGTAAAGCATAACCCACATCGTGGCAGCCATCCCAGCATAAGCGGTAATTAGACCAATGATCCTCATAAAAAAAGCAAAGCGGTATTGAAGCTGGGCCCGCACGCCTGCCCCTACTAGTTTAAAATATAATGGTAAGTAACTCATTGCTGACCTCAAAGCTATCCCCCCTGTACAACTACTTTTTGTGATGCTTTATGCCACACGAATCGTAAAATTCCGTAACAAACCAACAGCCAGAAAATCTGTGTAGCAATCGAAAAGGCAATCTCCACGCCTGTTATTTTTCCAATAAAAATCGAGGTTGGAATATAGTAGATTCCTTGAAACGGCATATAGATGGCTAATTTTTCAAGCCAATCTGGGAAAAACCATAACGGGATAACCGATCCCGAGAGCAAAGACATCGCAAAGTAAAAAATATCGACGATTCCGCCTGTTTCGACTAAAAAGAAGGACAGGAAGCTAAACGACATTTCAATACAATAGCGAATTAAAAAGCCGATAAACGCTGTAATTAAAAACAAGACCCAAGTTTCCCAGGACATCGGTAGCGTTAAATCAATAAATAAAAATACTAGGATGTACACCGGTAATAAGGCGAACATAAAGTAAAACGCGACGCTACCAAAATCCGCAAATAAATAGCGGAGGGGTACATCAAACGGCCTCATTAATTCTAGAGCAATATCGCCCGTTCTGACCTTCTCCTGCATGTCCCATAATGGCGTCCCGGCTCCATTAATTCCTGATAAAAACTGACTGACGACTATATATGTGAGCATCGCCTGAAAAGTGACGCCATCCGCACTTTCTTTCCCTGCATATAGTGCCGTCCAAATCGAGCCCCACATTAATAAAAAAATGAGATTAGAGCCCATACGCGAAAGGACATCAAAGCGATAAACAGCTGACCGTAAAAATGCCTTTTTCGTAAAGGTCCAATAAAGTTTCATTCTAAACATAATTCACCTTCTACTAATTTAGTGATTTTTTTGACTATTGTATATTTTAGCATATTTCGGTTTCCTTTTAATAGAAAAAGAGAAGGTCAGTCATCAAAATGAATTGATAACTGACCTTTTTTGTGGTTATTTTTTTACTTCTGGCTAACTATAGTCTATCTAAGTACACCATTAAACGATAGATTACTACAGCCGTTTGGGCACGACTAGCCGTTTGTTCTGGAGCAAATAGATTTCCAACGGCACCCTTTATGATTCCATTTTGAACAGCAAACAGAACAGCTGCTTTGGCATCTTTACTTATCTTTTCCTGATCGTTGAAAGTAAGCTCACCTTCGACTGTAGATAAATCTACATCAAGTGCCTCAACAATCATGGTGACCATTTCTTCTCGTGTCAGCGGCTTATTTGCACCACTCAGCTTTGCATATTCACTCCAGGCCTTCTCAGAGCCAACGATTCGGTCTAAGATTACAGCAAATTGGGCTCGTGTAATTGTATCGGTAGGAGCAAACTTCCCAGCTGCCTTACCTTTAATTAGATAATGAGAAGCTATCACTTCAATTTCATCTTTCGCCCAATTCTTTGTTACATCAGTGAATGTTGCATGATACTCAACAAGGGCAAAAGAGCCGATTTTAGTTGTAGCTAGTATAGATTCACCCTTACTATTTTTTGAAGAGGAACCTACATAAGCCCATGTACCATTTTCCTGCTGTTGGTAGATACCTACTTTCCTAGCATCCTCAACCTGTTTCGTATCAGGATTAATCGATAAGGTAATCGCCTTTGTTAGTTTCCCTGTGCTATTTTGTACTGTAATAACTTTAGAAACCATTTTGCTCTCTGTTTGGGTTCGGACCTTTTCATCTGACCCTTTATCACTTACAGAAAGTTTTAAGGCAAATCCATTCTCATTAATAAAATCAGCAAAGGATTCAACAGGAACCGTTAAAGAAAACGCCTCATTCGTAAAGACTAATCCTTTTCCAGCCTTTGTTAAATCATCCACCAAATTTTGTGCAAAAGTTACCGATAAATCTTTATACGTATCTAGTTTTAAGTCTGATAGATCTAGTGTAACACTGCCCAATTTAGGGTCTGCTAATTGTTTACTAATTCCTTCTTTTAAAATATCAACCGTTAAAGATTTACTTCCATCTTTATTATCCACCGTAGATATTGTTCCCAACCCAACGTCTTCACCAGTTGATGGCGGAGTAGTCGGTGGTGTCACAGGTGGAACATATGGGTCAGTTACCTTAGCTTCTTTCGTAATATAAAGAGTAACCTGTGAGTAATTATTTACCCCATCTATGACATAGATCGTAAAAACATTCTCCCCGTTCACTAAGTCTACTGTACGTGTAAAGCTCCGCTCATCCCCAGCTTTAGTCCATTGTTTATGTGGTAAAGCTCCTAAAATTTGATTGTCATTCATATAGAGATCGAAGCTTGAATGACCTTCAGAAACTAATCCTGAGATTGTATATTTGTCTAGATTTGTAGTAACTTTTCCTTCGTAAACTTGAATGTTGTTCGTATCACTAATACTTGTCAAGTTAATATTAGTGAGGGTAATCTCAGGGGCATTAAAGTCAGCAAATACTTTACGATTGATAAAGCTCTCATTCCCAGCTTGATCTGTATATCTGATCTCTAGATTTTGCATACCCTCTTGAGTGATTGGAACGGTGCCCTGAATCGTAATCTTTCCAGGTGCACTATTGGTTAGTGTTGCTACTACTGGTTGCTCCATTCCTTCGGCCAAGATGGTAACCTGCGCTAGATCTAAATCAAATGACGTTGCCGAAAAATTTCCTACATTACCTTTATATATCGTATATGGAACCGGTGAAGTAATCGTTACTTCCGGCGCTTGTAAATCTTTTGTAATGACAAAATCTAGCTTACCAATCACTTCTTCTGTCTCAGAATAGGCTTCAATTGTTACCTTCGAGGTACCATTATGAGCCAATGCGCTTAAATCAGAAGTGTAAGTGTTTAACTGGTCTCCCTCCGTTACGAGAGTACCATTCTCGAACACTTTCATATTCTGAATGGAATCCGCTTGATCAACATTCCAATTTACCGTGATGGAGTTTTGATTAGTTCTTACTTGGCCTAACCCTTCAACATAGCTAAGAACACCTGTTTTAATAACGCGCAAGCTGGATGTAACCTCAGCTAGCTTCTTCTGAGTTCCATCAAAACCTGTGAGTCTAAGTGTATAATCACCATGAGAAAATGGAGTTAAATCCAGATCATAGGTAAATAGATTCCCAGTTGAACCACTCAAATCAATCTGATAAACCTCATTCACACCTGAACCAGTGATAGTTAAGCTAGCAGACTTTACTGCATTACTATGTGCTAATCCAATCGGCATGCTAGTCAGGTTATTTTCTGCTTCAAACTTCTCCAGATTAAAGAGAATCTGTGATTTTGTATGGATGACGGACGTTGTCCGAAGTCCAGTTAGGTTCCCATCAGCATTATATCCTTTTAACTCAAGCTTTGTTGTCCCTTCTGGTGCAACGTAGTTGTAGATATATTCCCCTCGACCGGAAGTTTCAATCGTGTCTAAAAGTTTACCACTAACATAGACTTCTACTTTTACGACTAAATCCGAAACGACGGAAATTTCAATTGGAACGATCGTTTCTACCTCGTCTGGCATACTTGTCACTCGATAAGTTGATTTGGTGACTACTGTTTTACCATTAGAGAAAGTAGTGAACGTACTTAATATTTCACCTTGCTCATTTAATGCATTAAAGGTGATATCATGTCTTCCTTCAAGTAGCGGAACAAAAATTTCATTTCGCCAATTCGGGAACAAATCTTTCACTCGATAAGGATTTTTAAAATCTATTAATACTTCCACGTCAGCCACTTCATCTGAAAGCATCCATGAAAATTCAGTACCATCAGGTGTTGCATAAAATCTAGTTATAACTAATGGTGATTGTCCTGTTGAGACTTTAATTTGGTTTCCAGCATGGTCAAGCACGTAAATAAAGGCGAACTGATTAGCCTTCAATGTTGGTAACGGTGCTTTCGTTGTAAAACCATCATCCGTCTTCACTGCATCTAAAATGACAGGTTGTTTCGTTACGTATCCCTTTCCATCTTCCCAAAGCTCATACGCAAAAGCTTCAATGCCAGATTCATCGGTACCTGTAACGACGATTTCTGTTCCTAAATCTGTTTCATTTTCTGTTACTTGTACATTTGGTAATTTTGTATCAACTTTTACAGGGAAGATGTATTCTTGACTTTTGGTTGTTCCAAAAGGTTTAGCAATCGCTTGGATGTAGTATTGTCCATCAGGTACTACCTTTCCATTGATGGCACCATCCCAAATTCCAAAGTCTTCAAATAAACTTCCGAAAGTTCCGTCAAATATATTTTTACGAACGTAATTTGCTTTAGAAAAATCGATAAGCTTCTTCTTATTAGCATCAAGAATATTCATCTCGAAGGTTTCAGCATTTCGAAGGAACGTAAAAATCGGTACTAATAACTGTTTAGATCCACTAAAAGGAGAGAAGGCGACATATTCTTCATGATAGACCTTATTAGCATCTAGTCCCATACTATAAAGAACGTTTCCTTGCGCAAAATGTAGACCCGTATTTTCATAGACACTTTCAGGGTCTGCCCAGTGACGGTCAATTACATCTACAGAGCCCCAATCTCCATAAAAACCAAAATAAGGTACAACTAAATTAGGTTGGCCCGTTGCCTCATCTGCTGTAAAGGTGATCCAACCATCAACAAATTGGTTCTTATCTAAACTATCTGGTAACGAGAGCGTGACTATGATCTCTTTTTGAGACCCTGCAGGTACCGTTACATTTGGTGAAGCAAAATTTACGGTTGCATCTTCGATTGGAGCTAGGGTTAATTGATTCACTCCATCAACAATCAAATCCTTATAAGCATCTCCCGATAGTGTATAGGTTACATCTTCACTACCAAGATTCTTCGCTATTAGACTAAAACCGACGCTATTAGAATTAAAATCTTTTAATGCTACACCAGGTTCTCCATGATATTGAACCGAAACATTCGTTTTTACTGCATGATTTAATTGAATTCTTCCTGCCCCTTGGTGACGAACGGAATAAGGAGTATTCGTCTCAGGATTGATCAATACTTTAGCTGTATTCGATAATAGTGTACGTATATCCCCTGGTTGGTAAGCGATATTCCGTTCTTTCAATGACTGGATGATGACCGCTGATGCTCCAGCAACATGAGGAGATGCCATTGATGTTCCACTATTTACCGCATATTGATTACCACCTACACTAGAGAAAATATTTCCTCCCGGTGCTGTAAGCGTTGGCTTAAAAAGTAGTCCTGGCTCTGGTCCCCAAGAAGAGAAATCAGACATCGTATCTTTGGACAATTGAACTTCTGATAACCTACCATTGAAGTTTAATTGTAGAGCTGGATTTTTAGTTAAAGCTTCTTTAACCGCATTTCCATCATTGTAACGAATAAATACGGCTGGAATGGTTGCAGCTTTACCTGATACCTTAACATCCATATTAACGAAGCTATTATCTCCTTCTCTATTAAAGACAATAACTGCCTTCGCTCCTACCTTTGCTGCATTGGCTACTTTTTCACTAAACGATATGTCTCCACGTTGTATTAGCGCAATCTTCCCTTTCACATTCGTTGGTGTAAAATCAGTCGTTTTACCTAGATTCGCATATACAATCGAGGACTCCCCTGTTAGTGTAGTAGGATGTGGGGCTGCACTTGCTACTGACATAGGAATATCACTTGATCCACTTAATTCTTCCGATAATGTAAATGCCTCAAAAAAAGTAGCTGAGTTTTCAGATGAAGCAACACTGATGGATGAAGGCGACACACTTGGTGTACCCACCATCGAGTAATCACGGTCCTGTTCAAGAGGATTTACCCCCCATGCATCGGTTGAAAAACCTGAATTACCTGCCGAAATGGCTACAACAACCCCACTATTTGACGCTGTCTCTACTGCAACAACCTCGGGATCATCGGCTACCACAGCACCATTTGCCGATCCCAAACTCATATTAATGACCCCGGCACCATTTTTAACGGCATGCTCCATACCTGCGATAATGTCATCAGCCATCGCACCCGTACGTGCTGGGTCATTCGAAAATACCTTTTCAGCTAAAACGGAAGCTTCAAAGGCAATACCTTTAAACGGCAAATTTTTTCCATTAATCTGGGCATTAGCATCATTTCCCGCAACTGTACCAGCTACGTGCACACCATGTTGACTAGTTGTACGATCGACGATGTCATTATTTCCATCTGCCCAGTTATATCCACCGATCACACGGGAACTGTAACCTACTCCATTACCCGTTAATGGGGAGCGATCCGTTTTATCCCCAAGTTTGATCGTTTCGATACCCGTACCACCAAAAGCAGGGTGGTAATAGTTTACGCCTGTATCAACAATCGCAACAATAACATCCTTACCCGTATATTTATTAGCTTCCCATACATAATCCGCACCGATTAATGGAGCACTTGAATACATGTCGGGTTCATAACTAGTGAACTCCTCCGGTTGGTATACATTGACAGGACGAATATCCAGAACACCTGGCATACTCTTAATCTTTTCAATATCTCCAACCTTGACTTGCCCACTTAAACCATTTACTAGATAAGTAAATTGGTGTTTCACACTAAAGGGAATTCTTTTATTTGAAACATTTTTTATGAAAGTGGCCTGTGCCGAAATAATCTCTTTTTCACTATTATGTAAAGCTGTACTAGATTGTTTATTTATTGATTTTCCAGCTTTATTTAATTCTTCTACAATCGATTTGCCTTCAAGCTTAATCATAACCTGAACATCTTCATCTTCTTGATTTGAATTCTGAAGAGAACGTTTATGATCCTGATATTTCTGGTCATAAAACTCCTGTTTAGCTTGCTGGAATCTATCCAAAGATTCATCATCCGGATTCGATTGTGCAGCATATGCTGGTGAAATAGTCGAAAATACTAATAAAAATGATAGAAACAAACCTATAAATCTACCCTTTTTGCTTAACATGTGGTTCTCCTTTCATTTAATTGGATTTTTATTTAAAAAACACAAATTTTATACAATTATTTCCATCAATCCTCCTTCACCCCTTATCTCTCTATACATTCTTCATTAATAAATATACCACTCTCGTTTAAATAGACAACATACAATTGCAAAAATTCTGTATTTTCTGTAATATCAAGGAAATGAAATTGGAGGTAGTTTTGTTTTACTTTATGGTAACTTTATAATCCACTGAAATCGTAAAATCACTGATTTGATAATTCTTTGTTGGCAATGCCTCTACCAAAATAAAAAACTGCCACCCACTAAATTTTAGCGGTGGCAGTAGGGGTTTTCTGTAGTTTTAATTATCAATCACCATTTATAGCTGAAAATAAACAAAATTTTAATTCTTCCTCTTCCTAGCCTCCAACAACCTCCGCATTCTCTCTTCTTTCTCCTCTGCGGTTAGTGTCTTCTCCACCGGCTTTGGTCGCTTCACTTTCGTTTTGCTTTCAACTGGAGTGTTAACTGAACCTGCAGCATTCGCCTCACCAACGGTCTCAGTCTTCACAACAGCTTTTTCCCTTACAGGTAACCTTTCCACCCTACTCGTGCCTCCAGTAGGCTCCACTTGCTTACGTATAAGCCAACCAAAAAGACGTCCCATTCCAAACCTTCGTATCGTGATCTCCACAAAAAACAACAAAAACGCTAACAAAATTAACCACTGGCTAATCGGCTGCTTCAAGTAATTTTTAGAAGCCGTAGGTCGAAAAGAATCCTTCTCCACTGACAGCTCTTTTCCCCCAGTCAAACCTACTAGCTCCTTCAACAAGTCCTTATTGGCCCTTTTTAATAAATATTCCTCCGAATAAGGGACCGTGAAACCAGTCTGGTACACATGAACATTTCCAGTTTGATCGGTTTGTTTCACGTTTAAAAAATACATGCCACTACTATCTGGTATCGATAATTCATATTTGCCTGGCGCGACAAGCTTTGTGTTCGTGGCGATCTGTTCACCATTTTCAGAAACAACAGCTGTTTCGAGTGGCAAGGTGTGTCCACCACCATTCGCTGCCTCAAGCGAAACAATCGTATTACCTTCATTTTTATCCAAAGAAACCCGATAAGGCTCGGTCTCATACTGCGGGAGCGTTCTCGTGACAAGGTGACTTACAAACGCTGGCCACTTCTCCCATCTTGCCCAATCTCCCGACCATTTACCTGAGAAGTCCGAGGTAAAAGCAATCGTATGTCCCATCCCATATTGCCACTCCGCCAACACTGGATCTTCCTTTTCACTCATAAAAGGAACAGCTGCCCGTGACTTAGGAGTGGTCGCAATATAAGCATTCATTTGAGGTACGCCACCTTCAGCCAGAAACGACCAATCAGGGTTCTCAACCATCACTGGAAAAAATGGATTATCTTCAATATACGTTCGTGTAGCCATCACCGTTTCCCTAGACAAAATACTTGGAATAACAGAAGCATCAATGACATCGTAAAATCTACCTGACCCCCAAAGAGCTAAATCTTCAAGAAGTCCTCGGTCCGCATCAGAACCAATGGAAACCGTAGATAACGTAATATTTTTTTCTTTTCCAGCAGCAATCAAGTCCTCATAGCTTGAACTTGTGGCGGACTGTCCATCGGTTAGCAAAATAATATGCTTCCGTTGTAGCTTCAGGTCCTCTAGTTCCTGATACGCCATTTCAAGTGAGGAGTAGATTTCCGTCCCACCACCTGGCGTAATCGAGAGAATCTCCTCTACCGTCTTCTTCTTATCCTTAAGAGGACCTGTCTCGACAATCACCCATGGACGATCATCAAAAGCAATAAAACCTAATGTATCTTCTTCACGTAAAAGCTCGACAGACCTAGCTGCCGCTTCTTTCGCTAATTCCAATTTACCACCCATCATACTCCCAGAACGGTCCAAAACAATCATGAGCCCAAGCGATGGCATTTCCTTTTTTCCCTTAATATCCATATCGACTGGCAGAAGCCGTTCAATTGGCGTTTTAAAATAACCACCAAGCCCAAAGCTCTCGTCACCACCAGCCATCACAAACCCAGTACCGAACTCCTTTACCGCTCTCTCGATTAAATTCATTTGATTCTCGGTAATGACGGTTCCAGGAACATTATTAAAAATAATCGACTGGTACTGTAAATACCCGGAAAGAACAGTCGGGAGTTTTTCCGGAACAATCACATCCACTAAAAGGCCAGTGCCTTCCAAAATGGCATCGATTTGACCACTTTCCTTACCTTGAACGACAAGTACCTTTGGTGTTCCCTTCACATCGGAAACCGAGTACATCGAATTATTCTCGATAAAGGTATCATGATCCGTTGCGATTTCGCCTTTAAAGACAGTCATTCCGGTTTCTTCGACTTTATAGGAAAAACGATAAACATTTTTTCCTTCCTTCACAGCAACATTTTCCGTTAAAACATCTTGATTATTAACGGAAATTCGTACCTTAGCACTTTTACTAGAGTTGCTATCAATGGTGAGCGAAATCTGTGCTTCCTCCCCTTTATACATGGAAGGAGGGACCTCTAGATCTGTAATTGACATATCCTCTTGGATGGCCCGCTCCATTAAGACCGAATCTAACTCTATCTTTCTATTTTTTAGAAGCTTAGCTCCTTCCTTACTATTACCGATTGTCTCGTTTCCGTCTGATAGGAGGATGATTCTTCCCCCTGAATCCTTCGGAAGGATGGAGGCCGCGAACTGAATTCCCGATTCAATATCCGTTTCGCTACCATCCACTTTCGTGTTAAACTCCGTAACAGATAGCTTTTGCTTGCCAAGAGCTTGCTCTAAAAAGGCATCCTTCCCCATTGTCACAATCGAAAAAGCATCTTCTTTGTCCTTCCCTTTAACACTTTTTTCGATCCAATCAAGAGCAACATTATCACCATTTCTGACACTATCAGAGCGGTCCATTAGAAAGATGACTTTTTCCCCTTTTACAGGTAATAGAATTTGCGGTATAGCTAATGCCAAGATTAACAAAGTGAAGATGGCCGTTCGTAATCCGGCAACCAACCAAAATTCTCTTTTTTTATTTTTCCTTACGTATAAAAATACAAGATACAATACCGGTATCAATAGTAGTAATAGTAACGGGAATTTAACCTCTAAACCCACGGCGGTAAACCTCCCATTCTATCGTTATTAAAAGTAAGGCAATAAGCGCTAACCAAAACCACATCACGTCATTTCGACTCTTCGTTTCACCTTTTACTTGACCCTTCAACTCATTCATTTTAAAAGAGGTCTCGACCGCTGGATATTTTTCACGCTCATCCATTAAAACGGAAAAATAGTTAATTTTATCATCAGCAACAGCCTGATAAGTACCAGGAAGATTGGGTGCCTTAAAGCTCCCCTTCACCAAATCAAGTGTGTACAGATTTTCGTCGTCTCCGTCATAAATCGACCATTTGGAGGAACCTTCGCTAACATTCATCCATTTTTCTTCCCCAGGTCCAAAATAGCCAAGGAAATCGGTTTGTTGCGAAAGCCATTGATAGCTATTATAGAGAAAAATCGGAAAACCAGGCTGCAGTGGCCAATCGGAATCGGTTAAATCAAAATTCACCACAATCAGCGACTTCCCATCTCGACTCCCTTTTTGAATGAGCGGTACGGATCCACTTTTTAAAATGGTTTCCCAGTCACCCTCTAATTCCTTGATAGCTTCGGCGATATAGATTTTTTTATAATCAACATATTGTAGCAATGGATCGTTTTCAGCTTGTAGCGGTTCAGTCAACTTAATCTTTTCCTTGCTAGAATTAAACAATATTAAGGGCTGTGCAGGTTGATTTTTTAATGAGCTAGTTTCCGTTATAAAAATCCCATTCATGTTCTTTTGGACATTTTTAGCATCTGTTTGTAATACCTCAACCCCTAACGTCTGAAAGCCTTTTACAGCAAAGGGATTCACATTGCCGATCGTATAAATCGGGGGATTCGTTTCGGTATAGATAGAGGTTAATTTATTATCTACCTGATAGCCATCGTCCTTCGTTATCGCCGCTTCATAGTAAGGCTTTTCAGGGAGGGAAGGAATTGGGAGAACATATTGTTCCTGACCCTTTACCGTCACCTTTTCCTTAAAAAGTAATTCCTGTGCACTATGAATCTGAAATGTGAGTTCAGTATCCTTTGAAGATTGATTTTCCAAAACAGCCACACCAGAAACTTGTTCTCCAATCGGTGCTACCCCAAAGGATAGCAGTGCTACATTGGCTAATTCTTTACCAATATTATGGACCTCGATCGGTTGCTCAACACCTGCCAGCACATCCTTCGTCACCGAATCTGAAAAAATATGAATGCTAGTATCTTTACCAGTCGACAGGGAAACAGCTAGATTCACTGCTTTTTCCATCATGCCATGTTCATAGGATAATTGGAGCTCATTGATGCTCTTCTTAATAGCCCCTTTATCCGTTTCCTTGCTAATCAGGATCTCTGGCTTCTCGCCAGCTTTTATTAACGTAACCTCTTGGCCACTCAACTTCCCTGCTAAATCTAGCAATTGTTCCTTCGCATAGTCAAAGCGAGTAGTATCCTCATATTGTGCTGACATCGTAGCTGATGGATCAATAATAAAAATCAGATGCTCCCCTTGCAAATCCTTTTGCAACCAAAACGGCCTTACGAGGGCAAACATCAGTAAGAGCAAAGCAAGTATTTGTAACCAGAATAATAGATTTTGCTGAAGCTTTTTCAACCATGGTGACGCTTGCCATTCATTTAAAACCTGTTCCCAAAGCAGATTGGAGGAAATTTTCCTTTCCTCATACTGTTTTCGAAAAAAATAAAAAAGAATGACGGCAGCGATCAAAAAGCTCAAGAGAAAAAACCATGGAAATAAAAATTGCATACCTTCACCTCTTTATGGATGGAACGGAAATCTTTTTATTGGACACTTCGGCTGCCTCCTGACCACGTTTTGTCCGATAGAGCACTCCTATTGGACATTTCGACCACTCACCAACCATGTTTTGTCCAATAGACCACTAAAAAGCCTACCGTATCAAACCTCTACTAGGAAGTTCATGAAACAATATCGACTGCATAGAATCTTGGTCGGAGACACTAATAAAATGCCCCCCATACCGCCGACAAATTTTTTCTAACTCTCTATTATGCTCCATCAGCCGTTTCTCATAATCGGAAACAATCCCCGGATTCAAACTCACATTCACAACAGCATCTGATTCGCTATCAATCAGCTTCAAATCGCCCAAATATGAAGGGGAAATCTCCTCACTGCTTAACACTTGAAGAAACCAGATTTCCTGTTTCAATGAACTCAATTTCTTCAAAAGAGCCTCCACTCGATCAAGCGGCTCCAACCCATCCGATATCAAAATCGATAACTGCTGATTCTTTGAAACAGTATTGTGCAGATTAGCGATAAATTCCCCAGTTTGCTCCCCTTCATCTAACCCCAAAATCTCTAAATATGTCCTTCGACTAGACACCGCACCCTTCCTCCGAATTGCCATCAAAGACTTCGAAGCAACCGGTGAAAAAACTAACCGATCCTCACTAGCTAACACAACATAGCTCAAAAGGGCAGCCAACCCCTTCGCAAACTCCCACTTACTCTGAATTTGCCGCATAGAAGAGGTTGAATCAAGATAAATTGCAATAGAAAGCTCCTGCTCATCTAGAAATCTCTTAATATAATGCTTTTGAGTGCGACCAAAAACATTCCAATCGATTTGCCTTACGTCATCACCAGGTTGGTACACTCGGAAATCGGAAAACTCTAACGAGGAACCAAAATGGCTCGATTGCCTAGACCCCTTATGAATGCCTCTTTTCCTTGTTTTAACCAGCAACCGCATTTTTTGAAGCCGACCAAGCAGGGCATGGTAACTACTCATTTCACTTTAGCTCCTTGGCCACTAATATGATTAATGACTTCTGTTACAATCTCATCAACGGAAATCCCATTGGCTTCCCCTTCAAAATTTAACAACAGTCGATGTCTTAACACAGGTAAGGCAAGCTGCTTGATATCGCCCACGGATACATGATATCTGCCGACACACATTGCCCGTGCTTTCGCCATTTGAATCAAGCTTTGCAATCCACGTGGGCCACTACCGAACTGAACATATTGCTTCACCATTTCTGGTGCATCCTCCGAATCCGGATGTGTTGCTGAAATTAACTCAACAGCAAAGTTCAAAATCTCCTCTGAAACTAAAATTTCTTTTGCCAGTTTCTGCAGTTCTAAAACTTCTTCAATCCCCACAACCTTTTCTAAAACAGCCGAATGTACCCCAGTCGTACGAATCGCAATTTCCTTTAATTCTTCCTTCGACGGATAGCGAACTTGAACTTTACAAACAAAACGGTCTAATTGTGCTTCAGGAAGCGGATATGTCCCTTCCATATCAATCGGGTTTTGCGTTGCGAGTACAAAAAATGGTTTTTCCATTTGCTTCGTTTCACCCATGATGGTGACCGTTTTCTCCCCCATCGCTTCCAGCAAGGCACTTTGCGTTTTCGGTGTTGCACGGTTAATTTCATCTGCTAAGACGATATTGGCAAAAAGCGGTCCTTTATGAAACGCAAATTTTTGACGTCCGTCTTCATCTGGTTGAAGAAGCATGGTTCCGGTAATATCAGAAGGCATTAAATCTGGAGTAAACTGGATTCTCGAAAATTGCAAATCTAGGCACTCAGCAATCGTCTTGATTAGCATCGTTTTTCCGAGACCCGGCAACCCCTCAAGCAGCACATGCCCTCCTGAAAAAATACTCCATAACACTTGATCAATGACCTCTTCTTGCCCAACGATAAACGATTTAATCTCATTCCTCACTCTTGAAAAGGTATCTGCCGCCACAGCAAATTGCTGCTCTTTTTCTTTTATAGAAGACATCAGTTTCACTCCTTGTTTGGATCAATTGTAGAAAAATAATTTTTGACGATATCTCCTAAATCCGCCGGCAAGTCTACGCGCTCCGTACTTTGGCGGTACGCTTGCTCATACGATTGGAACACTTCCCTATAAGGTCGAATAGTACCTTTTAAAATAGGACCAGAGCCTTCAGACTGCTGTCCCGAGGCACCTTCACCAATATTCCCATTATCTGTTTCCACATTGGAACCACCTTGCAAACGTTCTGGAATGGTCAGCATCTCCCTTGATCCCTGACCGAGTCCAGCTCCACCACCCATGCCACTTCCAGTACCGGTGCCTGTTCCAGAACCCCCGCTACCTGAACCGGAACCCGAACCGAATCCGGATCCAGAACCTGAGACAGAACCACTCCCAGATCCACTACCGTTACCATTACCATTCCCACCATTCCGTTGACCACTTGAAGAAGGCGGCTGCCCATTGGAATTAGGCGATTGCCCATTACCAGTAGTTGTCCCCGGCTTCTGCCCTCCACTTGGCTGTGAACCTGGAGGTGCAAAAGCCATCTGAGAAGGAGGCATTCCATTGGAAACCATTTGATTTTGTAAGCTCATCCCTGAATTTTGAAGAGCAGCCTGTGCCTCCGCTAACTGTTTCAGCAGCTCCGGCGACTGCATAGCCAACTCAATTTGTTTTAAAAGCTTTTCTAATTCTTCTTCAGATAGCTGCTTATCACTTTGAGAGAGCTGACTTAATGCCTTCTGCTGCTCTTTACTTAACTCATTCCATTGCTTATTTAATTCCTTCAACTCTTTTTCAAAAGCCTCCAGATTCTTTTTCTCTAGTAAATTGGCTAATTCCGACAAACCACTCCGATTTAAATCCTGCTGCCAATCCTCCAACGCCTTCTGTTTTTCTTTTTCTTTCAGCGCTTGTAGCTCTAGTTTTTTCGATTGCTTTTCTAATTCCTTCAAAGCCTCTTCAGCCGTTTTTGCCTGACTCAGCTTCTTTTCAACTTCCTTTAAAGCCTTTTTCACCTCTGGATTCTTTTCCTTTTCAATCTTTTCCTCCAGCTTTTTCTCCGCTTCCTTCACAAGCTTGATTTCCTTTTCCTTCTTAACAGCCAGTTCAAATGAATCGGGAACCGTGTAATAGATAACCACCGCTGCTAAAAAAAACATCAGCCCACCAGTCAGCCATTTAGGAAACCAAGCATACTTTTTGCGCTTTTGAACCTGGTTCTCCACCTTTTTCATCCAAGAAACCGCATCAGCTAACTGCAATTGCTCCAGCTCACCTTCACGATTTAGAAAGGAGTAGGCTGTCAGCACCCGATCCTCCGAAACAAACGAATTATAGACAAACGCCGCCGCCTGCAATCCAGGTCGTTTCAACCAAACTCTTATGAAAAAAAACATCAACAATAGGGCGAACATTGCCAGGAAAAAGGAGTTGATAAATGGAACAACAACCACACTAGCAACTGCAACCAATAGGAAGACACAAGCTCCTGCTAGTAAAAGCAGGAGCTGAAATTCCTTTAGGATCAGTTTTAACAATAGCTGACGTCGGATTGGTATCAGTAACTTTTCAAATTGTTTTTGATTTTCCACCTAATCCCATCCTTTAGCCTTTTTTCATATTTGGACGAAGCATTTTAATACTAAGCAATAAGGCCCCTAGAAAAATAACCGTGTACGAAATCAAGAATGAAATCCAAAGCGGGAATTCAATCCCAGTTCCTCGCTGTATTTCTTTTATTATTTCTGGTTGAAACGTTCCTAACAAAACAATCGGTGGATTGAGCATCGCTGTAAAATAAGGAAATGGATTATTGCCTCCTGCAGGATTATAAAATCCTCTATCCAGCTGCATCAAAATTAACGTTAAAAACGCTGTACCCCCCGCTAAAAATAGCGTCACGCCATAGGTCGTTACCATCGATACAATCGTTTTTCGAATCAATGTTGAAAACAGTACCCCAATACTTCCAAACGTAATGATGGTAAACGTGTAAAAGCCAATCATTGTGAGTAATTGACCTGGAGAGATTCCTCCAAATAAAAACACAATGCTATATAAAGGCAAGCTTGCGATAATCAAGAGCAACAAGAATGATATCGAAGAGAGGAGCTTACTTACGATAATACTAGTTGAGCTTTGAGTAGTAGTCAGCATGATATTTAATGTCTGTCGTTCACGCTCACTACTGATAACACCTGCGGTTAAGCCTGGCGTAATAAACAAAATGAGAGCTAACTGAAGCACAGAGAGAATCATAAACATCTCTCGGCTCTGGTCTGGCTTAAAGTATCCTTGGCTATTGGTCATTGATTCAATAAAGACAAATCCAATAATCAAGATAGCCAATGCAAGTAAATAAAACAGTATGCCCAGAAAGCTTTTAAACGTCCGAAACCGAAGCTTAAATTCTTTATTTAACACGGGATTAACGACGAAGTTCTTCACGCTAACTCCACCCCCCTAGTAATTTCCATAAATACATCCTCTAAATTAGTCTCTACTTCCGAAAAGCTAATAATCGGTAGCTGATGCAAGATGGCCTTTTTTAATAAAACTGTTTGTTCTTCCGATGAACCTCGATAAATGAATTGAAGCGAGTTTTCTTCTTCCCGATGAATTAATTTTGAAACATAAGGATCGTCCTCAAAAAACGCAATCGCCTGTTCAAGACCCTCCATCATTTTAACAATGATCATCTTTTCTCCTTGTAGCTTCGCCTGGATATCCGAAACGGAGCCTTCCGCCACAAGCTTTCCGCCATCAATAATTCCAAGAGTATCACACATTTCTGCTAGCTCTGGAAGGATATGAGATGAAATTAGGATAGTTTTCCCCATGCTTTTTAGCTCTTTCAAAATTTCTCTCATTTCTACTCGTGCTCGTGGGTCTAGTCCAGATGCTGGTTCATCTAAGATCAACACTTCAGGATCATGAATCAAGCTTCTTGCTAAACATAAGCGCTGCTTCATTCCTCTTGATAATAAATCGACATAGGAATCACGCTTATGAGTTAAATTCACCAAATCTAACAGCTGTGGGATTAGTTTTTGCCTTTCAACTAATGGAATTCCATAACTTGCTCCATAAAAATGCAAGTATTCATCCGCTTTTAACTGATCATATACTCCAAAGAAATCGGGCATGTAACCAATTTGCCTTCTTACCATCTTTGTATCCTTCTGAACATTATAGCCATTAATATAAGCAGTCCCAGAAGTTGGCGCTAAAAGCGTCGCCAGAATCGAAAAGGTGGTAGATTTCCCCGCTCCGTTTTGACCAACAAATCCAAATACCGTTCCTTTTTCAATTTGGAGGCTAAGCGAGTCGAGTGCTGTAAATTTTCCATATCGTTTTGTTAGTTCCATTATTTCAATCACGGTGTCACTTCCCCTTTCACAGTGACCTGAGGTAGATATACATAGGGATCACCTTTTGAATTTTTATGAACCTTAATAAGAATCTCGCCGCTTCTTGAGAAAAATTGTTCCACCTGATCCTCCTTTTTAAAGGATACCGTGTTTTGATTTTCTTTAATTGGCACGTACTTTCTTGTTACTTGATTGAAGATGGAGTATTGAAGCATTTGTCCATTCATTTGCAGACTTAAACTATCTATTAGGATGTTTTTTCCTCTTATTTGATCAGGTAGCTGAATAATATAATCATACTCCCCGTCTTCCATCATCATCTCATTCGGGGTTCCATTAATTCCCTTCTCATGAATAACTCCATTTACAACTTCCACTCTAGTATTGAGCATTTCAGGTTTTAAATTAAACTTCCCCATAAAATCGCTCTCAGCAACAAACGATGACAGAATCAGGTTGAGATTGTTTTGCTTTTCATTCTTTCCTACCATATTCACATCGACAATAGCATCTTTTGTAATACCTCCGACAAGGGGTTGATTATCAAAATCGCCATTTAAAAATACAAACGAAGCGTACTGAAGTCTCTCCATTTTCATTTTTTCAAGATTATTTTGTTGATACATACCTGAATTCGATAGCATCGCTGGTGCTGTAAAAAAGCTTTGCTTTATTTTCTGATTCACCTGGAGCGTTTCTCCTGCTTTTAACGGACCGATATTTATTTTTTGAGACCCTGACCAAATAAACAGCTCTATAAAGTCATAGGGAAATCCATTTTGAATCGTCCCCGTTAACTGGTTATTTTTTAAAGAAAGCTTAACCGTAAAGTCGCCTTCACTTTCCTTTTGGGCCTTTCCGTAAATCGTTTTAGAGGACCAGTATCCGACTTCTCGGAACGTGATTTCATTTTCCTTGCGTTTTTCCTCTGTGACCGCGACCAAGGAAGCATCCATATTGGGTGAATTGTTGTTCAAGTGCGGTGCTGCTCGATACTGGTCTTTCGGTACAGAAAGCTTATACTCCCCGCTCCGATTAGATAAAAGTGTATTCGCTTGATAACCATTCAACTGTTGGTCTTGTACCTTAAAAAATCCCATTTGATTCATCAATGGCTCTGCAATTCGGTCCTTTGCACCAAGACCAAATACAATACTAGACATCACCACAGCAAGAGTGGGAATTACCCACCATGAATGTTCGCGTTTATCCAATTTGCGTAAAACAAAATAGAGAATCGGAACAAGGACAATCAAGTAAATAAGCACAATGATGATAATCTGAGACACGGAATAATTAGCAGCTGGGAAATATTCATTCGTTTCCGCAAACTCCCAATAAAGCTGATCATACAAATCCTGGCCATTACGATTGCTGCTGAAGCTACTTTTATCTGCTTCATCAATGAATATCTCAAACCATGAACTATATCCTTCCCAGGTTGATAACGGCTGGTCACCAAGAGAAAAGCTAGTTTGCAAGATGGTTCCTCTGCCAAAATCCTTTTTGATCGTGGCTGGAAGGTTGCCGCTTTTTTGAAGAATTTCGGCACCTGCTTCAACTGCTCCTGTAAAAAGATTGATTTGTTTAAAAGCGATTTGATCATTTGTAGCCGTTAATAGAAAACTAGTCTCTCCTACACTTTCAACTTCCATTTTCATTGGTAGTATCGGATATAAAAGTCCATAGGACCCACTTGCATCTGGTGCTGCTCCTGCTACAAGAACTCCACCTGATCTAACCCAGTCTTTAATCGCAACTTGCTGTGTTTCATCTAATTGTGAAACAGCATATTCATCCACGACTAAATAATCGACCATATCAAGCCCCAAGCCTTGCTTTGGTAGCTGTTCCTTTTTTAATGGCAGCAACTCAATTGCAGGAAGTGTTCTCCATTCCTTTACGCGGTCATAATTCTCACTGAGAACACCAATGACTTGATCACTATAATCTATGTATCTAGGTTTAAACGCCTTTTCACCTTTGAAGGTCACTTCATTTCCTTTTTTCCAGCTACCCTCATATAGATGAATCGTTTGCATCACTTGAAACGACGATTGACCCTCTTCAATTAAACCTGGCACTGATACTTGATACGTTTTCGAGCTTCCTTCAGGCAATTCCACATGTAGGGACATGGCACCACCCGTATTATAAGAAGGGGTATATTGAATTAATAAGTCCCCACTAAAAGCTTCACCGTTATTTTCTAGTTTAATAGATGCAGGAAAGCCTCTACCTCTCTTTACCTTCCCATCAAAGCCCGCATCAATGGAAACATTAATATTCACACTCTTTGCTTTTGCTGGCAGTGTGAGGTTTCCGAATATTAATAGAAAAATGATGAGCGTGACAACTACTTTTATATACTTGTACAACTTTATCCCCCCTAGATAGACTCTCTCTATTTATTATAGACGTTAGAAAATCGAAAAAGTTTTGTTTTTCCCTTATTTTAGGAAAATTCAATACTTTCCGCCTATTTGCATCTATATAAATAGACGAATACAGAAGCCTACACCCCTACACAAATTTTAAAAAAGCATGCTACCCTCTTTATTCCGACTAAATTATCAATAATTCCGACTTTCCGAGGATTTTTCCCGACTGTTTTTACAGTTATTCCGACCGCTTTTGCAATAATTCCGACTATTTCACAATTCCGTCACAAACTAAACCATTAATTACCTTTTTTTGTAAAATAAAAAACCACTTACCACCTACAAAACAAGAAAAAGCAGGGTTCCAATACCCTGCTTTCAACCAACACTATTCTTTCTCCGCATGCCGCTCAATCTCCGCAGAAATTTTCTCCTGAATCCCGTTCACAACCTCAAAATCCATTGCCCCGATATAGATTTCTTCTAACTCATCATGAAGCGATTTGGCATTCGCTAAATACGAAATGGCCTCCTGCATTTTTCCTTTATAACGACCAGCAATATCAGCAATATCTTCCGCAAAAATTTCATCTGTTCCTGGTGCAATTAATTCCTCATACATATCGATAATTTCGTCTCTGTCGCTGTTTGGAAAGTACTCATGTGGTGCCGTGCTATCAAAAATCGCAAAGCCTAACTCTCTTACGATGACCATATCCAAACTATTTGGATCAAAGCCACAATGATAAACCTCCACATCAAAGCCCTTATCCTCAGCAGCAGCAGCTATTTTCTTCAGCATCGTTGATTTCCCTGAGCCCGCTCGCCCTTTAATGAAATACCGTTTGGATAAATCCTCCGTTAAATTCGGAACAAAATCCACTGCCCCCTGTGGAGTGGCTGCCCCTAAGAAACGATGCCTTACATCCGCTTTTTTATTTAGCTTTATTTTTCCAAAAAACTTATCAATCAACGAGCTAGTCAACTGATTTGCCTTTTCAAAATCCATACTATTAATATAGATTTTTTCCCACTCATCATGAACCCTTAAAGCTTCAGCGAAGGTAGAATAAGCGGTTTGGAACGAATCCGTTATTTTCCCCGTTAGCTTTACGATATTTCCTTTTTTCCCTACCAATTTATCAGAATTCCACGCTTCGCCTAAGTTAATATACTCCTCCACTGCCCCTGGTGCCGTTGGCTCAATCACATGTGGAGCTGTCCCGTCGACAACCCCTACCCCAAGCTCGCGAATAATCACACCATCAATCGAATTATTGTCCGATGAACAATGTAAAAGCTCAATATCATAGCCTTTGCGCAACCACTCTTCACCGATTTTTTTCATCATGGACGATTTCCCTGTCCCAGGTCCACCTTTTAAAATAAACAATCTATCTAACCCTTCTAAATTAGATTGGTATAGATTATGGAATCCTCGAGCAGTATTCCCACCTGCATAATAGTTTCTAATTTTACCGGCCACGTTCAAACACTCCTTTGGTGACATCAGTCTTGATTCTCACCAACTATATTATGCAATGGGCTAAAAATAGGTGATTGCCTAATATTTCCTCAAAAAAATGCTAGCAGAACAATACTGCTAGCACTTTCTTTATGTCATACGATAAACTCGAGTTTCATATGGACGCAGCGTCATCACACCAGCCCCAGCGCCCTCATCAACAGGATAATTATTTAACAGAAGCTCCGCAAACTGACCCTCATCCACCACAAACTCCGCAACCGACTTCGTTAAGTTGGACATAACCAGCACCTTACCGTCATCCCCACTCCGCGTATAAGCGTAGACCTGGGGATGATCCTCATCAACCAGATCATAAATCCCGTACGTAAACACCTGATTTTCTTTCTTAAGACGAATCATTTTTTTATAAAAAGAAAGGACAGATTCTGCATCGTTCTCTTGCTTGCCAACATTAATTTGTACGTAGTTCGGATTGACCTTCATCCAAGGGGTACCGGTTGTAAAACCAGCATTCGCATCCGTTGACCATTGCATTGGAGTTCGGCTATTATCACGAGCGGACGCCCAAATAATTTCCATAATCTCTTCATGTGGTACACCAGCTTCTCTTTTTAAACGATACATATTTTTAACAGCAACATCATCGTAATCATCAATCGAAGGGAACTGAACATTCGTCATACCAATCTCCTGACCTTGATAAATAAACGGTGTACCTTGCATTAAGAAGTACATTGCTGCCATCGAAGTTGCACTTTGATACCAGTATTCCTCATCATTTCCCCAAGTCGAAACCACTCTTGACTTGTCATGATTTTCAATAAATAACGCATTCCAGCCATTGTTTTCAAGACCCTTTTGCCAACGTGTTAACGTCTCTTTTAAACCCAAAACATCTAGCTCTTTTTTCTTTTCCGCATCCCATAAATCCAAATGCTCAAATTGGAAGACCATATTCATTTTACCCTCGTCTTCGCCAACCCAAAGGTGAGCATCCTCGGTTTTAACTCCATTCGCTTCGCCAACGGTCATCACATCATATTTCGCGTATGTCTCGTCGTTAAATTCCTGCAAAAATTCATGAATGCCTTCCTGATTCATGTGCATCTCAAACGATGAAACGTATTTCTCATTTTTCGGATTAGGCATATCAGGTAAACCTGGACGTTTTTTAATATGACTAATTGCATCAATCCGGAACCCATCAATCCCTTTATCCAACCACCATCTCATCATTTCATAAATGGCCTGGCGAACCTCTGGATTTTCCCAGTTTAGATCCGGTTGTTTCACAGAGAAAAGATGCATATAGTACTGGTCAGTTTTTTCATCGTATTCCCAGGCTGAGCCACCAAAAATACTTTCCCAATTGTTCGGTTCCGCTCCGTCCTTCCCATCGCGCCAAATATACCAATCACGTTTCGGAGAATCCTTCGAAGAACGTGATTCCACAAACCACTGATGCTCGTCGCTTGTATGGTTCGGAACAAGGTCAATAATCAGCTTCATCCCACGTGCATGAACTTCTTTTAACAGCTGATCAAAATCGGCCATCGTTCCAAATTCCGCCATAATATCTTGGTAATCTGAAATATCATAGCCATTATCATCATTTGGCGATTTGTACATCGGACAAATCCAAATTACATCAATTCCTAGCTCTTTTATATAATCTAAACGCTGAATAATCCCCTGTAAGTCACCAATTCCATCACCATTCGAATCCTGAAAGCTGCGTGGATAGATTTGATAGCCCACCGCTTCCTTCCACCATATCTTTTTCATCTATTTTCCCTCATTATTCGTATATTTTTATTTAGTATGGCTTGCGCAAGCGATTGCACATGCGTATATGTTAGTAGTTTACCCTTTCAATGTTTATTTTTCAATTATTTTCATTCTGGAAAAGGGTTAGGAAATGCATTTAATCGCCAGTTTTCACAGTTTAATCGCCTGAAACTCGAATTTAATCGCCTATTTTTAGCCTTTAATCGCCTAATAATCTATTTTAATCGCCTACTACCTTTTTCTAACCAAAAAGGGAACTTTTATTTTACGAATCAAAAAAGCTGACCCAAAGTAATCTGAGTCAGCCATTATACTATTATTGAAACCAAGCTTGATAATATCGAGAAACCGCTACAGCAAAGTCCCCACGAGTCACATTTTTCGCCGGTGAAAAAGCGGCTTCCACTGTTGGCTGTAAATCATATGGCCCTTGTTTCACACTAAATGTTGCATTCAAAATGTTTAAATCTAAAGCTACCTGAACATAGCCTTTTAAATGAGCCGGTATGCTCGGTGCATCCTTAACCAAAATTCGGCTATCCTTGTATTGAACGGTTACATTTCCGGAAAATGCTTGGGCTTGGGATTGTAATCCTAGTGCCTGCACAAGTGAATAAGCAAGCTCCGCACGAGTGACTACACTATCAGAGCCGAACGTTCCATCCGATTTAAGCAACATGACGCCATTATCCGTTTGCGAATGGTTGCGAATTGACGCCCCCTTTGCTAAAACAGCTTGAACGAATGGAACATCAGCCCCGTTCACACCACTTAATGTAGTAGCACTCTTTGCCTGACGAACCCCTGTCCCCATTACTAAATACTTAGCTAACTCCTTGCGCAGTAAATTTTGACCAGGTTTAAAGGTACCATCGCTATAACCGTCTACTAATCTTTCATTTACGGCCATTTTAATTGCCTCTGCAGCTGGATGTCCCGCAATATCATTCAAACCTGAAAAACCGCTTACCCTTGAAAAAGAAAGGGTACCGTTCACTGTTTCAGGAAAAGCCAAACCAACTGGATTTAACTCATTACCTTTTAAGCCCCTTATTTCAGCCTTCCACACTCCTGCAGTTGGAGAATTAACGGAAACGGTACGATCATAATAAAGGGGGAAAAGTAAGCTAACACCTGAACTGTACTCGGTACCATCTGGGGCAATCAAGACAAGATTAATTGGATTTCCAGTTTGGCCCAGTAATCCAGCTCCATCCACTCTGGCAGTTAGCTGGGAAAGCCCGCTACTTACCTCAAATGAATATTGATTACTAGAAAGTGTGACCGGATTATACACTACCTGAAACGGAATTCGGTCAACCGTTGAATCGGCATTGCTATGAAATGTTTGATTGGCATTGACAGTGGAACCGTACTTTGTACCAAACATTACCGATTCTATAGCTGCATAAGCGTTAATATATCCTGTTCCAACCTCCCACGTTTCATAGCCTGGCATATTGGTAGCCGTATCTTGTAAAACTTGCTTGATTTCATCTGGCGAAAGTTCAGGCTTCGCCTCTAGTAATAGAGCAACAATTCCAGCAGCATGTGGCGTTGCCATCGAAGTTCCACTCATGGACGTATAAAAGGGTAGATAAGCCGGTTCAATTAATTCAGCATCTGCTTGAATTGCTAAGCTTGAAACTGGCCCCAACACACGAGTAGATATAATATCCACTCCTGGTGCAACAACCGTTGGTCGATCCTCCCAATTCCAGACCTTGCCATCCATTTCAAATGTCCCACCTACACCCTTTGTTCCACGAGAGGAAAAGTCTGCTAATGATCCATCCTTTTCTCCTGCTCCAATCGAAATCACCCAAGGGGCCTTTGCATAAGGATTATGAGTATTTTCACCGGGGCCTTCATTACCTGCAGCGAATAAAACCGTAATTCCACGGTCATAAGCTTCTTTACTAGCGACATTAATCGGGTTATTTGGATCAAAATCCCCTGATGAACCCCAAGAGTTTGTAATTACACGAATGTTATAACGTGCTTGGTTGGCAATTGCATAGTCAAATCCACCAATTCCATCTAAAACGAACAATGCCGCTCCAGAACCATATCCAATTAGATCTGCACCGGGAGCCACACCTTCATACTTTCCACCCGACATTGCCCCAGTGCCACCAACTGTCCCAGCAACATGTGTCCCATGGCCAGAATTTGTATCTGTATTTACAACATTCTCCAAATAGGTAACGGGCAATAAACTAGGTTCTAAGGCGTTTAAATTAGTGGAGGCCATAACATTTTGGACAAGATTCTTTCCAAATTCAATATCCTTATGGGTACCGTCTACTCCACTATCGTTCACGACTACACCTACACCTTTACCTGACAGTGGAAATCCACCATTTGCCTTCTGGAACACAGAATCTGTTCTAGCCTTATCCACACCTGTTAGGGCAGTAGCATCATAGTTATAGTATTCTAGTTTTTTATTTAAATAGACTGACTTAATACCCGGTGAGCTTGCTAAAGCTTTCACTTGCTCCTTTGTCGCTAATACTCCAGCGATTGGTAATGTTTTCATCGTTACACCTGTTTTAATACCTATCGACTTTAGCAACTCTAACTGACTGCTAGTTGGTGCTTTATTCCCATCAAATGTGACAATGACCTGCTGTGGCACTAACGTTTTTTCTAAGGCTACCAACAGCTCAGCATCCACTGTAGCCGTTTGTGACTGGGCTTTTACCATTGACATACCAGCAAACAACGGTGTTAACAGTAACAAAGTACTAAAAAATATAGCCATTATTCTTTTCAAATGAACCTTCCTCCTTTGAAAATAAACTAAAGTTCTTATTACTATTATCTGAAATTTATGGGTCCGTTCCTATTCCACAAAGGTTATAAATAAGTGTTATGTAGTACTATCTTTCACCTCCTCCAAAAGGCTTAGAGGAGTAGTACTTATTCATTCTTTATAGAAAAAAACTGATTGCACAATAAAATGCAATCAGTTTTAAATGGATTATTCGGCTTGGTAATTCGCGTAGTACCTTGTAATCGTAACTGCGTAATCTGCACGTGTAACAGTTCTAGCTGGGTCAAATTTGGCCTTTACCGTCGGAACTAAATCGTAAAGCCCTTGTTCTACTGAAAAATACGCATTTAAGATATTCATGTCTAATGCTAACTGTACATATCCTCTTAAGGCAGCTGGAATGAGGGCAGAATCTTGAATCGCAATACGTGAATCACCATACTGAACCGTCAACTTTTCAGATGTTCGACTTTTCGCTTCCTTCTCTAATCCCAGTGCTTGAATGAGCGAGTAAGCTAATTGCAAACGATCCACCTTTCCCTCTGGTGAGAAGGTACCACTCGTAACAGGAAGGATCACACCGCTCGTTGTTTGCCCTACATCCTTTAAGGCAGAACCTTTGGCTATAACTGCTTCTACAAATGGTACGTCATCTGCCCTTACATCAGTAAAGGACTTTAAGCCATCTAAAGGTAAATATTGACGAACCCCAGCTCCCATAACAAGAAAGCGTGCCAATTCGACGCGTTTCAACGGTTTATCTGGTTCAAAATTTTTAGTGCTTTTACTATCTACTAATCTCTCAGAAACGGCAAGCTTGATGGCTGATTCAGCCGGGTGGCCAGAAATATCATTTAAACCAGTGTACCCACTTGATTGTTTTAAAACTATCTCGCCACTAACTGTTTCAGGGAGTGCAATTGCTTTTTGAAGCCCTTCAACAACTAATGTCCATGTGCCTGCCTTTGGATTAACGACTTGAACAGCTCTATCCATATATAAGGGGAAAAGAGCCGAGATCCCGGATGAATAGCGAATTCCATCTGGACCAATTAAGGATAAATTCAAAGTATTTCCTGTTGTTCCTAAAATACCCACAGCATTGAATTTTGCAACAAGTTCTGTTTGTCCATCACCAACTGTAAAGGTAGTTTGGTTCGAACTTGTTATGAGAGGGTTGTAATTAATTGTGAAGGACTGCTTGTTTTCAACCATTTTCGCAGCTGCTTGAAAAGTTTGATTGGTATTTAATGTATTGCCATAGTCTCTTTGATTAAAGGCTGCATCGACTGCCGCATATGCGTTCACATAACCAGCCCCTACTTCCCAATCCTCATAGCCTGGCATATTGGTGGCAGTATCTTGTAAAATCTGCTTCACTTCAAGCGGTGATAAACCTGGATTCGCATCTAGCAATAAGGCAACAACCCCAGCTACATGTGGAGCCGCCATCGACGTCCCGCTCATTGTTGTATAATAAGGGATATAAGCAGGTGGGATATTTGCGACATCATCTGGTGCGCCTAAAGCAGCAACAGGGGCAATAACTCTCGTTGAAACAATGGCTTCACCAGGTGACGTAACGGTAGGTTTATCCACCCAATTCCACTCCACTCCATCAACTGTAACCGTACCACCCTTATCTTTTACACCTCTTGAAGAAAAATCAGCTAGCTTTCCTTGTTTTGTTCCAGCCGCAACGGTAATCACCCAAGGTGCCTTTTTATAATTACCCGAAATCGTTGAATCGGTTGGACCTGAATTTCCGGCAGAGAACACAGTCACGATTCCACGGTCATAAAGAGCCTTTGTGGCTACATTGATAGGATTAAACGGGTCAAAGTCGGTACTAGAATCACTAGTATCACCCCAAGAGTTTGTAATAACGCGAATATTGTATTGGGCTTGATGTGTTAATGCATACTCAAACCCACCTAATGTATCTAACATCGCTACAGCTGCTCCCGACCCATAGCCAATTAAATTAGCTCCTGGTGCAACCCCCTCATATTCCCCACCTGACATTGCTCCGGTACCACCAACAATTCCCGTGACATGTGTCCCATGCCCAGAGCTCGTATCCGTATTTGGAACATTTTCAATGTAAGAAATCGGTAATAGTTCACTTTGAGCATTTAAATTTGTCGCACCCAAAACATTTTGTACAAGGTGAGAGCCAAATTCATGGTCTTTATGTGTGCCATCGACACCACTGTCATTAATAACGACACCAACACCTGCTCCTGATACTGGTAAACCACCATTTGCTTGACGGAAAGTGTCTTCTGTACGAAGTCGGTCAACTCCTGTTAATTCTGTCGCTTCTTTGTTTTCATACTTTAAAGGCTTATTGTAATAAATAGATAAAACATTTTCGTTCTTTGCAAGCTCCTCTACTTGAGCTTTAGTCGCTAATACTCCAGCAATCGGTAATTCGTTAAAAACGACCCCTTTCTTTAGTCCTACTGTCTCTAACAAATTTAACCGATCTGAAGATTCTTTTTTAAACGTTACAATTACCTGTTGTGGTGTGACTAAATCAGTAAATCTCTTCACTAATTCTGTATCAATAACTGCAACTGTTGTCGTGGCGTTAACTGAATGATATGGAACAATACAACTAAGAACTGATCCAAGAGTCAAAAAAATTGACAGCAATATGGCCCGTATTTTCATAGAAAATTCCTCCCTATTCCTTTCTTTTCATTATTGCACTAATTAGAAGGAGGGCCAATTCTACAGAGGCTATATCTTACTTAAGCAAATGTACTATTTTAGAATATAACTTTAGTAGTATAGGTAGAGTTTTTATATAAATTTGCTATTTTTTAAGATTAACCCCCCTCTAAAAAAATAAAACCCCCTAAAAAGGAGGCCTCTAATCTCTATGGCAACGGCACTAACTGATTTTGCACCGCATAAATGACCACCTGTGAACGACTTTTCACATCTAGCTTTTTAAAAATTTTACTCACATGAATTTTTACCGTTTTATCACTAATAAAAAGACTTTGTGCAATTTCCTTATTATTCATCCCTTGCACGAGACAGAGCAGCACTTCCCGTTCTCTCTCGGTCAATAAGGTATCCTTGCTCTCCTTCATTGGCTCTGGAGCCTTATCCGACTCTTGGAAACTCAAAAATTTCTTTGTCATCGCCGGATGAATGACAGATTGCCCCTTTACAACAGACCTAATCGCATCGACCACATGTTGGGAAGGAGCATCCTTTAATAAATATCCGTCCGCACCTTCGCGAATCGCGGACATAAAGTACTCATCGTGATCATGCATCGTCAGCATGAGAATCTTTATATGGGGGTAACTCTTCTTAATGAGCCCTGTTACCTCAATCCCGTTTTTATCAGGAATATTAATATCCATTAAGATAACATCAGGTAGACAACCTTCGCCGATCACTTTATCTAGAGCGTCTACTCCAGAGACTGCTTCAGCCACTACTTCCATATCCTCTTCTAACCCAATAATATTTTTCAAACCATCACGCAGCACAGCATGGTCATCGACTAGCATAAGCTTGATCATATTCGCTACCTCCTTCAATTCCCATTCGAGGAACGGTTAAATTAATTTCTGTTCCTTCACCTTCCTTACTATCAATCTGTAAAGTTGCTTGTATTCTCTCTGCAGATTCATTCATTTGTAAGATTCCGAAATGGGGATGGTTTCGTGCTTGGATCATGGCTTGAAATAGTGAAAAACCTAATCCATTATCCTTCACCTTTAATAATATATGTTCACTTTGATAGCTTAATAAAATATCAATAGCACTTGCATTCGCATGCTTTATTGCATTTTGAATACTTTCTTGAAAAATATCAAAAATAATTTTCTCTACCATTGGACTAAGTGGATATTCTGATCCCCTAGTTTCTAAATGAACTTTTATAGGATGTTCCTTTTGTAGCAAAGACAAACGGGAATTCATGGCCGACATAAGCCCAACCCTCTCCGTCGGATAAGGACGTAAGGCGTAAATGGATTGGCGGACTTCCTTTAGGCTAATTCTCAGCTTTACATTACTTTCTTGAATAAGTTTTAAAGCCTCATCTGGCATTTTTAAAAATTTGCGCTCAGCCGTTTCTAGCTTCATCACAGCGCCTGCCAATGATTGGGCGACACCATCATGGATATCGCGGGCAATGCGATTTCGTTCCTCTAGAATAAGACGCTTCTCCTGCTCAGCAAATAACATTTTTGTTTTAATCACAATGGCTAACTGGTTTGCTAAAGTCGCACCTGATTGAACATCCTCCTCATTAAAGCTTCGCGTCCGACTTCTTCCAAATACAAACATGCCTACAATCTCATCTTCCATTAGAAGGGGGGCATATAAACACGACAAAATATCTTTATCAAAGCAATCACCACAAGGACCAGAATCCTTTTTCGTATTATGATAAATCGTAATTTGCTTCATTTTTTCAAACGTACTGATGGTTGTCCCCGAAAGTGGATTCTGCCTTGTTGTTAAACCCATCGAGAATTTCCTTTTCCACTCTCCATCCTCGCAAATCCATAGAATACTCGCATCCACATCAATAAATTCATTTAAGCTATTCTGTAAAAAATAAAGCCATTCTTTTGAAGGCATAATTTTATTTAATTCAGAAGACATTTTAAAAAGAGCTTTTAAACGAATCTTTTCCTTCCTAAGACGGACAATACTAGAGCTCAAAAGGGCCAATCCAACCAAGGGAGAGAAGAAAAAGAAGAAGGAAATGACATCGATTTCGCCACGATTTTGGTTTCCTAAAACATTAAACAAAACTAAATAAATAAAGGAAATGACTAAACTATTTAACTCTTGAAAGGTTTTTTGCTTCCAGCTAGCCAACGTATAAGGCTGCGGTCGAAGCACAAGGATGATATCAACAATTAGGTTATTTAAAAGATAGAACGGGAAAATCATGAAGGAAAAGTGAAGAATGCCAGCCACAATTCTAGATGTTTCATCCGTAATAAATAAAGGGAAAAACGTATTCGAGAACCAATTAGCAACTAGTAAACTGATCACTAGCTGTGCTGGATTAAAAAAAACAATTCTCAGAGGTCTTCTTTTTAAAAGAAAACTAATAAATACGATAATGGCATACACGGAAACAGCCACTTCAATCCCTTGCATTACATAGATGGCATAGACAATTGGGAAGGAGATCGTTGTAAACCCTCGCCATACAGGCATAGGGAAATATTCAACAACTGCTAGGAACAGAACTAATAATATAAAAATTGATATATGCTTTGGTTGTTCTAAATGTAAGAACCCGTAGTAAAAAATCGCCGTCCAGCCGATTGCTGAAATGGAGAGAATAGATAGACGAGCCATTTTCTCCTTCTTTTGCAGCTTTTCTGTATTAGGCATCGAATCACCCCTAAGTTTATCTATTTCTAAAAATTCAGTCAATTAATTTTAGCTGATTAAAACAAAAAAGCCCATCATATAGTTGGCTAACATTTAAAAATAGGACAAATAACCCAGACCGGTCCAATGGTTTTTCACTGACCGATACTGGGACAAATCAAGTTGATTTGTTTGTTTTATTATCCCTAAAAATTGCCCCCTTGCCAATTCAGCAAAAGGAATATATTGGTTACTACTTTAGTACTATATTCACCTTTATAATACTTAGCCAGTTTTACGTGATTCGACACATTTCAGAATACCATTATATGGTACGATAATTTTATAAAAAAGATTCTTTTTACAAAATTGCAAATCAATTTGTGAAATCAATCACAATATAGGATATTCAGTCCATTATTCCAGCCACTAACTAACTGAAATCAGCATCCTTCTACTAACATAAAAATCGTTAGAGCATACCTTTCTACCATTTACTTAATAGATAAAAATATTTCAATAAAGGGTGGTTTTTATGAAATACGATTTAGTTCTCTTACATGCCCCAAGCGTCTATGACTTTCGTAAAAGTTCTATTTTAGCAGGACCCATTAGTGATGTTGTCCCTTCCTCTCCTGTGTTTGAAATGTATCCAATTGGGTTAACGAGTATTGCCGATTATCTCGAACGTTACGGCTTAAAGGTGAAAATCATTAATATTGCCAACCGGATGCTGCTTGATGAGAACTTTGATGTTGAAGCAAAGCTTCGCAAAATTAAAACAAAGGCATTTGGAATCGATTTACACTGGCTTCCACATGCTCATGGAAGTATCGAACTGGCTAAAATCGTGAAAAGGCTCCATCCACAAACACCGATGATCTTTGGCGGACTATCAGCCACCTATTACCATGAAGAGCTAATGGACTATTCCTTTATCGATTTTGTTGTCCGCGGTGATTCAACCGAAAAATTAATGCTAATGTTAATGAATGAGATTGAGGCCAACTCCAACTATTTCGAAGGTATTCCTAACTTAACGTGGAAAAGTGGAAATGTCGTAAAGGTAAATCCGATGACCTATGCCCCCAGTCATCTAGATGAGTTTGATATCCCTGGCTATCGTTATACGATTCGATCTGTCTTTAAATATAAAAACTTCTTAGACCCACTTCCATACAAAGAGTGGATGCAATACCCCAATACTGCGATATTAACAGCGAGAGGTTGTACTCAGAAATGTTTAATCTGTGGTGGCTCGAAGGAAGCGTATCAGCAAAACTGTGGTCGCACGAGCCTTGCGCTACGTTCTCCTGCAAAACTTATTGAGGATATTGTGTTTATCTCTCGCTTTAGCCGGGCACCGATTTTCATCCTTCATGATATACGCCAAGGCGGAAAAAAATATGTGGATGAATTCTTTGAACGATTAAAAGCAATCCCACTAAAAAATGAACTCGTTTTTGAACTTTTCCAATATGCAGATGAAGAATTTTTCAAAAAAATTAATGAGGCAGTTCCGAAATATAGCCTTGAATTAACATTGGAAACGCATGACGAAAAAATTAGACGCCACAACGGTAAATTCAATTGTACCAATCCAAAGGTCATCGAAACACTTCAGTTTGCCCTAAAACATGGAGTAGCCAAAATCGATTTATTTTTCATGATCGGAATTCCTGATCAAACGAAGCAAAGTGCCTTGGATAATATCAAATTTGTTGAAGAGATTCATAACAGCTGTCAGCTCGATTCACGGTTAGCATATTTTGTCGCGCCACTTGCACCATTCTTAGATCCAGCAAGTGCCGCCTTTGAAAATCCTGAAAAATATGGGTATATCAAGCTTTGTCATACGCTCGAGGACCATCGAAAGGCCATCACCCAACCTTCGTGGAAGCATATGCTTAGCTATGAAACGACCTCGATGACAAGAGATGATATCGTCGATGCAACCTATGAATCTGCTAAACTACTAAATGATTTTAAACTTCAATATCAGCTGATTGATAAAAAAGCCCACCAGGACATCGAATCGAAAATAGCAAGGTCACAAGCCTACATTACTCGAATTGATGAGCTTTTAGGGGATTCACCAGAGCTCCAAAAAGCCGACTTGGACAAATTAAAAAGTGAATTTGATGCTTTAAACGAGTATAGTATTTGTGGCAAAAATGAGCTTAAATGGGAAGTGCAGAAGCATTATGCTGATTTTCTATCCTTAGCTATGGTAGGGCTAGAGCTGCTTGCGGAAGAGTATGCAACAAAAGTGAAGAAACAGCTTTATCCTTCCGCACGAAAACAAATAAATCTTGATGCCTAATCGTTATCCTTTCTCCTATATTTCAGATGTGGGTATTTTTACAAAAAAGAGACTGAACATGCCAGTTCGGTCTCTTTAATTTTCGTATATCTAGGATAGTCAATGGAAAATTGTCTTAAATTATGTTATATATACAGTTATTGAATATTGTAATCGAAGGTTTGACGAAAGCTTTAAGAAAGAGGTTGAGAAAGTTGGAACATAATCCGAACCCAGCAAATTTTATAAGAAATATTGTAATTGATGATTTAAATACAGGAAAACGCGATAAAGTTATTACTCGTTTTCCGCCTGAGCCGAACGGATACTTACATATTGGACACGCTAAATCCATTGTTATTAACTTCGATTTAGCAGATGAATTTAAAGGAACAACGAATCTTCGTTTTGATGACACAAACCCTCTAAAGGAAGACACCGAGTTTGTTGAAGCCATTAAAGAAGATGTGAAATGGCTTGGTTATGATTGGGACGGTCTATTTTTTGCTTCTGACTACTTTGAAGAAATGTACAGTCGTGCAGTTCTACTTATTAACAAAGGCTTAGCTTATGTAGATGATTTAAGCGCCGATGAAATTCGTGAATATCGCGGAACGTTAACGGAGCCAGGAAAGGAAAGCCCGTATCGTAACCGTTCCATTGAAGAAAATCTAGAGCTTTTTGAAAAAATGCGTAATGGTGACTATGAAAATGGTGAGAAGGTCTTACGTGCAAAAATTGATATGTCTTCACCAAATATCAACCTACGTGACCCAGTTATTTACCGCATCTCCCATACAACACACCATAATACGGGAGACAAATGGTGCATTTATCCGATGTATGCCTTTGCCCATCCACTTGAGGATGCTATGGAAGACGTTACTCATTCCATCTGTACGATTGAATTTGAAGACCAACGTCCGTTTTACAATTGGGTAGTGGAGCATTGTGAAATGAAGAGCCAACCACAACAAATCGAATTTGGACGCCTTGCCTTAACAAATACGGTTACAAGTAAGCGAAAGCTGAAGCAGTTAGTGGAAGAAGGCTTTGTTGATGGTTGGGATGATCCACGAATGCCTACTATTTCTGGATTAAGACGTAAAGGTTACACTGCAGATGCGATTAAATCATTTGTTCGTGAGCTAGGAGTATCGAAAACAGCTGGAACCGTCGACACGCAAATGCTGGAGCATTTCATGCGTGAGGATTTAAAGCTAAAAGCTCCTCGTACAATGGGTGTCATTGATCCGTTAAAAGTCGTTATTACCAACTATCCTGAAGGTCAAGTGGAGATGCTTGATGCCGAAATTAATCCTGAAGTTCCAGAAATGGGGATTCGCCAAATTGCATTCTCTCGTGAAATTTACATCGAGCGTGATGATTTCATGGAAAATCCGCCAGCTAAATATCACCGATTATTCCCTGGGAATGAAGTTCGTCTAAAGCATGCTTACTTTATTAAGTGTGAAGAAGTGATTAAGGATGCAGATGGTAAAGTGATTGAAATTCACTGTACGTATGATCCTGAAACGAAGAGTGGAACAGGATTTACTGGTCGTAAGGTTAAGGGAACGATTCACTGGGTAGAGGCTACACAAGCGGTTCCAGCAGAGTTCCGTTTATTTGAGCCTTTAATTCTAGATGAGACGAATGAGGATGAGGAGGATAAAAGCTTTCTCGAAAAGGTTAATCCTCATTCTTTAGAGGTATTAAATGGGTTCGTAGAAACGAATATGAAAGAGGTTCAACCTCAAGATAAGTTTCAGTTTTTCCGTCATGGTTATTTTAATGTGGATCCTAAGTTAACGTCTGCTGAAAAGATTGTTTTTAACCGAATTGTTTCTTTGAAGAGTTCGTTTAAGTTGTAGGCGTTTAAAAACACCTGCACAAGAATAGTGATTTTTGCCTCGTTTTGCACAAAAGGCATGAAATAAGGGGAGAAAGCGAGCTTTCTCCCCTTATTTCATGCCTTTTGTGCACCTTTCAGCTCTTGCTGAAAGGCGTTTGAAGCTATCGCTTCAAACGAACGAGTCAAAAATCGAGAGTTGGAAAGGGATATTCTCCCCTATTTTTTAGGGAAGGGCAGTTGGGTGGGTAAGAGTAGAGGGTAAAAATCACTAAGTTCCAGTTTTGAAAGTGGTTAAAGGATTATGATACCTCTTTTTTTAGAAAAAGATTTAAAATATATTTAGCAAAAGATGTTAAGAACAGATGTACGTTTTTTGTTATATTGATGGTAGGGCAGGTGAACAAGAGTGGATTATGAGGTCTGTATTCAACGAACAGTTGATTATATTGAAGAGAATTTGCATCAACAAGTTACTCTATTGCAATTAGCAGAGATTGCTTGCTTTTCTCCTTTTCATTATCATCGTGTTTTTCAGACAATGGTTGGAGATTCTGTGATGAATTACGTGAGAAAAAGGCGGCTTACATCAGCAGCAGTACGTTTATTTTATACAGATGAAAAAGTAATTGATATTGCATTCGATGTTGGGTTTCAATACCAAGAATCATTTAATCGGGCATTCAAAAATTTCTATGGAGTGACACCAAAGCAATATCGTGAAGCCAAAAGATTAACTGGACCATTGATCGGGAAAGCCTGCCTATTTATAAATCACTATATTGGAGGTATTTGTATGGAACCAACATTAGTTACTAAACCTGCTTTTCACATTATTGGCTACGAACTTAGAACAAAAAATAAAGACGGGCAAAATAATATGGATATTCCTCAATTTTGGCAACAGTACATGCAAAAAAATTTAGGTTGTACTATTCCAGATCCTATAAATAAAAATCAGGAACTCGGTATATGTACTAATTTTGATCCTGAAACAGGTGAATTCGTTTATGTCATTGGAATGGAAGTAAAAGAGGGAACTCAAGCACATGAAGGAATGGTCTATATGAGTTTTCCAGAAATGGAATATGTGGTATTCACGACACCTAAGTCCGATGAAAAGTCGTTCAGTTCAACTATTCAGTCAACTTGGAATAACATTTTTACAAATTGGTTCCCACAATCAGGCTATGAACATGCGGGAACAGTAGAATTCGAACTGTATGATGAACGATGCCATGGCTCAGAGAACAAAGAAATGGACATCTATATTCCAGTGAATAAACAAACTGTTTTGGGATAAAAAATAAAACATCGGACGATTCTTTTGCTTCATTTCGTAGAAGCAGAATCGTCCTATGCACTTAAGTAAAGTATTGCTTTACAACACCTTTACCCTTCACCACTTCCACTTCTGCAAAAGCCCCATTAATAAATGTAATTTGCGGTGGTATGTGACCGCAATCGATGTCATAGACAATTGGTATTTGAAGTTCATCTGAAAGATCTTGATAAACGTCCTCAATCGTGTAGTCCTCAACTGGGTGATTGGCTGGGCTGCGACCAAACATGATGCCTGAACAGTTTTCAAACCAACCAGCAAATTTCATTTGAGTTAAAGATCTTTTTAAATCAGCTGTGGACATTTCACAGTTCTCTAAATACCATAAAATCGGCTCATCATGGAGGTGTTTTGTTCTAAAGCCTTCCACATCACCAAATGGTGTTCCAATCAAGTGTCTAATAATATCGATACATCCACCAAGTAATCTACCATGTAGCTTTACACTAGTATTTGAAATCGTTCTCCAGATGGTTTCCTCTGTTAAATGAAATACCATTGGCGATGGGTCGCTGTGGTTCCACTTTTTTTGATATTTTACCGAGGAATTCTGAATAATAGAGCCCCCTGATTTTGTTGTTAAAACAGATTCCCACATGGCCGTCGTCTCATCGGAATAGTCGCCTCGTAAATCTACTAAATTAGTCCCGTGAGCAGTAGCCATTCCGGTCATTAAGGTCGTAGCTAATAATAACCCACTTATATCTGAATAGCCTAATATCCATTTTTCTTTCATATTGCTAAAATCAACAAATTCTAGCATTTCAATTAAGAGTTCACCACCCCATGGCGGGATGATAAGATCGACGTTTTTGCTTCTCATCATTTCATTAAACTCTTCAGCCCGCTTTTTAGCTGGGGCAGATTTAGCTTTATTTTGCGTCCAAACTGTTTCTCCACAATGGATCTTAAATCCCTTTTCCTCCATACGCTTACATGCTTGTTTGAACATGTCATGTAATTCGATATTTACACCCGAGGAAGGGGCGGTTATGCCAATTGTTGCACCTTGAGCAAAACTTGGGTATTTTATCATAATACTCCCCTATCTCTATCTAAGTCTTAAATCTTAACACCGATTTTTAAAGACTCAATGAACTCTCTTACACTTGTAAAAATTGAATCCGGTTCTACACTAAATTCCGATGAATGAAAGTCTGGTAGCCATTGAACTCCTACCGTATATACATTCGCTTGTTTTCCAGCTTGAATGTCTGCATCGCTATCACCGAGGAACATGGCATCTTCCTTTTCAATTCCTAAAAGACTTAAAGCCTTTATAACACCTTCCGGGTGAGGTTTGGGATCTATTACATCATCACCGGTAATAATTACATCAAATAAGCCACCCATTTGTAATGCTTGTAGTGAGATGTCTAAACTTCTCGTTCCCTTACCCGTTACAATTCCTAACTTAATCCCTCTACTTTTTAAATACTCTAGTAATTCATCCATTTCAACATTTGGTTTTACTAATTCGTGATGATGCTCCGTATACGCTTTGTAATATAGCTCAATGGCTTGCTCTTTGTTGATATGGCTAAGATTTTCTCTAATTATCCCTGTCTCAGATGGCCCAAACATGGCCTTTATTTCGTCTGAAGAATAGTCTCTATCATCAAATTCTTTAAATACTTTTTTAAATGCATAAAAACAAATTGGCAGTGTATTAGCCAAGGTTCCATCGAAATCAAATATAATTGCTTTAATCACAAACACATCCTTATGTTTTCACTCGTAATATGATTTACTCGAACTTTATCCCAAACCGATTCCCAATTCTTCTTCTTTACCCGCTCTTGATAGACTTGCATGCGTTCTTCCGTTTCAAAAAAATATGGCGTTGGATTGACTATTAAATTGATCACATCATCAATTCCACTTGGTGACGTCAGAATTACCTGATTCATTCTATTTAGCTTCACTCCTAAAGCAGTGACAGTTTCGGGAAATTTCGAAATGGCATCGATTGAGGAAGTATAGGGAGGCAGGTTATTGATAAGATGCATCCTTGCTTGATTTTTCACAGACCATGGGATATCAGGATGCTGGTTTCTTAATTTCCCCTCTAGCTCCTTTTCAACTGTTTCACTCGTATTAGATGGGTCGAAATAAACCACATCAACATCTGGCAAACTAGTTCTTTCGTCAAAACCATGCAATACATCCCAGATTTTTGTACGGACAAAGCCAGCGCACACCCACCAATCAGGTAAGTTTAAGGATTCTGCGGTTTTTATAATTCCCATCATCCACTCATCACTCTGGATGAGTGAGATGATATCTTTTTCCGTTTTAATTAACATACAGGCTCCTTTCTAAAGTAGTTCATTAATTTCCTTTAATGCTTTGGCGGTAATCGCATAGTTTAGCCAAATCGTGTTTACTGTTAGCTCATCCCCCGAGATCATTTCCACGATATCTAGATCCTTTAATTCAATATGAATCGGTTCCTGAATCCCATTCACTTTAATGTGAGACATTTTTTTAGCCATTTCAGGATTTAATGCGAAGGCAAAATCAACAGCGGTTGACCCTTCTGGTAGGCTTATGACATCCATCTTTGGCGTGTAGACGGTTATTTCTTTTTGAAAAAGTTCATAAGAGATAAGGTCATAAAATTCAATTGGATTATCGGTTAAGGTTTTCGCTGCTTGAATCGAATCCCCAAGAATCTTGCTGCTAATCCCCTTTAAGCTACTCACTCTAATATCATGAAAAATGCCTTCTATTGAAAGGGCCTCCAGTTCTACTGATTGAATATGAATGTTTACCTCAATTCCCTCTATTTCAACCATTGTTTTCAAATACTTGGAGAAGACATTTTTTTCAATGGCAATATAGTCTTCAAATCCATTCTCTTTGACTGGAAACAGCTGATGAACCACACCCAACATCGAATAGCAATCCATTCTTCCGGTCGTTATAACCTTTATTGAGAAAATATCTGAAAATGGATGGCCCTCTTGCAATGAAGAATACACTTTATAGACCGGTTGTTGCTGCCAATAAACCTTACATGGAATCAAACTTTCCTTTTCAAGCATGTTCTTAAATTGATTGAACGCTGCCTGGAAAATCGGGAGGTAGTTTTCGATTCTCTTTTTTACACTGCCGTATGTTTTGGGATGAAGATAGTGAAAGCCCATTTCTTCGATTTCTTGCTGAATTTTAAATAGCCCCAACCTTTCGCATAATGGTGCAAAGAAGATTAATGTTTCGTTGGAGTATGGGATTCTTTTTTCTACCTTTTTAACTGCTAATGTCCGCATATTATGTAGGCGGTCGGCAATTTTCACAATAGCAACCCGTATATCTTTTTCCGAAGCAACGAGGAGTTTTTCAAAGTTAATTGCCTCGTATTCCTCTTTGTGAATGGAAGGGTTCTTCTTCATTTTCGTTAAGCCATCTACAATAAAAGCAACCTCTTCTCCAAAATTGTCGCTGATCTGTTGAAGTGTAATCTCTGTGTCTTCCACCACATCATGAAGCAATCCGGAAATGAGCGTGACAATATCAGCCTTATTATCTGCTAATATTTCGCAAACGGTGAGTGGGTGAGTGACGTAAGGTTCTCCTGACTTTCTTTTTTGTCCTTCGTGGGCTGCGATTGAAAAGTCTATCGCTTTCTTAAGTTGATTGACTTCGGTTGTTGATAAGAAGATTGTTTTTTTGAGTAAAGTCTCCTTTAAGTGGTTTATCACGACTATCACCTCCTATTCGATCGATTGCAGCTTCGCTATTGTCTTTTAACACTATTAATTTGTTTGTGAAAGGCTGCAATAGATGAAGTATTTCTGGTTTGCTGACTTGTTCGAAATGAGCATTCCAAGTGAACATCTTTTTGAAAATAGTAAATGTCGGGCGATAGTTAGCCTTTTCGAGTTTTAATTTTTGAAAAATAAATCTCTTTATGATGCGGGTTTTTCTTTTAACAAAGGGGGTATCTAAAAAAATTATTAAGTCAGCCGCATGGAAGCTCGGAAGCACCCATTTATGGTGAACTCCTTCAATAATCCAGGAATCTGATTGAGTAATTTGATTTAAGTAATGGTCACGTTCCTGATCACTTCTTCTACTATCACCAGTTTCAGTTCGTTGCCAAACGACGTTATCTAATTCGTAGTATGGGATGTCTAGCTTTGAAGATAGTGTTCTGGCTAAAGTTGTTTTGCCGCTACCAACCGAGCCAATAATATGGATTTTTTTCATTAGGATCACCGCTAAAAATTTGTTAAAGTACCTTTTTCTGTAAGGAGGGGGGAATATCCTCCTAAAATGTAGTTGAAATTGCACGAAAATATTAGTTATACGGGCAAAATTCTTATCAGCCTCGATTCACCTTGGGGCTGATACCACGAATGCTTCTACACTCCATTACAAGACAAATGGTCTACCTGGTTATAGCCCTTAACCTCCCATTTTTCCTCATGGAAGTGAATATTACTTATGCAGGCATTCAGCAATCTTGTCTTCCCTGAGCCAATTTCTCCATCCGATAATGTGGACAATATTGAATTGATCACGGCTCCGTGTGCGACTAGCAACACCTTTTTGTCTGGATAGATTTTATAGATTTTATCAATGCCAGCCATTACTCGTTTATTTAATGAAAGCAAATCTTCTTGATTGGGATAATTTTTGTCTGGGAAATCCAGATGCACCCGGGAGAAAGAAGCCTTGTCCATAATTAAGTAACCAGCGAAAGTAAAATAAACGGAGTTTTTCCGCTTATGTCAAACATAATCCCCAAATTTCGTGTTTTTCGAGGTAATAGTCGGAATATATCCGTCTATTTATGCTATTTTCAGTGCTATATGCTAATTAAGCGGAATATATCCGTCTATTTTTCAGATTGAGTGTTTATCTGATCTCCCATCTTAAACTGTTAGTGTAATTCCAATTATTACGCCCTTGAAATATCACGGATACTACTCAGAAGCAAATAAGCATGTTGATTAAATGGCTAATCACCATGCTCTTTACTACGGTATTTAGATTTTGCACTCCAAAAGAGAACCCGTTAAATGCTCTACCATTGTTCTCTTATTTCCTCAATAAAGTCGTTTAGCATAGCTTTCTTTTAGCCCCGTTTCAACGGTTTCAGGACTGCTGCCGGGAAGCTTAGCGTGTTCATAGAGGATTTTGGCTGCAGAAGGTAACGTATCTTTTCCTGACCATGTGCTCGGTTCCCATAATCCTGACCGAATGAGGGCTTTGGCACAATGCATGAAGCATTCTTCTACTTCCACACCAATTCCAATCAGTGGTGTTTTTCCTTTTGCCATCATTTGCTCAAGTATTTCTGGGTCTTTTACTAAAAAGGCTCTACCATTCACTCTTAGTGTTTCCCCTAATCCAGGTATCAAAAATTGTAGCCCTATATGTGGATTCGATAGAATATTAAACATCGTATCCATGCGTTTATTTCCTGGTCTTTCCGGGATGATTAAATAGTTTTCGTTTAAAATAAGGACGAAACCTGGCTTGTCACCACGTGGTGATACATCACAGGAACCAGATTTGTCGGAAGTAGAGATGACTAAAAAAGGTGATTTTGAGATAAAATTTTTACAATGATGGTCGAGATGATTGATCGTCTTCCTTTTTACGATTTCGCTAGGAGTGCCAATAAGGACTCGCAGTTCTTCCTCAGTTTCTATTAAACTATGAAATGGTTTTTGCATTTGCATCCATACTCATTCCTTTCTATTTAGCTAGAAGAGATTCCAAATCTTCGAACCACTTAAACCCTTGTGGTCATTATTACCCTCTTCTTATCCAATTCTCAACTGCAGCTTTCATTCTCTGAACGGTATTAGAGTCTACTGATTTCCCCCCATAGCGGTGGTCCTCATAGATCTTAGTCAGATGCTTAAGCTCTTCCTCGTTCACCGCTAAACCTTCCGATGCCTTTTTCATCAGATCTCTTGTCGTCGAATTAGTTGGGTAACTCTTAGCTAGCTCCGCGTACTGTTTTAAGAAATCGATATAAGAGAGCCTAATTTGATCTAGGTTATGCCTTTTTCCAAATGGATTCAAATTTTTAAAAAAGGAAAATAGATTGTTCCTTTTACTAAGATCTGATTGTTCGGTGATCTCCGTCCATTCATCCTCTTCATTATTAAGCGTACCATGACGCCTCATCTGCTTAATGAATTTAACTAATATCATTAACAGACCAATAATGAAAACGACTGTTACTAAACTCCATATCCAATTATGGTCTGAAACTGAATCCTTCACCTCAGTCTTTAATATCATTTCTGACATTTGGCCCATGCCTTTTTTTCCCTCTCCTTCACCACCCTGTAAAAGCTCATAGAAAGAACTAATCACTTTCGATAATAGAATAATTAAAGGTGTGAGTAAAAAAACGATGGCTTTTATACTAAGTGATATGATTTGAGTAAATAGGAAAATGAACTTATCCCTTAATGCCACTATACAAACAATTATGATTATCATGCCGGTGACAAAAATAAACTGATGACTGCCTATCCGCTTCAATTCCCCTTGATTTGGGTTCCAACTCCATTGCTCAAGGAGATTAGCACAAGCTAACCCAATAACGGTAAAACAAATACTTCCCCCAGTTAATAACGGAATCGCCCACCACATTGGAAGGTGATACAAATTGGCTATGACAAAATAAAGAATCAAAAATAAGATGATGTTAATCATGCGAATATACGTTGCTGCTAGATACTCTGTTTCCTTTGAAAGCGAAATCGAACGCCAGATTGATAGAAGAATAGGTAGCCACGGAGCGTCCATACCAAACTGGTAGCCGATCACAAGCGAAACTGTAGCAACGGCTGCTATCCATATAGCTATCCGCTTTTGATTTGAAAAATAATACAGCGGGGAAGCCATCAAAACAAATAGTAACTGCAGCCAAAAAACATCGATAAACTGTAATTCCGAGTAGAAGAACCACTTATAAAAAACATGGATGACCATCATAAAAGAAAACGCTTCTAGTTCAACTAAGACGAATCGCTGGACGAATAATAGTAAAGCTTTAAGCTTCAAGAACGACCGCCCCCTTTTCCGCTAGATAAGGAGTGAGCCGAATTTGTTCATTAGAAGGATCCACAATCCATATCTGATTTCCTAATTCAAGTTGTCTTTTCCATTCGTTCTTCATATCTTGTGAAACAAAGTTAGTAATCACAATAAAGACTAGATTTTCATACGCATGGTCTCGAAGATGGGCAAAAACGTCTTGAAAATTGATCATCGTATATGATTTTAATCTCGCCAATTGTTCCAGGTTATGAACAAAGCTTTTTCGATCAGATTCGCTTTTGTGGATGTACAGCTGCTTCGTATATGGATTGCGAATATTAAACATCCACTCATAACTATAGCCCTGACTTGAGCACCATTTCATTAACCCAGCCGTAACGCTGATGATTCGTTCAATTACTTCCTTGTCATGGCCAAGCGCCCATTTCTCTTGAGTTCGTAAATTGCCAATTAATATAAGCTGCTTTTGAGAAGTGTAGGCAAATTGCTTCGTATGAAGCTTTCCTACACGAGCCGTTGCCTTCCAATCTACCCGATTTAGGGGGTCACCATTTTTGTATCCTCTAGAACCGATAAAGAACGAGGAATCATCATGGATTAATCGCCTTACCTGATGACTCCCCTCTAAGCCTCTTAAATTGATGTTGGGCGGCAAAGAATCAATCATGGACGGATAGATGATCATTTCCGATTTCACCCGTTTCGTCGCGATAATTTTTCCTAAGCCTGTCGGGTCCTTGATTTCGATATATAATTCATAAATATAAAAGACTCCCCGTTTATATGAATGGATCTTGTATTCATACTGTATTGTCTTTCCTGCTTTCACCGACAAGTTTTTTGTCCAAAAACTATCCGATGTCCGATTTTCAACTAGAGAGAATCCCTCTATTTCGATGTCTCGCGAAGTGTTTAGTGTTAGTTTAATAGCTGAAGAAAGAAAGCTTTTCTTGCTTGCAACGGTTACTTTAACAGTGGAACAATCCCCTGGAAAAAGACGATGTTTCGTAAAATTAACGTCCACCTTGATTCCCTTTAGAGCGTGTTTACACCACCATAAGCTTACTAATAATAGGCTCAGAGTTCCGCCGCTTAAGGCAAATAATAATGGCTCCTTTGTTACCATTGCCATCAGGAATAAACCTAACATGATATTCCTTGCAGTTAATTGGGGCTTAGTCCACCGAATTAACATCATGTACCGATCCCGTTTTCCAAAGGAACTGGAGCATTTTCCATAATATCTTTAATGATTCGTTCCGGTGTTGTTTGCAAGTACGCTTCCATAGTGAGCTTCACTCGATGGGCTAGTACCTCCACAGCGATATCCCTAATGTCATCAGGGATACAGTATGTCCTACCATCTAATAGCGCCATTGCTTGCGCAGCCCTCATTAAGGCGATACTGCCACGTGGGCTTATTCCCACCTCAATATCCTCATGTTCCCTCGTCTGGCGGACAATATGTAATAAATATTTTTCTACGACTTCATGAGTCTCTATTTCTCTCACTCTCTGTTGAATTTCGACGATTTCCTCTTGTGTTATAACAGAATAAAGCTGTTCGAGCGGCTCTTCCACACGAAATCGTCTTATGATTTGCAGCTCTTCATCAAAGTCTGGATAGCCCATCGAAATCTTCATTAAAAAACGGTCCATTTGCGCGTCTGGAAGTGGAAAAGTACCTTGCGATTCAATTGGATTCTGTGTTGCAATGACAAAAAATGGCCGATCGAGTCTATTGGTTTTACCGTCGGCGGTTATTTGTTTCTCCGCCATTGCTTCAAGCAAGCTAGATTGTGTTCTTGGTGTTGCCCGGTTAATTTCATCCGCCAGGAGCACATTCGTCATAATGGGTCCCTTGCGAAACTCAAAATCATTGATTTTTTGATTAAAAATGGACACCCCGGTCACATCTGAAGGAAGTACATCCGGTGTAAATTGGACCCTCGAAAACTGACAGCCTAGCGATGCTGCCAGAGCCTTTGCTAACACTGTCTTTCCTGTACCAGGAACATCCTCTAGCAGGACATGCCCTTCACTTAATAAAGCAACAAGCAGTAACTTGATTTCTCGTTCTTTACCGACGATGACTTTGTTAACATTTGTTATGATGTGGGTTAATTGGGTTACGGAATCGGAAATTACATTTTTATTCAACGATGTATGCCCCCTGTAAATATCTATAATGGAAATATACGGAATTACATTAAGATTAGATTCAAATTTTTCAAAAAATTAATTGAAATATAGGAATACCTTACTATATGAAAGTGAATTTTGTACAAAAGGCAAGAAAAGGACAGGTGAAAGTAAGCTTTCACTGGTTCCCTTTTGGAGTGCAAAACGTGGAAAAACAGCTCAAATAGCATGTTAAATCACAAAGGATTTAGCATGCAAATTTTTATTGGTATAAAACGTTTATGACATTTTAGTTTGAGAATTAACATTGAAATTAGCATGATGAATAGCTGAGTAAGAATGAACATTCTCATGCTGTTAGTTATATACTAAAACGGTTGTTAATACTTCGTTAAATTTGATAGGAATGGCAGATTTTTTGAACATAAAGTAGATGCATCTAGGAGAAGAATCCTTGTTCTTAATGAAGTGACTAGCTTAAGCAAAATAAGCGGAGTTTTTCCGGTTATATTCAGAATGGAGCACGTTTCGGGCTAAATAAGCGAAGTTTTTCCGCTTATGCCAAGAAAAATCCCTGAATTTCATGTTTTTTGAGTCAATAAGCGGAATATCTCCGTCTATTTTAGCTATTTTCAATGCTTTTGACTAAATAAGCGGAATTTTTCCGTCTATTTATTCGTTCAGGTTTTTTATCTGAACCCCCATTTTAAACTAATAGTTTAATTCCAATTATTACAAGTTTGAATTATCACGGATAATATTTAATTACAAAAAAGCATGGTGATAATATTGCTAATCACCATGCATTTCACTACGCTATTTGTACTGCTATTTTAGATTTTGCACTCCAAAAGAGAACCCGTTAAAGTATGCTTTCACCTGCCTTTTTCATGTCATCACAGCGTAAATGAGCCAAAAATCACCATGCCAATAGGCCTCATTACTTAACTAAAGTGTCAATCCAACTATACCAATTCCTTATTCTTAGTCTCCTGCCCCATAAATAAAACAGCAGCCGCTCCCACTAAAATTGCCACACAAAATATCGTAAAAATAATCGATATATCTTGATCTCTAGCAACTAAGTAACCGACTAATAGCGGTCCTAGGATTCCGCCAATTCGACCAAAGGAAGCTGCCATCCCTGCTCCTGTCCCACGGATATTGGTTGGATACTGCTCAGGTGTATAAGCATACAATGCTCCCCATGCTCCTAAGTTAAAGAAGGAGAGGAAAATTCCAGAAGTGATTAATAATCCTAAACCATCCGCATTACCAAAGAAATAAGCGGATAGGGCAGTACCTACAAGGTACGTTATTAGAACGAATTTTCTCCCTCGTCTTTCAATCAACCAAGCCGCTGTAAAATATCCAGGCAATTGTGCCAAGGTCATAATAAGTACATATTGAAAGCTTTTGATTAAACTAAATCCTTTCATCACCATTACACTAGGTAACCATAAAAACATGCCATAGTAGGAAAATACTACGCAAAACCATAAAATCCACAACATAGTGGTTTTTCGAGCATTCTCACCCGTCCAAAGTCTTTTCATGCTTTCTAGGGCCGAGAGCCTATCCTTTGGTTTTAACGAAGTAAACTGTGGTGAATCTGGCAAGTTCATTCTTAAGTACAACGCATAAAACGCTGGAAGTGCACTGATAAGTAAGGCAGTTTGCCAGCCGAATTTTGGAATAATAAAGTAAGAAATGAGGGCAGCTACTAACCAGCCTCCTGCCCAAAAGCTCTCGAGTAAGACGACAACTTTTCCTCTCCTATCAGCAGGTACACTCTCAGAAACGAGCGTTGAAGCAACTGGAAGCTCGCCCCCTAAGCCCATCCCAATTAAAAACCGTAATACTAAAAAGAAGGTAAGGGTAGTCGCAAGCGCTGAGACCGCGCTGCCAATAGAAAATAATAGAAGAGTGATAATAAATACATTTTTTCTTCCAATTCGATCCGCTAGAATCCCAAATAATAATGCCCCTACAGCCATCCCAATACTATTCACACTACCAATCCAACCCATTTGTTCGACAGTAAGGTCCCAATCTGTTTTTAAAGCGGCAATAATGAAGGACAATATCCCTACGTCCATCGCATCAAACATCCAGCCTAATCCAGCAATACCTAAAAGTCTTCGATTCGAAATCTCCTTTTTTCTAGCCATAAGCTCCTCCAACTTTAGTGGAAATTTATTAACAAGTAGTTTGTCCTAAAATTCCTTTATTTACATACTATCTCATTTTAACAGGTGTCTTTACAGTAGTCATCAAGAGGTACTCAATTTTTGAATATTAAAAAGGATTGTTGCTAAGCAATATCGAATTTAGAAGTATCAAACAATGAGGAGAGATCAGATTGGAAATTCAAAAAATTGGTCAAATTGCTGTACCTGTAAAGGATTTTGATAGAGGGGTTCAATTTTATAAGGAAATATTAAATCTTCCACTTTTATTTAATACTGGAAGCTTAGCTTTTTTTGACTGTAACGGAGTACGTCTATTACTTAGCATTAATGAAAACGAGCAATTTCCAGACCGAAGCTCTGTCCTCTACTTTCAAGTGGTAGATATTAAGCAAGCTTATGAAGAATTGCTAGAAAAAGGAGTTACCTTTATCGATGAGCCACATTTCATTGCGAAAATAGGCAATACCGAAACGTGGATGAGTTTCTTTAACGACACAGAAGGAAATATTCATGCATTAATGAGTGAAGTCGAAGTTTAAGATTAACTAAGGAGGATACCTCGATGATGGGGTATCCTCCTTTTGAATCTTTTAATGCTGCAGCCATATTAGATTTGTATCTTTTGAAAAATTAGCGACATTATATAAAAATAATGCTTCGTGAATTTCATTATTCTTGAGATATTCGTGAATATTCATATGGTAATAACGCAAATCTAGCACATGGATTTCTTCATAATGGTTCGCTAAAAAAGGAATAAATGCATGGGCATAGGAGTCTTTTATAACAGCAAGCTTCCGGCCATTTTGAATAGTAGATTGAATTTTGACGAGACTGTGATTACCACTTAAGAACAAGGCATATTGGTCCTTTTCACTAAGATAATCCCAATTATATAATGTATTTGACCTTTCACCATTCTCATATTGCACAGTATAAGTCACATCAAATTTTGGTTGAAAGACTTCTATTTGGTCTGGTTTGATGTCTTGTAAATTAGCTTTTGAGTAATAGGTTCCATAGAAATCTTTCGAAACCATATCGATTGAGAAATCATCCAGCCCAAAAGGGGTTAGTCCCATTGCTTTTGCCGCTACCTCATACGCATAAAATGCGCCTCTCATGGTCCAGTGATGGTCGGTTCTAAAGTAAATCTGTTCATTTTTCTTGCTCAAAAGAGTGTTATATACATCAATAAATGAAAGAGTTCCAGAAAGCTGTTTTTTAGCAAGGTCTATGACTTCTTTTTCACTATAAGATGCAGCATACAAAGGTAGTTTTTCTTTATATATTTCTACAGAAGTTGGTGCTAGTAATAGATAGGACGTTATATCCTCTGCTTTATTGGTAAAGGAATGAATGCTATTTAGATTACTTTGAAACTGTTCCTCCGGCTTCTCAAACTCTTCTAATAAATATCCATTCTTTCCAAAATAAATCCCGTTATTCTCTTGTTTTAATGCTACTCTCTCTGTATGAGCCTTCATACCTGTCCAAAATTTTTTCCAAACAAATTGGTCACTAATATATTCTTCAAATTCCTTTGTATAATCTCCACTAAAAAAATTACTAGCTGTAAAGGTCGGTAAGGGAGAGAGTATACGGTTTTCTTGTTTTGAAAAGCTTACATCCTCTGCCATTACATTCCATAAGCCAATACCACCTATAAAACTTAGAAATATTGCAATAAGTAATTTATTCATATTGACCTCACTAAAAACGAAAATATAGAAATGGATTATAGGATTCATCTACTAAATAGGCCGTGGATAAGCAGAGAATGATCAGATAACATAATGGCAGTACCAACTTTATGGCTATTTTCTGCTTATCTTTGACCGAATGCGGAATCTTTTCCATTACTGGTGTCGAACCAACCACTACAAGTAAAAGGAGGATAAAGTTTGTATAAAAATGATAAAGAAACGCTGCGTCCCACAGACTATTATTTGAAAATCCAAACATAATTTTTAAATAACCAAGACCTACGCTATAATCCTCAAATACAAATAAAACCCAACCGATTAATATGCATAAAATGAGATAACCATGCTGAAAAATGGGATGTAGCTTCCTTATTATTTTCAGCCACCCGGCTTTTTCAATCGCAATAATCAATCCAAAATATAGTCCCCATAAAACAAAGTTCCAGCTCGCACCATGCCATAAGCCGGTAAGTCCCCAAACCATGAACAGGTTCCTATAGGTGATAAATTTTCCTTTTTTACTGCCACCCATAGGGAAATATACATAGTCCCGAAACCATGAACCTAACGTTATATGCCATCTTCGCCAAAACTCTGTTACGCTTTTAGAAATATAAGGATAGTAGAAATTCCTAGGAAAATTAAATCCAAACATTCTACCTAATCCAACGGCCATATCTGAATAGCCACTAAAATCAAAATATAGCTGAAAAGCAAATGCAATGATTCCTAGCCATGCAGTCATTACTGTTAGTTCATTTAGATCCTGACTTTGAATTTGGCTCCAAAGCAAACCAATATTATTAGCAAGAAGAACTTTTTTACCTAATCCTATGATGAAAATTTTCACACCATCTGCAAATTGAGCTACATTGAACCTTCTTTTATTGTTTAGCTCCTCCGCCATATTCTCATAACGAACAATCGGTCCGGCTACTAGCTGTGGAAAGAATGATACATACATAGCAAAAGAGATTGGATTTTTTTGTGGTAATAGTCGACCACGGTAAACATCGATGGAATACGACATTGTTTGAAATGTATAAAAGGAAATACCAATCGGAAGTGGTAATTCGAGAGGCATCCATTCTGTTCCAATCAATAAATTTATATTTTCTATTAGAAAATCAGCGTATTTAAAAAAGGACAATAAGCCTATATTGATTAGTAGGGAGGAAACAAGAAATAGTTTCGCCTTCAAAGGCTTGCTCATTCGATATTTATGAATAAATAATCCGTGGAAATAATCGATAACCGCAGAAAATATCATTAATCCAATGTAAACCGGTTCTCCCCATGCATAAAAAACTAAACTGACTAGAAGTAGAACAGTCGTTTTCAAAATCCTCGGACTGATAAAATAAACAATAAGCGTTAGCGGTAGAAAGGAAAATAAAAATAATAAACTACTAAAAACCATAAATCCACTTCCATTTTAATTAGAAAAAGGCACATATTTGTGCCCATTACTCTATTATTTGAAATAACTATCAAATATCGCTTCAATCTTTTCCGGGTTACCAGAAGTCACGTATAATAGGTAGTTTCCATTTGTTTTAATTACATTATTTTTTACCTTTTCAAATTGGTCTGGTAAATAGATTTCCCACGTTTTGATTTGCGCTTCTTTTTCACGTTCTAGAGCTTCTTTAAGCGACTTCACATGTTTTTCGTCCTTTGCTTTTAAAAGAATAATCTCATCGGAGTTAACATTCATCATCGCAGCTAATACAAGGCCATCTTCCACTTCTTCTTTGTTCAGTTGCATTTTCTCCAAGTAAATGGATGTAGATGGATCCTTGTCATCCAATAAATCTACTTCAATATAACTTTGTAATTTCCCATCAACTAAAACATCTTCCCCAGCACCTTGCTCTTTCATGTCTGCTGCTATTTGTTCTTTTATCTTTAGAGACATTTCCTCTAAAGTAATCGTCGGCTGTACTTCATTTTTTCCACTTCCTTGGTTTGAACAACCCGCAATCATGCCAAGAACTAAGACGAATCCTAATAAACTCATTAACTTCTTCATGTGTATCCTCCTCATTTTTTGTTTTACATGAGGAGTAGACGGATGATTTATTAGTTTTGTTACAATAGTAATTTTCGCCTTACATACCTCAAGAAAATTATGGACAGAATAATCGTGGTGGTGGTGATAAAATTCATGGAAGTAAGTACATTAGCTGAGGTCGAAAAACTAGCCTTAAAAAAGTTAAAAATTTATCGCCAAAGTCAGCTTCGCTACATTTTGAGATCGATGTTAGCCAGTATGTTTATTGGATTTGGTGTTATCGTTGCCTTTAAGACAGGAAACTTTTTTTATTTAGAGCATTCGCCTTTTACATATCCAATGGCAGCCTTAACCTTTGGAGCTGCCATCATTTTGATTGCCTATGGTGGGGGAGATTTGTTTACTGGTAATACATTTTATTTCACCTATACCGCCCTACGAAAAAAAATCCGTTGGGCAGAGGTATTCAAGCTTTGGACCTTTAGTTATACCGGAAATATATTAGGTGCCGTCATCTTTGCTTTCTTAATTTTAACTACTGGGCTATTTAATGATTCTACTACAAGTGGCTTTTTGCTTAGTGTCGTCGAAAAGAAAGTACATCTTCCGACAATGCAATTATTTTTCAGAGCTATTCTCTGTAATTGGCTAGTCTGTCTTGCCTTTTTTATCCCTATGTCTTTAAAAGGGGATGGCCCTAAATTATTTACAATGATGCTGTTTGTCTTTTGCTTTTTTATATCTGGTTACGAGCACAGTATTGCAAACATGTGTACCTTCGCAATTGCGATTGTCATTGATCATCCAGGTACCATCTCCCTTGGTGGCATCATACATAATCTTATCCCGGTTACGATTGGGAACCTAATTGGTGGGGGAGTATTTATGGGTTATATGTACTATTACGTTAATAAACCATATTTAGACGAATACGAAAGTCAGAACTGAATATGAAAAAGGCCAGATTATATGATTTTTCTTTATTTCTTGCCGCCTTAGCCTTAGCCATACATACAGCAAGAATCACTGTTAATTATGATATTTATTTAAAAGCATTACTCGTGTATTGGCTTTTTTCTAGCCTGTATTACCACCTACGTATCGTGAATAAAAGGGGAAATACAAGTTTTGAATATGTTATTAGTTACAGTATTTCCATCGGAATTTTCACCGGACCACTAGGTTTGTTTATCTTTGAAGTTTTCTACCGTTTTACTGTTTATTTTACGAAAAAATGGACGAAAACAGCTGACCCCAATGAATTTCTAGATACTTTTTATAATATAGGATCACATGTTCTTGGTAACTCAATTGCTTTCTATTTGTTCACCTATTTTTATTCTAGATTTCATGGCTATCCCTTTGGTTTCTGGATTGTCATGTTATTTCTCGTTGCAATTTCTTCCCTTTTAACTACTTCCTTTCTCGGGATGTCCTTTCTTATCTCTGGTGATTTAAAAAACTTGAGAGAGGCTATCAAGTTTATTTCGAAGACCAGAAGTCCCATAGATATCGCGACATTAACCTTAACAAATGGGCTATTATTGCTATTCCTCCTAGAAGAAAAATGGGAACCGTTAATTTGTTTATTTATCCTTAATTATCTCGTAAGTGTTTCTCTTGTTTCTAAGGCACAAAATATTCAAAACAAGCTTGAACGTGATCAATTTGAGCAAATGGCATACACAGATTTTTTAACGGGCCTTTCCAATCGTGCCTATATGGATAAAAAAATTGTGGAATTAAATCAAAGTGGGGAGTGTATCGCCATTGTTGTCGCTGACATTGATAAATTTAAAAGGATTAATGACAATTATAATCATGCAGTCGGGGATCGCGTCATCCAGCACTTTGCGGAAACTTTAAAGAGCTATCTAGATGAAGAGGATTTCTTATTTAGAAGTGGTGGTGAAGAATTCACCATTTTTCTAAGAAAAAGAAACTATGAACAAAGCTTGGCGTTTGTAGAAGGGATTCACCGAGGGATTGAAAACACTAGTGTAAATGTTGAATTTCATTCCAAAATAATCAACCTCTCCTATACCGCTTCCTATGGGCTCTATTACTTCAAGATTAATGACCATGTTTCCATGGAGAAGGGCTATGTATTTGCGGATCATCTATTGCTTCAATCAAAGAATCTTGGAAGAAATCGATTATCTGTAAAAAATGGCCAACTTCAAACTTAAACGTACAAAAGGATACCTGAAGTGCTCAGGTATCCACCTTAAATAATTATTACAGGTCTTCCAATAGAGTAATATTCTACGTTTCCGCAGGCTTTTAACTGCTCTTCTTCCAAACAATTTCTACCGTCAAAAATAATCGGATGGTTCATCTTTTTAACCAAGCTTGCAAAATCCAATTGGGTGAATTCCTTCCACTCCGTGACAATCATTAAAGCATCCGCTTGTGAAATGGCATCATAAACCGAACTCGCATACGTTATGATATCGCCCAATACTTGCTTTGCGTTATTGATCGCGACCGGATCATAAGCCACTACTTCGGCTCCCATTTGTGTTAAAGAGTGAGCAATTTTAATGGAAGGAGCTTCCCTCATATCGTCCGTTTCCGGTTTAAAAGAGAGGCCCAGCATGGCAATTTTCTTCCCTTGTAAATCGCCAAATCGTTTTACTGCTTTTTTAACGAGGAGTTTTTGTTGATTATCATTAATAGCAATGGTTTCTTTTAACATGGAGAAATCCACTTGATACAAGCTGGCTGTGTGGAGTAATGCTTTCACATCCTTTGGAAAGCATGATCCACCATATCCAATTCCAGCTTGTAAGAAGGCTTCTCCTATTCGTTTATCTTTCCCGACCCCGTTGGCCACATCCTCCACATTTGCGCCAACGACCTCACAAAGGTTGGCGATCTCATTAATGTAGCTAATCTTTGTTGCTAAAAAGGCATTAGAAGCGTACTTAATCATTTCCGCACTTCTAATGTCTGCTAAGATGATTGGCGCATTGAGTGGTAAATACATTTCTCTAATTTTTTCAGCTGCTGTTTTATCATTTGAGCCAAGGATGATACGATCGGGCTTCATTGTATCCTGTACAGCTGACCCTTGTCTTAAAAATTCAGGGTTTGAAACCATTTGAACTGGGAACCCACATTCAGCCTCAATGATGGTTTGGATATATTCATTTGTTCCAACTGGTACTGTACTTTTTATAACGATAATAGAACTAGCCGCCACATACTTGGAAATATCTTTTGCCGCTTGTTCTAGATAAGATAAATCTGCAGCCCCATCATCACCTTGTGGTGTTCCTACCGCAATAATAATGATTTCTGCATCATTTAATCCTTCTTCAAGGGATGTTGTGAATTGGAGCCTCTGAGCCGTCATATTTGAAGCTAGTAAACTCTCAAGACCTGGTTCATAGATAGGGGAAATTCCGTTACGGAGATTATTTATCTTTTGTTCATTTATATCGATACAATAAACGTGATGCCCGATTTCTGACAAACAGACACCCGTTGATAGTCCGACATAGCCTGTACCCAAAACAGCTATTTTCATATTATTCTATCACTCGCTTACTCATCTGGATGTTTTCTTTCGGATTTATTCTGTAAATATTCATAAACCTCTTCACTTATATCGTCCCTCTCGAGGGCAAAGTCAATGGTTGCCTTAACAAAACCAATTTTATCGCCAATATCGTAGCGTCTTCCATTGAAGTTAAAGGCTAAAACCGCCTGTTGCTTATTTAGTTCATTAATGGCATCTGTCAATTGTAGCTCGTCGCCAGCACCATACGGAATTCTTGCTAAAATCTCAAATATTTGCGGTGTTAATACATATCGCCCCATAATCGCATAGTTAGATGGGGCATCTTCCTTCTTAGGCTTTTCCACTAATGAATCAATATGAAAAAGGTTTGCTTCATTTAAAGTTCCTTTTGGCTTAATAATCCCATATCTACTGACTTCATAATCAGGAACATGCTGGACTGCTACAACAGAACTATTATAATACTCGAATACATCAATAATTTGTTTCATACATGGTGTGTCTGACATGACGATGTCATCCCCTAATAAAACAGCAAACGGCTCGTCCCCGACCACACTTTTTGCGCAAAGAATAGCATGTCCTAAACCCTTCGCCTCTTTTTGGCGGACATAAACGATATTGACCAAATTGGAGATTTTCTGTACCTCTTCTAAAAGGTCAAGCTTATTTTTTTTAAATAGAGTATCTTCGAGCTCATATGATTTATCGAAGTGGTCTTCTATGGACCTTTTTCCTCTACCAATAATAATGATAATTTCCTCGATGCCGGAAGCAACTGCTTCTTCGACAATATATTGAATCGTAGGTTTATCAACAATTGGCAGCATTTCCTTTGGCTGTGCTTTAGTAGCTGGTAAAAACCTCGTACCGAGACCAGCAGCAGGAATAATAGCCTTACGGATTTTCATACCCTTCCTCCCTTCTTGATTTCCTTATTCTTTTTATATGCATAGCAGATTGCTCCGGTCACGATAGGTACCTAGTAATTGAAAGATAAATATTGTAATGGTTCATAGACCTAATGATAGGAATTTAAACCTGATTGAGGAAGATTGCTGAATGGTGTGGAAGATCTCTTCTACGGCGATTTACTAACATTGAACACCTTTATATTTGATTCAATTCCTTTCAAAGGGTACAGGCTACCAACCTAACCACGCAAAAAAAATTTTTCGATGCCGATTAGTCCAAGCTTATCCCCAAATCACTTCATATTTTATTGATAAAGGTTACAAAATTTTCTTTTATTAACTGAAAGGAGAAGGTTTATTTGCGTAAAGCATTGCATTTAAATTTACGAGTTGATCCAACTCAATATATTTCACAAATTCGTAATGTACCAGGTTATGACTATATTCATTTAGTCAGGCAATCAAAGTTTATGTTAGATATGTCTCTATTAAATGATAAGGTCTATTATCTTGATGAAATTTTTTCCCCAAAGGAATATGTAAAAAGAAATAAAATCTCACTATTACATGCTCACCATGGTCAATTAGGGGTCTTATTACTTCCTTTTAAGGATGAAACAAAGCTTCCATTAGTAACAAGTATCCGAGGTAGAGATGCTACAATGGCCAATCAGCCAGTTGGGTATTTAGAGAATATGAAAATGCTCTTTGAACGAGGTGAGCGTTTCTTCCCCGTTTGTAACTATCTAGCTGATCGATTAATTGCTTTGGGCTGTCCACCAGAAAAAATTAGAGTACTATACGGTGGCGTTGACCTGGATCAATTCCATTATCGAGCTCCCAATATAGAGAGTTCTTCTCAAAATATTTTATCTATGGGTAGATTAGTAGAAAAAAAGGGCCATCACATTCTCATGCAGGCCTTTCAAAAAATCAAAGATAAATTCCCAAATGCTACTCTAACCATTATTGGGGGTGGGGAGATGGAGGAACAACTACGTTCATTAGCTGTACAACTAGAATTAGGAGATTCATTTCGCCTATTAAATCATCTGCATAAGAGTCAAGTTCGAGAACAAATGGCAAATGCCGATTTATTTGTTGCAGCTAGCTTAGTAGCGTCAAATGGTGATGTAGAAGGAATTCCAAATGTACTAAAGGAAGCAATGGCTACAGGTATTCCCGTTGTGTCTACCAATCATGCAGGTATCCCTGAATTGATTATGAACGATAAAGAAGGCGTACTCGTACAAGAAAATAATGTAGATGCCCTTGCTGGCGCATTAGAATGGATGCTAGAAAACAAAGCTTTATGGCCATACTATTCCGCTAATGCTCGTGCCAAAATTGAACAAGCCTTTGATCTTAATCAACAGCTTCTAAAACAAGCTAGCTATTATGATGAACTGTTAGGAGGATATTAATGGAAGATATCAAATCGATTATTGTTACCAAAGGACCATCAGGGATAGAGATTCATAATCCCACTAACTATCCATTGATTGGTAATGGTGCTCAAGGTGCAGTATTCAAACTATCAGAAGATAAATGTGTGAAAATTTATACAAACCCGTTGCAAGCAAGTATGGAGCACGAAGCACTGAGGGCTGGGAGTCATCTAGCTTTTTTTCCAAAAGTCTATGAAACTGGTACAAACTATATCGTCATGGATTATTTCAACGCCCCTACTTTAAAGGAGTACCTTAGAAATTGTGTTTATATTCCTGAATCAATTACTTTGAAGATACTTACTATATTAGCGGAAATGAAAAAAGCCAACTTTACAATGGTTGATGCTCCACTCCGTCATATTTTTGTCCTTGAGAATGAGGAACTTAAAGTCATTGACCATGTAAATGCCTTCAAACGGGTGCATCCCGTTCCTTTAAAATTATTAAGAGATTTAAAAATGATCCTATTAAAGGATTCCTTCTTAGCCGAAGTAAAAAGATTAGAACCAGAAACCTTTAGGGAATGGGATTCTTATTTTCAAAAAAATAATTTGGACTATAAAAAGATGGTTGTCAGCTCAGGTGGGGTAGGATCTAGTGTAAAAGTGGACAGTGCTATTACACAAACTCTTATCGGGGCAGGACATCAAGGTGCCGTTTATCGAGCTTCAGAAGATAAATGTGTAAAGATATACGGAAATACACTGCATGCTTCTCAAGAGAAAGAGGTTCTGACAAAGGGTCAAAACTTATCCTTTATCCCTAAAGTCTTTGATACAGGACCAAACTATATCTTAATGGAGTATTTAGCAGGGCCAGATTTGAATGCGTTTCTAAAAAAACAAGCCACCCTTTCAATCGATATTACCAAAGAACTACTAAATATTTTAACAACCATGAAAAAATCAGGGTTTAAGCAAATTGACGCTCCATTACGTCATATTATTATTACGAGAAATGGCTTTAAGATGGTTGACCATGTGTACTCCTTTATACGTAACCAAGTCAGACCATTAGAGCTTTTCAAGGACCTTCACATAAGAGGATTTTTAGATGCCTTCCTAGAGCAAACACAACAACTAGCGCCAAAATTGCATGCAGCATGGACAAAGCATCCGATTCCGCTCCAGGATGATGAAGTGGCTCCAGTCGAGGAAATGATTGGAATTGAACATTACGACTACGTTCATGAAGAGCAAAATAACAACAAGAATGGCAAAAAAGAAAAACAAAAAGATAAAGGGAAGAAAGAGAAACATTATAATGAGGAATCCAAAGATAGAGGAAAAAAAGATAAACATCACCATAAAGAGGAAGGGCATAAAAAAGACAAACATCGCAAAGAAGAAGGGCACGGTAAACATCATCATAAGGAAGAGGGTAAGGGCAGAAAGGGCGATCATAAAGAAGGAAATCATCATCACAAAGAATCAAAAGGTAAAGAGGGACATGATAGCCATAAAGGTACTAAAGGTAAAGAGGGGCATGGTAGCCATAAAGGTTCTAAGGGTAAAGATGGGCATGGCAGCCATAAAGGTTCTAAAGGTAAAGATGGGCATGGCGGGAACAAAGGGAAGAAAGAGAAAAAATGAATATTTTAGTGACGGGGACAGCAGGTTTTATCGGTTTCCATCTAACGAGGCGTTTATTAGCTGAAGGTTTTCATGTAATCGGTATCGATAATATGAATGGCTATTATGATGTTCAGCTAAAAAAGGATCGTCTAAAACTCCTAGAAGGAAACGCTCATTTTGAATTTTATCAACTTGATTTATCCGATAGGGACAGGCTCTATCAACTATTCGAAGACAAGTCGATTCCTATCGTCATCAATTTAGCCGCTCAAGCGGGTGTCCGTTATAGCCTTTCTAACCCACATTCCTATGTAACCTCAAACCTAGTTGGATTTGTTAATATTTTGGAAGCATGTAGACACTATTCTGTTGGGCACTTGATTTATGCCTCTTCTAGTTCTGTTTACGGAGCAAATATTCTAATTCCTTTCTCTACTAAGCACTCTGTCGATCATCCCGTAAGCTTATATGCAGCTTCTAAAAAAGCCAATGAATTAATGGCCCACACGTATAGTCATTTATTTCAAATTCCAACTACTGGCCTTCGTTTCTTTACCGTGTATGGCCCTTGGGGTCGACCTGATATGGCCTATTACTCCTTTACGAAGGATATAATCGAAGAAAACACGATAAAGGTGTTTAACAACGGCGATATGCGAAGAGATTTCACCTATATTGATGATATTGTCGAAGGAATTGTTAGACTACTAGATCAACCACCAAAATACAATAGCGAATGGGACCGGGTAAACCCAGACCCAAGTTCTAGCTACGCTCCCTACAAAGTCTATAATATTGGAAATAATAATCCCGTTAAGTTAATGGACTTTATTAACGTATTGGAGAAGCTGATTGGTAAAAAAGCCAAAATGGAATTTTTACCGATGCAAGCAGGAGACGTAAAAGAAACCTATGCAGATATTACTGATTTAAATAAAGATGTAGGATTCTATCCGACAACCTCCATTGAAGAAGGGTTAGCTGAGTTTGTAAGGTGGTACAAACTTTACTCGAATAAATTATAGCGAAAGAGACGCTGACGTATAGCGCTAAAGGTTCTCTTTTTAAGTGCAAAAATCGAAGTAACAATTTAAAAAGGATGATAAATCGCTTAGGATTTAGCATCCTTTTTTTGAGTTTGAAAAGTTGGTGATATTTCTGGAAAGCCGGTGATATTTCTGGAAAGTCGGTGATTTGTGCTGAAAAGTCGGTGAT
>NZ_CAKJTG010000003.1:0-104292 GCF_917563885.1 Pseudoneobacillus rhizosphaerae
ATTTAAGCTATTTTCAGTGCTATTTCGTAATTAAGCGGAATTTTTCCGTCTATTTAACAGATTTGGTGTTTATCTGATCTCCCATCTTAAACTGTTAGTGTAATTCCAATTATAATGGCTTTAAATTATCACGGATAATATTCGGAAACTGAAAAAGCATGTCAATTAGCTCTTTTTCTTTTTTTTCTTACCAACGAATCTGAAATAAAGGTACTATTCATTTTATGATTCCTTCTACTCTATCTCCATCGTATTCCCACATCTAGGATAATAACTACATCCATAAAAATGCTTCCCATGCCGGCTTTTTCTTCTAACCATATACCAACCACAACTTGTACACTTTATCTGATTGTTTAGAACCTCAATATGTTTTCTGGGCTTTTTTGTGCAAAATCCTGAAAGGTTTAGGTTGCTTTGTAAAATGAAGGAAATTAATTGTTTATAGCGAATAAGTTTCGAGTGTATTTTTTACAGGAGGATAAAGGAATTGGATGTACTAGCCTTAAATAAATTTGAAAAGAAACTAAAAAGTGTTAAAATTGAAGGCTTTATTATTAATCAAGGGAATAAGCGAATTTTTGAATATGTGAAAAATAAGAAGGTTCATGACAAACCTACTAAGGTTTATTCTATTACCAAAAGTGTTGTTTCAATGTTAATAGGAATATTGATTGATAAAGGATTAATTAACAATATTCACGAACCAATATACAACTATTTTCCAGAATTAATAAAATCTAATGAATCGTGGAAAAAAGAGATTACTATATTTCATTTGCTTACGATGACCTCAGGGTTAAAGGTAAACAATTTTCAAGCGTCCAAAAATTGGGTCAAATGTATCTTAGAGCAACCAAGTTTACATAAACCGGGTTCAATCTTTCAGTATAATTCTGGAGATTCTCATTTGTTAAGTGCCATTATTAAAAATGTTTCTGGAATGCCAACTGCTGTATTTGCGGAAAAAAAACTATTTAGCCCATTGGGAGTCAATAAATATTTATGGGTAAAAGATCCTCAAGGAATTCATGGCGGTGGGTTTAGTATTTCACTGAATCTAGAAGATATGATGAAAATTGGAACTTTGCTCCTAAACAAGGGCAACTATTCTTCAAACCAACTCATTTCATCAAATTGGATAGAACAATCAGCATCAACTTATAATCATGTTGAAACCGCTCCATCCGGGATATATGGATATGGTTATCAGCTCTGGACATTTGAGAGTTTTCATACGGAAAATCCAATGGATTATTACTATGCTAATGGGTTATTTGGGCAAAATATATTTGTTGTGCCCAAATTAGAAATGGTAGCAGTGACAAAAAGTCAATTACAGAATGACAACCAATCTTTACCTAGACAATTTTTTGAAGAGTTTTTGCAAGGTCTGGATGGATTAAGGTAACAAAATATGTGTTGAATTTGAAAGGGAGTCGTCGTAAAGGGACTCCCTCTTTTCTATTTAAAAATTAAAGGGAAAGTAAATGCAACGATAGCTGCCCAAAGTGCATAGATCGGCAAGTACTTAGTAACCGCATCTTGGACTAATGATGGTCCGGTTTTGTTTTGTAGAAAACGCAGATAAGGGAACATAATCCAAATTAGATTAGCCCAGATAAGGATGTTTACGCCTAAAACAGCCAGTCTGTTGGGAGTAATCCCATAAGAAGAAAGTCTGAATACGATGGCTGATAAGGCCACACTGTCAATGATAAGCGCAAGAACAATTAGGGCAAAATTTATATAATCAGAAATAGTCTTTTTCTCGTCTGTACCGCTTTCAGTAATCGAAAAAATCGTGACGGCCAAAACAGCAAGGAGTACTCCGTTAAAGGCTAAAAGGAAATTGCGGTCCAAAAATGGATTTTTCCCAACCGCCATAACCGCTATAAGATAGACCACCAATGTGATAAGGACAAGCGGACTAAAAATTTTAGCGATATATGGTGCGATATTTTTAGCAAGTCTAAGATTCCTTGTTACTAGGTAAGTAGCGACAATAGAAAGAGCGGCGGCGCCAAATAAAACGATATTGCTAAAGTAGAATTCTTCGATATCCAAGCCGACAAAGCTAAATAACCTCAAGGTTAATAGTGCTAGTAGTATTCCGCTAATGGCCATGATGCCGTAGAGTATCCCAAAGTCTAAATTAAATTTAATATAGGCCAATCTCGTTTTGCCTGCCCTATATTCATTTCCTGTAAAAGCAAGCCCTACCAATCCCCATAAGAATATCGGCAGGTGTATATAAGCAAGAATCATACTGTCTGTATATTTTAATGGCAGCATATTAAGATAAACCCCGGTGATTATGAACAGCGCTGCAAGGGTGTAAAGGACACTTTTTTTAGGGGTCCGGTTGTAAACTAAATAGGCAGCAATAAAGGGGAGAATACCAAAAGCAAGGTTAATTGGAGCAATTGCTTCCTGTTCGATAAAATGGAAAATGATTCTAGTGCAAACTCCTGCCAAAATGGCTAAAATACCCATGAATAAGAAACCTTTCTGAAGCAATGGAGCTTTTTCTGTAATTGCCGTCTCCTTGAAATTCAATCTTTCATACCAAACAGCAAGAACCTGCGAATCAGGGTTTTGTTCCCAAGCGTGTAAGAATGACTTTTTAAATGCCTTCGGGTCTTCTCTAAACATTCTCTCCAGCACATGGGGGTTAGCAATATTTTCAATAATCGTATTGTTTCTGTCCATGGTTATACCTCCTCTAATATTTGTCATAATAGGTCTTACCTTCCACCACAATGATTAGAAATCCAACATTATGATCCTGACTGATGAAACTACCTCTCTTATGGATTGTTAGTTGATTTTAACACAACATTTATTGATAAACAATAAATTTTTATTAATATTGATAATATTTTTGTTGTTAAATTGCGAGTGTAGACAAAGGGACAGGTACTCCATCCCAATTGTTAAACTTTTAATCGACCAATCATTAGCAGGGACAAGGAACCCTTGTCCCTGTATTAAAATTGACATATGACACTGTGTCATATAGAATTGTTTTATAGAAATGTGACATGCTGTCATATTGTTGAACTGGAGGTAAAAAAGTGCCAAAGCAAACATTTTTTAATTTGCACCAGGACAAGAGGAAAAAACTAATTGAATCTGCAGAAATTGAGTTTACAAGAGTCCCTTTATTTGAAGCTTCAATAGCGAATATTATCAAAATGGCCGGTATATCACGGGGGAGTTTTTATCAATATTTTGAAGACAAAGATGATTTATATTTCTATTTATTAGAAGCAAAATTAAACAAGGCAAAGAAAACCTTTATTGGTTTCTTAGAAAAACATCAGGGTGATTTAATTGAAGCTTTAGTGGAAATGTACTTTTACTTTTTAACTACATTATCCGATGAGGAAGAAAAGAATTTTTTAAGGAATGCATTGCTTTATACATCCTATAAAGTAGAGAGTTCCTTTAGTAGTATGTTTGATACGTACTTAGATAACCAAGAATTTATAAAGATTACCGGGTTAATTAATAGACAATGCCTTAATATAAGTGGAGACAAAGAGCTGTTACATATCTTTAAAATACTCTCTGCATTAGCTTTTAACAACCTTATTGAAAAAACAGTAAAGGGGTTAACGGATACTGAGGCAATGGAATCCTTCAAACTAAGCGTGAACTTAATCAAACAGGGGATATACAAGATAGAGATCGATAGAGCTGAGGTGTAGGTTGAATGACTGTAACGATATATGGAATTGGATGCAAATCAACAAAGAAAACAAGACAATGGATGATAAAAAACAAAATCCCATTCGTGGAACGAAATATTAAGGAAGAACCTTTAACGGTACTTGAACTTCAAGATATTTTACGAATGACACTAGAAGGTACAGATGACATTATGGCTAAGAAATCAGCACCTTATAAATCAATGAATTTAGATTTTGATGAACTTTCTTTACTAGAATTATTAGAAATTGTTCATCAGCATCCAAGGTTACTGAAGAGCCCTCTTATCGTGGAGGGGAAGAAGCTTCAAGTTGGTTATAATGAGGAGGAAATCCGTCAGTTTCTTCCGAGAAAGATGCGGAAATTTCAGTGGTTACAATTACAATGGCGCACTAGTGATGAAATGTAACGTTTAGGAAGACTATATATATCTATTGAAGTAGACCTTGCCTTTGAAGGGATAATTTCAACTTAACTTAGAGGAGAAATTTATAAATGGAAGAATTACTCAGTCAGCACGGGACAAACTAAAATAATATTAGTTTTTAATGTATTTCTAATTCTTATTATTCATCTCTTATATACAACTAGAAATCAATTTGAAGAATATAATTTAGATGTATTCCAGACAAAAAGGAGCGGGTTTTAATTTTCCCACTCCTTTCATAATAAGACTACCACTTGAAATTCAATGATGCATTACATCCATCTTCATTTCCTCAACAGAAATCATATTGCGTTTTATTTCAGTTAAATTTCTAACCGTGTCTTCATCACCTTTAAACAGGACATGTTTTTCTGAAAATTGAGTAGGGCAGGTAATACCACATGCAGCGGCTAGTGCAAATAAATCTTCCCGAAGTGAAATGACATAGTTAGCTGCGCGATATTGTTTTTCTTCAATCACTAAGGCACGCTGTAATTTAGGGTTTGTAGTTGCTACACCAACCGGACAATCATTGCTATGGCATTTTCGTGCTCCAATACAACCTACAGCAATCATCATTCCTCTAGCTAACTGAACTAAATCAGCTCCCATACTAAGAGCAATAGCGATCCGATCTGCTGAAAATAATTTTCCAGAAGCAATTATTTTTACTTTATCCCGTACTCCATGTATTTTAAGAGTTTCGTCTACTATCATCAACGCTGACTTGATAGGAAGCCCCATACTATCCGCCATATATTTATAGGTAGCTCCACTTCCACCTTCACCACCATCAACACTAATGAAATCAGGATATATATTTAATGCTTTCATTTCCTGCACAAATTCATCGAATGTATCAGGACCGCCAACAACAATTTTTATTCCAACAGGTTTCTCCGCTACATCCCTAACTTTTTCCACGAAATATAGTAAAGAGGGGGTGTCGTAGAATTCATCAAAACGATTTGGACTATCAATTGACTTCCACGGTTCTACGCCTCGAATTTCAGCTACTTCAGGCGTTACTTTTGCTCCTTCCACATGACCTCCTCTAATTTTTGCACCTTGACCTAATTTCAATTCAAACGCTTTAATTTTAGGTATTGCTGCTTTCTCCCTTAATTTTTCAAAAGAGAATGTCCCATCTGGATTACGGAACCCAAATTTAGCTGGCCCGATTTGACAGATAATATCAACATCACCTTTTAAATGATATTTAGTTAGACCACCTTCTCCCGTGTTCATGAAACTTCGTGCTAGTCCAAGACCAACAGACAAAGAGGTGATGGCGTGATCTCCCAAAGCCGGAAAACTCATTCCACTCATTCCAATAGGGCTTTTGGTAACGAAAGGGTATTTGCATGTATTTTTTCCAATTACAATCGCATTCTTATCTTCTAATAACCACGGTTTTGTTTCTGTATTTTCTTGATGTTCAAAACGTCCAAATGTAAAACTTTCTTTATCAGTTACATATTTTTTAGTTTCAATTATAAAACTGTTATCAACTTTAAGTTGATCGGTTTGTTTTGAAAAGAAGGCATTTTTTATATAGTAACCCGGCTCTTGATAATCACGCTTTCCCCCAAATGCGATAACACTTTTTAAGTATTTCCCTTTCTTCACAATCTCTTCAAAATGGCCTGGGGCGTATGGAGTCCCTTTTTCTTCATCATCTACAAAATATTGTTTAATTTCATTTCTTTTATGTTCAAGAATATAACGCAACCAACCCAAAACCGGATAATTTCTTTTAACAGAGTGTTGAGTTTGTTTTTTATCATTTTTAATAACAAACATGATAAAAACTACAGCGCTTACAAACAAAATAAATAGTAAAGCAAAAAAGCCTAAAATAAGCCATTGAGTAATAGACGTTAACATTTTTATTCTCCTTTTAATTAAAATCTACCATATTCATATTTACTTCATTATTGTATATGAGGAAGGAGTTTTATGATATTAAAGAAGCTTGAAAGAAAAATCTACCAACCAATCCAATACTTAGAGATACTACTTATTTAAAAATGATTATCGCTTTTGTCCCATCGACGAAAAAGGAAAGGGCTGATCCAATTGAATCAACCCTTTTCGCAGCGTCACACTAAGCAGCTATTTTGTTACCCTTATCTTCTTTACCAAATCTCTTCTTGAAGAATGGAACCACATAACGGTCAAGTCCAAACACACCAGCGTTGTAACCAGCAACCATAATTAGCACACCCATAATAATGTCAGTAGGGTTATGACTTACAGTACCAGATAACAGGAAGCTGAAGTTCATCACGACCGCGAAGAAAGCAGCAGCTGTTGTTAAGCATCCAAGAATCAAGCCTAAACCTACTAAGAATTCTCCCCAAGGAATTAACACATTAAAAATTTCCGCGTTTGGAATCGCAAAGCTTTCAAGGAAACTTACCCAACCACCGTAGACAATTCCACCTGGACCTGCAACCGGATTGGCCACAGCGCCTTTTAAAAACCCAGTAGCATCAAAGCCGCCACCGGTAATTTTACCCCAACCGGCCGTTAACCAAGCATATCCTAAATAAATACGAAAAACAGTAAACAACGCAGCAGACAATTTATTAGTTCTTAAAAAATTTACCAACATGTGAATCAACTTCCTTTCAATGGATAATTTGGATTAATTTATCATTACACTATCAATATACTGGAAATTGAGTTAACAATGCAGGGATATTAGAAACCTTCACAAATCCGTAAAAACATTATGGCAAATGTTTGAACAAGAGTGGAGGGGGAAATAAACAGAAGAAAGAGGTAGATACTTCGCCAATTCATTGGTGATAACGAACCAATGATTTTAATTAGTCCATATTATAAAACCTTAATGAAAGATTTTCGGAAGTCAAAAACCGCCGTCCATTTGACGGCGGTTTCCTCTATCACTTATTTACTAGTAAGCTGTGCCTTCTTAAGGTTAACCGTCTTAAGATCAAAGCGGTCTGCATTCATCACCTTCACCCAGGCAGCAATAAAATCACGAACAAACTTCTCTTTGTTATCATCTTGAGCATAAACCTCTGCTATAGAACGTAGGACAGAGTTTGAACCGAACACGAGGTCTACTCGAGTTGCTGTACGCACTAGTTCTCCTGTTTGGCGGTCACGGCCTTCATAGACATTTTCCTTTACAGGCTTCCACGCCACTTTCATATCAAGCAAGTTTACAAAGAAGTCATTGGTGAGTTGGCCAACTCGATCGGTAAATACACCGTACTGTGTTCCGCCATAGTTTGTACCGAGAACACGCATACCCCCAATAAGAGCCGTCATTTCAGGTGCAGTAAGCTTTAAAAGCTGGGCCTTATCTACTAGAAGCTCTTCTGGGCTTACGCTATAGCGTTGCTTTTGATAGTTACGGAAACCATCAGCAACAGGCTCTAGCACTTCAAAGTTTTCTAAATCCGTTTGCTCTTGTGTGGCATCTCCACGTCCTGGAGCAAAAGGTACGGTTACATCAAAACCTGCATCTTGGGCCGCTTTCTCTATTGCTGCACAACCGCCTAGGACAATCAAATCAGCCATGCTGACGTTCTGATCTAGCTCTTCCTGAATGCCTTCTAAAACATGTAGGACTTGAGCCAGTTGTTCAGGTTGATTGACTTCCCAATCCTTTTGTGGAGCAAGTCGGATGCGAGCACCATTCGCACCACCGCGATGATCGGAGCCACGGTAGGTACTAGCAGAAGCCCAAGCAGTTGTTACTAGCTTACTGATTGTTAGTCCTGAGTTTAAGATTTTTGCTTTAATCTCAGCTATATCCGTATCTGCTAATTCATAATTACCTGCTGGAACAGGATCTTGCCAATTAAAATCTTCTTTTGGAACTTCTGGACCTAGGTACCTTGCTTTTGGCCCCATGTCACGGTGTAATAGTTTAAACCACGCACGAGCAAATGCATCGGCAAACTCTTCCGGATTCTCATAGAAACGACGAGAAATCTTCTCATATACTGGATCATGACGAAGAGCCATATCAGCCGTTGTCATCATCGTTGGCACTTTAATGGATGGATCTTCTGCATCAGGGGCAAGATGCTCCTCAGCAGGATCGACAATCAGCCACTGCCATGCGCCTGCGGGACTCTTTGTCAGCCACCATTCATATCCAAACAAGAGTTCAAAGAAACCATTATCCCACTGTGTTGGGTTAGCCGTCCATGCACCTTCAATCCCACTTGTGATGGTGTCACGTCCTTTACCGGAACCATACGAGCTAATCCAGCCTAAACCTTGTGCTTCAATAGGAGATGCTTCTGGCTCACGCCCCACTTGAGAGGCATCACCTGCACCGTGTGCTTTGCCAAACGTATGGCCACCAGCAATAAGGGCAACTGTTTCTTCATCATTCATCCCCATACGTGCAAAGGTATCTCGAATGTCACGAGCCGAAGCAAGTGGATCTGGCTTACCGTTTGGACCTTCAGGGTTTACATAGATAAGCCCCATTTGAACTGCAGCAAGAGGATTCTGTAAGTCACGTTCACCAGTGTAACGATTATCCCCTAGCCACTCCGTTTCCGCACCCCAATAGACATCTTCTTCAGGATGCCAAATGTCAGGGCGCCCAGCACCAAAACCGGCTGTCTTTCCTCCCATGGATTCAATCGCTACATTACCTGCTAGTAAAAGCAAGTCCGCCCAGGAGATCTTATTTCCATACTTTTGCTTAATTGGCCATAAAAGCCGTCTTGCTTTATCAAGATTCCCATTGTCTGGCCAACTGTTAAGAGGAGCAAAACGTTGGTTGCCTGTTCCACCGCCACCTCGTCCATCTCCAGTACGGTATGTACCAGCAGCATGCCAAGACATACGAATAAAGAATGGACCGTAATGACCATAGTCAGCTGGCCACCAATCTTGGCTATCTGTCATAAGAGTGTGTAAATCTTGCTTAAGAGCACTGTAATCTAGTTTTTCAAATTCCTCAGTGTAATCAAAGTCTTCTCCCATAGGGTTCGATTTTCTATCATGCTGATGAAGAATATTCAAGTTTAAAGTATTTGGCCACCATTCCCGGTTTGACGTACCAGATGATTTGCTACTTGTAGCACTGCCGTGAAAAGGGCATCCTTCCATGTTGCTATTCGGTTTAGCATCCATAATTTTAATCTCTCCCTTTATGTAAGATTAGTAATATATAATACATCTAGTTTTATGAAGCTCAGAAACTAGAATTATTATCATTAATATTAATTCTATTGGAATTCATGACAAAGAGATAAAGTATTTCTAAACATTTTATGAAAAATAAAAAATATTTATCTAGTGTGAATGGACAATTACATTAAGGAGTTAATTGATGATACAGATACAATTTATTTAAACAAAGAGTTGTTATCTGAGAGGAGAGTGAAAAGAAAAATTTAACATTTTATATATTTAATTATAAAGAAATGGAGTGACTTTAAGCAAGTAATAAGGGTATTAGATAATAGTTTATAAAAATAAAAAGGGCTGATTCAATCGAATCAACCCTTTTTGTAGCGCTACATTAAGCAGCTATCTTGTTCCCTTTCACTTCTTTACCAAATCTCTTCTTGAAGAATGGAACCACATAACGGTCAAGTCCAAACACACCAGCGTTGTAACCTGCTACCATAATTAGAAAGCCCATCATGATGTCAGTTGGGTTATGGCTAACAGTTCCAGATAACATGAAGCTGAAGTTCATCACGACTGCGAAGAAAGCAGCCACAGAAGTTAAGCATCCAAGGATTAGTCCTAAACCAACCAATGTTTCTCCCCACGGAATTAACACGTTAAATATATCGGCATTCGGAATCGCAAAGCTTTCAAGGAAACTTACCCAGCCACCATAAACAATTCCATCTGGACCATTAACCGGATTAGCGATAGCACCTTTTAAGAAGCCACTTGCATCAAAGCCACCAGTCAATTTGTGAATCCCTGCATTTAACCAAGCATATCCTAAATAAATTCGAAGTACTGTGAATAAAGCCGCTGCAATTTTATTGTTTCTTAAGAAATTCACTAACATGTGAATCATCTTCCTCTCAATTTATAATTTAATTTTAATGAATGATTACACTATTAATATACAAAAAAACGATTAAACAATGTGGGGATATTAGAAACCTTCACAAAGCTGTAAAAACATTATGGCAGAACGTTGAACAGAAGGGCGAACAGTGCTGACACCATAGCCTTTAAGCCGCTTTACTCATTTAATATGAATATATATTCAAGCAGTTAAGTAGTCACTGTATATACAGTGCGAGAAATGTTAATACGTGAATTATCCAAAAGAGACTCTGTTGGTAAGATTATAGTATGACCTATCCATAGCTTTAAAAGAAAGTGATATAAAAGTAATCAGGAGCCACCATCATCGGTCTAGCAATTGGAGAAAATAATGATAGAACTTCACCTTTTCTTCATTTGACCGACATACATACTGATTTTTAGACGAAAATTTTAGTAATGTTACTGTACAAGTCCCTCATAAAGAAATAGAGGAGTATTCATTAATACCTGGCGACTTCTTTTATTGTTATCAAAGTGATGGTCGAAGAAATTCTCCTAGCTTTTACAGTTGATGAAAAAAAGAAGCACAGTTTTTAGCTAAAAGAAGATGATGATCAGGGTGAAGATGAAGACTAAAAAATAGCTAATAGATGTGCAGGTAATACAAATAGACATTCGTCAAATTGTATTACTAGCACATTTTTAATTGAAGGCCACAATAGTCCCCTTAAAAACAAACAATGTTAATCTTTTAACTTATGGATTTTACAAGAGAGGGAAACTATTTTGGTTTAAGTAGGAGGAGATTTTGATGTTCGAGATGGATATGAATATAGATCAAGTAGCAAGAATTAAGGTAATCGGTGTCGGTGGTGGGGGGAATAATGCTGTAAACCGCATGATAGAGGACGGGGTTCAAGGTGTAGAATTTATCGCCGTTAATACAGATGCACAAGCTCTTAATCTATCAAGAGCAGAGATCAAATTGCAAATTGGAACAGTATTGACCAGAGGCTTAGGAGCAGGTGCTAATCCTGAAATAGGTAGAAAAGCTGTGGAAGAAAGCAGAAAACAGCTTGAAGAAATACTAACAGGAGCGGACATGGTCTTTGTAACGGCAGGAATGGGTGGGGGTACAGGTACCGGTGCCGCTCCTGCCATTGCTCAAATTGCCAAGAAACTTGGTTCACTTACGATTGGTGTGGTGACACGTCCGTTCAGCTTTGAAGGCAAAAAGAGAGCAATAAATGCAGAAAAGGGAATCGAAGCAATGAAGGAAGCAGTGGACACATTAATTATTGTTCCCAATGATCGTTTATTACAGATTGTAGATAAAAAAACACCAATGGTAGAAGCTTTCCGTGAAGCAGATAATGTCGTACGCCAAGGGGTTCAAGGGATTTCGGATTTAATTGCCGTACCAGGATTAATCAACCTTGATTTCGCTGACGTGAAAACCATTATGAGTAATCAAGGTACAGCATTAATGGGTATAGGGGTTGCAAAAGGTGAAGACCGTGCAATAGAAGCAGCAAAAAAGGCGATTTCCAGTCCGTTGCTTGAAACCTCCATTGATGGAGCAAAAGGTGTACTAATGAATATAACAGGTAGCAGTAATCTAAGTCTGTTTGAAGTACAAGAGGCAGCTGATATCGTTGCATCGACTACAGACCAAGAATTAAACATGATTTTCGGTTCCATTATTAACGAATCCCTAACAGATGAAATCATGATAACTGTCATTGCTACCGGTTTTGATGATAAAGAGAATCCCTCCACAAACACAAGTGAAGAAACTATTGAAACACAGCCAAGTTCACGACTTAATGATGATAGGACCATACGTAAAGAACATGTGAATGATCTCTCATGTGACTGGCAGCAGCAAGTAGAAAACGTGAATGAAAGAAGCCAACAATCTCCACAGTTAGAGGAGTTACTTGATACCCCAACGTTCTTGCGTAATCGAAACAAAAGGTATAAGTAAGATCATAGGAATCAGGGAACAGGTGATAAAGTATTGTAGGAAGACAAGTGGTTTGAAAATGCAAAGGTCTTATTGGTATGGGGATTGGATGAAAAAATAGCTTTATATTATATCGGTATACAGTGCGAAAAATGTAGATAATTGCGTAAGTGAATTGGACCGTTAAAAATCAACTGCTGTTATTAAATTCAATCAAACGTTTGTTTGAAAAAAGTTATTTTTAAATAATAAATATATAGTTGTTCTTATTTGGGACTACCAAGTGGATTTCCTATTTTAATAATAGGGTTATAGAGGTCGGGACGGGAGAACGTTTGAGAACTAACAGAAACCATAAAAAAAAAGGGCTGACTCAATTGAGTCAGCCCTTCGTATTAAATCCATTAAGCGGCAAGTTTGATACCTTTTCCTTCTTTACCAAATCTCTTCTTGAAGAATGGAACGACATATCTGTCTAAACCAAACACACCAGCGTTGTAACCAGCAACCATCTAACACTTGGTGCCAGGCACTGTTCGCTAAGAGGACTATTTTATTTCAGCATTGAATATTTTACTTATAGGAAAGAGGGGGAGGAATATTCTTGGTAAAAAGATTGACACCAAAAATTTCGGATAGGAACAATGGGATAGCCAGTTTAGAAAGCTTAGATATTAACGGTTTGACTCAATTTATACTAATACGTGGGCAAAACGTCAATAATCCAATTCTTCTCTATATACATGGTGGACCAGGGATAGCAGCCATTTCTTTTGCGCGAACCTATATGTCCCGACTTGAAGAACACTTTATTGTGGTGAATTGGGATCAGCGTGGTTCGGGTCTCTCTTATTCGAAGGATATCCCTGAAAGCGAAATGAAAATCGAACATTTTGTCACGGATATTGGGATAATTGCTAGCACGTTATGCAAGAGATTTGATCAGAATAAAATCTTTCTAGTCGCATCCTCATGGGGTAGCGTAATTGGTACACTTGCCGTACAAAGATATCCTGAACTATTCCACGCCTATATTGGACTAGGACAGATTGCGAACATGAATGAAAGTGAACGAATCTCCTATGAGTACGTGATGCAAAGGGCAAAAGAAACCCAAAACGATAAAGCCTTGAAGGAATTAAGTAAGATTGGCAAACCGCCTTTTTCGGGAAAAGCATTGGAGATACAAAGAAAATGGTTAGCTGCCTTTGGCGGCTATGTACGCAGCCATTCCTCTCAAGGTCCATTGATAAAGATGATTCTTAAGGAATTAATTCGTTGTACGGAATATACCTTTTTCGATATTTTCACGAAATACCTTCCTGGGAGAAAATTTTCGAATGAAACTCTATGGGAGGAACTATTGACCATTAATTTTTTCAAACAAGTTCCAGAACTAAAGGTTCCAATTTTCGTTTTTATTGGTCGCCACGATTATCTTACCACCTTTGAAGTGGCCCAAGAATATTTTCACTTTGTCCAAGCACCATCGAAAGAGTGTATCTGGTTTGAAAATTCAGCACACATGGCATTAATTGAAGAGAATGAGAAATTTTCGAAACTATTAATTGAAAAAATAAGACCGTTGGTATGAAACATGGGATCGGTTCGGGACGCGGGGACGGAGGGACAGGTTACTGATTCCGTGGACCGTACTAAATAAGAAGGGGAGTTTTAATTGAAAAAATTATTTGTCATGTTGGGAATTATATTGATCATCTTAATGCCATTAGAAGCTGTTGGAGCCATGGCAGCCAATAATAATCTACCAAATTTTAATTCTTTTAAATGTGGTGAAAAGCCATCTTATGAAAAGCAAATTTTTCTATGTGAAAAGGAGCCAAATAACCAATTTAATCTTGCTAATTCAATTGTAGTGAATGAAAATTTCATGGGGACACTTGGTAAAGATGACATTGACTACTTTAAGGTGAAGGTGAATAAAAGTGGTGAGCTTGAGCTCTTTTCAACCCATACGGATGGATTAGAGCTTGAAATGAAACTATTTGATGGGAAAAATAATCTCATTGATCCAGTAGATCGCTTTGAGCTAGAGAATAGCAATACTACTGTCGAAAGCTTCGAAGTGGATCCAGGCGTCTACTATATTAGTATCACCGACCTACTTAATTCAGCTGAGGATCATATTTACATCTTTAGTCCTTTTATGCAAATTGAGCTGCCAGAGTACGAGGAGCCTGAATTTGACAATATTGCACCTGACAAACCTAAAGTAAGTATTGTCGATGATAACGATACGCTTATAAAAGGGACAGCCGAACCTGGTGCCTTAATTATGGCTGAAGTCGGCGAGCTCTATATCGCTGAGGATGTAGAAGTGGGTGCTAATGGCTCGTTTTCTTTTAAAATCAAACCGCTTAAAGCAGGAACAACGATTAAAATTTGGGAACAAGATTCTCAGGGGAATCAAAGTGAAATAACTACCCTTAAGGTACTAGATAAAACTCCACCCAAAACATTAGTAGTGAACAAGGTGACTACAAAGAGCAAAACCGTGTCTGGAAAAACAGAAGCAAACGCTACAGTTGAAGTGAAGTTAGGTACGATGCTATTAGGAAAAGCAACAGCTGATGCAAAAGGTAACTACAAAATAACGATTAAACAACAGAAAAAAGGAAATAAGTTAACCATAAACGCTATGGATAAAGCGAAAAACGTAAAGAGTGCAAGCGTCATAGTTAAATAGAAGGCAAAGAGCCTACTCATTTCATTGAGTGGGCCTTTTTAACAGATAAAATGTATAAAATTTTGGGGCTTGATAAATGTCTAGGCTCTGTACGACTGAGAAGAGGGAACGCCAGATCATGAAAATATAAAAAAGGGCTGATTCAATCGAATCAACCCTTTTTGTATACACTACATTAAGCCGCTATTTTATGACCTTTTCCTTCTTTACCAAATCTCTTCTTGAAGAATGGAACGACATATCTGTCTAAACCAAACACACCAGCGTTGTAACCAGCAACCATAATTAGAAAGCCCATCATGATGTCAGTTGGGTTATGGCTAACAGTACCAGACAACATGAAGCTGAAGTTCATGACGACTGCGAAGAAAGCAGCCACAGAAGTTAAGCATCCAAGGATAAGACCTAAACCAACTAATGTTTCGCCCCACGGAATTAACACGTTAAATATATCGGCATTCGGAATCGCAAAGCTTTCAAGGAAACTTACCCAGCCACCATAAACAATTCCATCTGGACCAGTAACCGGATTAGCGATAGCACCTTTTAAGAAGCCACTTGCATCAAAGCCACCAGTCAATTTGTGAATCCCAGCATTTAACCAAGCATATCCTAAATAAATTCGAAGTACTGTGAATAAAGCCGCTGCAATTTTATTATTTCTTAAGAAATTCACTAACATGTGAATCATCTTCCTCTCAATTTATAATTTAATTTAAATGAATGATTACACTCTTAATATACAAAAAAACGATTAAACAATGTGGGGATATTAGAAACCTTCACAAAGCTGTAAAAACATTATGGCAGTTCATTGAACAAGAAAAAGTGTCTCTGGAACTGCTCTTTTGGTGCGGATGAAAAAAGACTTACTAAACAGGATATCCTTTTTCTTATTGAAAAAAAATCACATTAAAATAGTAAGTCGCACAATTTGGTAAGTCATAATTGATTCATTTCTATGGTATGGAATTTTTGTAAGTCTATCAGATTTTAGAATTGAATGGAGCTGTCTCCTCCACACATGGACAGTTTGCTGAGTGCCAAGGAGAACGTAGACAAAAGTTTCAAATATTAAAAATCGTACACATTACTAGCAAAAAGGAGAAATAGAATGAATAAGAGGGGATGTGAGGAGATGAAGGTTGAGATTCTTGATATGGATGCTACAACTCTATCGAAGAAATTGAGGACAGGAGAAATAAGTTCTGTTGAGGCTACGACTACTTATATCCAACAAATAAAGCGTGCGAATACCAATTTAAATTTCTTAGTGGAGGACAGATTTACGCATGTTTTACAAGAAGCAGAGCAATGTGACGAAATATTGAAAGAAGGAAAAGGGGAAGGCAGGCTATTTGGTGTCCCCATCAGTATGAAAGAATGCTTCGATGTTGCAGGTATGAAAACAACTGGTGGTTTAAGTCATTTGAAAGACTATGTAGTGGACCAAGATGCTGATATCGTTACAAAGCTAAGGGAAGAAGGAGCTATTATTTTAGGAAAAACCAACACTCCTACTCTATGCTTCTGTCAAGAAACAGATAACAAACTATATGGCCGGTCAAATAATCCTTGGGATATAACTCGAACAACCGGTGGTTCAAGTGGGGGCGAAGCAGCTTGTATTGCCGTTGGGGGAGCGGCTGTTGGTATAGGATCAGATATTGGCGGTTCCATTCGATTTCCTGCACATTTTAATGGTGTAATTGGATTTAAATCAGGTGCAAACCAAATATCCTCAATCGGTCATTTTCCCCCTGTTACGGACCCCTACCAAGAAAAGATGCTTGGGATTGGAGCTATAGCAAAGTCAGTTGCGGATGCAGAACTAATTAATGAAATCCTTGCAGTTAACCCTTTGGAAGAAATCGATTTAACAAAATTCGAATTAATAATTCCACCAATCCATCCTAAAGCACCAATAGGAGAGGAGACAAGGGAGCTTCTAGAAACAGTTAAATCGTATCTATCAAACCATTATTCTATAACAAATCCATATCCTCCTTATTTTGAAAAAATGGCCATGATGTGGCAATTATGTATGTCTATAGATGGTGGAGCTGGAGTTGCTAATCACGCTTTTCTTGATAAAAAATCCAGTCCAATAAAGGAATATATGAAAGAACTATTCTACCAAAATGCAAATATCCATCGGCACTTATCGTGGGGACTAATTGGAGTTAAACTCTTTAAGCCATCCAATAAGCAATTAGATAAATTGAAACATGATCTAGCTATTGCACAAAAAGAGAGTAAGGACTATTTTCATCAAAAGGTGCTAATTGTTCCAGTCTATCACGAACCTACTTTGCCGCATGGTGAAGTCTATAAAGAAATATTTTCGATTCGTAAAACCTATCAAAAATATATGCCCTATGTATCAATTGCTAATACACTAGGACTTCCAGCCTTAACCATACCAGTTGGAGAAAACAAAAATGGACTTCCAATCGCCATTCAGTTAATAACAACAGTAGGACAAGAAAAGTCACTTTTTTACTTTGGAAGACTAATAGAAAAAAATTTTCGAGGATATCGCCGTTGTAATCTACATTAAGAATTAGTTGCCCTATTGAAAAAGCAACATATCCGCAGACCTGCGTTTTTGGATGAGTTGGAGAAGTTGAAATAAAAAGAGTTAATTCAAAAGGACGAAGGGACAGTGAACTATAACCCGCTTAATGTCCCTTTTTTAAGGTGTCTATTAAACGGGTTATAGTTCACTGTCCCATTGTACCTTCTAATTTCCCAAATTACACATATTCACTTATTTAGATGACCGAAATAAGCGCAAGAAGTCCCCGTGCTTTACAGTGAATCAACTCAGTTGTCGGTCCCAATGACGATGAGCAGAAATGGCTTTTACGAATTCAGGGACAAATCGATTCACATCGTCTTCAAGTACAACTCCTGGGCTATTACCAATCTTATCTTTCTTCAGCCAATCTTTACCATCGTGAGTAGCACCAATTGGCTTATAGTGAGTGAAGGCTTCATAAATAAATCGAGCGGCATCTCGATTAAATTTCATGTTTTTGGCGCTACCTCGAACCATGTAGACGGCATCGTACAGGACGGAATCTGTCGTTAAAAATGTATGGTCAACCTTAAGTTGAGCCCCATCTCTACCTGTTACGTTCCCCAGCTTTTCACTAATCACTTCGTACTGGATGTCGTTTGATTTTAAAGAGTCGAGAACATATTTCAATTCTGCTCCATTATAGCCTTCTGTCACAATGACAGCGACTTTACGGCCATTTGGTTTTTTGACTGTATTCATTTGACTTAGTGCCGGTGATGATTTTGTCACATTAGAGCCCCCACTTTTAGGTGGATTTACTCCAATGTTATCAGCAATTGTCCTTGCCAATTCAAGATTAACATTCGCAAACATATCAACAACCTGTTGTTTAACAGAATCACTTTTCACATGAGCTAATTCAAAGACAAAGGCTTCCGTAATATGGCTTTTTTCAACTGGGCTCATACTGTTCCAGAATAAGGTTGCTTGCGAGAAATGGTCTTTAAAGCTTTCACTTCTAGCACGGACTTTACGACCCTCGACCTTTTCTTGATAGGTAGCGAAACCGCCTTCCTCTGGACTAACAGGGGCTGGGGTATTGCCAGCTAATGAATTTCGATGATAGCTGACCTTTCCAAGATTTATCGTTTGTCTATGATATCCATCGCGTTGATTATTATGGAAAGGGCAGACAGGACGATTAATCGGAATTTCATGAAAATTTGGCCCACCTAAGCGAATGAGCTGTGTATCAGTATAAGAAAATAATCTTCCCTGGAGTAAGGGGTCATTGGTAAAATCAATACCCGGTACAACGTGACCAAGATGAAACGCGACTTGTTCGGTCTCAGCAAAGAAATTATCAACATTACGATTAAGCGTCATTTTGCCGATGATTTCAACTGGGACATCTTCTTCAGGCCAGATCTTTGTAGCATCCAAAATATCAAAATTAAATTTAAATTCATCTTCTTCTGGTAATATTTGAACACCTAACTCATATTCTGGGTAATCACCTCTTTCAATCGCATCCCACAAATCGCGGCGATGGAAATCTGGATCTCGGCCAGCAAGCTCATGTGCTTCATCCCATACAAAAGAATGGACCCCTAAAATAGGCTTCCAATGGAATTTGACAAAATGAGCTTTTCCATCGTCATTGACTAAGCGGAAGGTGTGAACTCCAAACCCCTCCATCATACGAAAGCTTCGCGGAATCGCACGGTCAGACATGATCCACATAATCATATGGGCAGATTCCTGATTGTTGGCTACAAAGTCCCAAAACGTATCATGGGCTGTTGAGGCTTGAGGAATTTCATTATCGGGTTCAGGTTTAAATGCGTGTACAAGATCTGGAAACTTAATCGCATCTTGAATAAAGAAAACAGGAATATTATTACCAACAAGATCATAATTTCCTTCTTCCGTATAAAACTTTGTTGCAAATCCACGGGCATCCCGAACAGAATCAGCTGAACCTCGAGAGCCATTAACGGTAGAAAAACGTACAAATACAGGTGTTTTTACAGAGGAATCCTGTAAAAACTTTGCCTTCGTATATTTCTCCATGTTTTTATAAACTTGAAATTCTCCATGTGCCGCAAAGCCTCTTGCATGCACAACCCGCTCAGGAATCCGTTCATGGTCAAAATGAGTCAACTTTTCTCTAAAATGGAAATCCTCCATTAATGTGGGCCCACGTTCCCCGGCCTTTAATGAAAACTCATCTTCAGACATTTTCAATCCTTGATTGGTTGTAAGCTTTTTGCCACGGTCATCAACACGGAAAAATTCTAATTGCTCATTTTTACTATTTTCATTTCCCTTTTTCCTATCGTTCATAGTCCATAATCCCTCCCTAAGGAAAGATATATGATTAAAAATCCTGAATTATTATTAATGTAGAAGTTCTTTTGAAGAGGCAAAGGGAGTAACTAGAGCATTCATGGAAAAGAATGTGTATTTTGTTGATACCTAGTAAATAAATGCCATCGATACACAATAAAATCAATTTCTCGACAAATGTAAACAAAAGTTGAGATTAAATTTATATTCACCTAGTAAGATAATCATCGGATGACATGAAAGGGGACTTACATTTTGAGAAAACTGTTAATTACAATTACCGATTGGATATCAACAAAACGTGGGATGTGGGTGACAATTACCGCTTGGCTAGTCCTGATGGTCGGATTAAGTGCAGGACCTAGGCTTGATGATTATAAAGTGACTAATTTTCAATCCCTCCCTAATGAAGCGCAATCAATCATTGCAGAGCAAAAGGTTGAAGAGATATTTCCAAACAAACAGGGGACGCCAGGAATTCTAGTTTTCCATAATGAAAATGGAGCCATTAGTATAGATGAGGTTAAACAAATACTTAATGGGATAGAAGTAGAAGATATTAAAGGAATTGAGACGATCCTTGATATAGTGGCACTCCCACCTCAGGCGTTAACGGGCTTTATCTCTAAAGATGGTTCAACGATGATAGTTCCGATGGAATTGGAACAGGGCTTGGGTAATAGCGAGTATTCCGAAATTAATGACAAGGTTTCTGAGATTGGTAATAAACTAGCAGCTGAGTTTGAAAATATGTCTTTTTATATTACCGGTCCAGCGGGGATTGCTGGGGATACACTGAAGCTGTTTGAACAAGCTGACTTTGTTCTATTACTCTCAACAATCGTGATTATTTTAGCATTACTAATTGCGATTTACCGTTCACCGTTACTTGCATTCATACCGCTTCTTGCAACAGCAATTGTCTACCAGGTTGTGAATCAAAGTATTGCCTTACTAGGGGCGGGTGGGTTAGAAATCAATAACTCTACAACCTCTATTATGAGTATTTTACTTTTTGCGGCAGTGATTGATTATTCACTATTTGTCTTTTCCCGATACCGTGAGGAACTCAACAATTTCGAAAATAAATATGAAGCAATGAAACGGGCAATGCGTGCAACTGGTGAACCTGTATTTTTTGCCGGAGGTACTGTATTAGCAGCAATGCTAGTCCTATTCTTCGCTAATTTCCGTGATTATCAGAACTTTGCTCCCGTTTTCGGTCTAGCCATGTTCTTTATCATGTTAGCATCTATCACATTGGTGCCTGCTTTATTTACGTTATTTGGTCGTAAGGCATTTTGGCCGAAAGTTCCGAAGTATGGCCAAGAAAAAGAAGTAAAACACGGAATCTGGGGGCCAATTGCCAAATTTGTCGTGAACAAACCTGGTTTCTCTGGAGGCATTGTTGGAGTTATTCTTCTCCTTACTGCGATTAATGTGTTTAATCTTGACTTTGAATTCGATATGGTTAAAAAATTCCCTAAGGACTTACCTTCAAGAGTCGGCTATGAAATTGTGGAAAAAAGATATGAAAAAGGAGAACTTGCACCTACAACACTGTTAATCGAAAGTGATAAAGCTTTAACACAGGAGTATGTAACGGCTATTACACAAAAGCTAAAAGAAGAAGAAGAAGGAATTGCTTCTATAAGATTGACTGCACAATCTGAAGATGGAAAGGCTATAAAATTAAGTGTTGTGTTAGCAATGGATCCATATTCTACGAAATCTATGAATATTATAGAAGATTTACGGGGAGATACACCGAAACTGTTAAATGATCTATCAATATCTGGAGAAGCACACTATAGTGGGGTAACGGCAAAACTTGTAGATGAGCGCGATGTAAATAAGAGGGACATTTTTACAATTGTGACACTCGAAACATTACTCATACTCAGTCTTTTATTTGCCTTAACTCGTTCCATTAAAATGCCAATCTATATGATGGCCACCATCTTACTATCCTATTTATCTGCTTTAGGACTTGGTATTTTCCTTGTTGATATTTTATTTGGTTATGATGCTGTAAGCACTCGAGTGCCAGTATATGCTTTCATCTTCCTTGTCGCATTAGGTATCGATTATAACATCATCCTTGCCTCTAGATTTATAGAAGAGAGGAAGACTCATCGGGTAAAAGATGCTCTTGAAATAGCAATCAGAAATACCGGTGGCGTCATTTCTTCTGCAGGTATCATTCTAGCCGCAACCTTTGCAGCGTTGACAACGATGCCGATTGCAGACCTATTCGTCTTTGGATTCATAGTCGCTATTGGAATCTTAATGGATACATTCCTCGTTCGCGGAATGTTATTGCCAGCTTTAATACTATTATTTGAAAAAGACAAGCAAACCTCGCATAATAGTCAATAAATCCTACCTAATAGGAGGTTTAGTATATGAAGATTCTGGTGATAGACGATGATGTTTATATACAACAACTTGTTTCGATACATTTAAGCCGAGAAGGCTATCAAGTATATAGAGCGAACCATGCAGAAGAAGCATTAGCCTTCTTGGAAAAGAAGACAGTTGATCTAGCAATTGTTGATGTGATGATGCCGGGAATGGACGGATTTGAATTGACAAAGATATTGTCGAATGACTTTGATCTCCCGGTTATTCTGCTTACCGCCAAAGGGCAAATTGATGATAAGGAACAGGGCTTCTTATCAGGTTCTGAGGACTATATCGTTAAACCCTTTGAGGTGAAGGAACTCCTATTCCGGGTTGCTGTTGTTTTACGGCGTGTGGAACGTGCCTTAGAAGCTGTCATAAAAGTAGGAAATCTCATGATAGATCGAAAGAACTTTGAGATAAACATCAATCAAGAAACCATTCTTCTGCCTTTAAAGGAATTTGAACTACTAAGCCTATTAGCTTCACGTGTGAATAAGATTACTCCAAGATCTGTCCTAGTTGAACAAATTTGGGGAGCTGATTATGAAGGGGGAGAACAAACCTTAAATACGCATATTAACCGTATCCGAGAACGCTTAAAAAAATACGAAGCTACTGTGGAAATTCAAACGGTTCGAGGAATTGGCTATAAGTTAGAGGTCATGAAATGAAGACTTTATATAGGAAATTTATCGTTGCAACACTAGTAATTTTAACAATAAGTATTACAGTCGGAATTATTTTAGCTAATTTTTTTTACATGACATCTACCAAACAGAAGATTGATCAACAAAATGTAGAGATTGCAGAGAAGATTACATTAAACCTTGAGAATATGCATACCCATAGCTCCTCCTTTGAGCCTTTCTTGGAGTCAATTGGAGATCTAGGGTATCAGATTTTGGTGGTAAACGAAACGGAGAAAAAAGTTTATTTCGGCCAGCCTTTTATCAAGACAGAACTTCCTGAAGGGGCTATGAAGGTTCTTACAGAAAAGGAAGTTTATCATGGAATGAGTCATTTTTCTCAGTTTTGGATGATGGGCCATTTCTCCAATGATGTAAAAAACACAGTAGGCGTTCCATTCACAATGAATGAGAAGCAATATGGATTGTTTTTACGCCCAAATAATAAGCTCCTCTTTTCGGATATTCATATGATTCTTGCCTGGTTTTTTGTAGCAGTTGCTGTTGTTAGTATTTTGGGGGTCATCCTATTTGCCAAACATCTTATCCGGCCAATTACCAAGTTAACAGAAGCAACCAAAGAAATTACACGTGAGAATTTTCAGTATCCTTTAAAAATCGAACGTAATGATGAGATTGGTCAATTGGTGGAAAGTTTTAACACCATGCAGAAGCAGTTACAGCATAATGATGAAGCTCGTAAATCTTTTATTAATAATGTATCGCATGACTTTCAGTCCCCACTTATGAATATTCAAGGATATGCAGAGCTTTTACTGTCACAAAAAGTGACTGATCATGAATACAGAGAATACTTACAAGTCATTGATCAAGAATCAAAGCGGCTCTCAAATCTAACGAAGCAGTTATTGCTGTTAACATCCCTTGATCAGAATGCCTACCCCTTGAGGGTTTCAGAAGTACAAGTGGATGAACAAATTAAACAAACCATCCGTAGGTATCAATGGAGACTACAGGAAAAAGAGATTGAGGTTTCATATAAATTACCATTTATTCGGACGAGGATGGATGCGGAGCTTATGAGCAACGTTTGGGATAATTTGTTAACCAACGCGATCAAGTATAATGCTCATGGGGGTAACATTTGGATTAGCTTAGTTAGAAATGAAACGTGCCTAACTGTCATTTTTCGAGATACAGGAATAGGTATGTCCGAAAAGGCCATCACACAAATTTTTGACCGTTTTTATCGTGTCGATTCATCCAGAAAAAGGGATGGTACAGGATTAGGACTATCCATTGTTAAACAAATAATCGATCTACATGGAGGAGAAATCAAGGTTGAAAGCGAGGTTGGCAAAGGAACAACCTTCACTATCATCCTCCCAAATATAAATAGAAAATTGGAGGAATAAAAAAATGGAACAAACTTGGAGTATACGATTAATTCGATTTGCAGCAATATTTGGGATAATCGGTACCTTTATTGGCTCGCAAATGTCTGGAAGTATGGATTATTCGTTGAGACCCATTCATGCCCATATCCTACTGGTTGGATGGCTTTCAGTGTTTGCTTGGGGAATTTTTTACAGAGTATATAAGATAAAATATAAAAAACTTGTACCAGTTCACAGCATACTTGGAATGGTTGGGGCAGCAGGATTAACCTTAGGTATGTGGATGTACAATATTAATCCATACAATCTAAATGAAACCTTTGTAATGATCTTCTTTATTGTGGGAGGAACCTTACTTTTACTAGCCTTTCTCCTTTTCGTTGCAATCACTTTCCTTATTGATAAACAATGAAGCGCTGGGAGGGACAGGCCATCGTCCCAATCTAATGCTTATAAATTTAATATGGAAACTGATACAAAGACTGATCAGAATCCTAAAAGTTAGATAAGAATATTTAGGCTGCTATTTGGGTATGAGTTCGATAGTTTATGGACTCATACCTTTTGAAAATCATGGGCAAAATAAGCCTAATCTTTCTTGAAAACATGTTAGAACTTCATCTGGCACTTCTTTGAACTTTATATCCCCTCCTAGAAAAAGTAGCCAATTGGTGATTTCAATTAATTCTTCGGAATTATCAACATTGATAAACGTTTTGAGATTGGCTGTAGTTTGATACGGACTCGTGTAGGAAAGGGACACTTTTAACGGGTGGTATTTTTTGAACTGCGCAATCGCCATTGGACCTAGTTCAAGAAAAAGATTAGTGGCTTCTTCATCTTTACTTAGTTTTTCTACTATTTTTTTCCTACTCCATTTAATTTTGGCAGGGTATGGTTCTACATCAATGAGATGGTCTACTGGGAAAACTTGTTTCCTTTCTTCCTTTAAGTCAAAGCCTTCAATCAACCAAAAGCTTTTTTCATGATAAAGGTGCAAGAGATAAATATGATAAGACTTGATTACCTTCTCTTCATTAATCGTAATCGTTAAATGGCGATCTAATAAAAGGAATTGGATCAGTTTTTCTACTATCGGATGGGGAAGGTCTGACAAATCAAGTAGGTCGGGATTCTTGGGGTTAGTCCCTTCAAATAGCAAGATTTGATTTAATAGCACAAGATCATCTTGCTGGTTTTCTGAGATGAGTCCTAATAGTTTTTCAGCTAAAGACTGACGACTCTTTAAAAAGGGGAGTTGTTGATTTCTGGTGGCCATAAAGGCAATAAAAAGAGCTTTGATCTCATTATCAGTGAAGCGAACTGTAGGTAAGACAGAGTTGTTCATCACAAAATAACCCCCATCCCTTCCAACTTCAGCAACAAGTGGCATCCCGAGTGTCTCAATCTCTCTAATATCTCGAATCGCTGTGGAACGAGAAATATTAAATTCTTGCATGATTTCAGTAATGGTAAAGTGGGCACGATTATTGATATACCGCATAATAGTATTAATCCGTTCAACTTTTTTCATCGGAACCTCCTAAACAGTATCACTTTTTGACATGATTTAAGGCTATTATAATACTATCAAGTGAAAAGACAAACCATTTGATTCATACTAAAAAAAGGAAGGTTTTGAATATGACAAATTATACTCTAGAAGAAAAAGACAGCTTTACCGTTTTAGGTATTGGTACGGAGCTTAAGAGTCATTACACAGACTATGCTGGTATAATCAAGGAAAAGTCAGACTTTTGGACGGCAGTCAAACAAGATGGCAGGCTTGATTCTTTAAAAGCGTTAGCTACGAATGACTACATTTTTGTAGTAAACGAAGCAGTGAATAATAAAATGATGCATTATGCAGGGGTCATGACAGAGCAGACGTTACCAGAAGCAGACCGAGTGATCCAATTTCCTAAAGGGGAATACCTTGTTGTAAAAGGTGAAGCGAAGAATGCGGAAGAGTTGAGCAATATGCTTACTGGGATTGCCTTCGGTCAAGTCCTGCCAGAAGCAAAGGACTTTGCTTACGTTGGCGGACCAAATGCATCGGTAGAGATGGGGGAACGAAACGGCGTCCTTTTTGGTGAAATGTGGATCCCTGTTGTGAGGAAGTAACGAGGTACAAGGAGGAAGGAAATGTCTTATATCGTTGATTTTAAAAATGTGTCTACAGTCGGTTTAGAGTCTTCGCCAGTAGCAGAAGCACTTGCTGGATTACGAGCTAACGAAGCTCGTTATTTTATGAACAAGTACAAGCATGAATTCACGGTCGTTCCAGCGAGCGAAAGCCAGGAGACCCTTGATTATGTGAATCAAATTTTGAAAGAGGAACGTGGCATTGAGTTTGCGGCCAAACCTTTAGAAACATCTAGTAATCAAGTCGAAAATATCAAATGGACCTACGTCTTTTATGAGGATGGTCTTGCGGTTAATGTCTTGTATACAGTTGATGGCCCTAAGCCAAAGCGGGCCGTCGGATTTAAGCTTTCGGAGGGGATGGAAGTACCAAAGGAGCTAGAAGAGAAGTTTAAGTTTGCTAGACAGAAGTCTAAACTAGCTGGAACCATTCGGGGCTCGTACTTTGTTATTAAAGGAGAATATTAAAAAACTGATAATAGTAGGAGCATTGACACTACCCGAATTCTCTTGTTCCACGAATGAGGAAGGATCTCATACTCTTTAATCGATTAAAAAGTAAAAGGAAGCTTTCACTTGAGTTGAGAAATAGTCACCGGAGCTGGCAGGGTGGCTATTTCTATTTTATTGCTTGGCTCAGTTAAAGTTTAATGTTGTTTTTATCAATATGGTTGGGGTTTGCGGACATTGGTTCCGCTATTCTAGTAAAAAGAGAGGTTTTTAGGGCTTTTGCGGACACAGGTTCCGTTATATTGGATTATTAGAGGCTATATTCTATGAAATAGCGTAAATAGCGGATTGTATGTCCGCCCAAACACGAAAATAGCCTAATATGGATCAAATAGCGGATTCTATGTCCTCATCCATTTGTCCAAAAACAACATTCTTATTTAACAGAGCCTATTGCTTAAAAGACGAAAGCGCATTGCTTAGACCTGACAAGCATAAATTGTTTTGAATAGAAGAAGTCGCGTAGAATACCATTTTTACACCATAGCTACAAAAAGAAAAACCAAATTCTTAAGAAGTTGGTTTTACGAAAATGAAATTATGAGTGCTTTTTAAATATTCCAAAGGGTTTGCCGAGAGGTAGCAGGGTTTGTCCAAAATGGGTGTTTAATACGGTTCCGGCTGATCCATAGAAAGAGAGCAAGGCGATGCAAAGCTCGGAAATAGCAGCTAGCATATGAGTTTGTTCGTGCATTATATCGAATGTGCTCAATGCAAGACCAATAAATAGAAAATCGATGAACACAAAGATAAAGAATAATACCTTGTGTGTTTCCATTGCCCCAACCGTCATGTACAAGCTAAAAATGAGATAGCCAAGAAAAGCGACCCCAAGCTGTTTTGAATCCACGTTGCTAGCTAATTCTTCCCCGAAAGCCCCGAGCTGAATGAGCCAAGACATTCCAACGCCAAACCAAAATAGACCAAATGCCCCAAATGCTGTTACTCCAAAAATATTATTATGCTTAGCATCATGAATGCACGCAAATAATTGTGCGAGACCACCTAAAAAAAATGCCCACGGAATAATAAATGAAAGTCCATCCGTTAAGCCTAGCTTTTGTGAAGATGCTACCAGTGTAACCATGGCCAGTCCAAATAGGCCAAGTGCTGATGGATCTGCTGTCATCACTTTCACGTGATTTATATTCTGAGTGTCCATGAGTCCCTCCAAATGAAATGAGTTACTGAGTAAAGAGCGGTTTATCCATATTCTTTGTAGTGAAGGGGAATTTATGCAAGATAGGGAGTGTATGGGACATAGGGCACCTTAATTGATGTCTCGCTTCCCGAATTTTCTTGTTTCACATATTTATTGTAAGAAAAATAAGGTGAACAATCCCATCCGCAGAATTAGTTACACTTTTGAAATTGTTCCTACCAGTGGCATGTGATTACAAGTTATCAACAAGCTAAGATGGGGATTACATTCTTTGGAGCGAGTATGATCTGCAAAAAATTCAGATTTATCAACAATAATCGATAAAGTTGTATACAAAAGTGGATAAGTGCTTGTTTTTTTAGACGAACAAATAGCTTATCCACAATATAAATCCTTGAAAATGGAAGCAGGAGAACCGTCCCCTTGCTTCCTGAAAAATTTAAAAGTTTACAGAATATACCAACAGTTACTATCATAAATAATAGGTACAACCCAATGTGATGTACGCCGAATACATACCAATATGATTCATGATTAGGAGGGAAGAGGAAATGATACATATACAAAATTTGGAGAAGTCTTATTATGGGGATGGGGTCGTCACGAAGGTGTTAGATAACGTGAACCTAAAGTTTGAAAGGAAGGATTTTACTACGATTGTGGGTCCTTCGGGTTCCGGGAAATCGACACTACTAAATATAATGGGCACACTCGATTCACCGACAAACGGTAAGGTGCTTTATAACGAAGAAGATATCTTCACAATCAAAAATAATAAACTAGCAGACTTTCGTTTCCAACACATTGGTTTTGTTTTTCAACAATTTCAATTGTTGCCAACTCTGACGGCGATGGAAAATATCTTAGCACCTTTATTTGCAAGGAAGACTACTTTCTCCAAACAAGAACGTGTTGAGGAACTTTTGGAACTACTCGGTTTAGGAGATAAGAAAAATTCGTTACCTTCCCAATTATCAGGAGGGCAGCAGCAAAGAGTCGCGATTGCCCGGGCGTTGGTCAATTCACCCAAATGGATATTAGCTGACGAACCTACCGGAAATTTGGATCAGAAAAATGGTGAAATCATTTTTGAAATCCTTCAAAAGTTAAACAAAGAACAGGGCTGTGGGATTATTTTAATTACACATGATGATACATTGGCCAAGAAAAGCGACAGAACCATCTATTTAACAGATGGAAAAGTGGTCGATGATGTTCGGAGGTGAAGGGATTGTTACGATTTATTTTGAAAAATTGGCTTCGAAATAAAAAACGAATGCTACCGATGTTGATTGGTGCCCTCATCATTAGCTCTGGACTAGGGCACATTTCGGGGGTGCAAGAAACGAGCAGAGGCACGATTGAGTATCTTTTACAAAAGAAGTGGAAGTCTGCTTATGATATTGTGGTGCGGCCGCCAGATTCTAGAAGTATAACGGAAGAGCACCGGCTGCTCGAGCCGAACTATTTAAGTGGGATTTCAGGTGGAATCTCTCTTGAACAGCTAGACAGGATTAAAAAAATGGAGGATGTAGCGGTTGCTGCTCCCATCTCGGTTATAGGAAATACATCAGCGCTTGTGACGTTTGATACGTTGAAACAGGGGAAAATGGAGGAGCCAGGGGTTTATAGTATTACCTTTAAAACCGTGTCGGATAATGGGTATCGAGAAGAAGAACGGGATTCTTTCACCTCTTACTTTACAACAGATGAATGGGCTCCAGCAAACGATGTACCTGAGGCATATTTTCCTTATGGGTTAGTCGGTTGGCCAGGGAGGTTATTTTCACAAACCAATCAATTATTAGTCGGTGTCGATCCTGCTGAGGAAGCGAAGTTGGTTGGACTTGATCAATCCATCGTCAAAATGGGTTTTAGCCGATACTTTCGAGATGAAGATAAGGTTACAGTAAGTGAAGGGAATCATACGAATCGAGGGAAAGCTTTTACCATGTCCCATATTCCGCTTCTTGTAAGCAGTGAACCTTTCGTGAATGAAACCTATGAGTTTACAATACGAAAATTAGATCTTCCTTTTTCTGATAAAGAGACGGCCAAGAAAACGATGGAAACGGTATTAGAAAAAGGTGGAGAAACATATTTAAAGAGTATTGAATCAAAGCCATTCAAAGAGTATACGTTTGATTCGAAGCTAGGGCACAGGATTTTTCTTGGGAAGCTGACAGGGATTGACCCTGAAACGCAAGACACGTTTTCCCACCCCAAATATGATGCTGACTTTTCTTGGTTGATCACGACAAAGGCTTCACCTCTAGAATATAAAGAAATTCAGAGTCCATATAAAGAGAAATGGAATTACGCCTTTGAAATTGAGCCTCAAAAAATCTATTCAGGTGGTGCAAACGAAAGGTACGGCTATCGAGCTTTAAATTATTATTCAGAAGATGTGTTTGACTCTCCGAAAATGGATCCTTACTACGTGGGAGTTTATGATCCTACGAAACTTGCTTTAACAATGGATCCTTTAACGGATGTACCGATGGAAACGTATCGCCCAGCCACAGCTAATCTTGTGCTAGATAAGGATGGGGAGCCGGTTAATCCTCCAGTCACCATACAAAATGAAGGATCAGCTTATAGTCTTTTAACAAGTCCACCAGTATTACTAACGACAATTGATGCCGCAAAGAGCATTATGGGTGATAAGCCAATTAGTGCCATTCGAGTGAAGGTGGCGGGAGTCGATACCTTTAGTGAAGAAAGTCAGGCAACCCTTGAGAAGGTTGCCAAGGAGATTGAAGAGCAAACCGGACTCATCACGGATATTACGTTAGGTTCTTCACCGCAACAAACCTTAACCTATGTTCCTAAAATGGGATCAAAAGAGGCAATGGGCTGGATTGAGCAGCCATGGGTTCATATTGGAGCATCAATAGGAATTTTTAAAGAATCGAAAGTTGCCTCAAGTTCCTTAATGTTTATCATCATGTTAGTAGCCGTCATTTACGTCATTTCGACGAATATCGTCTCGTTTTTAGCTCGTAAAAAAGAACTTGCCTTGCTGCTAGCCATAGGCTGGAAAAATAGATATTTAGTTAAAATGGTATTCTATGAGGCACTTATTCTAGGCGTATTTGTAGCTGTGTCCTCTTTGACGATGAGTTTGATTGCCTATTTCCAAAGTGATGATGAAGTACCGATTTCAATCATAAAATTTATCATCATAGGGTTAATTGGCTTTTTGATCTATCTATTGGGAGCAATTGTTCCAGCCTTTATAGTAGGTAGAATTCAACCGAAAGAAGCAATGAGTGCAGGCGAAATTTCGCAGAATTCACGCCGATTAACAAAGGTCAATGGAATTTTCTCGATGGCCATTGGACATTTTTTTGGTAAATGGAAGCGGAATGCTTTGTCCGTCATATCGATACTTTTGCCTACCTCACTTTTGATGTTTTTCATCTTTATTTCTTTCCGATTAAAAGGGGTTCTCTATACCACTTGGCTAGGGGAGTTTGTTGCGATGGAAATTGGTGTGTCCTACTATATTATTGTTGGAGTATGCTTATTAATTGCCATCTTAACAACGTATGAAATCATGTGGCAGAATGTCACGGAAAGAAGTGCAGAACTATCGGTGTTAAAAGCGTTTGGTTGGAGCAATAGCTCCGTGCAATCCCTAGTGCTGATGGAAGGACTCATAACGGGAATCCTCTCAGGTATATTTGGCTACCTATTATCACTAGGAATGATTAACCTTATCTATCAACAACTCGTGATAAAAGAAATTTGGTTACTTTCTCTTGCGATTATTCCCATCATCGTCGGACTCATAGGTGCTTTTATCCCTGCACGAATGGCTGTACGTATTAATCCGGTGAAGGGGATGAATCGGTTGTAGTGATCCCAAGTGCCACTTACAACAAATCGAAAGAGCAACCAAATTGGTTGCTCTTTTATGATATTTGTAACTTATTGTAATGCTTATTATCAATTTTGATTTCAATTCTCTCAATCGCTTTTGTATCCCGAATGATTTCTTGCTTGTTTTCTAAGATTAATTCCTTGAAGCTTAGTTTTCGTTTTCTCATGATAAATTCCTCCGCTATCTAATTTTTTTTGAAATTCTATTCATTATCGTTCCGTGTATTGGTATTTATTTTGCCCATTGACTCAATACTTGATCTCTTGCAATCTGAAATATTTCTTCTTCTGTTTGGTCTTTGTTAGCAATGACATTAGTTTGATAGATTTTCCCTTCGAGTTGAACATCAATCGTATATTTGTACATAATAATTGTGCACCTTTTCTTTCTTCCATTTTTTTTATTTTATCGTAGGACTTAAGCTTCCTTAGCTTGTTGATCCTGATGCAGTAGAGCTTCTAGGCTGTAAATATGTTGAATGAGCTTTTGAATATCGGTTTTGGCATTTGCAATAAACTCACATTCTTGTTTCGTATACGGCCTTTGTGTATCCCCATTAGGTGCCACATCGTAGAAAACCACATTTCCTACAACAACCCTACACATTTCCCATTTTTCATTTGTTAGTTGATTACAACGATTTTCAATCTTGCGAAATTCTCTTTCTGTCAAAATGGACATCCCTATCCCTCAATCCTTTTTATGCTTTTCACTATGACAATGTTGTTTTTGTGTATAAAAGAATTATAAGGGATAAGACATTGGCCTGAGAATGTCATCACGATAGGTGTCCCAAATTTGTCACAAAGCCTGTCACAATTTCTTCAATTATTTGAATCTTTAATCTGATTCCATCCGCAAAAAAAAGAGGCAGTCTCAAGATTGCCTCTTCCACTCTGAAGAATAAGTGTAAAACAGCATGCTGGAAGGTGAAACCTCTCCGCATGTAGAAGCCGGATCCTAAGGTGGAATAATCAACCTATAATTAAACCCACTTTATCAAAATTCCAAAAAATAGTTAGCAGTTTTGATTCACTTTTTATAATGATATATTTACTAGAAAAGGGAATAGGTTAACCAACTCGTTGAGATAGGAAGAAGGAGTATAAATTGAGATTAATAAGCTGGAACTCCCAAAGGTTTGCAAGAAGCGGACCGGATTAAATTGACAATTCCATCGTTTGGAACAATCACATATGACTTTGTTAAAATGCTGTTGGATGAGTTAAAACATAGAGGGCTGTAATATGAAGTAGCAGCTCAAAATGAAAATCAACAGTTGACAAATATTCCGGATAGCAACGGAAATAGGATTAGTTTCTTAGACCGGGATGTCTTATTGATTCGAAAAGATCATCAACTTAAGGTTATTAAAAAACAAGAATCGAATTTCACAGCGAATTTTAACGGGATTCTTCAGGGATGGTCCTCTATTGATGTTCAAATGGACAGACAGGTTTTTAGAATGATCAATACCCATTTAGATCCTCTTAATCCTACAATCAGGAATGCCCAAGCATTGGAGTTAATGAATGGTCCAGCCAATAGTATTCTCCCATTGATTATAACAGGAGATTTAAATGCTCCCCCTAACAGCTTAGCTTACAGGATATTTATTGATAATGGATTTCATGATGTTTGGAGCGAAGTAGGTAAAGGTTCCGGATTAACCTGTTGCCAGGGATCCGATCTTTTGAATACACTTTCCACTTTGATTAGAAGAATAGACTATATACTGTATAAAAATGGATGGAGGCCGGAGAAAGCAGAATTAATTGGAGAATCCGAGAGTGATCGAACAAATACGGGTCTCTGGCCATCCGATCATGCAGGAGTATGGGCTAGATTAGAGAACGAAGGGGAGTGACGGTTCTGGCGTTATTTTAGGAAAAAGCTGTGTTAAAGGCTAATGTTGTTTATTAGCACCTGCAGCGGAAATCAACAGTCTTCTTTAACACAGCCTAGGAAAAAAGGAAGCGCGGGAACGGTCCCTGCGCTTTGACCTTTTGTTAAAGTTTTGTTAGCACTATCCCAATTAATGCTGAAATAACGCCGATGATTTGGTACAATTTAAGCCTTTCTTTATAAAGCCAACAGCTACTAAGGACGACAACTAAACAACTTAAACTAACAATTGGGAATACAATGCTTGCTACTCCAGTACTTAGAGCAAAAAAGTAGCTGCTATAACCTACGACACTAATACATCCAATAATGATACCCAATTTTAACTCTTTTCGTTGCCATTTTTCCTTCATAAATAAACTATTAATCATTAAATAGACTGCTCCGCCACCATACATACAAACAAGCGTATTAATAGAATCAATATGGAAATACGAAGTAGTCTTCATGAGCACACCGAGTACACCAAAGGACGTAACTGATAATAAAACGCGGTACATCCACGGCTTATATTCCATTTTAACACCATTACCAGGTACATATTGGATGATAGCTGCAGAAGCAAGCATAACAATAATGCCGATCCACTGAATAAGTGTGATGTGCTCCTGAAATATAAGAGCTGCACTTAGAATAGGAATAACCGTATTTGTGCTAATAAGTGGCGAGGTTATACTCGCAGGTCCTTTTTCAAATGCCATAGACATTTGAATATTACCATTTGCATTTAAGATGCCGATGACTGCACCTAGTACGATTGTTAAACTATTAAAAGATGCAAACCCAATAACTGTTCCATAGCTAAACATTAATAAAAACGCAATAAGATAAAAGAAAAACTGCATATGTACCTTTGATAGTCCTTTTCCTGACGTGACCTTAAAAATCATATTATTGATTCCAAAGCAAAGCATTGTCAGAACAGCTGCTACAATCCACATTTAAAATCCTTCTCTCCCTTTTATAGAATTATTTTAATATAGATTCCACGGAATTCAAAGATGTTTATTAATGATTAAAATAGGTCCAAGGGGGATAGGTCTGTTGTCCACCTTATTTTTTCAAATTATTTCAAAGCAACCAGAAAAATTGGGACATGCCTGTCCCTTTGGACCTACGGAAGCGAATGGGAACGCTACAGAAACCAATTTGACCGGACCAATACCAGAGATCACTTCAAAGAATACAAAAGAGAAGTTTAATCCTCTACCATTCGAGCAAATAATTGATTATTTGAATGCCAAAACCCAATCCAATTACAAAGCTAAATCGAAAAAACTCAGGAATTGATAATCGCCAGTTGGAGTGAAGGCTTTACATTGGAGGACTAAAAGAAGGTAATCGACTTAAAAACAGAGGAATGGCTGTATGGTCTGTATTGGAACAAATTCTTGCGACCACAAACCTTATTCGAACCCAAGTTTGAAGCCTACGTAAATCAAAAATCTCCCAACAAATTGTGTCAGGAAGAGGAGTTTAAATCTTAATGACTAACTTGAAGACGTTATATCGATTTTCTACAGCTAATGATAAAATAGACAAAAATATTATGCAAAGGAAGTGCCAGGCACTACTTGTGGACAATGTACCTAATTTGTCCATGGATGGTGCCTGGCACCAACTTTACATCTGAAAATGATGGTTATAGACACCGTGTAAAGGGAGTAGACCAGCAGGCCCAAGGTAATAAATAAAAAAAGTAATCGGCATTTTTCTCTAAGGAAACATAGTTTTCTTCCTCTTATATTTGTTTACCATGTAAAAAAGATTGCTATAGACCCACTCGGCTTCCCTCTGCTATTATAAATTGGCTATTAAGGGTGGCATATTAATTTATGGAGGAAACAAAATATCAAGATCTTAAACGCGGTGAAACGGCGCAAGGATTAGCATTATTTCTTATATAATTTTATCCATATTGAAAGTAGTCATTGGTCTATGGGCAGGGTCTGAAGAAATAAAAGGCAGATGGTCTAAACAATGCAACCGACATTGTTGCTTCTATAGCTGTATTAATAGGATTAAGGTTTGCCCAAAGCCAGCTGATAAAAATCATCCATATGGTCATTGGAAAGCTGAGACTGTCGCTTCTATGGTTGCTTCATTTATAATGGCTGCGGTGGGGATTCAAGTTGTTTATCAGGCGGTTCATAAATCTATTATTGGAGAATATCAATCACCAGATTTGATTTCTGCATGGGTAGGTATTTTCGCTGCAGTTGTCATGTACTTTGTTTATCGTTTTAACAGAAACCTGGCTAGAGAAATCAAAAGTCAATCTGTTATGGCGGCAGCAAAGGACAATTTATCCGATGCATTGGTCAGTATAGGGACTGTAATTAGAATCATTGGCGCTCAGCTGGGACTACCGTGGTTAGACCCAGTGGCTGCAGTAATTGGGTTTAATAATATGTAAGACAGCTTGGGAAATCTTTAGAGATGCATCTCACCATTTAACAGATGGTTTTGATGAAGAAGAGATACTGATTTATAAGGATACGATTATTAATACTAATGGAGTAAGAGGCGTTAAGGATATTAAAGCGCGGTATTATGGTAAAAATCAAGTGGTTGATGTGGTCATATTAGTGCATTCTGAGCTTAGTCTAAAGGAAGCGCACAATATCGCTGTTCATGTTGAACCTCTTGTACGATGATTTTAAATGCTAAGGAATTTCGAATATTGAAGCTTTCTATCATGTAGCAAGGAGTGTTACTTTTGTCGAGTTTTAAAGCTTATAGTTATTTTGTAAAACCTTATTGGAAGTTAGTCATAATCACTATGGTAATTGGAATGATTAAGTTTGCAATTCCTATGACTCTCCCATTTGTAATGAAGTATGTTATTGACCAGATTTTGTTAGGATCTATGCCATTAGAAGATAAGATTACTAGACTTCTTTATGTCATTGCTGTTACTTTTGTTTTATTTGTTGTCATCCGATTACCAATTGAATATTATCGTCAGTATTTTGCTCAATTAATTACAAGCAGAGTCCTTTATGATATGCGTAATAAGCTATATGCACATATTCAAAAGCTATCTCTAAGATTTTATCAGAATCGAAAAGTCGGCGAAGTAATTTCACGAATTATGAATGATGTTGAGCAAACAAAAAACATTGTAGAAACTGGTATGATGAATATTTGGTTGGATATCTTTTCTCTTTCCATTGCACTTTTATTTATGTTTTTTATGGACCCGATTTTAACATTGATTTCAATAGCAGTCTTGCCTTTTTATGGAATGGCAGTTAAAAAACTTTATAAAAGATTAAAGGATTTAACAAAATCGAGATCACAATCTTTAGCAGAAATGCAAGGCTATCTTCATGAACGTGTAAATGGAATCGCTGTAACTAAGAGCTTTACTCTTGAGGAATATGAAGAACAGCAGTTTGATAAAAAGAATAATCAGTTCTTACATAAAGCTTTAAGTTTAACAAGATGGAATGCTCTCACTAATTCAATTATTAATACGTTAACAGATATCTCTCCTTTACTTGTTATTGGATTCGGAGGATATATGGTTTTGAAAGGGAGTATAACCATAGGAGCGTTTGTGGCATTCTTTGCTTACTTAGACAGGATTTACAGTCCACTTCGAAGACTTGTAAATTCATCCACCATTCTTACGCAGGCTACGGCATCTTTTGATCGAGTGATGGAATTGTGGGAAGAACCATTTGACATTATGGATAAACCAAATGCCAGAGACATTAGCCAATTTCAGGGTGAAATTCGTTTTAATGATGTTTGGTTTAAATATGATGAACAGTCAAATTGGGCATTAAAGAACATTCATTTATCCATATCCCGAGGTGAAACAATCGCTTTAGTGGGGATGAGTGGCGGTGGAAAGTCATCTTTAGTAAGCTTAATCTCTCGCTTTTATGATATACAGAAGGGTTCCATTATGATTGATGGGACAGATATAAGAGATATGAAAATAAAGGGCCTAAGGAAAAACGTTGGGATGGTGTTACAAGACAACATCTTATTTAGTGGTACTATTCGAGATAACATTCTCTTGGGAAATCCTGAGTGTACTAATGAGGAAATTGTTTTAGCGGCAAAGGCTGCGAATGCACATGATTTTATTACTCAATTACCAAACGGGTATGATACGGAGATTGGTGAAAAGGGAGTTAAGCTTTCAGGAGGACAGAAGCAACGGGTTGCTATTGCTCGTGTATTTCTAAAAAGTCCACGTATTTTAATTCTAGATGAGGCTACTTCTGCTTTAGACTTAGAATCAGAACACTTAATCCAGGAAGCATTGGAAGAATTGAAAAAAGACAGGACGACCATTATTGTGGCTCATCGGCTTTCAACAATTACCTCAGCTGACCAAATTGTTTTATTAAAAGATGGAGAAATCAAGGAAAAAGGTACACATGAGCAGTTAATGGATCTGGCTGGATATTATGCAAGCTTATATAATATTCAAAATTTAAATGAAGGTAAAAAAGAACTAGCAAGCTATTAGAAAGCATTCCTTTTTAAAGCAACAATAATAATTCCAAACGAAAGAAGGAATTAAGATGCAAGTTTCAAGTAAGGCAAAAAGAGTATTTCATATTGCATTACCAGCCATAGGTGAGTCCTATTTACAAAGTTTACTAGGAGTAGTAGATTCTATCTTTATCGCTCAGTTAGGATTACTTGCAATTAACGCGGTTGGGGTAACTAATATCTATAGTATGACATATGTTGGGGTTTTTACAGCATTATCCGCGACCCTATCCGTCTTTTTATCAAGAGCTTTTGGAGCAAAGGATATAGGAAGAAGTAAATCAGTTATTTTTCATGGACAATTAATATCTGTCATTATTGGAGTCCTTTTTGGTGCTGTTTCCGTCATATTTGCTGAACCTTTGTTGGACTTAGTTGGTGCTAATACAGAATTAAAATCCGAAGCCATTGATTACTTTAAAGTGATTCTAGGATTAACGCCCTTTGTAGCCCTCTTTACTGCTCAATCAGCATCTTTTCGTGCGATAGGTGATACCAAAACTCCATTGCGTGTAGGATTGGAAATGAATATTATCCATGTTATTCTTGATTATGTATTGATATTTGGCATCGGATCCTTTAATGGAATGGGATTAACCGGTGCAGCAATTGCCATGATCCTGGCAAGGGTGTACGGTTTTCTAAGGTTGTTTTTAAAAGCCCAAAGAATTTCATCTATATCATTAGAACTTAGAGTTTTTAAGCTTAATGGAAAACTAGCAGGTAGTATGGCTAAATTTGCTATACCCGCCACTCTAGAGAGATTATCAATGAGATTAGGGCAAGTGGTTTATTTTGGGTTAATTGTCCGAATGGGAACAGAAGCATACGCGGCACACAATATTGCTGGCACATTAACCACTTTTGCATACACAATTGGCGGTGGTTTTGCGATAGCAGCAAGTACATTAATAGGCCAAGCTATCGGAGAAAAGAACCTAGAGGATATTAAGGAATATCGCAAGTGGAGTTATATTCAGTCGGCTTTATCCATGACACTAGTAACTTTCATACTAGCCTTTTCAAGTCCTTGGATAGGAAAACTATTTACTACTGATGTGACGGTAATTCATTTGTTAACGATAGTATTGTTTATTGATTTAATTTCGCAGCCTTTTCTAGCTTCCGTATTGGTCGATACCTCTGCGGTTCAAGCTGGTGGAAATAGTACATTCCCCATGATTGTGACGATTATTGGAATCTGGATCATTCGCACCTTGGGTGTTTATATTTTTGCATGGAAGTTAGGCTACGGATTGCCAGCAGTTTGGATTTCTATAGCGGCGGATAATGCCTTAAGGGCAGGTCTTTTCATTTGGTATCGAAGAAAAAGAGATGTCATAAAAGATCTAGGTTGATTTACGAGTAACTCCTTTTTTAGTGGAAGAAATAAGATGGTAATTAAAAGTTCAAAATAAAATCCCCCCTGAATCACAAATGATTCAGGGGGGATTTTATGCAAAACGGAATTCCTTTCTTAGTAGATTTTTCACTGTTTCATTTCCTGTTAACTCTAATCTTATTGAATCTACATCACCACTTACAAATAGTGAGAAATTAATAAATAGAAAACATCGATTTTCGTAAGAAATCCATTTAGTCATTTTCAATAATAACGAGAATTCATTGGGATAAATAATCGCATAACCATTATTCATTTCTTCAATTGTCAGATTCTTGGTCTATTCCTTTCGAAGTACATCATAACGACTTCTATCTACTGAATTGAAGGTACCAATATAAGTCAATGACCTCGCTTTATGGTTTCTTGAATTTCCACCTCGGTTTTTCCTTTTGCGCGTAATTCATTTTTTAGTTCCAGAATGACCTTCATATATCCACCATTTTGTTCATAAATAATGAGGCAGGTTTCTATAAATTCTCGTAAATATTGCTGGGTAGCCCAGGATTCGGCTTCAAAGTAGCGGTCTACCCATGAAATGGTTCTATTAAGGGGGGAGAAGTTTCTCGGTGCGGTTAGATTATGGCATAATCTTTCTACCACATTCATGGCAGACTCATCGACCACAGTAAGTTTCCGTTGTTGTTGACGGAGGATTCTGTTTAGCATTAGTCTTTTTCTGTATTCAATATAGGTCTCTAAAGGCATAACTGCATTCTCCCTCGCTTCTAAATGTCATAGTGAAGCTCAATCCATTCTGGAAATCCCAATTCATATAAACGACAGGATCGTTTCACTTTTCTTAAAAAATAGGGCCATTCCGCCTTTTTGAAGGCTGCTTTTCGATTTTTCCATTTATCATAGAACTGAATCTCTTGTTGCAATTGCTCCTTTGTAAAAGAACCAGGGAAATGGTTTAGCTTACAGACATAGCAAAAGAACCAACCGTCTTGATAAGAGGGTGTTTCGGAAACGATAAGGAGTTCTTGGCATTTTCCATCACAGAAATGTCCATGATCCGTTTGGAGTTCACTCAGGCTATCATGAAATCTCATGTTCAATTCAAATAAGACCGAATCAAGCATCCTTTTCGTTTTGAAATAAAAGCTCAGTTTATCTGGTGAGTACACATGCTTCTTTAATTTCAAATTCAAATCATGTGCTCTAATCAGACGTAGATGTTTCGAAAGTTGATGCCAATCAGCCACTCTGTCATCGAATGCCTGATCATCCAACTCAAAAGACAAATAAAAAAGGACCTTACGTTTAGGTCTCCATTGCAAAATCACTTTCTGTAAGTCTATAAATTTCAATAAATAGAGATAAATCTCCCTGGAAAAAACACCGTCATCCCCCTCACTTCGATAATAATCCCCATAACTATCGAAGACTTCATCTATGGTATCAAGCATTTCGTCAATTTTTAACATAAGCCTTTTACCTGCATAGGTGACCAAGTCGTTTTCCCAATTCTCAACCCAATCAATATAATTACTTCGGATGGATTCATAATCATCGATATAAGGATGACCATCATCACCACAGCTGTCGTTCTCTTCAAAATACGCCTCATAACAATCATCATCGCAAAAAACATCACCGTGTTGGTTTATTCGATACTGGTAATCTACTTTAGAACGGCAATTTATACACTTCATTTTGAACTCCTCCTTCATAGGTAACATACATATGGTATTTCCTTTTTTCTACGAAGTGTGTAATAGTCATTTTTAGATCTCATAGTGGCGAGGGCTTCTGATTTACTCCCCCGCCATTTGGGATGATCATTATTACTATACATAGGCTTAAAAATATCTGTGACGGACGTGTGTGGACATTACACCTTAGGGAAAACAACCAACTCTCCCTTATACTTATCTAAATGCATCAGAAGCCGTTCCACTAGATCGTAAGGTTGCGCCGGCAGGTTCATGTAAAAGATATCCTCATATTTTTCTAAAAAATTCACAATATCTGCGTCATAGAATCGACCATTTTCTGTTAGCAGTAAATAACATTTTAATAAACCGATCTCTTCATACACACAGTTCTCAATTAATTCTTCATCGATTTCCTCCAAATAGGTATGAGCATAATAAAGTAGATAATCATTTTCTTTATTAGACTTCAACAATCTCACAATCCCAAAGCCCATCGATATCGCCATATGATAGTCGAGTGGGCTTTTTAATCTATAAAAATGAGGGGCTGGATATTCTGGAAAAGGTGTCCGGCACAAATTTGTGGGATTTATCCCAGTACCTTTTTCAATCTCCGTGGATATAAGCTCGATAGGGGAACCTCCACCTCTAAGAGCGGAAAGTAGTTTACTAGAGTCAAAGTTATAATAATGATCAATCGTGCGAACCTCATCATTCTGAAAATCCCAAACAAAAAAGGAGATGACCTCAAAGTCAACTCCCTCCTTCATTGTACCTACTGGAATAACCTCTTTAATAAAATTCTTTAATTTATTCGTTTTCATCATTGGCCACCTCATTGAAATTGTATATTGAGTCAATTGTTTACTCGTATATTACTATACATAGTACTTTGGAAAACACACATTATTATAAATAAGAGCCAGAGGGACGGTTCTCCCGGCTCTTTTTTCTTAGATGACTCCAACAAACAACAAATTGATAAAGAGATATGAAATTAAGGAATCTTACGTAAAACCTCAGCTTTTAATCATCTTCCCGTTTTTTTTTTGAATTTCCCTTTCTACTTTTTTCCTTAGGTCATACCTGGCCGCTTTTCCAGCTTGAACCAGTTTAACAATAAAGTGCTTGATGGGTGCGAATAAAGCCAAAAAGAACCAAAAGAACCAAAAGAACCAAAAGAACCAAAAGAACCAAAAAACCAAAAGAACCAAAAGAACCAAAAAACCAAAAGAACCAAAAGAACCAAAAGAACGGTGCCCCTGGCTTCCCAATCTAGGAAAACGTATAGAAAAACTATGTAGAGAAAATAAGTCGTTATAACCCATCTACAAATAAACAGGTATATATTTTTTGAAAAAACTTACTATACACAAATATCAATTGATCTCCACAAACGTCAGTATTACAATATGAATAACAAATTGGAAATCAATGGTGATTATATGGAGAATTTTATTAGAAACCTCGAGGCTTCCCTACATAAAGGATTTATTGATCAAAATTCTAGTAAATCTGGGAGCTATAAACCAAAATTATTAATAAATAACGCAAAGAAAAGTGAAAATGTTCTAAATACATTGTTAGAGGAGCTTAATAATTGTAAGTCTTTTCTCTTTTCTGTTGCCTTTATTACAGAAAGTGGATTAGCAACACTAAAGTCAGTCTTCTTGGATCTTAAACAAAAAGGAATTCATGGACGGATTCTAACCTCCACTTTCCTTAGTTTTAATCAACCAAAGGTATTTAGGGAGTTACTCAAGATTAGTAATGTTGAAGTAAGATTGACTGATATAGAAGGATTTCATTCAAAGGGATACATATTTAACAATGATAATTATTATTCTTTAATAGTTGGTAGCTCGAACCTTACCGCCCATGCCCTTAAGGTTAATTACGAGTGGAATGTAAAATTGACCTCACATGAGAATGGTGAAATCGTTCATCATTTTAAAAATCAATTTGAAGAAGTATGGGAAGGTTCAAGACTATTATCTGAAGAATGGATTGAAGAATACGAAAAGACTTACGTTGAGAATGTAAGTAATAAGGTATTAGAACAGGTAATAGAACACCCAACACAATACAATACAAATTCGATTGAAGAAGCGCTTAAAATTGTTCCAAATAAAATGCAACAAGCTGCGTTAGAGCAAATTCAAGTTGTTCGTAATGCTGGTAACGAAAAAGGCTTGGTTATCTCTGCAACGGGAACTGGTAAAACATACTTATCAGCCTTTGACGTAAGACGATATGCTCCGAAAAGAATGCTGTTTATTGTCCACCGGGAGCAAATATTGAATAAAGCAAAGTCTGACTTTATTAGAATACTTGGTGGAAATGAATCGGAGTTTGGTATTTTAACAGGTACTAATAAGCAAAAGGATGCAAAGTATTTATTTGCTTCCATCTTTACGATTGCAAAAGATAACTACTTACATGAATATGACCCTGAAGAATTTGATTATATTTTAATAGATGAGGTTCATAAAGCAGGTGCAAAAACGTATCAAAAAGTTATTAATTACTTTAAGCCTAAGTTTTTAATGGGTATGACCGCCACACCAGAACGTACAGATGATTTTAACATATACGAACTATTTAATTACAATATTGCCTATGAAATTCGATTACAAGAGGCATTGGAAGAAGATATGCTTTGTCCCTTCCATTATTTTGGAGTAACGGATTTTGAATATGATGGAGAATTAATAGAAGACACTACTATTTTATCTAAGTTAGTAAACGAAGAACGTGTTAACCATATAATTGATAAAATCAATTATTATGGGTATTCAGGTAAAGAGGTAAAAGGGCTAATTTTCTGTAGTAGAAAAGAGGAAGCAAGGGAGTTATCGCAAAAGCTGAATGAAAAAGGTTTTCGTACGGTTGCTTTAACTGGTGAAGATTCACAGGAGGAAAGAGCACGTAGAGTGACTCAGCTTGAGAACGGAATCTTAGATTATATTATTACTGTAGAAATTTTTAATGAGGGTATTGATATTCCTTGTATTAATCAAGTGGTAATGCTAAGACAAACACAATCAAGTATTATCTTTATTCAGCAGCTTGGAAGGGGACTTAGAAAGCACGAGTCCAAAAATTACGTAACAATAATTGATTTCATCGGAAACTACAAAAATAATTACCTAATTCCAGTTGCACTTTCTGGAGACAAGTCGCAAAACAAGGACAGTATTCGCAGGCATACAAAAGATACAAGCTATATTAAGGGTGTATCAACCGTTAACTTTGAAGAGATAGCAAAAAAGCAAATTTTTAAGGCTATTAACAATAGTAATTTAACCGCCTTGAAAACTTTAAAAGAAGCTTATGTAGAGTTGAAAAATAGAATTGGAAGATCTCCATTAATGTTTGACTTTATATTAAACCATTCCATTGATCCTGTTGTTTTTGTGGAAGAACATAATAATTATAATCTATTCCTAAAAAGGATTAAGGAAGAAGTTCCAACCTTAAGTGAATATGAAAATAGTGTATTAACGATGTTTTCATTGGAAGTATTAAATGGAAAACGTAAACATGAAATTGTCCTTTTAGATTTATTGTTAAACCGGGAAGGAGTGACCTTTCAAGAGTACTTGGATCAACTTGTAAAAGCAAATTGTAGTATAGATGAAGGTACAATCGCCTCGGTTAAAAGAATTTTTGACTTGTCATTTTTTACACAACAAAATAAAAATAAGTATGGTCATGAACCAATCGTACTATTTAATGAAGATGGAAAAATTACATTTAATGCCTTAATTAGAGAAAGTCTTACTCATAATAACAATTTTTACACATTGTTAATAGATATTCTTCGTTGTGCAGAGGAAAAGTCAAAACGATATATTTGTCAACGGCCTTTAACTTTATATGAAAAATACTCAAGAAAAGATGCATGTAAACTTTTAAATTGGAATAGTGATGAAAGCTCCACTGTATATGGCTATAAAACCAAACATCAAACCTGTCCGATTTTTGTTACCTATCATAAAAAAGAAGGTGTTGAGTCAAGCACCAATTATTCAGAAGAGTTCTTAAGCCAAGATGTTCTAAGATGGTCTACAAGAAGTAATAGAACTTTGAAATCTGAAGAAGTTAAAAAGATAATAAATGCACAAGAAAATAACATTGACCTTCATGTGTTTGTGAAAAAGGATGACGATGAAGGAACAGATTTTTACTATTTAGGTAAAGCAGTTCCGGACAAAAACAATATTAGTCAGAATGTCATGAATGACAAAAACGGTAAAGAACTTCCAGTGGTTCACATGAACTTAGTGATGGAGCAGCCTGTTGATTCTACATTGTATCGATATATCCAGGATGAAAAAGCATGATTAAAACCTACTAGTTTCTAACAGAATGAAAAAAGTCTTCTCAAATCGAGAAGGCTTTTTCCCTATGTATTGATAGCACAGCTGCAAAGATATCAATAGATGCTTTTTCAATTTTATTGTTTTCATATTAGTCATCTCATCATTTCTATAATCCCCCTTAATAGAAAGGAGTTTTGGATTTAAGTTAATGTTTCTTCAACAATTGGGCCAGATTGAGGCATAGAATCTGTTGATTTCATAGTTTAATTTATCACGATTTACAGGTTATTAAAAATAATTGGTATTTATGTTAATATATAGGAAATAAATCCTAACTAAAAATAATTATTTTAATAGATTGAAATACATAAAAATAAATTAAGAAATGGCTTGAAAGAGGATAAAAGATGATTGATATAAAAAGGAAAAATCAATCTTATTATTTTATTAATAAAGAAATAATAATTGTAAATCCAAAAAATCTCCTAAACATGGTGATTGTTAGATATGTAGATTCAATTAGAGAATTCATTGTTGATAAAAATTTCATTAAAGAAGAACCATTAAACGAGCATTTTATATCTATTTCAGATTTAACAGGGAGAGAAAGAAATGATTCTTGATTTTTTAGATTCTTCATTGGATGGACATAGCTGGGAGAAACTAAGTGTTTCTTGTTATAGTATGCGGTATCAAAGCGAACATTTTCAAGAAGTTCCCGCCCAACATAAAGGAGACGGTGGAATTGAGGGCTTTACACGCTCAGGTGTTGTAATACAGTGTTATTGCCCAGAAGATAGTAACTACTCAAATGATGATCTTTATTCCCATCAAAGAACAAAGGTTACAAATGATATAGAAAAATTTATTGACGCAAAAAATGCAGAAGTGCTAAAAAGTATGGGTTTACCTTGCATAAAAGAATGGCATTTTGTTGTCCCTGAATACAAAGATAAGAGAATAATTCAACACATTGCAAAAAAGACGAAACTTGTAAGGGAAACTAGAGAGAGAAACAAAGAATTTTATGATTATATTTCGGAAGACTTTGTAATAATAATAAAAACAGCGGAAGATTTTAGACTAGAACTTACGAGAATCTTGAGAACAAATTTAACAGATACAAAACTTAGTTTTGCTATTTTGCAAGATAGATATCTTGATTGGTCAGGCTGTTCTACCGAGAAGGTGGAAAATGTTAGAAGGAAGTTAATTGCTATAAATCCTGACTTTTGCACAGATAGTGAAAGCTTAAATACACTATTGGATATCTATATGTCCGCTTATATTTCCGGAATTGAATTGATGGAGCGTTTAGGAGAAGGATTTCCAGATATAAGAAAGGATATTTTAGATTTGGCTAATCAATATAAGAGACACGTTTCATCAAGAACACTAATGAATAGAGATAAGTCTTTAAATGCAAAAATTTTTGACGAAATATCAGATGATTTCGAAATTAAACTGAGAAAAGAATTTAAACATATTAGTACCGCTTCTATAATGTCTTTAAAAATGGATTTAGTTGCAGGATGGCTTGCTGATTGTTCAATGGAATTTAAAGGGGAAATAGTTAATGGATAAAGATTACATATTGACTGATTTTATAGTTTTTAATTCAAAGCCAGATGCTGTTCCTTATCATTATAGGCTGAGTTATAAAATAGCTCTGGCCTGTTTAATTTTCGGATTATCATGTGGCAGAAGCGGTTGTTCACTCTCTAAATTGCATATGATTATTGTTTGTATGTATTCAGAAAAAGAAATGGTTAATTTGTTGAATTTTGTTAATGAAACGAACAATAACTACATCGTTTTGAGATACGATCCAACAGTAAACAAAACTGTTGATTTTATGCTAGCTGAGAAGATAATTTTTCAACAAGCTAATGGATTATTCCGTTTAACAAAATCCGGCATTAAATTCTTTGAAAATATCATGAAGGATCAAAATCTTTTAGTGAATGAAAAAAAATTCTTAAGAGATTTATCTAGCAAGTTAACTGAAAAGTTAATAAATAGGATAAAAAGTTCATTATTGGGGTGAAAATTTATGATAAAAATTAGAAGATTGAGAGTTGAAATACATACTAAGCTCAGTATCCTCGGATTTGATGAATCCTTTGATGATCAAATGAATATTATTTGCAGTGATAAGAATACTAGTGGAAAAAGTTCAATAATCTCTAGTATATATTATGCTTTAGGATTAGAAGAGATAATAGGTGGTAGGGGTTATAACGTTTTAAGTTCAGCTTTTAAAACCAAAATTGAAAGCGAAGAGGGAGAGTTAAATGTTCTTGAATCTAAAGTATACCTAGAAGTAACTAATGGAACAAAAGATATTACTATACTAAGAGCAGCTAAAATGAAGGATAGGGAAAGCAATTTAATGACTATCTTTCATTCGAAAATGGACAAAATAAATGAAATTAATACTCTTATAGAGGATATGTATGTACACTCTCAAAATTCCGCTACAAGTAGAAAGGGATTTTTCACTTTTCTGGAATCGTTTTTAGGTATGGAATTACCAAGTGTTCCAGGGACTGATGATAGAGAAAAAAAGTTATATTTACAATTAATTTTTTCCAGTATGTTAATTGAACAAAAACGAGGTTGGGCAGATTTATTCTCAGGGATGCCCCATTTTGGAATCAGAGAGCCTAAGAAAAGGGTCATAGAGTATTTATTAAATATGGATACATTAACAAATGAAAAATTGAAGCATCATTTAAAAATTAAAGAGAACAAAATTATTGAAATGTGGAAGCAATTATATAAGGAAACTACTGAAACTTTAAGGGAAGTGAATCTTAACTTAAGGGGAGTTAATGAAAACGTTGAGATACTACATGAACCTGAAAGATCTATAAATATTGTATATAATTCAAATGGGAATTTATTCTCGCTCGATCAATTTATAAAATATAAGAAATTTGAATATGGAAATTTAATCAAATTAAAACCTAAAAATATAAACAACTTTCAGGAATTAAAGGCTGAATTGAGAAATATAGAGGAAGATATAATTAACTATGAAACTAAACTTAAAGATACCAGATTCGTTTTAAATAATGAAAATAATAGTATAGATAGGTTAAAACACAGTTTAGAGTTAATTCAAACTGATATAGTTAACAATCAAGATGCTAAAAAATTACGAAATTTAGGATCAAAAGAGGGATTTAATTCATATAAAGATATTTGTCCAACATGTAATCAACCAATATCTGATACCTTATTAGTTAGCCAAAATAAAGCGGATGTTATGAGTATTGATGATAATATTAATCATTTAAAATCACAAGAGAAAGTATTTGAACATGCTATCGAGCAAAAAAGACAAATTGTTAAAAAATTAAATAAGGATATTTCAGAAATAGAAAAAGTAGTTACCAATCTATATCGTCTAGCTAAAGTTACTAGAAACGACATTTTTGCAATCGATGGTACGATTTCGGAAAGTGACATATATAAGAAAATTGAATTAACAAAGATAATAGAGCGTTTGGAAATTATAGAGGTTGAAAATATTATTAATAATTTCAAGAAATTATCGGATGAGTGGAAGCTATATCTCTCCGATTTAGAAAAACTACCTAAAAATAAGTTTACAGAACTTGATGAGAAAAAATTAAAGTCTTTAAGAGATCACTTTGTATCAAATCTAAAAACATTTGGGTATAGAAGTTCTTCTGATATCGATAAAGTAATGATTTCAAGAGATTCCTATATGCCTACAATAGAAAATTTTGATTTGAAATTTGATTCATCTGCTAGTGACCATATTAGAAGAATATGGGCATTTACAATAGCTCTAGCACAGACAGCGAACGAACTAAACGGAAACCATCCAGGAATTCTAATATTTGATGAACCAGGTCAGCACAGTATTGTGGTAGAAGATATGGAGGCGTTTTTTGATTGTTTAAGGAGCATAGCAGTAAAAAACCAAGTATTAGTTGGAATAACAATTAAGGAAAGTGATACAAGGGAGTTAATTATAAAAAAAATAGAAGAAGGTTCTAAAGGTATTATTATTAAAGATAGAGCATTTAAAAAATTTGAGTAGTATAGGTCTCAGTACAACTTTATCGGTTCTTAATTTTTATTTATTTTCACTTCAGGTGCTGTTTCTTTTTAAATAACAATCTTTAGCAATCAGGCGCGATTGTTGAATAGTAAAACCAAAATAGTCTTCTACACGGAGAAGACTATTTTTCTTGTATTAATAGTTCCACAGCTGGGATATCCGCTGGTGCCCAAACAAGGGAGGCTAGGTTTTCTCTCTTTAACCAGATTAATTTAGAGTGTTCAGTTGGAAGTGGAGTTCCTCCAATGATTTTGCATTTTATCGCGATTAGGTTAATGATGAACGTTTCATATTCATGTACGATGTCGTTATGCAATTCTTTTGTTTCAATCTCGCAATGTAGCTCTTCTTCAATTTCTCTTTTTAAAGCTGTGAAGATGTCTTCATTAGGTTCCACTTTCCCACCTGGGAATTCCCACATATTAGGGATAGCCATATGTGGCGATCTTAGGGCACAAAGTATTTCATTTTGATCGTTTTCTATGATGGCTGCTACAACTTTTACTGTTTTTTTCATTCTTAGAAACTCCTTCTAGCTAATAAGTTCTTCGGATAATCATAGCATGTACAGAACTTAATGTGTACTTTCTAAATGATCCTTGGAGATAGACACATTACTCCGATAACAAAGCAAGTGCAAGATGCTACTTGTGGACAATGTACCTAATTTGTCCATGAAGGTTGCCCGGCACCAATTCTTATTACAAATGAAAACAGGGGTAAATAGAAGGAAACTTTGTACCTACCGTTTCTGGTGAAAAATACTAAAGTTTTGAGGGAAGTGGATGGTATAATTCAAGCAACACATTCGAATCGTATATGGATACTATGACCTTTGATTAAAAGAAGAGACCGGAGATAGAAAAGTGGTCACTAGAAAGGTATAAAACATAGCGAATATATTTGCTTTGATTTCTGAAGCTTCCAAACACAGGGGATAGTAATGGAAGGTTGAAACGTATTTGGAGGGAATTATGAACATAAAAGATGTATTTAAAATGCCAACACCTGTAAAAATAACTGGACGAACATCAAGTATTACCAATGCTTTTGTTAATGGGATTATTCCATGTATTCCACCTACTGAAGTAGAAATTGCCAAAGTGTTAGAATTACTTGGTATGAGTCAGCATACAATTAGATGCGCGTATTGTGGGGATAAATATACGGAATGGGACCATTTTCGCCCACTAATTCATAGAAAAAGACCGACAGGATATATATCAGAAATACATAATTTAGTTCCTGCATGTGGGAAATGTAATCAATCTAAAGGAAATTCTTATTGGAAAGAGTGGATTCTTGGTGATGCAGCCCTTGCACCTAAAAATCGTATCATATTTAATTTAGAACAAATTATTAAAAGATTAGAAGATTATGAGGCTTGGAGTAAACCAACCATTGTAAATTTCGAGTCAATAGTAGGTAAAGAGGTTTGGGAGCAACATTGGGCAAATTGTGAGATGTTACATAAAATGATGCAAGAAAGCCAAAAGTTATCTGATCAAATTAAAACAGCTATTAAAATAGGGGTAGACCAATATGAGGGCTTGGAGCTTTTGGAGGTTAAGGTTAAACAGCCTATAGTAGAAACTAATAAAACAAGTAGTGAAAAAGTGGGCACGATTGCACAAACAATCTTGAAAGATTTACTTGAAAGTAATCGTATTCCTAATTCAGTAATTCAATTGTTGAAAGCAGAGAAGTATTCTAAAGAAAATTTCGATTTGAATTTTCCTATGCTTAAGGAAGTAGATTGGACCAAAAACCTTGATGACCAGAAAAGAGATTCAAATGGTTATAATCGCTATTACAAATCTCCAATATCGATTCGTGGGAAAAAATACCTACTGTGTTCACAATGGTATGAAAACAGTAAGCAACATTTAATAAAATGGATTGCTATGCATGACTAGCAAGTTTTTCCTTTTTGAGATAATAGTGTGTAAAATCATTAAAGGTTATATAAGATAGTTGTGAATCGGGTGTCAGTATCACAAAAAGACAGTTGTCTATTTGCGGTGCCAGACACTTTTTTTACTTTATTAACAGGTGCAGGGATGTCAACAGAATCAAATATTCCCGACTTTCGATCAAAGGAAGGATGGTGGAGAAAGATTGATCCTAGAACAGTTGCAACAACACAAGCACTAGAGGATCATTATGATTTATTTCATGAGTTTTATAGCAGGAGAATTAACGGACTAAAAAAGTGTTCTCCTCACATAGGGCATGAAATATTAGCTCATTGGGAGCGAAGAGGTTTCATTCAAGCTATATCTACACAAAACGTAGACGGGTTCCATAAGACTGCAGGTAACATGAATGTCTATGAACTTCACGGCAACATTCATGACATTCGTTGCAAAGAATGTCATAGTGTCGCTAGTGAGGAACAACTTTTGAGTAAAGATAGTTGTATTCAATGTGGCGGACATCTTCGTCCTGGGGTAGTCTTATTTGGTGAGTCTTTACCTGAGAATAGTTGGGATGCTTCGCTTTTTCACATAAGAAAATCTGACCTCGTTATTGTCATAGGAACGAGCTTAGAAGTATACCCTGCTAGCAATCTTCCACAAATGACAAATGGAAAAACGGTTTACATCAATACCGAAATTTCTAGAAACAGGATCCAATTTGACCTGGTTATTAAAGGTAAAGCGGGAGAAGTACTTAGGAAAGTAGATGAGTTGCTTTAATATAGAATTTAATATTTTTAAACGGTACTAATTTCGGCCTCCGGTACCGAAAAATTTCAATTAAGGATAAATTATTAAAAAAGTAACTTAAAAAGGACACTCTTTCTTCAGTGATGGTTACCCATTAAATAGTCTATATGATTCAACTATAAGTAAAATTAAGTCATTAGCCACCCATAAACAAGGTGGCTAATGACTTAATTTTCTATCCTTTAGATTAAAGGCTAAATCTTATTCAAATACATTTAGCTAACAGAGCTCGGATTCTTCCCGCCTTCTATCTTATCATCCCGAAACCGTTCAGCGATAAACAGCTTATTATTAAAGAAAGCTAATTTCATATGAACGATAATGGTTTGACCATTTCGAAACACGACAATTGTTAACTTTTTCTTACCCCTTGTTCTTTTAATATGATTTGGGTTAAACCATATAACATCTTCATGCTTATGTGATTTAGTTGGAAAAACAGTAATCCCGAGTATAGGATTAACCATTAAAGGGAGCATATGTATATCACCAAGGTCCCGTTTTGAAGACTCTAAAGCACCTTTTAAATTAAATCCGACTTCTCTAATACTATCTTCTAGAATTTCTTTAGGTGATTGATCGACAAGAAACATTTTATTAAATTCATAAACTAAGGTAAACGTTTTCCCGTACCGATCCAAATACCCGGCCATACTCATAAACTCCTGATTAATTAAATATGATTTTTCTATTGACAAGTTCTGTAACTCCTTTAACTAGTTAATATTGCTTTATTTTAGAAAAAGGATATACTAACATTAAAGTTAGGTATCCTAACTGAACTAGCCAAGAGCCCGTCTTCCAGGACATTAGTAGCTCTTGGATATTTTTATTCTATTTTGCAAAACTTCACCTCCTTTAATTTTCTCAAAAGGTTTTACAATCTAGTTAGTAAACTGTGAATATTGGTTATTGAATAGAAGTTTCAAGAAACTGTATTTTAGTGGTGTTAAATTTCTGATGACTAGACTTAGGGGAATGGTTGCCAAAATAAATGTGCATAATCATGTTGGGTTATAAATTGTGTCTTTATTATGAGTATACAAAATATTCAAAGAATAAAATTAGTTGATATTTGTCGAAATAAGTAAAGATTTAACAGTTTACCAGGTTTGTTAGAATAGGAGTGGAGATCTTTCAACATTAATCTAAGAAGCCAGGTAGAATGAAGTCATCAAACAGATTTTCTTCATCATTAATTCCCAGTTCCAAGCATTCCTCAAAAAACAGCTCACCAAACTTTTTATTCATGATTCCATAATAATAGGCAATTGGCTTAATGATTCTTCCTAACTTCATTTTTCTAATTAACTGCTTAAATGATTGAATAGCAATATGTATAACTCTCCCCATATCTTCTTTATGTCCATGTTTACAGGCGGAAATAGTAGTCATTCTCCAAAATTCTTCGATTGTTTTTACTTCAGAGTAAAAAACCTTTACTAATTGAATGAATTCATTTGGAACTCGGTCACTAGTATATGTATGGTCTAAGTTAATTTTAGATAATGATCCTTCTGTTAATTTTTCATCTTGGCTCGCTTCTTTACGTGTTATTATCTTTTGATCTATTTCTTTAGTTTTAAAAAGATTATTAGTTTTATTATGGTGGTTCATTTGCTCCTCTTTGGGTGGTTCACTTTTAGGAAAACAATTAAATATATAAAGATTACTAGACTGTGAGCCGTTTTTTCTTTCAGTTTCATGAACAGTAAGGATTCCTAGCCTAATGGCTTTCTGGATCATTCTCTTGAAAGTAGAACGTGAAATACCATTCCCTTCGTATTCATCATGAATGGCTTTTAGCACGGCACCAATTTTAGCATTACAAACTCCAGGAATCTTCGCAGCAAAACGAACTAGTCGTTTCAAACCAACTAATTCACCTTTTGAAAATTCATGTTTACATGTGGCCAACCACATTTCCATATGAGTATTAAATTGTGTGATTGTAGTAAAGGAAGAAAACGATTCGAATTGTTCAATACGGCCTGATTTATGGGTCATGATTGTGCACCATCCTTTCACAACCTATATAGGTTTGAAAGGACTTAAAAGACATGGTTGTTTGAGTTGAATTGTGACAGATTTATGAAAAGAGAGAAGGGCTAGATGAGGTAGAGGAAGAGGTGCTGGATCTAGTTCCTATCACTAATTTGAAAATTTTTCATTTGTCCTTTTTCTAAAAAAGAATTTTGATATTTTAGACCGAAAAAATTACTGTATAATAATTACTAGAAATGTAGAATTTGGATTATTTTAATAGGAGGTAAAATCAATGTCAGATAACCAAAGGTTAGATGATTGGAAGAAGATGTATGAAGAAAATCAATATAAAAATAAAGGCAGAAGAGAAGTTAGTCCAACGTCCAATAACGTTCCCAATAATTCGGTTGTTTATCAATATCATGACCACCAAATACATACGATACACCACATTCATTCGGATAGGGACTCTATTAAATATGTAGGTTTTTGGAGAAGACTATTTGCTTTTATTATTGATAGTATCCTACTTTCATTAGTATATTTATTTTCTGATAATTTCGCAGTACATCTTACAATAAATATTCTTTATTATAGTATTTTGACATCTTCACCTATGATGGGGACTATAGGCAAAGCAGCTATCGGCGCAGTAGTTGTTGATAAAAAGGGACAAAGGATTTCTTTTATACACGCTTTAGGAAGATATATTAGTTATTTTGTATCAGCTTTAGTACTTGGAATAGGATTTATAATGGTTGCATTCCATGGTCAAAAAAAGGGATTACATGACTTAATAGGTGGAACGGTTGTAATTAATAAAAAATAAAAGATCAGAAATAGTCACCCGACTTGGACTACAGGGTGACTATCATTTTTTTTGCCTAAAAAGCTTAAGTATCTTGCTCTTGTCCACTCCATTCTTTCAATTGTTGATTAGTAGGTAAGTGTAATGAGTTTTTGTTATGTCAGTGCCTGACCCATAGCTATTAGTACATGGTGTTTAGGGACACGGTATTGTATCCCACCTTTTTGGGAAATGGAACCTGTCCCTTTTAGTACTTTCTAATTATTTTCTACGTTCTTTCCTTTAACCGCTCAGGTAGATTCTGAATCGATTACACGACTATATCTAACTTTGATTCAATTCGATAAAGCAAGTATAACGTCACGACAATGGGAAAACCTACCTCGCTGATTAGCGGGACGAACTGTTCCATTCAGATTGCCTCCTTTCATTGAAATGCGGAAGTGCCCGTTTAATGCCCTATGGACTGGAGCTCTCTTGACTGAGATATAGGAAACACGAAGAGCGCACTTTGCTCTTCGATGTTGACTTATCTTCGGTCATGTAAAAATCCAAAAACCGATTTTTACTCGGAGAGTGAAGTCCACTAGGCATTGGGCGCTGTAGCTGGACACTGCTCAAAGTCAAAAATTTTACAAAAAAGACTGACCTCATTACTGAAGCCAGCCTCTATACCGGTTAAACGATTTCATAATCTGTTACTTCACGTTCAATAACTCGTGCTCCTTTTACAGAGACAAGATTTCCTGTAGGGGAGAAGAAAACTCCAGCAGCAATAATCTGATTCATAGAATCTTTCACTGTAGCAATCTCAATCGGTTCCTTCGGATTATCAATTGTGATGCGAGCCGTTCCGCCCATCTCTGTTGCGAATTGAAGTTCTAATGTTTTCGCCATACCTTTCACCTCCTTTTGGAAAAATCAATAAGGATTATTACGCCATAATGTCAGAGCGGTCTGTACGTTCCACGGTGTAAAGTGGATCCTTACATAAAGCACCAAGAGCTTGTGCTGCCTGATAAATCTGACCCGCGGTTGCTTCATGCTTCAAATTGCTATACATCTTCCCTTTGAAAATCGGTTCTCCTTTCTCATTCACTCCTGTTTCAAACACCAAACGTAAATTCGAATCTACTAGAGTAGCTTGTGCCATGTTTGCCTCACCTCCTTTCACCTTCTATATACAAATAAAAGGTGGGGAAGGACAGGGTGAGATGAATTTTAATAAATATTTAATGAATAAGGTCATTGGTAATCCTTTGAAGTTCTACTTAAGAAACATGTTGTTGGCATTTAATTAATGTAAGTTTTGGCAGTATGTTTATTAAACTGAATGAAACATATTGCATAAAAAAGTTGTATAAGCACTAATATATATACATAAATGTATTGCTGCAGTTATGGAAGTAACGACGCAGTAGAGTTAAAAGTGTTATGGTAAACTTTGTAAGCGTGATATACTAATTAGTAAAATATCAAATGGTTAAACCATTTGGGTAAGGGGTTATTGAGATGGATATTTTTATACCAATTGGCTTAGGATTTTTTATAAATTTATTAGTTTTTATTATTTCTAAGAGTCTAAAACAAACTAATAATAAGTCATTACTAATATGCTTGTATGCCGTTTTAGTATTTCTTCTATCATCCTTCATTATCGGTTCTTGGTTGGGGATGGGAATAGGCGTGATTAGTTCAGGTATGCTAATTTTCGTGATTTTGATAGGAATTGTTATCGCAATAATTCCTCGTAAAAAATTTATGATATTTAACTAACGAAGGCTTTACCTAAACAAAGAAATAGTTTTAAAAGCTTAAATTATGCAAGTTTTTATACATTACTCGTTAGATAGTAGCGTCAGAAAATTGCGGATTTACAGCGCTAAGGAAAGTTTCTCCATAAAAAATAGCCGATTCCAAGGAATCGACTGTTAAATTAAAGCACCTGTTAGTGAAAAATAATTATTTTTTCATCATACGAATTTTATAGAGTTATGACTATTTTTATTTTGCCTCTAAGTTCTAGGGGCTTACTCACCTACCATACCATCCTTATCAGCATCGTGCATATATGGGTATAACCAATGATCACTCGTTATCGGCATGCTGAAACCGGCATCTTTCGCTTCTTTAATGGTCACCTTTCCATTACTGTTTGTATCAACTTTAGAAATATCACCAGTTGTACTTGGATTAGTTGAAGCCTTACCGCCTGTTAAACCGAGCGATGCGTTTATATCATCTGGATTCACATTATCAAATTTATCAACGATTTCGTTCCCCCTTAATGTATAGGTGTACTGATAACTTGAAGGAATCTGCGTTTTTGTATTCGGATATGTGATTATGGCTTCAAAATTAGTGCCTCCACCTGCTTTGCGAATTGCGTCTTCCATATAAGCTTGGTCACCATGCCGGTTGAGTGTACTATCTTGTGGGGTGATATTATAAGCATTTGATACCCCGCCGAGAGAATCAGCAATGACATGTCCTTCATCTAAAACGGGACTTTCGACACCAGGCACCTTTGCCTCATCAGCGTAGTATCTGCCAGACGATAACACAGGTTCTTTAAGGTCATCTTGTAAAATGATTTCGTCAGCGATGACACGGACTAATTGCCCGTATTCATTCGTAAATGCCCAATATTCACGGTCTCCATATCCAATATCAACGACGACGTTAGGTTTACGATATCCAGATAAGTCACCACCATCAACTTCAATAAGTTTGTATCCTGAAAACAGTTCATTATTTGGTTGGGTTGGTGTTTCCTCCGCAACCGTAGTGACAGTTTCTTCTTTTTCATTATTCTTATTTGATTCAACTGTTTCTACATCTATATTGGATGTATCTTCTATGTTGCTACAACCAACCATAGAGATGATCGTTAAAAGTAAGATTAAATAATTCATTTTCTTTTTCATTTTAGACTCTCCTATAATAGTTTCATACTTTTTATTTTAAAAACGATGACTTTCAACGTATTCTAAAATCTTACCATAAAAAAACTAATGTCAATTAAATTATCCTGCGTCGTTAGCAAAGCAAGTGCCAGGCACCACTCGCGGACAATTTTACCTGAAATTTCCACGTTAGGTGCCTGGCACTATTTAATTGTATTCGGGGATAGGTGGTTTCCATACCTTAACTCAACTTTTTAATGATTTAAAAATAAGTAGCTGTTATCACCGTTTTTACCATGAAGATTTTGGTCAGGAGAGTATAGCAACTTATTTTCACCAAAGAAAAAGTCAATTACCCTTCCATATTGATTATTGTTTTGTATCAAGAAGTATTTTAGAAGACATAAAGGAATTTTACATTGGAAAATCGAAGGATTGGATAGAGGTAAGTGACCACTTCCCTTTGATTTTAGAAATTGAAAAGATAATTTAAGGAGGTATTTTTCAATGACGCAAAATGAAGTTATTATTGAGGCTTTAGAAGCCCTCGGTGGGGAAGGGACCATCAAAGAAGTCTGTGCTTGGATGGATGAGATGTATCCAAACAGATGGAAGGATTATGGAACGGCCATGGCAGATATGGTACCTGTTTATCTTGGTGGAAATAATACGTCTAATGTAAAGGATGAACTACGTATACTTGAAAGAATGGCACTAGGGCGATACCGATTGATTTATAAGTAAATAGTATGGGGTGATAAGTTGGATTATCAGAATCGAGTAAAAGAACATTTGGCCGATTATAAACAAAATGTACTATGTATTTCAGAAAATGGCATTTGGAAGAGAAATCAAAAAGAGTATTCGCATATTTTGCCGGTTGAACAATATCATTTGAACTTGTTATGGAATTATCGTGAAGCCCTTATGGCATACATAGAAGCGCAACGAATTAAACTTCACCAAGACTTTCACCATTTGAACTCCTCACAAGCAGCGTGCTTAAACTTTTTCTATCCATTAATTCAAGAAAATCAAATATATTTACTGCTTCTATTGCTAGGGGTAGAAGGTGAAGGTGTAGACCAGTGTGAATTTGAAAAAGTCATAATTAACGAGGAAGGAACTAATTTTGATTTTTATATAAAATTACAATCTGGTAGACAGCTATTTTTTGAAATTAAATTTAGTGAAAATGAATTTGGAAAAGTTAAAGACGAGGATAAGTACCGCCAAAAATATGAAGCAGTTTATAAGGATAGGCTTGCCGGAAAATTGAAATCGGGTCTATCAGAATATCAAACTTTAATACAGAATTATCAATTGCTCCGGAACATTTCATATGTTAGTGATGAAAACTAGGATTTGCTCATTATTATATGCCCAACTGAAAACAAGAAGCTTCATAAGGAATATGGGTATGTGGTGGATAATGTCATTGTTCCGAGTTTGCACAATAAGGTTCGGATGATTACTTGGGAGACGTTGTTAGAAGAGATGGCTGCCTTGTTGCAGAATACTAGTAAAGTTCCTGATCGTTTAGTTGAACATTATGAGAAGTTTGGGGAGAAATACGTTTTAACCTCAAAAAACTAGAGATGAGTTTCAGGCCAAGTGGTATTATTCTTCATCGTAATTGAGGTAAACATTTTATCTAATTCTTGCTTAGGTGCAAAATGGGTAAATATCTAGTGTAATGAGGTGTCGTAGTATGAGTAATAAAGTTCAAGAATCCGAATTCTCCAATCGTAAAAGACTATTTCTTCTAATGGAGATATTAAAAAAATATACAGATATCAATCATCAACTTACGCTTCAAGAAATAGTTGAATTATTTGAGGATGACTTTGGGATTGTGGTTAATCCTGTTGGACTAAGGAATGATTTAAAAGAATTAGAAAAAATAGATGCATTTGCAGTGATTTTTGATAGAGAAGCGAACGGTTTACCGACCTATTATAGCTATCAAAATCGCCCCTTTGAAACTCATGAGCTACGTCTAATGATTGATGCCATTTCCTCTGCAAAATTTATTACAAAGATAGATACAGAAAAAATAATTGAAAAACTAAAGAAGTTAACAAGTGTGTACCAAGCACCACAGCTAGAAAACCGGATTGTCCTATCAGAACATAATAAATCTGAGAATCGGAATGTTAAATACATTATTAGTGATTTACACGAGGCGGTTTCGGCAAAGAGAATTATTGAATTCCAGTATGTACGTTACAACACCAATAAGGAATTTGTATTAAGTAATAATGGGGATGTTTATCGCGTCAAACCCTATGGACTAGTTTGGAATAATGATTACTATTACTTGATTGGAGAATATGTTCCGAAAAGAGAGATCAGGCATTATCGTATCGATCGAATCTATAAAAATATTACAAAAACGGAAGAAACTTTTCTGCCTGACAAAAACTTTAATATTACTCAGTATACAGAGAAACTTTTTCATATGTATGCAGGGGAAGAAACTACTATTGAACTGGAATTTTCATCAAGTCTAATAAATGTTGTTATAGACCGATTTGGAAGAAAAGCGGATATACGTTCCATAGACGAATCAAGATTCAAATTGTTCACAAAAGGGATAATTAGTGAAGGATTGGTCCGTTGGATTTTAACTTGGGGAAGTGAAGCCAAGGTTTTGTATCCGCCTATGCTTGTTGAGCGTTTAAAGATTGAAACAGAGAAATTGTATCATATTTACCGATAAACCTTGGAAGAAAAAGGATACGTATAACTTTGATTAAATATTTTATTTAAGATAATAATTGATCATCAGCACCTACATGTAACACTAAATGTAGGTGCTTTTTCCACCCCTCATAAAATTGTAAAGGGTCAATAAAAATTATCTCATACAATTAAAGTAGTTAAACACAAGGGAGTAAGGGGGAGTTGGAAATATGGAGTTTTGGTCAGCGGAACAATTAAGAAAAGAATTTGATGTGATAGCAAGTTTCTATCAAATTGAGGTTGGTAGTATATTGTATCAGTGTAGAAGCCATGCTGTGATTTTTAGAAAAGGGTATAACAATCAAGGATTTCCTGATGCTATAGTTTGTATGGCTAATCCAGGGGGAGCTCGTCCAGAAGATTCGTCTTATCAGTTACCAATCATTCAAAATCATTTTGATAAAGTTGCTTATGTAATGTCTAAAGATGATTCAACAATTCGCCAATTACAGAGGCTAATGCAGAAAATGAACTGGAATGTTATTTCGATTATTAATCTTAGTGATTTAATTTCTGATAATATGGAAGATTTTCAAGTAAAACTAAAACAAGTAGAACAATATTCTTTTAAGAAACACTCAATTTTTGATGATACTAGATTATTGGAAAGAGAAGCGTTGCTAGATTGTAACAGTAATTATACAAAAATTATTTTAGCATGGGGTAAGGATTCTAGTATTAATCAGCTGGCATGTGTTGCTATTGGTATTCTTTCAAAAAAAGAAAAGCATTTATTCGGTTTAAAGTATTCAAGTCAAAAATGGGACTATGCACATCCTTTTCCTCGTAAGAAACAGCGATGTATAGAGTGGCTTAAGAAAATGAGTTTACAATTAAGTTAATCTGAGTGTTTTAATTAAACAAATTAAAAGTCAAGGTACCCCTGAAACTATTTTATTTCGAGGTACTTACTCAATAGAGTATATAAATATTGTTAACAAGGTACATTTTGTGCAAACTTTAATTCATTGAAGGGATGATGAGAGTATGAATAATGACTGGCAGACAATTATTTCGGTTGGGGTAGAAGGTGGAAGTATCACATTATTGGGAAGAGAACTTCAACCAGGAGAGTGGGTTTTTAAAAAATCAATAAATGAGATCAACTTATTTGATGGTGAAGATGAGACGATTCTATCCCCACAACCGACTAGAGAAGTTCGTACACTTAAATATCCGTTGCCGGATCCAGATGAGGTAGATTCTTGGGATAGGGCACTTCAACTATTAGATAGATACCCTTGGCCACGTCTTAATCCTCATAAAGTGCATCCAGCTTTTCGTAAGAAAGTCTGGGGAGCATTACAGAAGATTGGCAAGCAAAGAAAGGAAAATACATTTGATACTTTTCAATTTAATCGTTGGGTAAGATTGTGTTTTCCAGGCTACTCTATAGAAAAGGTTGTTTTATCCACTTGGCTTCAAAATTCAAAGTATACAACTATACTAACTGGGGCAGGTATGTCCACTGAATCCAATATTCCTGACTTTCGTTCGAAGGAAGGATGGTGGAAGAATATTGATCCTCGTACGGTTGCAACGACTGAAGCACTTAGGAACAGATATGATTTATTTCACGAATTTTATAGTATGCGGATAAAAGGACTTGAAAATTGTTCTCCACACAAGGGGCATGAAGTCTTAGCTTCTTGGGAACAAAAGGGCTTGATTCAAGCTATCGCTACACAAAACGTAGATGGATTTCATACTGCTGCAGGTAGTCGCCATGTATATGAACTTCACGGATCCATCCATAAATTTCGATGTGATAATTGCTCTTTCTCGTCAAGCAAAGAATTATTTTTAACCAAAGTAGCATGCAGCCATTGCGGCGGAAAGCTTAGGACGGGAATCGTTTTATTTGGTGAGTCACTACCTGAGACTAATTGGAACTCGTCACTGGAACACATTCGTAAATCTGAGCTAGTTATCGTGATAGGCACTAGCCTTGAAGTCTTTCCTGCTAGCAGTCTTCCACAGATGACAGATGGAAGAACTGTTTATATCAATTACGAAATGAATGATAACCGTCCTAAATTTGACCTGGTTATTAAAGGTAAAGCGGGAGAAGTATTGCAACAATTAGAGGAGATTTTGTAGAAGAAGGAAGCGAAGGGATGTTCTCATGCTTTCATACTAAGGTTAAAGTGCCAGGCATCACTCGCGAACAATTTTCTCTAATTGTCCACAGAGGATGCCTGGCACTTTTAGTAGGCTACCCACCAATAATCTGCACTTCCTCGAACCCCTTTGTTTTCTTAAAAGACATGGCATGCTGGAAGTTGGTTAAAGCATCAGACGGGTCTAATTGATCGAAATTTAGGTGGTTGACGGTCGGTAAGTCGTATCTAGCTGATAAAATCACCACCTTTTCTTCATGTCCCGTCGAGCTGTTTAAGCGATTTTCAAAGACGTGCACATAGACATCGCGAACGGGCAATAAGGCAAACATGTCTCTGGCAATTCGTAAGGCACAGCTGCAAACGTAATCCTGAAGTAAATCATAATAGGCTGTTTTGGACATTGCCTTTTCTGAAAGTTTTCCTGTTTTCGTGAGGCTAATAGCTTTTTCAGGAATGACTTTGGTGGCATTAATTTCAAAGGACACATGGATTTCATTTTCGTCATCTGTGCCAAATTCAAAAGAACTGCCAAACTCGACTAAATCATCTAATGGTCTAAATTCATCAATAACGATAAAGTAAGCATCAATGTCTTTCTCGAGAACTCGTTTCGCCATCAGATGCATATCGTGCCACTCGGACCAGTCAGCTTGGTCCTTTTGTTTGGATGCATAAACTTGATCAATCAAAGTATAAAAAAGTGCTAGGCACCACAAAAAGACAGTTGTCCATTTGTGTTGCCTAGCACTTTTTTTAATGTGGTAAAAATGCTAGTTGATAGAAGAATAATACAGCAAACAAGTATAGAAGTGGATGAACTTGTCGCCATTGTCCTTTAACAACTTTTAATAATGGATAAGAGATAAATCCTAGAGCAATGCCTGTTGCAATGCTGGATGTAAGCGGCATACTTAAAATAATTAAAAATGCAGGGAAAGCTTCATCTAGCTGATCCCATTTGATGTGTGAAATACTTCCCATCATTAAACTCCCGACAATAATTAATGCAGGTGCTGTGATGGCGGCAGTTCCTGAAACCGCACTTACTAATGGTCCAAAGAAAGCTGCAACAATAAAAAGAATGGCAACAGTTACAGAAGTAAGTCCTGTTCTTCCACCGGCAGCAACCCCGCTAGACGATTCAATGTAAGCAGAAGTTGGGCTTGTCCCAAACATAGCTCCAATAGTTGTCGCTATCGAATCAGATAAAAGAGCTTCACGAGCACGTGGCATCGTATTCCCCTTCATTAATCCCGCTTGTTGGGCAACACCAATCATTGTTCCTGTTGTGTCAAAGATGGTAACTAATAAGAAAGAGAAAACGACTGCATATAAACTATGTTGAATCACTTCAGAAAATGCCTCAATAGGATTTAAAACAATTAGACCATCTGGAAGTGTAGGTATTGAAACAAATCCTTGATCAAAGGATAGTTGACCTGTAAAAAAGGCAATGAAACCTGTAATAATCATTCCAAAAAACAAAGCCCCATTAACGCGCAGAACCATTAAAACTAATGTAACAGCCAGTCCAATTAATGCTAAAATCGCACCAGGCTCATGTAAGTTTCCAAGCGCTACGAGATTCGTAGGATGAGCCTGAATAATTCCAGTCAGACGTAAGCCAATAAATGCAATAAAAAGTCCAATTCCTGCAGTGATCCCATGTTTCAAATTTTCGGGAATCGCCTCAATTAAATTTTTTCTAAAAGGAGTAAGCGATAGGATGATGAAAATTAATCCTGCGATAAATACTGCTGCAAAAGCGGTTGTGTAAGAAATATTCCCATGAGTTCCTACTACTGAATAAGCAAAGTAGGCGTTTAACCCCATACCAGGAGCAATGGCAATAGGATAATTAGCAAATAACCCCATCCATAAAGTCCCTGCCACCGTTGCAATAATCGTTGCGGTAAATACTTGATTAAAAGGTACTCCAGCATCAGCTAAAATTATCGGGTTAACAATGACAATATACACCATAGTTAAAAAGGTAGTAATACCTGCTAAAATTTCTGTTTTGGTATTTGTTTGATTTTCTTGAAGCTTAAACACTAAAACACCTCCGTAAACACGAACAATTTTTAACACAACTAATATAATATTCGTTATTAGGGTTTTAGGCAATAGGGTATGTGGAATTTGAGCTATTAAGCTGAAATGAGTAAAGACACTATTTTTAGTTAGATTTTGGTTTTCCTTGACTGTTACTCCACTTGTTTCGTTAGAAAATGTTTTTGGTTGATTTATTCTAAGATGAAATAATATCGCTATTTTAATTAGTTAAGTTATATTCTGAATATTGTATAATTTAGTAAAGAGTATCATGTGTCAACTTAAAACCAATGAAGGAAGAGGCGAGGAGAACATGCAAAGTTATAGCTATTTTTGTAATACTAGAATCGAAATGGGGATTGGAAAGGCTGAACAGATTTCCAACTTATTGAATTCCCTTGAAATTGGCAAATCTATTCTAATAGTCAGCGACAAAGGGGTAGTAAATGCAGGAATTGTCCATCCAATCCAAACGGCCCTTGAGGAGTCAGGTTATCGTGTCGAACTGTTCGATTCAGTTTCGCAAAATCCAAGAGACACGGAATGTTTAGCTGGTGCAAAAATATTTAAAGAAAAAGGGATGGAAGCCGTAGTGGCCATTGGGGGCGGAAGTGCGATGGATACGGGCAAAGCCATTGCTCTATTTGGGCCAAATGGAGGAACTCCGATTGAGTATGTAGAAGGAAAACGTCCGTACACTAACATTGCACCTATAATTTGCATTCCTTCAACTGCTGGGACAGGGTCAGAAGTGACGCGCTCTTCAGTCATTACAGAGTCAGCAACTCATCGGAAGTTAACCCTAAAAGATGCATCATTACGACCGACGCTTGCCGTTCTTGATCCAAAATTAACTTTCACAGTGCCACAAGCGGTTACAGCTGCTACAGGTGTAGATGCGTTGGTTCATGCAATTGAAGGCTATACATGCAAAGTGACCAATCCAATCTCACAAGCGCTAGGTGCACGAGCGATGAGAAAGATAGTAGAATCATTACCAATCGCATTTAAAGACGGAGAAAATGAAAAGGCTCGCTATGCGATGCTAGAAGGAAGTTTACTGGCAGGTTTGTGTTTTGGTTCCAGCGATGTAGCTGCTGTCCACTGCTTAGCCGAGGCACTAGGTGGACTCTATGATACACCACATGGAGTAGCCAATGCGGTATTTTTACCGTACGTCTTAAAATTCAACGCTGAAGCGGAAGAGCATATCCACGCGGAAATAGCTCGACACATGCTCTTCGCAACAGTATCCGATTCTGATGAATCTGCCGTTAACAAATTACTTACTGGAATTCGAGAATGGACGAACCAACTTGAAATTCCGAAATTAAAAGACTTACCTGGAATACGGATGGAAGACTTCGAAACAATCGTAGAGTTAGCTGTAAAAAATAATTCAACTCCTAGTAATGTAAGAAAGATAGGATATGAGGATTATATGTCTATTCTTAAAGAAGCATATGATGATGCCTACTAATCTTTGATCTAAAGCTTTGAATATCAGTTTCCGGTACTGGCAAAAGACAAAATGGGAGTTCAGTCCATCAGCTAAGGACATTCAAAGCAAGTGCCAGGCACCACTCGTGGAGTGAGAGGGCTATTTTTCTTGGAATAATAGTTGAACGGAGAAAGGTCTTGTGGAGAAAATCCGTAAAGTGTGTAAAGTATTTGGTTTTAAAATGAGATTCTATCTAATAATGAGTTGAAGATATAAGGGACGTGGGTGACATTGTCCCCTTTGTCCGTGTTTCAAGGTAATGGTCACCGTTGCTTGGTCGGCATGGTGGCTATTTCTTTTTAATACTTGCGACGACAATATCTTGAGTAATTGGAATAAATTTTCTATAATAAGGATATAAAGAAAAATATCAGGTGCTCGACACACCTGATCATTACAACACACATGCCGCAGGATGAAGCGGCTAACCGTTAAAATTAGGTAGAAATAGTCACCGTTGCTTGGCCGGCAGGGTGGCTATTTCTTTTTTGTTATAGCGACGACAATAGCAACAATAGCTGATATAAATACTGCTTCAAATGTAAGAGCTGCAAATACAATTGAGAGTACTTCGTATGTCGTCATAACTGACACCCCCTTTCATAGGGAGTGTCAGCCGCCACCCTGGATATGTAGTTGTAATACTATCATTATATCATTTTAAGGAATAATTTTCTATAAAATTAGGAACGTGCGTTCGCTTTTTGGTGTTGGCTAATCTTTTCTACAAACTTTCTAAAGTAATTCAACTAGTGAAACACATGTACATTCAAACAAGCTAAGAACCTTCCCAACAACCACAAGTGGGAAGGTTTTATTGCGTGGTCCCTTGAATTATCCAAGTTGACACGGGTTATTCTTAATTAAGAATCAGTTCTTACACACTATCAAAGCACTATGATATATTGATCTTTCATTGGGTGGAAGCGTGGGGACGTACCTGTCCTTTTGTCCCTAGTATCAATAGCTAACTTATTTCCCTGTCACGACCTTTACATAATAGGTGTACCAGTCTAATGCTTCTCCGCCAACAGTATTTAAAGTAATGGACGCTTCTTTTTGTAATTCAAAACTCTCGTCAGAAAAGCTTTCTTGAGAAGTTGCAGCATATTTTTTTATCAAATCTATGCATTGTTTAAACTGATTTAGAGAGTGTCTAGTCTCGGAAATCATTCCCTCAACGATAGCGATATCTTTTTTAATATTGATGCCTTGAGACTTCGCAGATGCTTTCATTTTTCCAAAGTCTTTTGAAATGGATTCTAGTTTCTCGACTAGCGAGCTTTGCAATGCTTCTGCGGTAAGGAGACTAGTTGGTTCCTCGCCAATACTAATAGCATAGGCCGAATAATGTAGTGAATCTGCTAAATGGATATGATAATCCGTTAAGTCTTCTAAATTTTTGTATGTATCCATCAATTGAACCTGGATTTTAAGATTATTGACTGTTTTTTTCGTTATACCATCTTCCTTTACCACGGGTGTAATCGCGTAGGTATTTCCTGTTTTTTTGACAGTTGCACCGGATAACTTCGTAAGTTCATCCATCTGAACATACACTTTTGAACCATATGCTAACGTTTCAGTCGTCTGTGTTTTTCCATTCAGTTTAACGACATGTGATCCAAAAACAGCCGTAATCTTTTTGCTAACCGATTTGGCATATCCAGTATTTGAAACGACTAAAAAAACAATCAGGACTAAAATAAATACACTGCTTTTCTTTTTCATAAACCCATTCCTCTCTCTCTCTCGTTACATTATTTCTACTAAACTATTAGGAGAGCACCGCCTCCAGTCCTTCATTAATACGTATAGCGTGCGACTTGTTCGTCATTGATAATAAGTCCTTCTATTTCTTGGAATCCTGCCTTTTTGTAGAGGTAACTTGTATGTTCGTTCGTTGGTTTATCATTCCTCTTAGTTGAGTTAGTATTCTATTAGATACTAGTTGGAAAAGGTTCCCATTCTCATATTATTAACTCTTATATGTCAAACTGTCTATTATTTATTTTTTTTAAAAAGAACATTACCTTAATGTCTCTTTCTCCCATCAACTCAATACCATATTTCGCTTCATTGCCACATATACATTACATTAGGTCTTTTGTAATAAATTCTTCCTACTATCTTACAAATTTCGCCAAATATTAACAATCTTTGTTTTATGGACGGCCATAATTAACTATAATTAAAACTAAAAAGGGGTGTAACTGAATGGATGCCGTGATGAGCTGTGAATACGAGTATGATCAAAAGGTAAGCTTTGCGCTGCAACAGAATCATGTACCTGTTATTAAATATCTATCCTTAAAAAATACTAGCAGCGAACCTCTCCAACAAATCCATATACATATTTCATCCAATCCGAACTTTTCCGAACGGTTTACAGTGAGCCTAGAGGAATTAGGGGCTGGAGAGGTCATACAACTTAAACCCAATCTTATCTTAAACTCGGAGTATTTAAGCAATCTGGAAGAGAGTGTTTCTGGACATCTTCATATTCAGATTACATCAAAAGAACGTACGATTTACGAGGATTTTTTACCAATCGATGTTTTGTCTTTCGATTCTTGGCCAGGTGCTTCGATTGTTCCTGAAATCATCTCTAGTTTCATCACACCGAATAGACCCTTTGTTATGGAGATTTTGAAACAAGCTTCGACGATTATGGAAAAGAACACAGGTACTAATGCTTTGGATGGTTATCAGAGTGGTGATCCTAATCGTGTACTTGCTCAACTTTCTGCTATTTATTCTGCCATTCAATCACACCACATTGTGTATGCCAATCCTCCTGCTAGTTTTGAACAGGAAGGACAGAAGATACGTTTTCCTGACATGATTAAAGATCATAAGCTAGCCACCTGCTTAGATTTAACTCTCCTTTATGCTGCTTGTGCGGAAGCCATTGGAATTTATCCGATTATCGTTTTTCTTAAAGGTCATTCCTTCCCTGCTTTCTGGCTAAAAGAGCAAACCTCAGCGGAGAGTTTTCAAGACGATAAGAGCATTTTAACGAAACATATGGCAAATGGGATACATGAAATTGTAGCGGTGGAGTCTACTCTATTAACAAACCCTCATACTAGTTTTACGACGGCGGTTCAACAGGCGAGAAGTAGTCTAGAGAAACCAGGTTATTTTCTCTTTTTTATCGATGTCTACAGAAGCCGAATTGGTCAAATCAAACCGATTTCATTACGAAGAGTAACAGGCGATAGAGTTCAAGTTTCTTTAGAAGCTGACGAGCCTGTTAAGGTTGACCCTCATTTTTCGTTTGAAAAGGTCGAAGTCATTCCGGAATCGGCTTCAAAACCTGTAGAACTGAGTAGGCAGACGGAAAAGGTGACGTATTGGCAAAATAAACTGATTGATATGAGCCTTCGCAACAATTTACTCAATTATCGGTTACATACACAAGGTATCCCGCTCATTACCTCTGATTTAGCAAAAACAGAGGATCTTCTAGCCATGGGGAATAAAGTGTTTATCCAGCCATTGCCAAAAGAGCTGAGAAACCAAGTTCGGGATTTTAAAGACCATAAAGTTTTAATGTATTCACAAATCCTTAAGGAAGATATGCAAAACAATCGTTTGCGTTCAACATTGTCCGAAGCAAATTTAGAAAAAGAGCTTGTTAAACTATACCGCAAAGCTAAAAATACACTGGAAGAAACGGGAGCTAATTCTTTATTTGTTGCGCTTGGCTTTTTGAAGTGGGTTGACCCAAAATCGTATTCTACTGAGCGGTTTGCACCCATATTATTAATGCCTGTTGATTTAATCCGCATGTCTGCAAATAAAGGCTACTACATTCGTGGACGTGACGAGGAAATTCAAATCAATATCTCACTTATCGAGTATCTTAGACAAAAGTTTGAAATAGATGCCTCCATGCTTTTTGATATCCCAAAGGATGACCATGGAGTAGATGTCAAGAAAGTGTTAACAACGATGAGAAGGCTTATTATGCCTATGAAACAATGGGATGTCGAGGAAGATGCCAGTATAGGTGTATTCTCTTTCTCGAAATTTGTGATGTGGAACGACCTTGTTCATCATACAGATGAGTTAAAAAAGAATAAGGTTGTTAGTGGGCTAATCGATGGGAATTATGTAGCTGAAGTTAGCCAATCCATGACGGAACCCTTAACAACGGAGAAGGATGAAGAAGAAACGATTTATATGCCTTTAAGTTCTGACAGTACCCAGACGGAAGCTGTTCTGGCAACTGGTGAAGGAAATAGTTTTGTTTTGCACGGGCCACCTGGATCGGGAAAATCACAAACCATTACGAATATGATTGCTCATGCCCTTGCATTAGGTAAATCTGTTCTTTTTGTGGCGGAGAAAATGGCTGCCTTAAGTGTCGTACAATCGAGACTAGCCAATATTGGTCTAGGACATTTCTGCCTTGAAGTGTACTCCAATAAAGGGCAGAAAAAAGATATTCTTGCCCAGCTGGAAACTTCATTTGAAAATCAATATGCAACGAAAGGAACCAATTGGAGTGCAAAAGCTGAAGAGATTAAGAAGCTAAAGAAGGAATTAAATAGCTACGTACATGAACTACACCAGACGACTTCGTTAGGTCAAAGTATCTTTCAAATGATTGATATCTATTCGAACTTAGAAAAACCGCAAACGGAAATGAACTTTGACAGAAACAAAGTAAAAGAAATGGATCAAATGTCCTTTGAAAAATCCAAGCAACTCATTGAAAATATGACACTTGCGGGGGAAGTGTGCGGCAGGGTAAGGGATAACCCGTGGATATCGGTTAAACAGTCGGATTATTCGTTAAGACTTCAAGATGAAGTAAAAGGACAGTTAACATCCATATCCGTTAGCACAACCCAGTTGCTAGAATTGGAACCTCATTTAGAGAAAATAGGATTAGTCGATCGTGATAGAAAGCATCAGTGGTACAAATTTATGAATGAACTCCTCCCATCTTTACAGTCTTTACCTGAACTGAATTTTACCTTACTTGGAGTGGAGTCATTTGAAAAAGTGAAGGTGAAAGTGGAAGACGTTATTCATAGAGGACGCAGTCGCGACATAGATTCTCATAAGCTTTTTCAAAAGTTCGATAAAATGATTGTAAAACTAGACACCACTGCTTTACTTCAGGATTTAAGACTTGCGGAGAACAGCTGGTTTTTAAAAAAGGTCTTGGGAAAGAGTAAAGTGACGAAAGAACTGAAAAAGTATTTAGCCTCAAAAGATAAAATAGCACCTACTGAATTAGAAGAAATACTCACGACGATTCAGCGGCTGCAAGAAAATCAACAAGTTTTGGAGCAAAATAATGATTTAATGAACAATTTTTTTCCTAAATTGTGGGAAGATACGAAAGCCAGCTGGGATGATATCGAACGAGGAATGAAATGGGCTGCACTGGCTCGTTCCATGATTAGAAAAGTGAATGATTCCTCCGAATACCTTGGGGAAGTCGCTCAAAAGTTAGAAAATAACAAGCAAATGCTATCTGACATAAACGTAACAGCCCAAAGGATTTCCTACGAAAAGGCTTACAGAGAGATTATGAATGGGTGGGAAACGCTTCAATCGAAGTTGATGGTTTCTGAGTTTCATGAGCCAGAGCAAAATGACTGGGTCCACTATATGACAGGTAAGGCCAATCGCTTGATGGACTCATTACCTCAATTAAAAGATACTTGCCATCTGGTGCGAACGATAAAAGAAGCTGACTCGTTTGGGTTAGAAAACGTCACCCTACCCTATTTGCAGGGTGACATCAGTCATCAAGATCTGCTAGCTACTTATCTGTACGGTTTTTATCGAACTAGAATTGACGAAGAGATTACAAGCAGTCAGACACTTTCCCATTTTACAAAAGCAGAATTTGAAAATAAATTGCAACAGTTCAATCACCTTGATGAGGAAATGAGTGAATTAACCAAATTAGAGGTTTACGTAAAATTAATGGAGCGTGTGCCGGATTTACAAAACAACATTATTCAAAGTTCTGAACCTGGAATAGTAGTGAAGGCCATCAAAAGTAAAGGAAGAGGCATTGCCATTCGTCAACTTTTTGAGCGTATTCCAAACTTACTTCCAAAGATTAAACCGTGTATGCTCATGAGTCCCTTGTCGGTGGCACAATATCTAGCGCCGACTTTTCCGAAATTTGATTTGGTTATATTTGACGAAGCTTCCCAGCTGCCTACAAGCGAAGCGATTGGCGCAATGGCCAGAGGTAAGAATGTCATTGTCGTTGGTGATCCGAAGCAATTGCCTCCAACGAGCTTCTTTAGTGCTCAGCAATCAGAAGAGAATTTTGATTTGCAGGACTTGGAGAGTGTCTTGGATGATTGCTTATCGATTCGAATGCCTCAAAAGCATCTAAGGTGGCACTATCGAAGTGAACATGAAAGTTTGATTTCTTTTTCTAACAATCATTTTTATGAAAACAAACTAATTACGTTCCCTTCCATAGATGATCAAGTTTCCAGAGTCTCCTTCCGAAATGTGGGTGGCATCTATGACCGAGGTAAGACGAAACAGAATAAAATCGAGGCGGAAGCGGTTGTCGATGAAATTTTTGCAAGATTAAATGATCCTTTGAAACAACAGGAAAGTATCGGTGTGGTTACATTTAGTCAGGTGCAACAGACATTGATTGAGGATCTAATCGATGAACGTTTAAAATCGGATTCCACATTAGAAAAGTTTTTTACCGATGAAGTGACTGAACCTGTTTTTGTAAAAAATCTAGAAAACGTCCAAGGTGATGAGCGGGATGTTATTCTATTCGCTGTTGGGTACGGTCCAGATGAAAATGGTCAAATGACACTCAATTTTGGTCCGCTCAATCGTGATGGAGGATGGCGTCGTCTAAATGTTGCGGTATCCAGAGCTAAAAAAGAGATGATCATTTTTGCTTCGATGGAGCCTGATAAAATTAACCTTTCTCGAACCAATTCAGAAGGCCTCCATAGTTTACGAGCATTTATGGAGTTTGCAAAACGCGGAAACGAACCTCTTTTATTAGAAAACCGCCAGTCGGCAACTAAAAAGCACCATACCATTATTTCTAAACTAAAAAGGCGATTAGAAAAAAACGGCTATAAAGTGGCAACCCATGTTGGAAAGAGTGAATTTAAGGTCGACCTAGCTATCCTTGACCCCAAAAATCCTGGTAAATATATGGCAGCCATCCAATTAGATGGACCAAACTATGCCAATCGGAAAACAACACGTGATCGTAATAAACTGAGTGACCTGATTTTAGAACGACTAGGTTGGGAATTGATTAAAATTTGGTCGATTGAATGGTGGCATAATGAGGAGAAGCAGATTGATATTCTATTTGAAAAACTAAGGGAGATTGAAAAGAGATCTGCTTTAAAAGGTGTTCAATCGGTAACTCTTCGGCATAAGAGGAAAGAGGTAACCATACAACAAAAAATTAGTCATTTGGTTATGGCCTCTGGTGAAACAGGTGGAAAAGATAACTATTATGAACAGATAGCATTAGCTGATGTAGACATAAATAATGAACTGTTTTACACCTACCAAGGGAAGCCGATTATACGAACTCAAATCGAGCGTCTTGTTAGCGAAGGAGCTCCGATTAGCTTTTCGGAGCTTAGTAAGGCCATTGTCAGTGCTTGGAAATTTACCCGAAGCGGTGCCAAAATCGAAGCGATCATTCAAGATGTCTTATCAACAATGAAGGTGCATGTAACAAAAGAAGAAAAAGGAATGTTCATTTGGAGAGATAAAGAACAATACGATTCCTATACGGAGTTTCGTAGGCAGAACATAGATAGACGTGCGCTACAAGATATCAGTACAGTGGAATTGGCCAATGGCGTCATGGAAATTATGAAAACAGCACTGCGATTACCTAAGTCTGATTTAGTCCGAGAGATATTGAGACAATTGGGTTATACCCGAATGAATAATCAAGCGGAGGGATATGTCCAAGAAGCCATTGATTTTAACATAGAAAGAGAATTAATTACTGAGGATAACGAAGGGCATCTTGAGGTCAGGAGGTAGGGACCTAAAGTAGGGACACAGTTTGAACTGCACCACAATTGTTAGACAAAACTAACAATTGGAGGTGTAGTTTTTTTATGACCATGACCAAGAAATATCCTTCATTTTGTGATGCCATAAGGATTTAAAGAAAAAGATCAGGTGCAGTCACACCTGATCATTACAATACTCATGCCTAGCACTATTATAAGTTGCAGTTAAATTCCAAAATCAAGCCATCCGAATTGCTACATAATCCTCTAACTTTTGGGATTCGCTACTAATGTGTGTGGGGTATTGGTTAATTATCTATAAGCGCTGTCACATGTATTAGCCTGAGGTTCATAATAACAATGCTGCTTATATTGCCCTGCAAATGGTTGGTCGTACCATGTCGGAGGACAATTACCGAAGGGATTAAAATACCATAGAGCATACTTTGAAGGGTGTTGTCTCCAATGCTTTATCACATCTCGTGCCAATTTCCTCTCTAAATCTCTTGCTGGTCCATAAAATAAATTACCTTTTTGGACTGCTTCAAAAGAGTAATTTCCACCTTGAACTTGAAAAATCACATCACGTATGGTTCTTACATCCCTAAAATCTAAACAATCAGCTACTGCTCGGTTTACAATGACATTCCCGACCATAAGCATCCCTATCCGCCCCTCACCGACAGCCTCTGCATGAATCATCCTTGCGATCAAATCAATATCCTTGCTGGTATGTTTTACTCTTGCCACAATCATCACCTCTAAAATCATTGTATGAGTAAAACTTTGGAAAATGTTAGTTTGGTGCCTTTTTGTTCGATGTCTGTCACTACCCGCATAAACAAGTGCCTGGCACCACTCGTGGACAATTTACATAATCTTTCCATATCGGGTGCAGGGCCTTTTTCCCTTGCAACTAAAAAAAGCTGAAACTCATCCAAAAGATTAGTCTCAGCTTTTTTGCACCAGCCATCGTTAAGCAGAAAGTAAAACTTCTTTACGACGATCTAGTCTTCGATAGAAAATCGCAACCAACATAGCTGGGAGTGTACATAAAATCATTCCGATAAAGGCATACCTAGGCTCAATTTCGTATAAATAGCCTCCTAAAAGGGTGAAAATGGCTGTACTCCAACTGAGTGCAAGTGCTGAATAGATACCTTGTGCCCTTGGTACTAGCGAGTGTGGAATGTGTTTGATTAAGTATTTCATAAAGGCATAGTGGCTCATCGCAAAAGAAAAGGCATGTAACGTTTGAGCGAAAGAGAATACAATGACATTTGGAAAAGCAAATACTAAGATCCAACGCAGGGAAGAACCAACTGCTGCTATGAACAATAAAGTACCTACTGAAGTGTTTTGAAAGTATTTATCTGCCAATGAGAAAAAGATGATTTCTGCAATGACTGCGATGTTAAGGATGACCCCAATGAGGTAAACGGGTGCCTCGATATCCTGGAGAAAAATATAACCGTAATTGTAAATCGTAGCATGTGCGGCTTGAAGTAAAAGCACAATCACAAGTACTAGACTAAAGTGTTTGATTTTTAATAACTGTAATATTCCAAATCGTTGTGTTGGATGTTTCGCTTCCGGCTTAACAGATAAGATTTCAGGTGCACTCATAAACCCTAGACACACAAACAAGATGATTCCAAGCAATAATGACCAAAAAATAACGTCATCTCCAAACATTCCTGTGAAAATGGTAATGATCATACCAACGGTGACAAAACCAATCGAGCCCCATTGACGACTTTTTCCATAGTGTTTTAATTGTTTATTTTGTACTAGAACACTGGCCGAACTATCTAGTGCAGGCATTAGTACTGGATAAAATAGATGTAAAAGGATGGTTACTAGGAGTAAACCGGTAAAGGAATTTACTGGAATGTAACCAATCAGAGCAACCAATGTGCCAATTCCCGCAATATTTAATAGAATCTTACTGCTGAATCTTCCGGATAAATAGGGGAAAGCAAATAAGGTAGAAAGCCCTCTTGCAAGTAAACCAAAGCTCATAATGAAGCTAGCCTCAGAAACGGTAATTCCTTTTGTATAAATCATCCATCCTGACCAATACGGTAAGAAAATGCCCCATGTCAGAAAAAAACTGAAAAAACGTGTACTCATCCAACGATGTGTGTTCATGATTATCCCCCTTACTGATTGCATGATATCATGGTATAAAGATGAATAATATGAGATATCTCCTATTTTAGAGGTGGAAAATGGAAATTTATAAAGGTGAGAAAAAAAGATGGTATTTGGAGAAACACCCCATTGCCCATCATTTTTCCTTTCGAGTCGAAGAGTTTATCGAAGTACGTGAGTATCAAAGAGATGAATGGATTATTCAAGAGGGCATGAGACCGGATTTTTTGTTTTATGTGATTGAAGGAAAGGCCAAAATATATGTCACCCATCAAAATGGCAAAGTCTCTTTAATTAATTTTATCAATGAAAATGATTACATCGGGGAAATGGAATTATTGAATGATGAGTATTATACAAAGGGAATTCAGGCATTAACGAAGACGATTTGTTTTGCTCTTCCTTTTCTGCACTATCGCAAACGGTTGCTAGAGGATGCTAAATTTTTAAGGGAATTAACCAAATTTTTGAGCGGGAAAGCCACCCATATGGCAGCAAAGTATACACAGAGCCTTGCTTTCCCACTAGAAAACCGGCTTGCTGATTTTATTCTGCAAACGGCAGATGAAGGGATCTATAAGGAGAAGCATGTCATGGTTTGTGATTATCTAGGGATATCCTATCGACACTTATTGCATGTACTATCCCAATTTTGTGAAAAGAACTACTTACAAAAGGATGGACGGAACTTTCGAATTAAACAATACCAGTCATTGAATGAACTGGCTGAAGTTTTGAAGAGTAAATAAGGGATACTATTTGGAGTTGTTTTGGTTAGGATGACGCTTGTTTGCGGACATTGGTTCCTCTAATTGGTTGCTCTTCAAGAAGAAGTTTTATCCTTAATTAAGTAAGTAACCAGCGGCGAAAGTAATATAAGGGGAGATTTTCCGGTTAAATTCAGAATAGAGCTCTTTTCGGGCTAAATAAGGGGAGATTTTCCGGTTATGTCAAGCAAATTCCCCTTTTTTAACGTTTTTCTAGTCAATAGGCGGAATTTCTTCCCCTATTAAAGCTTTTTTCAATGCTATTTGCTAATTAAGCGAAATTTCTCCCTCTATTTTTCGAGAGGATGATTCAAAGTCCTTCAAAACTCCAACAACTACCCTCTTAAACTGCTGATATTAATATTCCAAATAATACGACTTTGATTATGACAGAACATATTCGGTAGCGAAATATCAACTTTTGTAGATTCAGGTGCCAGGCACCAAAAAGAAGACAGTTGTCTATTTGTGGTGCGCCTGACACTTTTAAATTCAAGAAGAAGCAGAGGACCGTTCCCTGCTTCTTCTTTGTCATAAAGTTGTCACTAAAGAAAAGCCTTAATGTCATAGAATTGTCAGCCCTGTATAGATTAGCTTTTGTTATGATATTTATATACCAACTATTTACATGTCTGATCGATTTAACAGATAGATCGTTAGCTCTTAGAAACTATAAACTTACTTCTATGGCGAGTAGGGGAAAGGCTTGTTCCGAATGAAAACTTTTTCATTAAAATTTAATTCTGAAACCTTAGTTTTTGCTATCCTTTTAGGATTTATCATGGTTTCCTCCGTCTACCATTTGAATTTTTATTATGGTGTTACCTTTACTTTTACAAGCATTTTCCTTTTTTTGATCCTTCGGCTGTTTGGCCTTCGGTTAGCCATTTTTGGGCTATGTGTCACTTTTGTGTTTATCCCTCATGAATTCACTTATGTCGCGTATAATCTGATTTTATTTGCCGAAATCTTGTTTGTAGGTACCTATTTCCATCTTAAAAAGAGAGCAAAAATGTTTTTTGTTGATGCCTTTTTCTGGGGGACAATGGGCCTTAGTGCGCTCTTTTTTCTTCTTCATTCGTCACTAAATGGAGATGCGTTATATTTTCAGATTCTTAACGATATCGTCAATGGATTATTTAATGTTTTGATTGCTGATATGCTCTTAGCTTATTTCCCTTTTTACAAGGTGATGAAATCTCGTTCAATGAATAAAAACAATGTCTCGATTCACCAGTTTTTATCTCATATCACCATTATTTCAATCATGGTCCCGTTTTTCTTAATTATATTAACGAAGACATGGACGGTCCATGAGTTATTTTCTATCAATTTAAAAAGTGAAGTCGAGGAAAGTGTCCATGAAATAGAAAAAGAATTACATCTATTGGATACAACCCTGCCAGTAGCTTCTCCCTTACAAAAAGGGAAGCTAGAGGAGATAGTAGACGAACATACGTCACCTAAATTTGATCTAATTATCACTGATTCCCAAAATAAAATGATTACTTCTAGTTTACAAAAGAACCAAGATTCATCCTTTAATTTGAATGATAAGTATGAGATTAAAGAAATCTCAACTAACTTTTATGAAGCTGTTCCTAAGGGGCAGTATGAAGTTCTACCGATTCTAAAATGGAGATCAGGAAAAATAGTTTTTGAAACTCAAATGGAAGCCTTGTCTATTAAACTATTTATTCAGTATCCACTCTCACAATTCCAAGACCAAATATTTAAAGAATTAATCTTTCATTTAAAATTATCCATTTTGTATTTAATATTTACGATCGGTATTGCAATAGTCATTAATCGAATCATCATGAATAATTTAAGTCAATTAACCGATGTCACGACAGGCTTGCCAGCGAAGGTAAAAAATCTAGAAACGATTGAATGGCCTCAGTCTACTATTTCGGAGTTCCGTTTGCTTTCTCAAAATTTAAAAGTAATGACACAAAAACTAAGAGAATCCTTCCAAGAAAAGGTGGAAATGAACAGAATTCTCACGACTCAAACGAACAAATTAAAGGAATCTGAAGAAAAACTGCATCAATTAGCTTATTATGATGTATTAACTTCTCTTCCTAATCGGTTGCATTTTCAGGATTATGTAAGAAATTATATTAAAACTAATCCTTCAGCACCACTTGCGATTATTTTTATTGATTTAAACCAATTTAAGCAAGTCAATGACATATTAGGTCACAATGCAGGAGATGTTCTGCTACAGTTATTCGCTAATAAACTTCGAACGTTACAAGGTCCTAATAGGGAGGTGTTCCGGATTGGTGGAGATGAATTTGTCGTTGTTCATCAAATTAATAGTCGGGAAGAGGTCTATGTAACCTTAGAAAAAATTCAAGAGCAGTTTTTTGCACCTCTTACCATCAACGGGCAAGTTCTGTATGTGACTGGAAGTGTAGGGGTAAGCTTGTACCCTTACGATGGAATTGATTTAGACACTCTTGTAAAATGTGCGGATATAGCCATGTATGCTTCAAAGGAGAAGTGTGGTAAGAATCCTCAATTCTATAATGACTCGATGATGGACAGGTTTCAAGAACGGTTAATCATTGAAAATGCATTGCGAAAAGTAGTGAATCAAGGTGGCTTTAAGTTATTTTATCAACCAAAGATTCAGTTTGATGTCGTATCTAGTATAGAAGCACTGATACGATGGAATGACCCGACCTTGGGGAATGTTTCACCAGAGATCTTCATTCCAATTGCAGAGGAAATGGGAATTATCTCAAAAATAGACGAGTGGGCCCTTCTAGAAGCATGCAAGCAGAATAAAAAATGGCAAGATGCTCATTTACTAAAAGTACCTATTTCTGTTAATATATCAGCGAAAAATTTTCAGCAGGATGATTTAATCTTATGGATAGAAAAGGCTTTGTATGAATCAGGATTAAGTCCCCAATATTTAAAACTTGAAATCACTGAGAGTACATTTATCAAACATCCTAAGCAGGTTGTTAAAATGCTCCACTATATCAAAAGCTTAGGTGTTCAAATTTCTATCGATGATTTTGGAAAGGGGTATTCATCCTTTACACATTTACTTGAATTACCTGTTGATGAGATTAAAATTGATAAAAAGCTTATAACAGGTATAGATCAAAATGAAAAACAGGAACTATTAGCAAAGTCTATTATTGATTTAGGGCACGGACTACAGCTTAACATTGTTGCAGAAGGGGTAGAAAACCCAAACGAAAGAGATCTACTAATTCAATTGGGATGTGATGAGCTACAAGGGTATTTGTTCAGTTTTCCCCTTAATCCTTTAGAAATGAAGGATTTCTTATACATGAACACTAAGAGCCAAGCAAAATCATTCGTTAACGTTTAGTCAAAACAGAATTTGAGGAACTTCCCTTGCTTTAATAGAACAAAGGTCAGATTCCCGTTAAGAATCTGGCCTTTTATGTATTCTCACATAAGCAAAACTTCCGATTGACCCCGAAAATAACCTTCCACGCATCTTTTTTAAAAAAAAGTGAAACCAAACCAGTCGTTTGTTTCGTTTACTTTATGTAATCACTTGAAAGAGGAGGTCCCCATGAACAACGACCAAGAATTAATCATTAGAATAAGGAGCGGAGATAAGGAAGCATTTGGCTTGCTCGTGAAGAGTCTGCTACCAACAGCTTTTAAAACCTCGTTTTTAATTCTTAAATCAAAAGAACATGCAGAAGATGCGTTACAAAATGCCCTAGAGGGTGCTTATATCAGTATTATCAAGAATAAGGAAATACCGAATTTTCGTGCTTGGTTTTTCAGTCTGGTTTATTCGCGTTCTATAGACATTTATAGAAAGATTAACCGTCATGTGCATAATGATATTGAGCATGTAGAAGCTCAGGTAAGTATTAGTGATCCATCTGTCCAGCAGGTTGTGATTCAAAAGGAAAATAAAGCGGAAGTGATTGGACATATCATGAAGTTGAAACGAGAACAGAGTGTTCCTCTTTATCTCCATTACTACGAAAGTTTAACGATAAAGGAAGTTTCTCTCATTCTTGGTGAAAATGAAAATACCATTAAAACGAGAATGAAACGTGGAAAACAACAGCTAGGGCAGATCATGAGGCAATCTCATATTTTACAGGAGGTAAAAGTGAATGGCTTATAAGAACGAAGATTTTCAATCATTGAATGACCTTCAGATTCCTCATTCTCTCAATACATTCATTAAAGAATTGCCAGACCGTTATGAGAATGGAGAAATTGACCAACAGATAGAAGTACAAATGGGAAAAGACTGGAGCCGATTTTCTCAAAATGCTAGAAAGGTAAATAGAAAGTTCAGCAATAAGGTTGTTTATTTTTCAATCGTCATAGCAGCCACATTCTGTCTCTTTATTGGAGCAGCATTCGTATCTCCATCCGTTGCAAGAATTGCTGCAGCCATTCCTTATTTACATTTAGTATTTGATAAGAAAATAGAAGCAAAACCATTGATTTCGGAAATAAATGACGCACTTTACGAAAATAATTATAGCTTTTCCAATATTGTCGTAAGTGTAAATAATACAAAACAAGAAGTGACTGTTGCTGTCCTTGATACTGAAGAATATTTTAATAATGTAAAAGAGCCTCTTCACTCTCTCGTCGAAGAGGTAACTAAAAGAAATCATAAACATTTCACGGTAACAATGATTAATGACCCAGAAACTGGCAAACTTTTTAAAGATACGATGCAAAACCCGTCGGAAGAGGATCAGGAGCTTGAACAAGTCTCGGCGATTGTGGAAGAAGTTTTACAATTATATGGCTATAGCAAAGGTGGACTTGGCGTTCGGTTAGGGAGAATCGATTTGGAAAACATCCCTAATACGGAAACTCGAGTTGAAGAAATAAAAACAGATATAATCAAAGCGTTACGAAATGAGAAAAAGGGAGAATACGAGGTAAAAGTACATCTTTATGACCAAAAGGCAAGAGAGCGAGAAGGAAAGTTTATGCCTATCTATCATACAATTCATGAGGGGTTATCGGCTAAAACAGAATTCTATCAATTCGATAGTGTAGGCTATTCAAGTAAAAAAGATTATTTTTACATGGAGGTCCGCACTACGGTAGCTTCCACCTACAAGGACATTGAAGGAGTAGTCAATAAACTTGCCTCTACCATCCAAGAATTCTTAGATTCAGCAGAAATACAACAACAAATTCAAAACGAACCATACAAAATCGTCATAATCAGCACCGATAAAAAGGAACTAAAAGTGATTCAAAATTAATGTGGATGAAGCCATGGAGACGTTTCGAAATCACTGAAAAGTTTATTTAGTTAGCGGACACTGAAGGGAAATGGGGACAGTATCTCATCCGATCCACTTTTTTGGAAATTCGGACAAGGTGCCTGTCCCTTTGTCCATGGTGGATTTTAAAAGAATGAAGAAGCATATAATGTATTGGAGTAATAGTCGATCAACAGGGGGGGATTATATGAAACGTAAGATAATGACTTATAAGTGCTTAAAAGGTTTTATCGTCCTAATCGTTGGTATTTTATTGCTTGGTCTCATTTTTCCTACATGGACACCTAGAATAAACGGGGTAAATAGCATTAGTACATTAGACCAAATTGAAGTTAATGGGACAAAACTGGAAGTGATGATTAGAGGTGTTGACCGAAATAATCCAATCATCCTTTTTGTCCATGGGGGTCCAGGCTGTTCAGAAATTCCTTATGTAAGAAAGTATCAAGATATTCTGGAGGAAAACTTCACCATTGTTCATTATGACCAAAGAGGGAGTGGCAAATCTTATCACTTTTTTGAGGATTATTCTAATTTATCAGCAGATTTGCATGTGGATGATCTTATTGCTTTAACAGAATATATCACGGAACAATTGAATCAAGAAAAGGTCCTACTGATCGGACACTCGTATGGTACATACATAGGCATGAAAGCAGCAAAGAAAGCTCCTGAAAGATTTGCTGCCTACATTGGAATAGGGCAAGTGGCTGATACTGTTCAAAGTGAGATGGATAGCTTGGAATATACCATTAATCAAGCAGAGCTAGCTAATCATTCCAAAGATGTGGAGGAACTCGAAGCTCTTAAAGAGTCCATTTTACGTGAAGAAAAACTCACTCCTCGTAGATTGGTGCGTAAATATGGTGGTGCTGCAAGACTTATAAATGATAATATCGATTATTATTTGGGTTTTCTACTTAATCGGGAATATAATTTACTAGACATTATTCGTTATGTTAGAGGGGTAGCCATCTCACAGGAAATCTTGATACCTGAAGAAAGAAAGCACAATATTACTAGTATTAAAGAATTAGAGTTACCAGTTTATTTCGTCATGGGCAAATATGATTACATGACTTCTACCAGTGCTGCCAAAACCTATTACCAGCAGATAGACGCTCCACTGAAGGATTTCGTCCAATTTGAACATTCCGCACACTATCCGCAATTCGAGGAAAAAGAGTTATTTGCAGAATGGTTAAATCAAACTTGGAGTGAGCTTGTTGGACAATAGGGGGTGCGATAAGGAAGTAAGGTATTAGATGAAATAATAGATACAGTATATGCAATTACAGATCATGGTGGACTCATTATTGACCAGCAAAAAAGGATGTTGCTAGGGAATATGAGGAAATTTAGCAGGCTATATAAATAGACTATGAATCATGGGGATGGTTCTAAGGCTTCTTTACCTACCTAAGGAAGAACTGTCCCCATGCTCCAAACCATTAAGCTAGCTTATTATCTAAGCCGGTTGAAACCGTCTCTTTCTTTTGTGCAAATGCAAGTTGGAAGAATAGTGCACCTACAAAGGATCCAACAGCAGAAATGAGACATAGGTATAGATAGCCTTGTTGATTTCCTGCCACTTGGACAGTGTACATGGCAAAGGGTCCTAGTAAACTAATACATAATGAATTGACCATGAATCCTAAACTATTAGTTAATCCTCTTACTTCTGGCTCTACTTTTTCCATCATAAGCTTGGATACGATGGGATTAAGTCCAAAATTGGCTGATCGAAATAAGATAAATGCGAAGATGGCGATCCAAAGGTTTTGCGATAACCCTAGTATAATAACAGCTGGAATGGATAATAAATTGTATAGAGAAACGGTTTTCACTTCAGAAAATCTACGGATCATTTTAGGGTTGTATGACATGAAAATGACGGTGGCGAGTGTTCCGGCAGCTAAGACCATACTGATATGGCTGTTGGATAAATCAAATTTAACCAAGAAGAATAGATTGATGAATGGCGCAATGATTCCTAGACTGACTCCGGAAAGAACCTTTGAAAAACTAAACTTCAGGATGGGCATTAATGATTTTGGGTTGCCTTTTATGAAAGATACGAATGAGTGTGTCAGTTTATTTCTAGTTTCAAGTACTTGATCTAGTTTTACAAAAAGTAGCGGAATGGTGCACAGAATGAATAAAATCACTGTCAGAGAAAGCGACAAACGAATACTCATGGTATCTGATATATGTAAAATACCTGAGATACTATCCGAAGTTATTCCACCTACTAATGTCCCTAAAAAAGTAAAAAATGTACCGGAACTAAAGGCAAAAGTAAATAAATCTTTTCTTTCCATTTCATTAGAATACTCCGTTAATAAAGGAACGAAGGTCACGATTGATGCCGCATTTCCTAACCCAATAAGAAATCCCCAGAATAATAGTTCGTTTGGATGAGAGGCAAATAAGTTTCCTATCAGGGAAATGATGAAAATACTTATGCCTACCAATACCCCTTTCTTGGATCCTACACGGTCTGAAAATAGTCCGGCTGGAATATATATAATCGCTTGCGCTAAAAAGTTTAGCCCTACTATTTTTCCAATCATACTCTCATCATGAACGATGCTTTGTAAATACAGATTATACAATACTAAGTGAATTCCCAAACCTAAACAAAACGTTACATTCCAAATCAAAATGGACTTTATATTCTTGGAATAAGTTTGAAACTGACTTAAAAACTTAAAAACATGCATTGGATAACATCCCCTTTGTTGTAATTCATTTACATATTATCCCTGAGTGTTATACCATAACAAGTAGGCACTTTTTTGTTCGTTTTCGAAAAAGGGAGGGGAGTTTGTGAGAAAGAAGCTGTACAATTGTCCCGTTGAACTGACCGTTGAAGTAATGGGCGGAAGATGGAAGTCGAGAATCCTATGGCATATTAGTAAAAGACCTTATCGCTACGGGGAATTGAGAAGACTAATTCCTAATATCACACAAAAAATGCTTACACAAGCCTTAAGGGAATTAGAAGAGGATGGGTTAATTGAACGAAAGGTTTTTGAAGGCAGTATTCTAAAAGTGGAATACTCTTTAACAGACTATGGAGTATCCGCCAGCCCTTTACTAGAACTGATGAGCCAATGGGGGAAAAGTCATAAACAACGTGAAGACCTGTTAGAGGCGGAGGAGAAAAAGGGGTAAAGGATTAGCGGGTCAAAGAAGCATAGGGACGTCCCTATGCTTCTTTGTATTAAACAAACATAAATCGAGCCACTTGCTCGTCCCCAATAATAAGTCCTTCTATTTCTTGGAATCCCATTTTTCGGTATACATAACTTGCATGTTCATTTGTTGGTTCATATGACAGTGTGATGGTTTTATGGTGTTCCTCTTTAATATTCTTAATATCGTCTATCACCAGTTTAACTGCTGCCAGTCCATATCCTTTCCCCTGATGCTTTTGATCAATCATCATGCGATAAATCCAGTATTCATGGTCGTCTTCATCAATTCCATAGAGAGTAAAACCAATCATTTCCTCGCCATGATAGATTCCTTTTGCATGGAAATTTTCAAGAAAGTTCAACTGGGCTAGTGATACTGCGTTGGAAGCAACAAACTTCGTTTGATCTTCTCGGACACGCAGTGAAATTGCCTTTACCCAATTTTCTTTTGTGATAGTGTTTAAATGTAGCATACTTCATCATTCCTTTTTTTAGAGATTATTAATCTATTGATATTTTAAAATGCTGACCATCAATATTATTAAAAACCTTAAAGGTCTGGCCGTCCAGTATTTAGAGTGATTATTTGGAAAATTTGTATTTTACTTCTATCATATTGGTAAACAAATTGAAATATAGTTGGAAAGAAATACCAAGTTTAAAGGGATTTTATATAGTTTGAGAAGAAAATATAGTTCCCTAATAGGAGGAAAAAAATTAGTAAGAATGAATGATAGGGGGATATACTCATGAATTACGAAAGGTTTTTAATCGAAAATGGAATTTTGCCGATTGAAAGGAATTGGAATCATTTTAGGATCAATCATGTAAAGCCAGTGGATGAGGTTGCTAAAAACCAGGTAAGAGGGTATATCGAAAACAATGTGGCTAATCACAACGGTCTATATATCTATAAAAACAATAAAGGCGAGATCCTCTATATTGGCAAGGGAAAACCGCTAAAAAATAGATTGTATAGTCATTTTCTTGAATCGTTTCAACCGGTTAAAGGAGATACAAAGGATCAGCGTTGGCATCCATTTTTCCTTAAACACCAGGGGGAACATGATGTCTATTGGATCGAATTAGAAACGGAGAAAGACCGACAAATTATCGAAAAAATGTTGGAATATGTGTTAAATCCATTGTTTGCAAAGCCGCCTCCACCGCCTCCACATGTCCTACCGTTAATGGATCATCCTTTAAAGCCATCGTTGGTTAAAAAGGAAAATAAGAAACAAAATCCTACTGATTATTAATTTTATCAATATGAAGAAGAGTTGGATGGAAAAGCCGTAATTAAGAGAGAAAATCCTTTACAACTAGACGGCAGTTAGGTTATTCACCTATCCTTTTTAAAGATAAACCTTCTCGTTACGAGAAGGTTTATTTTCGGTAGGTAATAAAGAGGGAATCCGTCGAATATTATATGTCTTCAAGGTCAACTTTTTTTAAAATTTACACCCCCTGCTGCTAGTTGACGTTTTTACCATTATCATTTATTATCTAACAGTATTAGGTACTTACGAAGGAGCATAATATGGATTACAAGGCACTCGCAAATGAGTTGTTTCAAAATATGATTAGGACACGAAAAAAATCGTTTTATAAGAAAGTGGATGAAGTGTCTCATGGTGAACGGAAAATCCTAGGGTATTTGACGTATGGGAAAAATAAGGTAACTTCAGGGGAGCTTAGCGAGTATTTGGATCTAAGTACACCTCGAGTAGCATCTGCACTAAATAGTTTGTCTAAGAAAGGTTTTATCAAACGAAAAAAAGATGAACAAGACAAACGGGTTGTGATCGTCAACATTACAGAGTCTGGCAAAAGCTTTGTAAAAGAGGAACATGAAGAAGCGATGGGGGCACTCGAAAAGATTCTAGAAAAGCTTGGTGAACAGGATGCGAGGGAATTTGTTCGCATAACTAAAAGGATTCAAGAGATTTCAAATGAAAATGAATAATATTTTGTAGACACTTAGAGGTGTGAAATTATTTTGATTAGATATCTAACGCTATTAGACTTATTATTTTGATTAGATATCTAACACTATTAGACTTATTATTTTGATAAAATATCTAATACTATTAGATTTATCCAAATGAAAAAAGGAGAGCTAATGTATGCTGAAAATTTTTAAATACCTTCAGAAGAAGGAATGGCTGCTAATTATATGTAGCTTGGTGTTCATTGTGACGCAGGTGTGGCTAGATTTAAAGCTACCGGATTATATGTATGAAATCACTATGCTTGTTCAAACCGAAGGCAGTAAGATGAGTGATGTTCTAGTTCAGGGCATTTATATGCTGATATGTGCGATTGGGAGTATGGCTGCAGCGATGTTTACAGTTTATTTTGCTGCCAAAGTGGCAGCCGGATTCTCGCTTAGATTACGTGGAATGGTATTTGAAAAGACGATGTCCTTTTCGATGGAGGAGATTAATAGCTTTTCTACTGCGAGTTTAATTACACGCTCCACCAATGATATTACACAAGTCCAGCTATTGATTGTGATGGGATTTCAAGCGATTGTAAAGGCTCCAATTCTAGCTACTTGGGCCATTTTTAAAATTATGGGAAAAAGCTGGCAATGGACGGCAGCAACTGGCACGGCTGTGTTAATCATAATTGTCATGCTCTGCATCATTATTTTTATCGCTTTGCCAAAGTTTAGACGAATTCAGAGTTTAACGGATAATTTAAATCGAGTTACCAGAGAAAATCTTTCTGGTATTCGTGTTGTTCATGCTTTTAACGCCGAAGGCTATCAGGAAGATAAATTTGAAAAAGCAAACAGTGAACTCACGAAGACGAATCTCTTTACGCAACGGACAATGGCAGTCATGATGCCGACAATGGGGCTCATCATGTCAGGGATGAGTCTTGCGATTTATTGGATTGGTGCATTCCTCATCCAAGATGCTGCAATGCCAGATAAGTTATCTTTATTCTCAGATATGGTCGTTTTTTCTAATTATGCGATGCAGGTGATCATGGCCTTCATGATGCTTTCCATTGTTTTCATCATGGTTCCTCGTGCGTCTGTTTCCGTGAAACGAATTAATGAGGTTCTAAATACGAAAGCAAAGATTGTCGATGGAGACCAAAGTGAAGGGAAAGCAGGCGTAACTGGTGAAATCGAATTTCGAAACGTCAGTTTTAAATATCCAGATGCAACCGATTATATCCTTCATAATATCAGTTTTACCGCGCGTAAAGGAGAAACCGTTGCATTTATAGGGTCAACAGGAAGTGGGAAAAGCACTTTACTTAACCTCATTCCACGCTTCTATGATGCGACGGAAGGAGAAGTGTTAATCGATGGTATCGATGTAAAAAAATACTCCCAGGAAGCACTACGCGACAAGCTTGGCTATGTATCGCAAAAAGCTATTTTATTCAGTGGTACTGTAAATTCAAATGTTGCCTATGGAAGAGAAGCTATGCATTCCGCGGATGAAGCTCTCAAAAAAGCTGTCGAAATTGCCCAGGGTACTGAATTTGTTGAAAAGATGGAAGAGCAGTATGAAGCTAAAATTGCACAAGGTGGTACGAATCTTTCTGGTGGGCAGAAGCAAAGGCTTTCCATCGCGCGTGCGATTTATAAAAATCCAGAAGTTTACTTATTTGATGATTCTTTTTCAGCGTTAGATTATAAGACTGATAGGGTGCTCCGATCCATGCTAAAGAAAGAGATTAAGGATGCAACCACTTTAATTGTTGCGCAGCGAATTGGTACGATTAAAGATGCCGATCGAATCGTTGTCCTAGATGATGGGAAAATTGTTGGTATGGGCACCCATCAGGAATTAATGGGAAATTGTAGTGTTTATCAGGAAATTGCTTATTCTCAATTATCGAAGGAGGAGCTTGAAATTGGCTAAAAACAATCATGAACGAAGAAAACATGATAAACCAGAGCCTCCTGGAGGAATGCAAGGACGAGGAGGTCATCCGGGGGGACCGATGGGAGCTCCGAGGGCGAAGGTAAAGGACTTTAAGAAAACCGTTAAACAGCTGATTGCCTATTGTAAAGTTTATTTGCCATTGATTATCATAGCTCTTATCCTTGCTGCGACAGGTGCGGTGTTTAATATTTTGGGACCAGAGCTGCTCAGCCGAATTACTGATTTGGTTACAGAAGGCTTGATGTCAGGTATTGATTTAGATGCAGTTGTAAACCTCGCAACCATTCTCGCTTTTCTTTATGGCGTAGGCTTTTTGTTCAACTATATTCAAGGCTTTATGATGGCCACAGTCACACAGCGAGTGTCGAAGAATTTACGAACGGATATTTCAAGAAAAATTAATCGATTGCCTTTAAAATATTTTGATTCTACAAGCACAGGTGATGTGCTAAGTCGCGTAACGAATGATGTTGATATGATTGGTCAAACGATGAACCAGAGTATTAGTACATTGGTTTCCGCGGTAACCATGTTTGTTGGATCACTTGTGATGATGTTTTATACAAACTGGATAATGGCGATTTCAGCTATACTTTCAACCATTGTCGGCTTTGCATTAATGACCTTTATTATCACTAAGTCACAAAAATATTTTGTGGAACAGCAAAAGGAGCTTGGTAAGCTAAACGGGCATATTGAAGAAATCTATTCAGGTCACACGGTGGTGAGGGTTTATAACGGAGAAAAGGCTGCAAAGGAAACCTTTCATGACATTAACTCCAGACTTTATAACAGTGCCTGGAAATCTCAATTTTTGTCTGGTTTAATGATGCCGTTAATGATGTTTGTAGGTAACTTTGGTTATGTAGTGGTCTCCATTGTTGGGGCAGTGCTTGCCGTGAATGATCATATTTCGTTTGGTGTAATTGTTGCCTTTATGTTATATATTCGCTTGTTTACACAGCCTCTATCCCAGCTTGCCCAAGCAGCGAACAGTCTACAATCAACGGCTGCAGCTAGTGAACGTGTCTTTGAATTCCTTGGTGAAGAAGAGTTGGAAGATGAAGAGGCTAAAACAACAAGTCTTGAAAAGGCTCATGGGGATGTTGAATTTAAAAATGTCCGATTTGGCTATGACGAAAATAAAATGGTTATTAATAACTTCTCAGCCACTGTACATGCTGGACAAAAAGTGGCGATTGTTGGTCCTACTGGTGCCGGTAAGACAACTTTAATTAACCTGCTAATGCGTTTTTATGAAGTAAATGGCGGGGAAATTCTAATTGATGGTGTTCCTATCAATCAGCTAACTCGAAAAAATATCCATGAACTATTTTGTATGGTGCTTCAGGATACATGGTTATTTGAAGGGACTATACGGGATAATATCGTTTATAACCGAAAGGGAGTTATTCATGATGAAGTAGAGGTTGCCTGCAAAGCTGTTGGACTGCATCACTTCATTAAGACACTGCCAAATGGTTACGATACAGTACTCGACGATAAAGCGAATCTATCTGCTGGTCAGAAACAGTTAATCACCATTGCCCGAGCGATGGTGGCTCATGCACCACTGTTAATCCTTGATGAGGCAACTAGCTCCGTCGATACACGTACAGAAATACTTATTCAGCAAGCTATGGATAAACTGACGGTTGGAAAAACATCCTTTGTCATTGCTCATCGATTATCAACCATCAAAAATGCTGATCTTATCCTCGTCATGAAGGATGGAGATATCATTGAAAGTGGAACACATGGAGAATTACTATTAAAAAATGGCTTCTACGCCGAGCTATATAATAGTCAGTTTGAGGAAGCTTCCTAGGTGGGAAAAGTGTCAGGTGCTGTGAACACCTGAACATTCCCGACACACATGCTGCAGGATTTAGCTACTAACTGTTACAAAGGGAGAAATAGTCACCGATGCTGGGTGGCTATTTTTTTCTGAATAAGCGCATTGCTTAGACCTGTTCAAACTAGATGCTAGTCTTTTTTTACGCTTAAAAGTATACTCCTTTAATGCATTTACTTAATTAAGCTCGGCCCCACTCCATTCCTTCAACTGTTGATCAGACGGCAAAAGCAATGTGAGCAGTCCGAATATAGGAAGAACCGACACAGCAATCATTGTAGTTTGGATCCCCATTAAATCAATCAGTGCCCCAAGTGCCACAGAACCAATAGCGCCCATTCCGAAGGCAAGACCAACAATTAAACCAGACATCGTTCCAATTTTGCCAGGTATTAATTCTTGTGCATAGACAACTGTTACGGAGAAACTAGACATTAAGATAAGACCCGTTAAGGCGAGAAGGATATAAGCGACGGTAGGTCCCACAAATGGCAATAATAAGGTAAGTGGAGCAGCACCAATCAAGGAAAGGAAGATCATATTTCTTCTTCCAAAACGATCGGCTAATGGTCCTCCTAATAATGTCCCAACAGCTCCCATAAATAAGTAAATAAAAATAAAAACTTGTGAGTGAGCAATGGTGACATCGTATGTCTTAATCGCATAAAACGTATAAAAATTTGAAATCGCACTGCCATACCAAGAACGTGCAAAGACAAGTAGAATTAATAGGAGAATGGCCGTCTTAATACTTTTAGCATGGGGACCTAATCCATTTTTAACAGCTTTATTTCTTTTTATCTCACCGGCTTGAGCCTTTAGGCGTTTAGAATACCATCTTGCAATATAAATGAGAAATAGGACGGCAATAAAGGCAACAATGGTAAACCAGATCCCTCCAAATTGACCAAATGGAACAAGAATCAGCGCTGTAAAAACAGGTGCCAATGCTTGGCCGGAATTCCCTCCTACTTGGTAAATCGATTGTGCCAAGCCTCTTTTTTTCCCTGCCGCCATATGAGTTACGCGTGACCCTTCTGGATGGAAAACAGCCGAACCAAAACCAATAAAAATAACACTAATCAAAATCATCCAATAGTTAGGAGCAAGCGCTAATCCTAAAATACCGAGCATACTGCTTGTTAGACCTAATGGAAGTGCATACGGTCTTGGACGTTTATCGGTATACCAGCCGACAACTGGCTGTAAAACAGAAGCAACCATGTTTAATGAAAAAGCTATTAATCCTAGCTGTGTAAAGGATAATCCCATCGACTTTTCTAAAATTGGGAACATCGCCGGGACAACGGATTGCAAGGAATCATTTAATAAATGACATAGACTCATAATAAATAAAATATTATACATCGTTTTCGTATCTTTCGGTTCTGCCTTTCCCACTGGAATAGATGTAGCGGTGGCCATTTTAGTCTTCCTTTCTGGATTATAAGATTATGAATGTATGAGAATGATATGAAGGATTATTTCGTGTTCCTAGATATTTTCATTATAAACGGGGGATAGGGTATTGAATAGATTTAATTTAGTGCGCGGTTTTTCTTGGGGCTATGCCTCAGAAGTACCTTAACATTTAGTTAGAGGAGAATGAGAAATAAACTGGTAAGTAAAATGTATTTCCTATATGAGTGAAACAGAGAATTCACCGTATGTTAATTTCGATAAAAGTGCATAAGCGATAAGGGAGACGTTTGAAGCGTTTGATTATAAATGACAATGAAAAAGGCGTGCAATCTGACAACAGATTTGACACGCCTTTTTCATTTATTATGGATTCTTTGATACCGATAAATTTAAATAAAGAGCGAACCCTCAAGGAACAAGAGGAGGAGTTAATAAGGGTTGATAAATAAGCGGAGAAATTTCTCTTAATGACTAAATTTGCACTGAAAATAGCTTAAATAGACGGAAGGATTCCGACTATTTACTCAAAAAACGTCAAAATGGGTCATTTCGCTTTGTTTAACCGGAAAAACTCCCCTTATTTTAAATATCACTAAGGGACCCTATTGATTCTCCCTGTTACCTTTAGCAATAAGTTCTGCTTGTCTTAATGCTCTTTTGTCAGCTTTCTTTTCATGGATAACTAGTATTGCATGAATTAGACCAGGTACATAAAAAAAACATGTTAAAACTAAGTTAAGTAAAGCTTGAAATGGTTTACCTATAAATAGTACAGCTAATGGTGGACAAATTATGGCTAACAAATACATCATTGCAAATCAGCTCCAAAAATAATTTGACAAAACATTATAACGTCAATAAAAATCTGAGTGGTGCCTACCTTTTTAGCTTTATCATTTTTTTTGAAAAATAAACTTTTGGGCAATGGTCTCTGGTCCAGACAAAAGATAAAATGCACATTTTTGTCCATCAGGTAAGAACATTAATAGATACAATTGAATAGATGAATTTTTGCTTTATTTCTCCTTTCTAGATTATAAGATTTTGACTGTAAGAGAATGATATTGAACTACCCCCACTTAACAACTTTTGGTTGTTTGAAGTAGGGATTCTTGTAAAAAACAAGACATATACCAAGATATATGACCGCTTCCCCTTCAACTAGGAAGCGGTTTTTCCACTTTTTAATTTAGACAAACTTTTCGACTCCAAATCTGTAAGAGCCTCGGGAGTGAAGAAATCGTTCGTAGAACGAAACCTGGCCATATCAAAAAGATCTGATTGGTAATAGGCACAGGTGCGTATCCCTTTCAGCATTTTCGTCACATACCCCCACTGCGCCATATTTTTCTTGAAAGTTAAAAACCCAATTTTAGTCCTGATTCTTTTCATCTCTTTATCTAAGTATTCATGCTCAAATTGATAAGCATGATCATAGAGGTCGGTTTTCTTTTTGTAAGACACAAGAAAGAAGTTCCCAACCTTTTTCATATTGGAGTTTTTAGCAAAAGAGGGTTTACCAATGACGAACGAAGCTTTTGCTTTCGTTAAAGTGGTCATACGAGATTTTTCTTTTTTTATCTTGTTCTTAACGGAATCAATTTGTGTTTCTTTATTTGAGACATACATTTTATTTAGTTCTGTTAAACTACTTTGAATGGCCTTTGCTTCTTGTACAACGCTATTGGCATAATAATCGTCCAAGTTAAAGCGGCTTTTCACCGTAAGGTGCATGGATTTTGAACGTTTGCATTTGCCAGAACGTTTCTCTTTGATTGACGTGCTAAAAGCAAACTGTTTCGCCCTATTGAATACTATAAGGGCATGTTCAATGGCTTTTACATATTCTTTCGTAAGAGCGTTTTTGTACACTCTATTAGTGAAATATGCTTGTATACTCATTTTCCATACCCTCTTTCTAAATTTTTATGTTTATAGGTTTATTTTATCAGAATGTATGTTCTGTTTTTAATCAAAACTTTCCTTCGGAAGGGCGATTCATCCCCTCCCTACTCATTGGGTTAACACCCTTCACATTCCTTGAGGAAGGGGTATTCTCGCCCTAAATGATAAACAATTATTTCGTGTTCCTAGATATTTTTATTATAAACGGGGGATAAATTATTGAATAGACTTTAATAATTGCCTGTATTTTTGAGAGATTTTTAAATGGACGTTTCTAAAATAGGTACATATGATAAGGTGATTAATCTGCGAAGGGATTGAAGAAATTGTATTATTATGAAAATGGTTATCCGTATCAAAACCCTTACCATGTCAGTGTGCCAATGAGTAATTATTATAGTGGGAATTCAAATTACAGGACATATCCGAACGAGTTCATTCATACAAATCATTTTACTCACGCTTTCGAGGGTAATAATAGGCTGGCGTTAAAAGACTACGGCCCAAACCCGTTTGTCATTAATATTAATAAAGCATCGAAACAAAACAATACGTATCGAACGGCTATATGGACTGGAAAACATCTGCAGGTTACATTGATGAGTTTAAATCCCGGAGAGGATATTGGACTAGAAATGCACCCAAATGTTGATCAATTTTTGCGTATTGAACAAGGGCAGGGTATTACTCAAATGGGCAAGAGTAAAGAAAATTTAAACTTTTCAAGAAAGGTATATGATAATTCCGCAATCATGGTACCCGCTGGAACATGGCATAACCTAACAAATACGGGGAATATTCCTTTAAAGCTGTATTCGATCTATGCTCCGCCTAACCATCCATTTGGAACTGTTCATCCTACGAAAGCAGATGCAATGGCTAAGGAACGAGGCGGCGGTCATAGCAAGGGTAATGCGGTTATTTCCGGTAGAACTCCAGATGAATGGGTAAGGTATACAGAGTTTTTAGTAAACAAAGGTTTAGAGGATGTTAAAGAAGGAATTAATGCTACTCATATTCTTCAAGAATTTATTCTTATGGGAGTTCTAGTTGGAAAAGGATATTCTCCTGAAAAAGCCTATCAGACAGTGGAAGAATGGGAACGGACAGGGGAATCTAAACTTCTAAAACAAAGTAAAAATATGTAAACAAATGTCAAGAAAATCGATGTCAATAGATTAATAAATTTAAGGGTTTGCCAACTTGGTGAAACCATTTTAATTTAGATGAGATTGTGCAGGAATGTACTTAAACGCTTACACGCATGGGAGGGAATCTCATGCTTTTTTTTATACAATACATTTCGGATTTAGACCCTACAACGTAGCCTGCACAGATACCCATTGAACGAATACCTTTAGATAAAAAAAGTAAACTGTGGAAACATCATTCAATAGTTTATATTCTTGAAATATATTATAATTTTAGTAATATATGGATTTAGTGAATTTAGATAGAGGTGATTTATATGGCAGCAGTAGGTGAAATTATGTCATGGACATTTTATGAAGAAACTCAGGTACCGAAGGAAATCCTAGATGTTTTAATCGATGGAGAACGGGCAGAAGTAGCTTATAAAACGATAAGAGATGTTGCGGTAGTAACAAATAAAAGAATCATTATCTCAGATCGCCAAGGATTAACAGGTAAAAAGGTAGAAGTTTACACTATTCCGTTTAAATCTATAATAATGTATTCCAGTGAAAATGGTGGGATGCTAGACTTCAATGCCGAGTTGGAGCTTTGGACAAAAGCTGGTAAATTTAAGTTGAATCTAAACAAAAAAGTAGATATTAGAAAGCTTGATCGGATTATTGGGAAGTACATACTATAATCTGTACAAAAGAAACGATTTCAAATGCTTCTTTATTTTTTTGAATAGGGCAGGAAAATACGTATAGTGACAAGCACGGAAAAGTAAATTGTTTAAAAAATAGAGGTGTTAAGATGAGTTCATCAATTGTTTGTATAGGAGAGTTACTAATTGATTTCTTTTGTACAGATGTGGATATCGATTTAGTGGAAGGGCAAAACTTCCAAAAACAGGCTGGGGGAGCACCGGCAAATGTGTGTGCAACGATTGCAAAACTGGGTGGGACTTCTTATTTTTGTGGAAAAGTTGGGAATGATCCTTTTGGCCATTTTTTAAAGAAAACACTAAATGATGTAAAGGTTGATACATCGATGCTTGTGTTCGATGATGCACATCCAACTACCTTAGCTTTTGTTTCTTTAAAGGCGAATGGGGAAAGGGATTTCGTCTTTAATCGCGGTGCAGATGCCTATTTATTTGAGGAAGAACTGGATAAAGACAAGATGAAGGAAGCTTCTATTTTTCATTTTGGATCCGCAACTGCCCTATTAAGCGACCCTTTTCAGTCCACTTATTTCAATGCGATGAAAATGGCTAAAATAGATGGGAAATATATTTCCTTTGATCCAAATTTTAGAAAGGATCTTTGGAAGGAACAAATTTCGACTTTCATTGCATTAGCTAAACAAGGAATGACTTTAGCTGATTTCGTTAAAGTAAGTGATGAGGAATTAACTATCATTACGGGTATGAATGATTTGGCAGAGGGCGCAAACGCTTTGCATCAGTTAGGAGCTAAAGTAGTTGCCGTTACCTTAGGGAAAGAAGGAACCTATCTATCTGATGGACAAACTAGCGAAATCGTTCCAAGTGTCAAGGTTCATTCCATTGATTCCACAGGTGCTGGTGACGCATTTGTTGGTGCAACACTCTATCAACTGGCAAAAGAGAATAAACTGCAAGACTTAGACTTTGAACAGCTAAAAAATATAATCTCCTTCAGCAATAAAGTGGCCGCATTCGTATGTACCAAAGTAGGAGCAATAGCTGCGATTCCAACAATTGAAGAAGTTACTGGGTGAAACATGGGGAGTTACTTCTGTGCTTTATTTAAGAAGGAAGCGAGAGATGAACTGCACCCCAATTGTTAGGTGTTACTAACAATTGGGGTGCAGTTCATCTCTCGTCCGTCTTAGTACTAGATAAAAATCAATATGTTTCTTCAGGCGTGAAATGGCCAATGCCCTTTAATTGGTAGTCGAAAAATTTAACAATTAACTCATTTGTCGTTTCAATACTGTAATATTTATCAATGTCTGCTGTTCCGCCTTGCAGGATATTTGCAAGTATAGGAGAGAAAAGTGGTAAATCCGTTAAGCTTAAATGTTTTGCTCCTTTAATATGAACAGTAAAGGCGTCTTTGAATTGTTCGTTATTGGGTTTGTTCGCAACATAAGTGGAGTTGCTATCGAGTTGATCCCAAACATCGTCAGAATAAATGTTTAGAAGTGGGGTCGTGAAGGCTTCATCACTTGCCACATAATCATCGATTTCTTTTTTATAAATAAGCTCACTAAAGAACGGTGCATCAATATTTACAACTGCACGTATATCCTTACGTTCTTTGCCTAACCAAACACTTGCTGCGCCGCCCATCGAGTGACCGAACACACCCATTTTCTCTGGATCGATAAGTGAATAAACTGGGTCCTTGTCACTTTGGGCTTTTGTAAGGATCGTATCAATGACAAAATTCATATCATCTGTTCGAAGTTTCATCCATTTTTGAATGAGTCCGAAAAGTTCTTCTTTCGTGTAAATGCCATCCTTATTGGCATTGCTGACTTCCAGATTATAATCTGAATTGATGAAAGCCTTTGTTCCATCCTCTGAAGCCGTAAAAAAGGAGTGATACGGATGATCGATGGAAACAACTACATAGCCATGGCTTGCAAGCTCCGTATAGGTAGAGGTATTGCTAGTTTTAATACCAGATGCTCCATGTGAAAATACTAGTAGAGGGTATTTACCATCTGCATTTTCGGGATACCAAAATTCCACATTAACAAATCTGTTATCCCCCTTGTCAGTAAATTCCTCAATACGGTTCTTGTCAACATAAGTATAAGTAGCGGTTGTGACTAGATAATCACCTGTCACTTTTGGTGATTTATGCTGCGGAAAAGCAATTGTAGGTGCAAGTGCAAATACTAATGCAAAAATCATAATTATTGATTTCCACACTATTTTTGAAGTTTTGTAATTTGGGTTATTTGTTTTGTTTCGGATAAGAGAAACCGTTCCCTTTAGTGCTAATATAAAAAGTAATATAGCAAGCATTCCCCAGCGGAAACTCCACTCAATCACCGGAGATAGTGTTAGAAAGACAAAAGCTATAAAAATAGCTATTCTAATCCAATTCTTAACTTTATTATGGATTTCCTTTGTAACGATACAGTAGATTGCAAAAGCAATCTCGAAAATCAAAGCGATTAATAATATTAAAATCCCCACAGTAATGACACCTTACCTTTTGAATTAATTTTGATGAACTCATCATAAAAAATTACAGAAAGGAAGTATATAGAAAAACAGTAAGTTGTATCCACAGGCAAATAAGATGCAAAAGAGAGCGGTAAGCTATGTAGCTTACCGCTTACAGACAACCGCTGCAATCTAATTTTATTAAACGTCTTTCTTTAATACCTTTAGTTTTTCATTGATTTTTTGGGCTTCTTTTTTATCCTTTTGCCATGACAGCAGACGAACGAGGATATAGATGACTGCAATTTGCAGTGCTAATATGAAACCGTCTACTGTACTATTCACAATATCAAAAACGCTGGCAAGGACAATCAATAGAATCTCTAAAGTGAAAAAATGAATAACCATTCTTATACGTATTTTTTTCTCGCTTATATCATTAGGAGAATACAAAATAAATCCCATCAATGCACTTATAAAGGAAAATGCCATAATAATATAAATGGACTTCAAATCAAATGCCGAATTAGGATAATACATTTGTCTTAAAATAGTGATAATAATGATGATGGCTGCAAAGATGATCAAGAAATCCTTCATAATCTTCTGTACAAATTTGAACATGTTTATACGTATCACTCCTTACAAACCAAGCATATTTTTAAGCACAGGCACATACTGCCTTGAGACAACAGTACGTTCCCCATTATCAAGCACTACTTCGAAGCGGCCACTTATAGACGGATAAACAGATGAAATTTTAGAAATGTTTAAAATAGTTGATTTGGATGCACGAAAACAGTTTTTTCCTTGGCATAATTCCTCTAACTCATAAAGCTTCTGTTTTACCTCATAAACGTTGTCCTTGCAGTATCCAAAAACCTTTCCGTCAACTGCCTCGAAATAATAGATATCACGAAGTAAAATCCGATGAACTTTATCATTTTGATAGCCATGAATATTGGGATCCTCCATTTGTAGCTTGTTTACGATTTCAACTATTTCGTCATCTACCTCATGACATCTAATGAGGATTTCTTCTGCCATTTCTTTGTTTATTTCTTCTATTGAAATTTTCACATTATCACCTACGAAAATTCAAATTATTAAAAGCTACACATTTTGAGGAATAAAACTCTACCTTCTCGAAATCTTCCGTTTCACTTTCTTGCCTCTTCGGTCTTTACCTTGCTTGATCTCCTATAAATGTATAGTTATAGTGAAATTCTAACAGATTATGAACCTTTTTATAATGACTTTTGAAATTAAAAAACCACTTGAGGGAACCGGTCTTTTTATTAAGTTAAAGGCTATTAGTCCGCCTAATAATGTCCCGTATTTAGTGAAGATATTCCATATTATACCTCTTTTATGAACCGAAAGAAGCGCAAGAGCCGACCCTCTGTTTCCACGAATTTTATTTATGAAAGTGCTTGCATAGATAATTTTTATATGTTAATTTTAACTTGTATAAAAAATAGACATGTTTATTCCGAGTACAATTTATCGTGATATTTTCTAAGTTGAAATGCCCGAAAACGATAGTTCTCTCTTAAAATTTCTAACAAGAAGGAGATTAAATGAAAAAAGACATAACAAATAAGTTGAAAAGGCCACTCTATGTAAATGTGTACGATGAGCTTCTTCTTCAAATTACGAAAGGGGAATATCCTGTAGATAGTAGGCTCCCTTCGGAACCAGACTTAGCAAAGGAACTAGGGGTTAGTCGTTCTACTTTAAGACAAGCTTTAGCACTTCTGCAAGATGATGGATTGATAAGAAATATAAAGGGAAAAGGAAGCTTTGTTATTGACTCCTTTAATAAACATCAAGCCAATCTTCAATTAGAAAAGCTAAGTAACCCGATTCATAAGTGCCATATAAGTACATTCGATCAAATTGATGTCCAATACTATATGGACGTGGGAACAGAATATACGAAACAAGTATTAAAAACAGATTCATCTAGAGTAGTAGCTGTTGAACGTTTTTATAGTAGAGGGAACGATTTAGTAGGCTATGCTTTTACTTTCATAGCCATGGAAACAGTAGAAGATTTATCTTTGGACTTAGATAATAAGGAATTGCTACTGGATTTTATGGAGAATCAAGCCTATGTAGATGCAGCTCATGGAGAAATTGAAATAAAGTTCTCACAAACGGTTAACATAGCTAATCGAAAAGGCAATGTATTTGGTCGTAATAATTGCTTTTTACTATTGGAAAGCCTCTACAGTAAAGCAGATTATCCAATCATGTTTAATAAATACTATGTCCCTCAGCAGTTTGCGAACATTAAATTAAATGTATTTAAATAACTACTTTAAAAGTAGGCATAGGGGATTGACTTTGAAAATAGATGGTTGAATGCAGTAGTTCTTATAAATAAGAACTACTAGCATCCTTTAAATTCCCAATATTCCCAATATTGAAAATAAAATAAAGATAAAAGAGAAGAGGTCTAGGAGAAATGAGTCAAAAATACCCTGATTTAATTCCAGAAAATGAAAGAGTTGGGCAACCTAAGCAATTGTTTTGGATATGGTTTGCATTAAATATAGGTATTATGGGATTGGTTTATGGTGGGATTATTGTTAGCTATGGTCTCAACTTTATTCAATCCGTTATAGCTGCATTCCTTGGAGCAGCATCATTTGCCCTTATCGGCTATCTTAGTTTACCAGGTAAGCTAGGAAAAGCACCGACATTTGTGTTATCCCGAGCACCTTTTGGATCAAAAGGAAACTTGATTCCAGCGGTACTAGCATGGATTTGTTTGATTGGTTGGCTGAGTGTTGGAAATGTTCCTACTGGTATTTTCTCTATTAATGCTATTGTTACTGCACTTGGGTTTGAAGTAACAACTACCGTACAAATAATCGGCCTTATCGGTCTTGCGATTGCGATTATGGCATTATCTCTTGTAAAACAAGAAACGCTTGTAAAAGTTCAAACAATATTTACCTATATTTTTGGCGCACTAACAGTGGTGGTATTGGTTATTTTAGTTCCACAAACAGATTGGTCAGCACTTGTAAATATGCCAAATGGAGACTGGATTGGAGGCGTATTGCCTGCTATTTCCATCATTATTGCTGGTTCTGCACTTAGCTGGGCTATGGTTGCGAGTGATTACTCTTCTTACCAAAGTCCTCAGTCTTCGAATAAAGCGATTTTCTGGACAACAACGTTTGCTGCAGGAGCACCATTATTTGTCATCATGTTCTTAGGCATTTTAATGAATGCAACGAATCCTGAACTAGTTAGTTCAGCGGATCCAATCGCGGCATTAGCTGCACAGATGCCTAAATGGATGGTTATTCCATACTTTATTACAGCATTGGGCGGAATCATTCCACCGGCAGTTATTTCACTTCGGTCTGGACGTACTGCTTTAGAAGCTACAAACATAAAAATTTCTGAACGTACATCAATTATTTTCCATGGTTTAATCATGGTATTACTTCCGACTTATGTATTATTCATAAACGGTGACTTTTTAGGGTCATTCATGATGTTCTTAGGAGTTGTCGGCATTGGCCTTGCCGCTTGGACAGCTATATTCGTAGCCGATTACATTATCCTTCGCAAAAAGCAAGGGTATGATCCTGAAATCATTTCAGGTGATAGAAATATTTCTGTGAATAAAGGCAATGTTATTATATGGTTTGTAAGTGTTATAATTGGGCTTCTTTTTACCACTAATCCACTATTTCCTGCGCCATTTGCGAAAGGGATTTTTGATGGTAACAGTCTAGGAGTAATATTAACATTCGCAGTTGGTATAGTTTTAAGCTGGATCTATTCGTCAGCACAATTGAAAAAGCAAACGGTAGATAAAGAAGGAAAAGCAGCTTAACCTATTAATTATTTGGAGGTAAAATACATCATGAGTATTCACTTAAATGCAAAAGAAGGTCAACTATCTGAAAAAGTCTTAATGCCAGGAGATCCACTTCGTGCTAAATATATTGCTGATACTTTTTTAGAGAATGTTGAGTGTCATAATACAGTTCGGGGAATGTATGGCTATACTGGAACATATAAAGGACACAAAATTTCAATTCAATCTTCTGGAATGGGTGCTCCTTCGATGAGTATTTACGCCACTGAACTCATTAAGGATTATGGTGTGAAGAATATCATCCGCATTGGGACAATCGGAGCGATGAAGCGCGAAGTGAAAATCCGTGACATTATCATGGCAATGGCAGCTACCAATGATTCCAAAATGCAGAACATTATTTTCCCGCAAATTAATTATGCACCAAACGCAAGCTTTACTCTTCTCGAGAGAGCGCATCGCTTATCTAAACAAAATGATGATTTGAGAGTTCATGTAGGTAACGTATTTACCGGTGATTCATTCTATGAAGACGATGATTCCATGATCAATAAGCTGGCTGATTACGGTGTGTTAGGTGTTGATATGGAAACATCAGCTCTCTATACACTTGGAGCAAAATATAATATCGACGTTTTAAGTATTATGACAGTGAGCGACCATGTTATTACAGGTGAAGAAACAACAGCGGAAGAACGCCAGACAACATTTAATGATATGGTGACTGTAGCGTTGGAGACTCTTATTAATGAATAGTCTTCAAAAATAAAAAACTTTCCTATGAATATATCGATTTTATTGGAACAGGTGATAGTGGGCTTATTAAAAACACTTTGGTTTTTACTAAGGCTGGTTTTGTCCTTAAGAGGGGTTAATAGAAGCTAATCGTGCCCGAAACCAGCCGAAGAGGTAGAAAACGGTAACGAATAGAAGCTAATCGTGCCCGAAACCAGCCGAAGAGGTAGAAAACGGTAACGAATAGAACTTAATCGTGCCCGAAATCATATTAGCTAGGTATCAATACGTTAAACAATAGAATTACAAAT
>NZ_CAKJTG010000003.1:104392-248821 GCF_917563885.1 Pseudoneobacillus rhizosphaerae
AATAGAAGCTAATCGTGCCCGAAACCAGCCGAAGAGGTAGAAAACGGTAACGAATAGAACTTAATCGTGCCCGAAATCATATTAGCTAGGTATCAATACGTTAAACAATAGAATTACAAATTAAGTAATGTCTGTCACTACCCAGTTTCTCTTGCGCCACTATGTTTCACCATTCAGGGACGTATCTCACGCTTCTATATAGAAGCAGAAGGTACGTCCCTTTAATTTTGATAGATAAGTATTTAACTTTGAAAATGGTCTAATGAAAAGGGGGCATGCGCTTTTCTAATGTTCACATATAGTTCATTAATTTTGTTAGCGATAGTAAAAAAATCCTTAACAAATTTGTCACAAATACGAAATTCATTACAGGAAATACATGTTAACATTATGGATATAGTGTTAACCTACAGCTACAAATCATTTTGCTTTCAATTGTGAACGAATTCACATATCATAGGTGATAGACATCGTATGTGAACTACATCACATATTATTCAATGCAAATGTGTTTGTGAATTTGTTTGCATAATTAAATCAAAGATAGAGAGGGGTACATCTATGAAACTAAAATGGGCATTAATTGGAATGATGATCACTATTGCTGCAGTATTAGCAGGTTGTGAGCCATTGCTTGTTTTGGACCCAAAAGGCCCACAAGCAGAAAGGCAAGCTAGTGATATTATGCTATCAATTGGAATCATGTCTGTTATTGTTATTGTTGTCTTTGGACTACTCATCACGATGCTAGTAAAATATCGTGCATCTAAACAAAGTGCCGATTATGAACCACCACACATGGAAGGGAACATATGGGTTGAAGTCATCTGTGTGGGAATTCCTGTTTTAATCGTTGCGTATCTTTCTTTTGTATCTGTTCAAAGTAACTACATTGTGGAGTCAAAGCCAGTAGGATATGAGGATAAAGAACCTCTAGTCGTGTATGCGTCATCCTCTAACTGGAAATGGCACTTTAGCTATCCGGAAGAAGGAATTGAAACAGTTAACTACCTGTACATTCCGACCGACAGAGCACTTGAATTTAAGCTTTATTCCTATGGACCTATTACAAGTTTCTGGATTCCGCAGCTTGGAGGACAAAAGTATGCCATGGCTGACATGGTGACCACGCTCCATCTAGCAGCAGATGTACCAGGAGAATATATGGGCCGAAATGCAAATTTTAGTGGTAAAGGCTTTGCCCAAAATATCTTTGATGTAACAGCGATGTCTCAAGAAGAGTTTGATGATTGGGTAAAAGAAGTAAAAGAGACTGCTGAACCTATTACTGAAGAGAAATTCGATGAATTATTAGAACCAGGTCATCTTGGACGGATGACATTCACTGGTACACACTTAGAATTTTCACCAGCACCTGAAGGTCATAACCATGGATCCTCTGAAGCGGAAGAAAATACAGAATCACATGTATCTGAAGAAGATACTTCAGAAGGACATTCTGACCATAGCAATCATTAAGAAGATGAACACTTAATTAATAGATTTGTTTCTATGTTTCTATAAATTGTTTTCGAAAGGAGTCACAACTGTATGGATTTCTTTGAACGTTTTGCGGTACCTCATCCAAGTTTTGCTATCTATGCCTCGATGGTTGCCATAGGGCTTACAGTCGTCGCCGTTTTGGCTGGTTTAACTTATTTTAAAAAATGGGGTTATTTATGGCGTGAATGGTTAACAACCGTTGACCATAAGCGTATTGGTATCATGTATTTGATCTCTGCTTTGCTCATGTTATTCCGTGGCGGAGTAGATGCGATTATGATGCGTGCTCAATTATCAGCACCAGACCTTAAATTATTGGATGCCCAGCATTATAATGAAATTTTCACAACACATGGAATTGTGATGATTCTATTTATGGCGATGCCATTTATTATGTTTTTCATGAACTTTGTGATTCCACTACAAATTGGAGCTCGTGATGTTGCGTTCCCACGATTGAATGCCCTAAGCTTCTGGTTGTTCTTTATGGGAGCGATGTTATTTAACATCTCGTTCATTATCGGTGGTTCTCCTGATGCGGGATGGACATCTTATTTCCCGCTGGCAGGTAATGAATTTAGTACGTCAGTTGGAACCAATTATTATATGATTGCGATTCAAATCGCTGGAATTGGTACCCTAATGACAGGGATCAACTTTATCACTACTATTCTTAAAATGAGAGCACCTGGTATGACACTACTGAAAATGCCGATGTTCACATGGTCTGCTTTCATTGCAAACGTCATTATCGTATTTGCGTTCCCAGTGTTAGCCGTATTGCTTGCAATGGGTACCTTGGACCGTCAATTCGGAACTAACTTCTTTACAATGGATAATGGCGGTATGGATATGCTTTGGGCCAATATTTTCTGGGTGTGGGGACATCCTGAGGTTTATATCCTTATACTTCCTGCGTTTGGTCTCTATAGTGAGATTATTTCTACCTTTGCACGCCGTAATCTATATGGCTATAAGTCTATGGTTGGATCAATGGTTCTCATCTCGCTGTTATCTTTCTTAGTTTGGGCCCACCATTTCTTTACAATGGGTCAAGGAGCATTAACGAATAGTATCTTCTCGATTACGACGATGGCGATTGCTGTTCCGACAGGGGTAAAGATTTTTAACTGGTTGCTTACTTTGAGAAAAGGGAAAATAGTGATTACGACACCAATGCTTTATTCCTTGCTCTTCATTCCGTTATTCACACTTGGTGGGGTGACTGGGGTCATGCTTGCGATGTCAGCAGCGGACTATCAATACCATAATACGATGTTCTTAGTCGCGCATTTCCACAATGTTATTATTCCTGGTGTGGTATTCGCGATGCTAGCTGGTCTTACGTATTACTGGCCAAAAATGTTTGGCTTCATGTTGAATGAAAGAATAGGAAAATGGACTGCATGGTTACTGTCTATTGGATTTATCTTATCGTTCATGCCGATGTATATCACGGGTCTGGATGGTCAGGCGCGTAGAATGTTTACGTACTCTGAATCTACTGGATTTGGACCATTAAATATGGTTTCGTTTATTGGAGCCGGGATTATGGCGATTGGCTTTGTGTTGATTGTGTATAACATCTATTACAGCACACGTTATGCTTCAAGAAATATCAGCAATGATCCTTGGGATGCACGAACACTAGAGTGGGCAACACATACTCCGGTGCCAGAATACAACTTTGCGATTACACCGCAGGTTAATTCCATTGAAGCGTTCTGGGATATGAAGAAGAAAGGTCATGTTATATTTAAAGGCGAATATGAAAAAATTCATATGCCAAATAACAGTGGTATTCCGTTTATCATGAGTTGTATCTTCTTTGTATGGGGATTCTCTTTTGTGTTTAGTTTATGGATTCCAGTGATTGTGACAACAATTGGTATATTTGTCTGTATGGCTCTACGTTCTTTTGAAAACGATCATGGTCGTTACATCTCTGTAGAAGAAATCGAAGAAACTGAAACAAGATTGCGAGGTGCGTAAAATGAAAATGGATCACTCACTTCCACTTGAATATAGTACAGAAGAAAATAAACTGAAAATCCTAGGATTTTGGATTTTCCTAGGTGCAGAAATTATGCTGTTTGCCACTCTTTTTGCTACCTATTTTACCTTGGTAGGAAGGACAGCAGGAGGACCAACGGGAGCAGGGATTTTTGAGATTACGCCAGTCTTAATCGAAACATTATTACTTTTAACAAGTAGTTTTACGGTTGGTCTTGGAATTCATGCGATGCGTCTAGGCAGAAAAAAAGCCATGATAGGGTTCTTTATAACCACTCTCTTACTGGGTTTAGCATTTATCGGTGTAGAAATTTATGAATTTGTCCATTATGTTCATGTGGGTGCAGGCTTACAAACAAGTGCCTTTACATCAATCCTATTAACAACTTTAGGGACACATGGAATTCACGTGACAATCGGGCTTTTCTGGGGACTTTTTATCGTTTTGCAAGTGTGGAAGCGCGGACTTACACCGCAAACAGCCAATAAATCATTTATTTTCTCACTTTACTGGCATTTCCTTGACATCATTTGGATCTTTATTTTCAGCTTCATCTATTTGAAAGGAATGATGTAAATATGAGCGAATTATTTCCGCTAAAACAAGTAATGGGCTTTGTATTTTCATTAATCCTTACAGCCGTGGCGCTTTCTGTTTACTTTTTCAATCTATCCTTTTCAACCGGAATGATTATCCTTCTTGTAACAGCATTCCTGCAAGCTGGTCTCCAGCTCGTTGTGTTTATGCATGCTGGTGAAACAGAAGACAAAGGCGCTATTTATACAAACGTATACTATGGCCTCATCATTGCCCTAATGACCATATTCGGAACGTTGCTTGTGCTTGTTTGGGATATGTAAGCTTTTATCATACGAAAGGAACACCTAAACGGGTGTTCCTTTTTTGTGGAGAAATAATATCATTAAGACAATCACTAGCTCTTTAGTTCCAAACCGGCTAAAGATTGTTTCTTCCATTATGATGTTCTAAGTTTTAGCTAGTTTAACATGGTCCACAACGATTGGGGGTTGTTCCATCCATCCATTTTCAATCAGGAGTTCAGCTGCGTCTTCCGTATATTTTAGAACTTCCACTAAAATTCTCATATAATGTGCAGATAAATCTCTTCTGGAACTACTTGCCAGACTTGTTCCGTAATATCCAATAGCACCAATAGCAAGTGAATTTACGTGAAACAGTATTAATTTATCGGAAAAAGGACTGACAGTCGAATCTAATACTTGATTATCCCAAGACATAGAAGCAGGTAAGTCATTTTCCTTTAAAACAGTACTATAAATGTCAATATGCTTTGAAGCAATTTCTTTTCCACTTAGCATTAAGTTAACCACTTCTTTTGACTTTGCCACTTGACCAAAACCAATGAACGTTGTCAACGCAAACACATTTCTTTGAAGATTACCATAAAGATTCGATACCTCTAAAGTAGTAAGTGATCTACGTTCTCCAAACCAACCAGTTAAAAAGCTCTGTTTTTCAACAAAATGGACCTTTTTAGGAGTCGTAACGTAAGGTGCTTTTATATAAAGACCTTTAGATAATAAAACATTATTTGTTTTTTCGAGAAGTTTCTTTGATTCTTCCATACATTGTGAAAAGTAACCAAAAACATCAGAACGAGTTGCCATTGCAAGCGAAAGACTATAAGCTTCTAATCCTATTGAACTCCATTGTTTAAGATAATAAATAAAGTAAGCATCTGAAAATAATTTAGGGGCTGTTATATCAACATCTTCGTCTTCTTTAAATCCATATGGAATCGGAAAACCCTCACCATTAAAGATAGCTGTGAGTTTTACTATGTGTGTCTGTGCTAATTCCAGTGCATATTCGACTACAGAACGAATCTCTGGATCCTCTGCTTTTTCCAAGAAGTATTTTAGCACACAAATGGATAGGCTATCGCTCATATAGGCGGACCAAAGTCCAGAAATTTCAGCAGCTGTTAATTTAATGTTATTTTCACTTTGCATAAGGGGTACTACCTCCATTACATCGACAAGTAATCCTCTTATATCTTTCCTTATTTTGTACTAAATATTTATCGGATCATTATTTTTATTGGTAGGAAAGGAAGCCGTATAGTTTGAAAAAAAGATTTTTACCGAACCCTCATTATTTTATAAAAAGAGGTGAAGAATATTCCTAAATACGTTTTAGGAGTGAGCGAGGATAAATAAGAAAAAGATATTCTCTTTAGCGCAGTTAATCATTCCATGGCTAACTGTTCCTTTCATGGGAAAACGTTCATTTTTTAGATTTTTACCGATCGCTAGTCTTGTTAATTTATTCCTAAGTACAACAAGTATTATTGCTAATAAGAAAAAGTGGTGGAAAAATAAAAACCCTATATCTCCGGGTGCGGTAGATTTTACATATTTTTTAGGCCCTTATTTTGTTGGAACACTATGGATTTTTAAATTTACTTACGGAAATTTTCCTAAATACTTACTTGCAAATCTAGTGATTGATTCATTTAATGCTTTCCCGTATTTTTTTATCTCACAAAAACTTGGAGTGTTTAAATTTAAAAAGTGGAAAAAACGCCATTGGGGTATAATGAGTTTCATTTGGGCAATTATCATTTATGGGGTTCAGCATTTAGTAGAACAATCCATTAAGCAAAAAGATTCAGATAACAATACTCTTCAATGAGTCATAAAAAGGTTGGGGTCTAACGAAAATGGACCCCAACCTTTTTTGTGGCTAATCTTTTTCATACATAGATTATTCGAAAATCTCTCTACGTTATCAAGAATTACTTATATACTGGTGTTTCTTTTTTTACTGCCTGTGGAATAATCTGATGTCCTTTAGATGTTTTCGAAAGCATTTCTTCTGTAGCGACAAAAAATACGCCAATAAGAAAGATAAATACAGCGCCCATGACTGTTCCGATTCCGATGGATGTTAGGATGGTGTAATCGCTCACAAATAAACCAAGTAAAAACATGATGATGCCGATGCCCAGCACAGTAGATCCTAGAATTTTTACAACATTCAGTATTTTTTCTTTAGATTCCATTTCAATCATCTCCACCATTATTCTATTACCTTATTATTGTATTTGTTCACAAATTTGTCAAACTTTTTTAAAAATAAGATAGTTTATTCTTGACATATTAGAAAGATTAACCTATTAAGCTAGCTTGTTTTTGAAGCCCTTTGAAACCAATTTCTTCTTCTGTTTAAATGCCAGTTGGAAAAACGTAAATGAAAATCGTTTTGTCGATTAAAAGGTCTTCAGCACCTTCTCCAGTCTGCAACAATCTTCATTTCATTCTCACGCGCCCCCCATTTTAAAAAGAATTATATTTTTTTTGATAAAATTGAAATTAATTACCAAGAAAACTCGTTTATATAGTTGAAGTACCCAAACGAGACATGCGCATGTTCGTTTTATTTCAGGTAGGAGGTTATCATGCAAGAGGAAACATTGTGGATCCAAGAAGTGTTGGCAGGGAATAAGTATTCATACACCCATATTATCAATAAATATAAAAATCAATTATATGCAACGATTTTACGAATGACGAAAAATCCTCAGGACGCACAGGACTTCGTTCAGGAGGCATTTATTAAAGTGTATCACCAGCTTGGAAAATATGATGGTAAAGGCTCCTTTTCCAGTTGGATTTACCGAGTTGCCATCAATCACTGCTTAGATGAATTCCGAAAGAAAAGCCACCACATTCAAAAGGTAGAGCTAAGTGAGGAAATGTATGAAAATCCTTCACATCCGGAAGTTATTTTTTTGAAAAAAGAAAGAAGTCGTCAGCTTGAGAGAATTGTTGCTACTCTTCCAGAGGATGAACGGATGATCATCCTTTTACGATATGTCAATGAATTAAGCTATGACGAAATCAGCGAGCTGTTGGATATACCGGTTACGACGGTTAGAAACAAGCTGCATCGAGCGAAGATAAAAATGCGAAAAAGTGTAAACCAAGAAGGAGGTTACTTTCATGAAATGTCCAGCGGAAGATAAGCTTTTACAGTTTGCGGATCAACTACTAGAGGAGCAGGAATTAGCTGAAATCAAGAAGCATGTCAGTACCTGTTCGTATTGTTTTAGTAAGTTAGAAGAGTTCCAAAATGATAATCTGTTTTTTAAAGAAACCTTGCAAACCCCGACCTTACCAGAGCATTTCACATCTGATATTATGGATCAATTGGAGCCATATAAGTCTGTGCCAGTTTTACCGAAAAAGAGAATGACTCCTTGGAAACGGATTTTAGCTGCAGCAGCAGGTTTGACGATAACTGTAGGGATTAGTGCAACTTTTAGCCCTGCATTAGCAGGGTGGATTGGCGGATTATTCTCTTCCGATCGCGTCGATGAAGGGTTGCAAATGGCCTCTAGGGAAGGCTTTGTCACTCCTGTGAATAAAGAAGTAACAGACAACGGTTTAATTTTCAAGGTGGAAGATGTTATGGCTGATTCTTCTCGGATTGCTTTCTCTTATCAAGTATTAGATGAAAATGGTAAGGCGAAAAAGCCTTACATTGATTTGCAAGAACGCAAAAACCGTATTACGGCAGCAGATTTGAATGGAAAAAAAATTGACTTATCTAGCATGAGCTGGGGAAATCAAGAGGAATACGGTCAATTTGAATTTATTTTACATGGCCAGCAAGTACCGGAACAGCTGAATGTTCAGTTTGATTTAACAGAAATAGCAGGTAAAGAAGGAAATTGGAAGCTAATGGTTCCTGTTGATTTAAGACAAAGTCTTCAGGCTACCAAATCGGTTTCTTTAATGAATGCTGCTACCACTCAACATGGTGTTTCTATTAATATGAAGGAAATACGTTTCTCGCCGTCAGCAAGTGAATTAATGTATGAGACCTCTTTTGTGAAAGAGGAACTAGAAAGATATAAAACGGAAATTCAAGATATGGAACAACGATTTGGAGAGCATTCCTTAACTGGATATGGTAATGATATACAATACCATATTGAAAATGAAGAGGGGAAAATCATTTCCCATCATAATACGTTTTTTGAAGGAAAAGGGCATCCAAGCGACTCTGGCGGATTGTTTGCAACTGGCCAAACTTTAGCTGAACTTGGTCATATTGCCTGGGTTGATACCTTTGTTCCGCAAAAGAAAAATAGCAAGCTAACCTTTGTTTTGAATGGTATCTTTAAAACAGAGCCTGCCAATTTTGCCGTTACGTTTAAGCCAAGTGAGTTGAAAAATCAGCCTGTTACATTTGAATATGAGGGTAACTTTGTGACGATGAAAGAAGCAAAAGTCGAAAATGATTACTCCTTGCAAAAGTCAATTATTCCGATTAAAAAGGAAAGGGTCTTGAAGATTGAATTGGAGGGTGGCAAAGAAGCGCGCTCATCCAATCTTGGTTACTGGGTATTAGTCGACAACAAAGGCAGAACCTACTCGACCGTTCATAGCGGCTCAATTCTTGACGAAACCGATGAAAATGGCCGCTATAAAACCAAAACAACCCTTCAATCCTTTGATTTTACTGATGATATCCCAGAAGAACTCACTCTTCAACTCCTATCCGTTAATCGCTACTACGAAATCAAGGATAAATGGAAAGTACCTTTATACTAAGGGAAATAATAATATAAAAAATCGGCCACCAAATACTCAATGGTGGCCGTTTTTTTACTTATTCATAATCGTCTTTCATTTTATATAGTTCCTGATAAACTGAATTCCTTTTTTATTCCGTCACAATAGCTTCTGCTGTCTTTCTTTTGGTTTGAAAAATAATAATAAACTATGCTAAAGAGCCTTGCATATATTAAAAACAGAATAAAAAGTGTAAGGTGTGGAACAAATGATCACAGCCAATATTGGAAGTAAAACGTTTCGAATCCCGGAAACCCTTGAAGAATATTTTCAACCATTCCGTTCACATGTGATCGGATTGAACCAAGAATTTGATTCCCCCTATGGAAGAAAGAAAATCATTTATGCCGACTGGACAGCAAGTGGGCGATTATATCAGCCTATTGAAAAAAAAATATCCGTGGATGTTGGACCTTTTATGGCGAATACCCATACAGAGTCGAATATAACCAGTTTAATGATGACTGGGTTATACAAGCAGTCAAAAAAAATTATTAAGGAACATGTTCATGCAGATAAACATGATGTCGTAATCCTAGATGGTTTTGGGATGACCTCGGTGGTCAATAAACTACAACGACTCTTAGGGCTAAGAGTACCAGAGATTTGGAGAAACCATCTGCAACTTCCAGAAAGGGAAAAACCGGTCATTTTCATGACCTATATGGAACACCATTCGAACCAAACATCTTGGCTCGAAACACTTGGGGAAGTCATTTTGATAAACTTAGATAGGGAAGGAAGGGTGGACTTAAATCATTTAGAACAACTGCTTAATGTATATAAGGACCGTCAACTGAAAATAGGTTCCTTTACAGCGTGTTCAAATGTAACAGGAATACAAACTCCTTATCACAAGCTTGCCAAGCTTATGCATGAACATGGAGGACTTTGTTTTGTTGATTTTGCAGCATCAGCACCGTATGTCGAGATCAATATGCATCCGGAAGATCCTCTTGAGAAACTTGATGCGATATTTTTCTCTCCACATAAGTTCTTAGGAGGTCCCGGGACAAGTGGAGTATTGGTCTTTGATTCGAGAATTTACACAAATAAAGTCCCAGACCATCCCGGCGGAGGAACTGTGTTATGGACCAATCCTTGGGGGGAACACAAATATTTCGATGACATAGAGATGCGGGAAGATGGCGGCACTCCGGGGATTCTACAGTCCATTCGGACAGCACTTTGTTTGAATTTGAAAAGTGAAATGGGAATAAAGAATATTTTAAAAAGGGAAAAAGAACAGCTTAGTCTTTTGTTTTCCCATTTGGAAAAGTTTCCAGAGGTTCAAGTATTAGCTGGAAACATTAAGGATAGAATCGGTATAGTCTCGTTTTATATTGAAACCATTCATTATAATTTAATTGTACGTCTATTAAACGATAGATATGGCATTCAGGTAAGAGGGGGATGTTCATGTGCTGGAACATATGGTCATTATCTCTTAAATATCGATAAGACTACCTCCAAACAAATTACTGAAAAAATTACTCATGGAAATTTGTTTGCTAAACCTGGTTGGGTTCGATTTTCAATACATCCAATTATGACAGATGAAGAAATACTAACTTTTATTCAGGCGATAAGGGAAATAATAGAGAACATTGATGAGTGGAAGAAGGACTACGTTTATGATTCAGCAAGTAATGATTATTTTTATATCCACCATATTCGTGAAGATATGTCGCCATTTTTTCGATTTAAATGATTTTTTCAAAAACAGGTGCTTTACTTCAAATATGGAGTAGAGCCTTTTTTCTGTTGCTCCACTAAGAGGTGCTTAATGGAGGTATTAGTGTAGTTAATTCAACCCTTTATGCTGCAGGAGCGCAGCTATTGATTTTTTTTGCAGGATTTATTGATGGTGCTTTAGTCGATATAGATGTTTGTAAAAAAAATAAAAGTAAAACTCTTAACAATTATCTATTAAACAAACAAATGCATTTCTTATATAATGAATGAAATTAAGCTTGGCAACTATCTAGGTGGCGAAAGTCCTCGGTGGGGTACACATCGACGAACCACTAATTACTCTAAGTTTGAAGGAAAATACATAAAAATGTTGAAATGAATATAGTATCAGAATCACAAACCTATAGTAGTGGAATGATACCGAACTAAGTAAAGGCGCAACTTCTTTAAATAGAATCGAGGAATTAAAATGAGTGAATTAAAACTAAGAGCCATCCTTGGAGACATAAAAAGTAAAAAACCGCAAAAACGGTTTCAAGCCATCCATAAGCTTCATGAGTTTGAACAAAACATTGGAGGCAAGGAATTATCCATTTATCTTTTAAATGATGTAATAAAAACAGCGGCGCATCCATTTGCCGAACCTATTGCTGATTGGGATCAACCATGCTATTTTCTTCTGAAATTTGTTTCTGATTATAAAGAGCTGAGTCTAACGAAAACGATAATTCGGTTTTACCCTAATTTCAGTCCAGCGGGAAAGAATATTGCCTTGAATTTTTTATGTGAATTTGGGGAGGAGAATTGTCGCCAAGCAATTCTAAACATATACGAGGAAGAGTTGAAAACCGGTGAGGCGATTTTTCCGATAAGTGGTTTGTACGATCAACCTTTATGGTTGGTCGATATTCTTACGAGATTCTCTAAGGAGCTCTTCGCAGATTCCTACCGAAACGATTTCTATCAGGCACTTTCTTTTTCCATACGGAAGGGGCTCATTAGTGATTTTAAGACGGAGACGATTACTTTAAAATTAGTAGAAGATTATGAACGGATACTAGCAAGCATGCAAGATTATTTTGCCGCCTATTCTACAAAGGCAGTCTATATGTCCTGGAAAGGGAATTATCTTCGCTTACGTGATCAGCTCAATCTTTATCTATCATTAATGGAATACTACTACTCTAATAAAAAAACAGAAAACTTGATTAAGGATGCTTTAGCATTCCCAGATCCGACAATACAAGTCACTACGATTCGTGTTGCTCTTGTTCATCATATACCGGTTGATAAAGAGATTTTGCAGCGTTGTGCTGAAAATATTGAAACCTCAGAGATGCTATATCATGAGTTAGAGGATATCAATAAAGAATCTCTTTATCCAATTAAAGAGAAGAAGCAGCACTGGTTTGCCAAGAATCATTTATTTCAGCATTTGCTTGATGAGACAGATTATGAGGATTTCCCGTCTGAAATGGTGATCGTTGACAGTGTTGAAACCGAGAATTATTATGGACAGCCGATTCGTTTTTATTTAGTTTCCTTTTCGGCTGATGGGGAGAATCCACTGATCGGGTGGGTCGGGGCATATAGCCTAGAAGCAGGGGATGACACTATTTATATGTGGGAAGGGACCTATACGGATTTTGAGCGGTTTGATGATCGTCCTATTGAGGAACACATTGAAATTTTTATGAAAAAACGAGAAAAAAATACTATAAGTAGTGAAAAAGAAGTGTATGTCGAGTATAAACCTAGATTTTCTGCGGTGTTTCAAGGCTTCTGTGCCATCATTATCCTTCAGTGGATCGGGGCTTTAGCATCTCCCGGAAATATGGTTTTCCTTCTGCCACTTACCTTAGTGGCCCTGGTGTTATTTTTTATAAAAATAATAGAAAAGAAGAATTATTTAGTAAGAATAGAGGGACATAAACTAGTGTATCAAACGAGAAAGCATACCTATGAAATTCCACTCCACGAGATTAAAAGCTTAAAGGTAACGAAAAGTAAAATCGAAGTTTATTCAAGAGAAAATCAAATCGTTTTCAATATTAAAAAGAACCATGTGAATGAAAAGCAATTTGTTGGTCTTATTGAAGCGTTAACAAACCATTTGAAAGAACCAGCAATTATATTGAATTAATGGGAAAGTATTGTGTGAGTAAGGACAAGGAGGGTGAGCAATGGTTGATTTAAGCAATAAACCACATATTGAGGGAGCGAAGGTGATCCTAAGACCTTTTAATGAGGAGGATTTTCCTTTTATAGAAGAATGTTTGAAAGACCCTGAGGTGATAAAGCTTACAGGAAGCACAGCTGAATTTGATAGAGAAACGATAACCAATTGGTACAATTCAAGAAATGAGCAAACCGACCGTTTAGACCTTGCCATTGTGGATAAGTTTGAAAACCACTTAGTGGGTGAAGTAGTAGTGAACTTATATGATGAAATAAAGCAAAGTATGAATTTTAGGATCTTGGTTGGGCCTAGAGGAAGGAACCGAGGCTTAGGTACAGAATCCACTCAACTTATAATTGATTATGTATTCCAACACACCAACCTGAATCAATTAACGCTGAGTGTTTATGAGTTCAATCCTAGAGCCAGATCTGTATATGAAAAAATTGGCTTTGTTTTCGATAGTTTAGATAAAAACGAGCTAGAATATGAAGGGAAATGGATTGACTCTATTAATATGAAACTGACAAGAGAAAATTGGAAACAAAGAAATAAATGAATTTGAAAATTCTATTTTCAATTGACGAACATGTGTTCTTTAGTTTATAATTCAATTATGGGGTAATAATGGTATGTGGTTCCAATCACTCACGGTTACTCAAGCTTAATAAAAATTAGAATCAAGGAGCTGTTTCATTATGGCAATACGTCTATCACCCTATTTGATGATGAATGGAAATGCAATGGAAGCGATTCAATTTTACAGAGAAGCACTGAATGCGGAACTACTTTTCTCCCAAACGTTTGGAGAAATGCCAGAAAATCCTGAATTCCCTCTCCCGAACGAGGCGAAGGAACTTGTATCACACGCGATGGTGAGAATTGGGGAATCTGACCTCATGTTCTCAGATAATTTCCCTGGCCAAGCAAGTCAAATTGGAGATCAAGTTACGATCTGTATTTCATCAGACGATGTTGAAAAATCAAAACGAATGTTTGATTCCTTGCAGCAAGGCGGCCAAGTAAAAATGCCGCTTGAGGAAACTTTCTTTAGCCCTGCATATGGGATCGTAACCGATAAGTTCGGTGTAACCTTTCAAATTTACACTGAGGGACAAAAGTAAAAAAAATTTAGTAATAAAAAGATGCTTGTCAAATTGCACCGTGTGATTACGGTGTTTTTTGTTTGCAAAAAATAGCATAGTTTGAGACGAATCATTTTTGAAAATGCATTTATAGGAGATAGTGTTCTCTTGCCTGAGCATCTCTATTCCGTACAGTCTGTGGAAAGTTCGTATGCTTAAATAAGTGCATTATGAGGAAAAAAAGTAATGGTCACTATTATTGAGTATCTTCCCTTCATACAGGGTAATCCTAAGCATAAAGCAAATCGCTATTGAAGTTGTAAGGAGAGAAAAGAATGGAGTCAGTTTGGATAGAGTATGCTTGGGCATTGTTAATTCTTATCGGATTGGAAGGATTGCTTTCAGCAGATAATGCACTGGTACTGGCAGTTATGGCCAAGCATTTGCCAGAGGAGCAGAAGAAAAAAGCGATAAATTTCGGATTGCTTATGTCCTTCGCTTTCCGATTTGCAGCTCTTTTTGCGCTTTCTTTTATTGCAGATGTCTGGCAAATACAGGCGATAGGAGCAGCTTACCTTCTTTACCTCGGATTAAAGAATATCATTCAAATACGGTTTGGGAAAGAAAATAACAATATTGATAAAGATGATCAAAAGAAAGCAGCTGGTATAGGTTTCTGGCCAACAGTTGGAAAGATTGCCTTAGCTGACCTTGCGTTTGCGATTGATTCGATATTAGCTGCAGTTGCAATTGCCCTTGGTCTACCAGATTCACCACTAGGTAATTTCGGAGGTATGGATGGAGGTCAATTTTTAGTTGTTGTTTTAGGCGGAATTGCTGGGCTAGTCTTAATTAAATTTGCAGCAACCTGGTTAGTGCAACTCCTTGCCAAGCGCCCAGCTTTAGAAACAACAGCCTATGCGATTGTGGCCTGGGTAGGTGTGAAGCTTGCTGTCATTACTCTTGCCCATGAGGATATAGGTGTACTTGACAATCAATTCCCCCACAGTACGGTTTGGTCTTTAACCTTTTATGGAGTATTAGTAGGAATAGCTCTTTTGGGTTGGTTTGCATCGGGGAATAAATCGTTACAAGAAGATCACACTTAACATAGATTTGATATTCATTTAAGCAGAAGTCCAACAGCCAATTGCCTTAGGACTTCTGTGTTTTTTTGTAAGGTTCTTTTCGTTCGAGAACTTTGTTGCTCTCGGTACTTATTTGTATACTACTTAAGGATAACTTTAGATAGGTTGATCCATACGAAAGTAATCGAAATCGAACCAGTGGTATATTCGGACAGCAATGTTCGATTCAAGGGGAATCATGTCCGAATCAGAGGCTCATTCGGACAGCAATAGTCCAATCAAGGAGAATCGTGTCCGAATTAGCCATTATCATACGAGAAACAACAACCTTAACGAAAACAGCCTTTTATACTGTAAAATCCAGGTTACTGTTCAATAAAGTATTTCTTGATTGGTATCAATGTCAAAATGGTTTGTTTAACTGAAATATGGTATTATTTAAAAATAATACTTTAGCAACCTTGTAGGTACTGATTACTTTTATCAAAATCACCAATGGAGGAAAATGATGCGATACGACATTCCCGATATTAAGGTAACGAAAAATATGAAAATAATCTTTTCCTGTCTGGCCGTTTTAGGATTAGCGTTTAGTATGTATGTATTCACACATGTGGCAGAAATAAGTGGTGTTGTTACAGAACGACAAGTGGTTATTAATAAAGATACGAATGATGCAAAAGTCATCTTTAAGGTGAACAATAAACAATTTATTTATCAAGATAAGGTTTCTGACCTAGTTGAAAATGAGTCCTCCTTCGAGTATAAGTTAGCTAATGTGAATTTTAATATCGGTGATACCGTTAGGTTAAATTATAAAGACGCTTATGAGGATCAAAAGCCAACCTATACTAGCGAAAAGATGCAATTTGATATAACCTCAAAGGCTAAAGTACCTTTTAATATTATTGAAGAACAAGCTATGGATTTAGTGGAGCAATTTATCTATTTAAATTTAGCTAAAGATTCAGCCCAATTGAAAAATATAATTCACCCAGATATGAATGGGGATGTTTCTTATCCAAAGCTTCCAGACAATCTGGATTATAATGATGTAGAATTGAACTTCATTAATCCTAAATATAAACTCATTGACGATACTTTCGAATTATCCGTAAGAGAGAATATTGATATAAAATTAAATCATAATGATACATCATCTGAAATGAAAAGACAAAAAAATAAAAGTGTCTATACCTTTAAGTTTGATGGCGATGTGTTGAAAATATATTCGGTAGAAACAAAACCAGTTAAATAAAATTAATAGCGAACTAAGACAATCCTATTTAAGGTTAAATGTATGATTTGAATTTTTAACTACAGTGCCTGACCCCCAAGTGGTAAAGGTTTTAATTCTGCTGAATTGAATAAGTTTTAAGAGGTAGCAAGATAATAAGTGGAAGCCGTAATCAATAAATTACGGCTTTTTAGATTTCCCCGTGCTTCTGTTCAAAAAATTTAAAATAATGAGGTACATATAATGAAAGCACTCGTATTTAATACATTTGGAGGTCCAGAAGTACTCGAATATAGGGATGTGGAGGAACCTGTCCACAATCCAGATGAGATACTAGTTAAAATGAAAGCGATTGGTTTAAATTTTGCGGATATTTATAGAAGAAAAGGTAATTACCATCTTGTTGGTCAGCCCCCATACATTTTAGGTTATGAAGGTGCTGGGATTGTGGAACAAGTTGGGGAAAACGTGGAAGGTGTGAAAGTAGGCGACCGTATTGCCTTTGCTGATGTTCCTTATGCCAATGCAGAGCTTGTAGCGGTTCCAAAGGAGAAGGCTATTCCACTTCCAGCGAAGATATCGTTTAATGAAGCTGCCTCTGTGTTATTGCAAGGAATGACGGCACATTATTTAACAAAAGATAGCTATAAGGTGAAAAAGAATGATGTAGTACTCGTGCACGCTGCTGCTGGAGGTGTTGGGCAACTACTCGTTCAAATCGTCAAGCTCCTCGGTGGCAAGGTCATCGGTTTAACTTCGTCAATCGAAAAAGCAGCTTCTGCAAAAGCAATAGGAGCCGATACAGTTTTCATGTACAAAGATGACTGGAAACGGAAAGTACTTGAGGAAACAAACGGTAGAGGTGTAGATGTTGTCTACGAATCGGTCGGCTCCACACTCGATGAAAGCTTCGGAGCAACTCGTATTGGTGGCACGGTGGTTTTCTATGGAATGGCAGGTGGAGATCCAGCTCCTATTGATCCACGTATGCTAATGGATACCTCCAAAACCTTGACGGGTGGAGACCTTTGGAATGTTATAACTTCTCATGAAGAGCGAGTATCTCGTTCAAACGAACTATTCGGATGGATGGAAGAAGGAAAAATTGTAGTTTCTCACCCGAATTTATATACGTTGAGTAATGGACAAGATGCTCACACATACTTAGAAAGTCGCAAGAGCACGGGAAAAATTTTGTTAATACCATAGAGGAAGAGCATGGAGTAACCGTTGAAATCACAGATTATTAGTGAGCTTGATAATCTATAATAGGTATTTGATAAATAGTCACCAGGGCTAGGTGTCTATTTCTTTTTTTGTCTTATTATCGACAATGGTTATAATAGTGGTTAATAAATTATGCGACATAATGTTTGAATTCCATCACTGTAAAGGAGAATTAATTTGAGAGATGCTAGTTATTGGATAAACAGTCTTGGTCTAAGTGCACATCCTGAAGGGGGATTTTATAAAAGTTCCTTCCAATCTGATGTAATCATTTCAGATAATGGAAGGATGGAGCATGGAAATAACCGGAAACTTTTTACAAGCATTTATTTTCTATTAAGGTCCCATGATATATCTCATTTTCATAGACTTAAATCTGATGAATTATGGTATTACCATGCTGGCAGTCCGTTAACCATTCATGTAATAGATGAACGTGGGGAATATAAAGAAATGAAATTAGGATTAAATCTAGATAAGGGAGAACTACCTCAAGTTTTGGTTCCAAAAAATTCAATCTTTGGCTCGTCCGTGATGGAAGAGGAAGGCTTCTCCTTAGTTGGCTGTATGGTTTCACCAGGATTTGATTTTGAAGACTTTGAGTTATTTTACCAGGATGATTTGTTGAAGGAATACCCTGAACACGAACAAATCATAAGGAAGATGGCATACAAATCTAAATGAAACTAGGTAAGCTTTTGTCCTTCGTTAACTAAGATTCTTGTCAGTTGAAGTTTCAATCCTTGGCAAATCAACTGATTTGTTCCATATTTTGTGATAAATTTTAAAAATAGCAACCTTACTGAGCATTATGTTAGTCTTAAATTCTGTCCCCATGTTAAAGTATTAATAAATCCAGTAGGTTAAAAAAGGGGCTATATCATGTCAATTAAACAACTACATTCAATTGAAGATTTAAATCAATTTGTTCAACAATCAGGAAAACAATTACTTTTCAAACATAGCACTACTTGTCCAATCAGTGCAAAGGCTCATGAAGAATTTCAAGCATTTCTGAATGGTTCAGACACTTCTGCGGCGATCGTCCATGTCATTGAAGACCGTTCCGTTTCTCTTCATATTGCTGATAAATTTGGAATCAAGCATGAATCTCCTCAAATTTTTATGCTAGAAGATGGGGAAGTAAAGTGGAATACTTCCCATTGGAAAATCACTCAGAATTCAATCAAGGAGGCCCTAACTAATGAGTAATAAAGTAATTGTCTATTCGGCGCAGGGCTGCAAGGAATGCACGATGGTTAAAGAAATGCTTACTAGCGAAGGAGTCGCTTTCGAGGTAAGAGACTTGATGGCTAACCCTGTGCATCAAGAAGAAGTGGAAAAGTTCGGTTTTATGGGTATTCCTGTAACAGCTGTTGGAGACAAAGCGGTAAAAGGGTTTAATCCTGCTGAATTGAATAAGCTTTTAGAGGCTGTAAGATAAGAAGTAGAGCCGTGATCAATAGATCACGGCTTTTTTAGTATCTCTCTCTTGAATTCAGATCAGGATTTTTCTACCTTTTTATAAAGGAGCTTAGTGAAGAAAAGTACGGCAAGGATGGAACCTACGAGTAATGAAAACATATCCCACTGAGCGTCCCATCTATCTCCCTGCATACCCAAAAAGTCTTTTGTTGTCTTCCCACCTTTTGATATGGTTGTACTTGCCCACTCTATGATTTCGTAGAAAGCTCCGATAGATAGTGTTATACATAATGCTATAAAAGTTGTCGTTTTGCTTTTCAATAAAGTCGTTTTCTTTAGTAATACCTCGATTATGACAATAACCATTAGACCCTTAAGGAAATGCCCAAACCGATCATAGTTGTTTCTTTGCAAATCAAAATAATCTTTAATCCAGTTAAATAAGGGAACTTTCGAATATGAATAATGGCCTCCTATAAATGTTAATATGACAAGAATGGTAATAATGACATAGGAAAGTGTAGTAAGGCGAAACTTATTGTAGATTGATATCAAGAAAATTAATACGATAATGGAAGGTGAAACCTCCATCAACCAAACTAAATAACCTTCAACTGGTTTAATCAGGGACCAAATGAATACAAACATAACAATAAAAAACAAGAAAAAATGCATCGAACTTCCCTTTTTATGTGACACTTTATTATCACTCCAACAGTAAACAAGATATGTTTAGTATTTGCAAAATAACTGTATAAATCCAATAAAAACATAAAAAAAGGATGATGCCAGGCAGAAAGCAACAAAAAAAGGTTGTCATAGAAAGATGAATATAATACACTGTAAAAAGCACTATTAAATTACTATATTTAGTATTGCTTCATTACACCTCAACTACATATTGTATTTAACCGATAAAGCGGTGTCTATTAAGACATAATAGGGAATCTGGTGAAAATCCAGAACTGTCCCCGCAACTGTAAATGCTGACGAAATAAGAACATATCCACTGTCTAGAAATAAGACGGGAAGGACTTAGAGTAGGGTGAAGCATGAGTCAGGAGACCTGCCGTTTTTATAGCGTGTTATCTTCTTCGGGAGTTGGGAAGGTAAAACGAGGGTATGTTCTCTTTACTTATAGTTTTTTTTCTATTTGTCTACATATCTTACGTTTTACATAACCCATACTCTTTTGAGTATGGGTTTTTTATTTTTGAAAAAAGGGGTGTTTCTTATGAGTCAATCTATTTCATCTAATGTGTCAAGGACGATTCAAACAAAGCTAGTTTTACCACCTGATACGAATCATATCGGAACTATTTTTGGTGGAACTGTTTTATCTAATATTGATGAGATAGCTGCCATTTCAGCCATGAAGCATAGCAAACGTGTCGTTGTCACGGCATCCATTGACAGAGTGAACTTTGTTTCCTCAGCTAAGGTGGGTGATATTTTATACCTTGAAGCATCTGTTTTCTCAACAGGAAGAACGTCCATGGAAGTGTACGTGAAAGTAGAATGTGAGAATTTACTTAAGGGAAATCGGACGATTACGACTACCTCGATATTAACGATGGTGGCGATAGATGAACATGGTCTCCCCGTTGCTGTCCCTAGTGTGATACCTGAAACAGAGGAAGAAATAGATTTACATAAGCATGCACAAGAAAGAAGAAAACAACGTACACAGGGACAAGCTTTTGGAGAGGGGAAAAAGCAATGATTGCAACAACAACCACGTTAAACTATCAGCCGATATTAGAGGCGTTACAAGCTACTTCTCAAAAATATGGAGTAGATATTACTCCTTTATTGGAAAACATCTCGGACTTAGAAGAGTCCGCTATACATGAAAAAGCCTTTTACTATGCCTTACATAACATCTCGATGGCGGAGCCTAACTGGACATTTGTCGCTGCTAAACTTCTTTTACTCGAGCTATATGATAAGGCTGCAAAAGTAAGAGGGTATGATGTTAAACGAAAATACGGAGATTTCTACAAGCTTATTCAGACATTAACAGAAGAAGGAATCTATTCTACGGAATTACTCCAATCCTATTCTAAGGATGAAATGATGGAGTTTGGTAGAATCATACAACCCGAACGTGATGAGCTGTTTACGTATGTAGGATTATTTTTACTTACTGATCGTTACCTTGCGAAGGATTACGAAGGGAATACGTATGAATTGCCTCAAGAGAGGTTCATGATTATTTCTATGTTTTTAATGAAAAATGAAGTTAAAGAAAAACGAAGGGAACTTGTAAAAGAAGCCTATTGGGCGCTTAGCAATTTGTATATGACGGTTGCTACACCGACTTTAGCGAATGCTGGGAAAAGCCACGGACAGCTTTCATCTTGTTTTATTGATACCGTTGAGGATTCATTAGATGGAATCTATTTGAACAACTGGGATGTGGCTAGATTGAGCAAGGGCGGTGGAGGAATTGGAATTTACTACGGTAAGGTTCGAGCTCTAGGGTCAGATATCAAAAAATATAAAGGCAATTCATCTGGTGTGGTGCCCTGGATCCGTTTATTAAACGATACAGCTGTGAGTGTGGATCAGCTTGGACAAAGGCAAGGTGCCATTGCGATTTATTTAGATGTGTTTCACAAAGATATTATGAACGGGTTTTTAGATTTAAAAACAAATAATGGAGACGAGCGTAGGAAGGCCCATGATATTTTTACAGGCGTCACTATTCCTGATCTATTTATGAAAAAGCTTCAAGAGCTTGATGAAGCTGGGCGGAGTATCGGAGAATGGCACACATTCTGTCCGCATCAGATTAAGCAGGTGATGAAGTGGAAGGATGAGAATGGAACAGCTTTAGGACTGGAAGACTTTTATGATGAGGTTGACCAAGCCTTTTTCACGGAGAAATATATTGAAGCGGTTAATCATCCACTCCTGCCACGGAAAACGTACCGAGCAATGGATATTATGGCTCGAATAATGGTTTCACAGCTAGAAACCGGAACTCCGTATATTTTTTATCGTGATGAAGTAAATCGGCAAAATCCAAATAAGCATCTACTTGGCAAAGGGAGAACAGCCATATTTTGCAGCAATTTATGTACGGAAATTACACAGAACATGTCTGCGACCACCGTTGTTAAAGAGTATGAGGATGAAGAAGGAAATATCGTGATTATACGTAAACCAGGTCATTTTGTTGTTTGTAATCTATCTTCTATTCATCTACCAAATGCCGTTCAAGCAAATGTGTTGGAGAGGCTCATCCGAATTCAGATGAGAATGCTAGATAATGTCATAGATTTAAACACCATTTCAGTTGGACAAGCCGGGAAAACGAATCAAACCTTCCGTGCAGTTGGTTTAGGTACTTTTGGCTGGCATCACTTATTAGCTGTCAAACACATCTTTTGGGAATCAAATGAAGCTGTCCAATATGCAGACGAACTCTATGAAGATATTGCCTATTACACGATTCGCACTTCAATGGAGCTGGCTAAGGAGAAAGAGCCTTATCAAATGTTTGCTGGCTCGGAGTGGCATACGGGTTTATATTTTGATCGAAAGGAATATACATCTAATCGCTGGAAAGAACTTCGTTCAGATATAGCACAATATGGTGTGAGAAATGGATGGATGATGGCTATCGCACCAAACTCTTCAACGGCAAAGATTGGTGGATCTACGGATGGAATTGATCCCATCTATGCGGTTGAATATGCGGAGGAAAAAAAGAATTTTAAATTTAAAGTCACAGCTCCTGACTTAGATCACCACACGTATAACTATTACCGTCGTGCAAGGCATGCCATTGATCAGGTGTGGAGCATTAGACAAAATGCTGCCCGCCAACGTCATATTGATCAATCCATTAGCTTAAACTTGTATGTTCGCCATGATATTAAAGCAAGAGAGCTTTTGCAGCTTCACTTAGAGGCATGGAAGCAACGCTTAAAAACGACGTATTATGTCAGAAGTACATCGCAGACGGAAATCGCTGAGTGTGAAGCGTGTCATAGCTAAAAGAGAGGGGAGTTTGTTGTTATGCCAATAAATGAAGCTTTAACGAAAATGAAATTATTAAATCCTGAATTCCCTAACAAATCAACGGGTATCATAAATGGCGAATCCTCTGGTCTATTAAACTGGAATGATATTGCCTATCCGCAAATGTACGATTTATATCAAACCTTACTATCAAACTTTTGGAAAGCACAAGAAATCAACATGCAGGATGATATTAAACAATGGGATCAGCTAAGTGAAAAAGAGCAAGATGTGTTTTTGCGAATTAATACCCAGCTTGCTTCACTTGATAGTTTGCAAACGCCAACGATGTACCAGGTGATGGATTATGTAACAGATCCGAGCTTCAAAGCGATCTTTGCTGTCATTTCACAGCAAGAGGCCGTACATAATGAATCTTATTCATATATTTTAAGTTCATTAGTTCCTCTTCCTATCCAAAATGAACGGTTTAATCAAGCGAAGGATGACCCAATCGTGAGAAAGCGAAATCAGCTAATTTTAGATGCGTACGAAGATTTTAGACAAGAACCAACTCCTGTAACACTTTTTAAGTTAGCGGTCAATTCTATTAATTTAGAAGGTATTTATTTCTATGCAGGATTTGCGTTTTTCTATCACTTAGCTCGGCAGCAGAAGATGTTGAAAACTAGTACAATGATTAGCTACATTCAACGCGATGAAATGCAGCATGCTTATTTTATTTCACAGTTTATTCGGATTTTATTATCAGAGCATCCTGAATTAAATGCTCCACAATATATAGATTATGTGTATCAAACAATAGATAAAGCTGTTTCCCTTGAAAAAGAGTGGGCGCAGTATATTTTGGGAGATATCAAAGGGATTGATTTAAACGAGTTTAATGATTATGTGGAATATCTGGCAAACAAACGGTTACGTCAGCTTGGCTTAGCTAATCAATACGAAGAAAGAAAAAATCCAATGCCATGGATCCATGTATTCAGTGATGAAATGATCAATGAAACGAAATCTGATTTCTTTGAGCAGAAATCTAGGACCTATACAAAGGTGACACAGTCAAATGGCTTTGATGAACTGTAAGTTAGCTATAGTGTATTCCTCGGTAACAGGTAATACGGAGGAAGTGGCAAGTATTCTTTATACTGCTTCTAAACAGAATTTTACTGATGTTAGTCTGTACCCTGTTCACAATTTTCCTATGAAAAAGCTTGAGGAATTTGATGCGATTATGGTTGGCACCTACACATGGGGGAATGGTGAAATTCCGAGAGAAATGGTAGCTGTTTACAAAGCTTTTGAACATGCTAATAAAAAAAATATAGTAACAGGTGTATTCGGAACTGGTGATAGCTTTTATCCTCATTTTTGTGGAGCGGTAGATGCGTTCAAAAACATGCTGTTTGTAAATACAACCTTAGCAGCAACCTTAAAGATAGAACTTACGCCACAAGATGGTGATCTAAAGAGGTGCTTTCAATTTGTTGAATCTATAGCGAGGCGAGTAAGTCCGTTAATGGTGTGAAACAGTGTTTGTCTGAATACGAGCCTCATTCGGACAGGTTCGTTAAAAAAAGCATATCAATCACAATGTGATTTGATATGCTAATTCATCTATATTTAGATCCTTTCCACTAAAAGAGCAAACTACTTACCTCAATTCATTACCCACTTATCCTTCATAAACATAATTCTCGCTACAATAAAGGCAATGACAATGTATACTAGATTACTTCCAATCATAATACCTAGGTGTTGGTAGTTTACGATTCCGAAGCTAAGTTCTTTTAAAATCGTAAAGATGTTCATCATTGGAATGGCAAAATGATGGAAGGATAATTCGTTTATGCCAATGCCTGTCGTGATCATGAGTGGGAACATCGCAATCATCATAATCGGTGTGCTGTAGCTTTGTGATTCTTTAATCGTTTTTCCCATAATACTTGTGATCATTAATAGAGAAGCAACAAACATGGAATAGACAATCGAACCAAGGAGGGCTACTCCAATGATGATATAAACATTGTCGCCGAATGAAACGGCACTTTTTAAGCTTTCCGTTAAAAAGTTAATTTCCAATGCAACCACTACTAGTGTGATCATCCCTGTGATAGCTCCGATTGTCGCAATAGTTAACCACTTGGCAGTAAGTAGGGTCATCCGATTCACTGGTGTCATTAACAAGGCTTCCATCGTTTTCTTCTCTTTTTCACCTGCAAACAAGTCAGCAGCTGATGGCCCAGCACCGATACCGATGGCTAATGCTAAAATTAACGGAACGAGCATCGCTATTAAATTCAAGCCATCATTTTCTTCCGTTAGTTCTTTTTGAACGATGGTAAAAGGTTGGACAAGCTTTTCTGGTATTCCTTGACCGCTTAATCGTTCTGAAACGACTATAAATTCATAGTTTCCTAATGCAGTTGTTACGAATGTCATTAATTGAGACGATTTTTGGCTAAAGGAATCTCCAATAAGAGTGGCAGTAGCATCTTCACCTTTTTGGACCTTTTTAATGAAATCTTGGCTTAAAATAAGCGCTGCTTGTGCATCGCCATCCCCTAGAGTTGTTTCTGGATTAGGCGTTTTTACTAGTTCAATATTTTTAATTCCAGTAAATAAGGCTTCTTCATTAGTACCGAAAGATTCATTGACGGCAAGTGTGTAGGTTTCATTTGCGCCATCCGAAATCATATTTTCATAAAATAGAACAAGGCCAGTCATCATGATGATTGGTAATAAAACGGTTAACAATAACGTCCGACGATCGCGGAAGGAGTCTTTCATTTCTTTTTTATAAATATTAAGAAACATAATCGGTGTTCCCCCTTACTAATTTACTCATGAAAATATAATTCAAATCGCGACTTTCTTCTTCTTTGTAAAGTGCTTCTAATGACCCGTGATGAACAAGTTCCCCTTTATGCATCATCGCTACTGTGTCACAAAGCATTGTGACTTCCTCCATAATGTGGCTCGAGAAAATAATCGTTTTTCCATCACGTTTCAGTTGATGAACGAGCTGCCGGAATACATTGGAAGAAGTGATATCTAACCCTGTCGTTGGTTCATCGAATAGGATGATGTCAGGATTATGAATTAATGTCCGTGCAATGGCAACCTTTTGACGCATCCCTTTTGAAAAGCCAACTACTTTACGATTTAAGTAATCTTTCATTCCAAACATTTTCGCTAATTCCTCAATCCGAACTTTCGTTTCATGCTTGCTTAAACCATACAGCGTTGCGAAATACTCTAAATTTTCTCGTGCCGTTAAACGATCGTATAACCCGGTTTCTCCACCAAAGAGGACACCCATTTTTTTCTTTACCTCTTCGGGATTTTTCACCGTGTCATACCCTGCGACAGATATAGTTCCATCCGTTGGCGTTAGTAGTGTGGCGATTGTTCGAAGTAAAGTCGTTTTCCCGGCACCATTCTCTCCAAGTAGCCCAACAACTTCTCCTTTTTGAACGTCGAAGGAAACATGTTTAAGTGCAGTCACATATACTTTCTTATCTTGGAACTTTTTCGTTACATCTTGAACGTTAATCATCTTTTCCACCTCTGTAGGTTGTTTTCTTGTTTTCATCATACAAATATTTGAACCGGTAATCAGCAGTTATGTCGTGAATATTCCCTTTGATGTCGCGAAAATGACGAATCCACTCTTTTAATGGTAAAATTAAGTACTTCACCATGAATTGGAAAATGTAAAAGTGAGGGCGACATGATGAAAGTTGGACTTGTAGATGATAGATATATAGATTTAGATAAACTGAACGGCATAGTAGCAGGGATAGCTGATGTAGAAATTGTCTTCTCAACCCTAAATGCCGAAGAGGCTTATGAATATATAAAAAAAAAATCCGTCGATTTGTTGATAGCAGATATTGAAATGCCCAATCTTTCTGGCTATGAGCTAGCTGACATTATTTATTCCCATGCCCTAGATATCGCTGTCATTTTCGTAACAGCTAATAGCGGGTATGCGGTGCATGCTTTTGAGTTGAATGTTCATGACTATATAATGAAGCCTTATCCGAAGGAGAGATTGGTTAAAAGTATCGAGCGGTTAATGGCAAAATCAAATGCATCAGAAATTGCTGGTAGGTTATATTTAAAGTTAAAGAATGATATTCATATTGTCCAAAAGAAGGATATCGTTTTTATTGAACGTTCTGGTCGCTCGACGACTATTTACACGAAAACGGGATCGATTAAAACGTATCAGACATTAAATGAGCTAGAAGGGGAGCTAAGAGAACGTGATTTTCTCCGTTCACACCGTTCCTTCATTATTAACATTCATCATGTGAAAAACTTTTCCCTCTATGCGAAAAACTCCTACATCGTCTCCTTTGAAGGGATGGAGGAGCAAGCGATGATTACGAAAGATAAAGTCGATTTTCTACAACAGCATTATTTCTAAAGGGTGAGAGAACTTGGACAAATTAAAAATATATTGGCTAGCTCCTGGATTGTTCGGTTTCTTTCACCTGCATGTTTTGTTTGGGCATATCCTTCCATTTTATCTAACGATTCTAATCGTGAGTGGGATGGTGTATTATCTGAATCGGACTGTGTTCGTACAAATAGCCACTCTAGGTATTGAGTGGAATATGTTTCTTTTTGGCTTACAGGTGTTAGTCATGTTTATTTCTATTGGGGGTCTGCCGAAGTGGATATCTTTTCTTCCTATGCTTTTATTTATCGGATTGGAGTTTGTAAGAAATGCTTGGGCCAATCGAGTGACAGAATTGACGAAGAACAGCTCGGAACATGATGCTCAGCTAGAACAGATAAATGAAACGTTCCGTGTCGTCCGAAGCGAGCGCCATGATTTTCTCAAGCACATATCCGCCATTCACTTTATGCTGGACAACAACAAGCCAAACGATGCTAAACATTACTTAGATGAATTAGTAGAAAGCTATGAAGAAACGAATCTTTCGATAAAAGGAGAAAGTGGTGTCGTAGCAAGCGTATTACATCAAGCCTATCTTCGTGCTAGGAAATCTGGAATTGAGGTAATCTATGACTTAGATTTACCTCTTTCAACCTTGCCTCTATCTGATCAGAAGATTGTTACATTAATAGGGAATCTCCTTTCAAATAGTTTAGATGCTTGTGAGGAATGGCAGGTACTAAGAAGAAAACCATCTACTGTTATTGTAGAGTTTTACAAAAGAAGCGGGTTATACATTCTCCTATGTAAAAACAACAGCCTACCCATTCCTGTAAAAATTGTCGATGAACTTTTCAGCTCATACGGAAAGACGACAAAGGGCGGGGCACACGAAGGACTTGGTACAAAAATCATAAAAGACATTGTAGAAGAACACCAAGGCTTCCTAGATTTTGTGCATAAAGGTGAGGAGTTTGAAGTTAAGATTAAGGTGCCAGCTATTAGGTAGTAGGGGCATGTTCATGGAAGTGAGGAGCCAAATAGCTATTTAATGTCTTTACTTAAATAGAAAATACATTTCCAACACTAGCATACCAGAAATCTTGACAATTAAAACTTATGTTACTATAATCAAATTTGAATTGAATCATAAAAACCTAATTGGAACGTGGACTTTTCTAGAGGATTCTCTATTTTCGCCACACAGATGTTATTAGACATTTGTGTGGCTTTTTTGTGTTTAAGGAAAGGATGATGAAAAATGAAAACATGGCATTATGCATTAATCGTATTATTAGGTGGCTCTAGTTACGGTATTTTATCAACCGTAGTAAAGCTAGCTTACTCTAATGGTTTTACCATGACACAGGTATCGGGAAGCCAGCTAATAACAGGAACTCTCCTTTTATGGCTAACGGTTCTTTTTACAAAAAGAAAGAAATTAGGGCTAGCTCAAATTGTTAAATTGCTTGTTTCTGGTATACCCGTCGGCTTAACGAGTGTGTTTTATTATCAAGCATTACAAACTCTCGACGCGTCACTTGCCATCGTATTTTTATTTCAATTCGTTTGGATTGGGACATTATTAGAATGGCTAATTGGTCGAAAAAAGCCAACTAGTAGTAAAATCATTTCTATTGTTATCTTACTTATCGGAACGGTATTTTCATCAGGGCTGTTAACAGGTGGCATGACGGAATTGCCATGGATCGGAATCATGTGGGGAATGCTCTCGGCTATTACATTCTCAGCCTTTATTTATATTAGCAGCTCGGTTGGAAATGAACTGCCGCCAGTTCAGAAGAGTGCCATTTTATCTACAGGCGGATTAATGACCGTGATGGTGTTGTTTCCACCAACCTTCCTGCTAAATATAAACGAATTATCAGGACTAGTGCCATATGGATTTTTATTAGGATTGTTTGGTGTTGTTCTACCACCGGTATTATTTGCAATCGGAATGCCTCGTGTTGGAGTAGGACTAGGAACCATCTTAGCAGCTGCCGAGCTACCTGTTGCTGTCATCATGTCCGCTATTATTCTAGCAGAACAAGTGACGATCATTCAGTGGGTGGGAGTGGTTGTCATATTAGGGGGAATCTATGTAGGAAACTTAAATCTTTCCTTTGTAAAAACGGTGCCATCCATGAATAGTTCCACTTTAAAGAAAAAGGAAGCATAGGTATATTAGGAAATTATTTTTAAAATTGCCTCCAAGCACATACAAAAGGAAGTAATGGAAAAAATAAACTCCTGAGGTGAGTAGAACAGATGAATTTAAAATTTAAGCTTTCTATTGCATTAATTATTAGCATTTTGTCTTTGATTGTATTTAGCTTCTTGGTTTTTATTATAAGTGCCAAGAAAATCGTCCAATTTGATAGCACCATTATTTCATTTGTACAAGGATTTGAGAGTCCAGGTTTAACATCTATTATGAAGTTATTCTCTATAATCGGTGACACGCCTGCCGTTATTGTCTTATCATTAGTTGTCCTATTATTCCTATATGTTGTTTTAAAACACCGAACGGAACTGGTTTTATTTGTTGCTGCCATTATTGGATCAGCGATTTTGAATCTAATTTTGAAATACCTTTTTCAACGGGCTCGACCAGACATTCATCGGCTGGTTGAAATTGCAGGCTATAGCTTTCCAAGCGGACATGCGATGAATTCCTGTACAGTCTATACGATAACCTCCTTTCTGCTTTGGCACAATATATCAACTAGAGCAGGTAGAACCATTTTGATTATCATTAGTGTAATGATGATCTTATCAATCGGAATAAGCAGAATTTACCTTGGCGTCCATTACCCAAGTGATGTTATTGGCGGTTATTTTGCTAGTGGATTTTGGCTTACGATCGCTATTTGGTTTTTTCAAAAATATCAAGATAAATATGGTAGAAATAGAAGAGCACCTGCTAAGGGATGAGAATAGAAGGTTAGAAAAAAGCACAACTAGGAGTTTAGCCTAGTTGTGCTTTTTTTAGTTAAAATTGACATTTAATTTTTTGAAAATACAAATTATTGTTGTTTATCATTTGCACCTATTATATAATATGAAAAAGCAAACGCTTCATAATTTCAGAAATAAAGGTCAGGCTTTAAAAGGGGAAATCCTAAGAATGATTTCCTGTCAGCATAGAACAACCAGGTCCTCTACTCCAATCACACCTATGATAAATGCCTCATATAAGACATCAATGAATTCAATCTTCCTTAATATGCACTAGAAAACAAAAAAAGAACTTAATAGATAAGGAGGGGAATACGATGAGTCAAATCGATTCAATCACCTACAAAACAATTGAAGATTTAGCAGATATAAATGAAGTCGTTCTATTACAGTCCGACATTTGGAGCCAGGAATCAGTAACCCCATTGCCTCATTTGGTAGCCTCGATTCATCATGGAGGAATTCTTATTGGTGCCTTTTCTGAAAATCGCTTAATCGGGTTTTGTTATGGGTTCGCTGGCTTCAGGAATGGAGAAGTCTTTCTAGTCTCACATATGGCTGCAGTCCTTCCAGAGTATCAAAATGCTGGGGTCGGATATCAGTTGAAAATCAAGCAAAGGGAATGGGCGATTACCTATGGTTATCAAAAAATTGTCTGGACGTTTGATCCATTAGAAGTGAGAAACGGTTATTTTAATTTGTGTAAATTAGGGGCTTACTCTAAAACATATATAACCTCTTATTATGGTGAAATGCAGGATAGATTGAACAAAGGTCTCCCCTCTGACCGGCTTGAAATTGAATGGAATATCTGTTCCAGTCGTGTCAAAATCGCCATTTCAAATGTGATGCCTAACAAAACAGAACATGATTATGAAGTTCTGCTTCAAATAGATAGGGATACAGAACATCCATCATTGGACTTTGAAAAATTCAATCCACAAAAGGATGGCTACCTTGTGGCCGTCCCTACAAATATTCAACTGCTTAAACAAACAAATCTTGAACTAGCAAAGGCTTGGAGATTTGCAATAAGGAATGTAATTAGTGAGGCCCTTTTACATGATTTTGTTATTACTGGAGTTGTAAAAGTACCACATTCTTCAATTCAATATTACGTACTAGAAAAGACAACACTGGAGGATTTATATGATTAAGGAAATAAATGAATGGGTAGCCAAATGTGAAGATGTAATCAAGTCAACCTATCATCACTTACACACTCATGCGGAAGTGAGCTGGAGGGAAGTGGAGACGACCAAATTCTTATGTTCTCAGCTAGAGAAACTAGGAATTCGGTACGAAACGTTCGAGGATCATACAGGCGTAATTGGCTATTGGGGAAACAAAGAGGATGGTCCCACAATTGGTATTAGAGCAGATATGGATGCGTTATTCCAGTTGGTTGATGGAGAATGGAAAGCCAATCATTCCTGTGGGCATGATGCCCATATGACGATGGTGCTCCATACGATTACTTGCTTAAAGGAAATCGGCTATACACCAAAGGGTTTAATCAAAATCATTTTTCAACCGGCTGAAGAATCAGGAAAAGGAGCACAAGCAATCATCGAAAAAGGAGTCATTGAAGACATTAATTATTTACTTGGCATCCATCTTCGTCCGATTCAAGAAATGGAATTCGGAAAAGCTGCACCTGCCATTTACCATGGAGCAACGACTCTTTTAAAAGGAGAAGTAAAAGGTATACAGGCTCATGGTGCTAGACCTCACCTTGGCATTAATGTGGTTGACTCCGTTGGCTCCATTATTCATGCGGTCAATTCTGTCAAAATGGATCCGACGGTTTCGGCATCTGCGAAGGTAACGATGATCAAAGCGGGAGGAGATAACCTTAACACGATTCCTGATCATGCTGAATTTGGACTGGATGTGAGAGCTGAGCAGAATGAAGTGATGACTGATTTGTTAAAGCGAGTTCAACATGCTGTCGTGACCTCAGGCTCCGTGAATCATGCTGAGGTTAAGCTCGAACCACTCGCATCAATGGTAGCGGCAGAGGCTAGTAGCGAGTTGGAGAGGATTGTAGAGGTGGCGATAGTGGAGGCTCTTGGTGAAGACGGACTCGTTCCACCTCCTGTCACACCTGGTGGAGAAGATTTTCATTTTTATAAACAAACATACCCACATATCCAATCGACAATGGTTGGTCTTGGTACTGGCCTAGCACCTGGACTACATCATCCTAATATGAGCTTTAACCTAGACGCTCTTCTAAATGGAGTGAGAATTTTAAGCTTGGCAATCTTGCAGATTGGTAAGGTTAGCTTATAAAAAACAGGAGAATATACATGTTAGATACTTTGAAAATAGAAGTACAGGAGAAATATGATGAATTTTCAAAAGGATTAAAAAAAGTGTCCAAACATTTTTTAACCAATCCTGAAGCTTTTGCATTAAATTCTGCTGAACAAGTTGGAAGTGAGATTAACGTAAGTGAAACGACAGTCATTCGTTTCTGTTATGCACTTGGATATAGTGGCTTTAGTGCCTTCCAAAAGGTTATCCAAGATCAGTTAATCAATAAACAGAGTACTCTATTTGAATACCATTCAATGAAAAATGAAATGGACAGAGATCAAGATTTTTCAAAAAAAATCATGTTTAAGGATTCAGAAGTCATTAATCAAACAGCAGAGAGATTAAATAACGAAGATTTCCAAAAAGCCGTGGATCAATTAACCATTTCTGAACGAGTACTTGTTTCAGGTCTCAGATCTTCTTATGCGATGGCCCATTGGTTTTCGTTCACACTTGAATTGATTCGAAATAACGTACGATTGTTTCGTCCTGATACCGATGACGTCATTTTAAGAATGAGGGAAATGGACGAAAAAAGTGTATTTGTTGCCTTCTCCTTTCACCGTTATGCAGTAGAAACGATTAATTTGGCTAAGGAAGCAAAGCGACTTGGAGCCTTTGTTATTGCTTTCTCTGATTCAGAGGTTGCACCGATTAAAGAGTATGCAAATGTATTATTCACCGTACAGCTACCAGTCAAATCGACACTAGATGTTGCACCAGCGGTCTTTTCACTAATGAATGCATTAATTGCTGGAGTATCAGTGAAAAATTCAGAGCAGTTTAAAGAACGTATGGAATCATACGAACAACTAACCTATCAGCAATTTTTTATGGAGTAATTTTAAAGGAGGAACTCATCTTGACAAATAATTCAATCTCGATTCGGAAAGTCACGCTTCACCGTTTGGCTATGACATTAAAGGACCCGTTTAGCACAAGTTTTGGAACCTTTCAAGAAAAAGATTTTTTTGTGATTGAAATGGAGGATGATACTGGGTGCATCGGATTTGGCGAATCGACCGCTTTTTCAAGCCCTTGGTATAGTGAGGAAACGGTTGAAACGAACAAGCATTTAATGGAAAAATTCCTAATTCCATTATTGCTTGAATCACCAATCGGACATCCTGATGAAGTATCCAAACGATTCGAACCGTTTAGAAGAAACAATATGGCGAAAGCAGCATTAGAAGGAGCTGTTTGGGATTTATATGCCAAACGTCAAAGTATCCCGTTATATGTAGCACTTGGAGGGGAAAAGCAGCAAATTGATGTTGGAATTAGTATTGGAATCCAATCTAGTACTAAGGAACTCCTTCGAGTTGTAGATGGCTTTGTCAATGAGGGCTACAAGCGAATGAAAATTAAAATAAAGCCAGGCTATGACTATGAATGGTTGAAGGAAGTGCGTAACCATTTTCCCGATACTTTGTTAATGGCAGATGCCAATTCCGCATACACCTTACGTGATATTGAGACATTGAAAAAATTAGATGATCTCAATTTAATGATGATCGAACAGCCTCTCGGTCATGACGATATTATTGATCATGCAAAATTACAGGCTCAATTAACTACCCCAATTTGCTTAGATGAAAGCATTCATTCCTCTGAGGATGCTAGAAAAGCAGTTGAGCTAGGTAGCTGTAAAATCATTAATATTAAGATTGGTAGAGTGGGCGGACTTACTGAATCAAAGAGAATCCATGATTACTGTGCTGAACAGGGTATTTCCGTCTGGTGTGGTGGAATGTTAGAAGCCGGAATTGGTCGAGCCCATAACGTCGCTCTAACGACTTTACCTCAGTTTGATTTACCTGGTGATACAGCAGGTTCTTCTCGATATTGGGTCAAGGATATTATCGATCCAGAGGTCATCGTCAATAATGGAGTGATTCAAGTGCCAAATCTACCGGGAATTGGCTATGAAGTGAATCGTCAAGTTCTTGAATCCTATCGCTTGGATAAATCCGTTTTCACAGCTACCAATATCCTTTGATAGAAAGTGAAAATGAGCAGACGCAATTTTAATAAGCGGAGATTTTCCGGCTAAACTGCCAAATAGGGCTTGATTCGGGGATATAAGAGGAAATTTTCCGATTAAGCAAAGCGAAATGACCCATTTTGACGTTTTTTGAGTAAATAGCCGGAATCCTTCCGTCTATATAAGCAATATTCAGTGCTATTTCGTAATTAAGGGAACTTTCTCCGCTTATTTATCAACCCATGTCGACTCCCTCCTCTTGTTCCTTGAGGGTTCGCTTTTATTTGAAATTATCTGTGTCAAAGAATCCATAATAGGTAAACTAGCAAAGCAGTTGATACGAGGTCAACTGCTTTTTTGATTTCATGGATCCTCCTATGGCCAGACAACTCATTTTTGCTGTTATTAATTTAATTCAACAGTTTCATTAACATCTGTCGATTTAGAATTTTGCCCTGTCATGCGTTTATAGAGAAAGGCGACTTTTTTTGTAAAATTACCGGTTTCCCAATATTCGGCTGATTCAGCTTTTACCTTTATCAAGATAAACATTAGGATCATCATAAGAAGTTTGCATAATTTTCTCATAAGCATAGCTCCACAATTCCTTTTTCTTGTCTAAATCCTCAACGATTTCCGCTCTTCCACGGACGGAAACATAGGATTTACCTACATAAGCCACATTAACATCTTGATCATGTAAAATTTCTTCATATTTATTAGTTTCCTTCTTTGTGAAAAACCATAAGTCTCCATCAAATTCTATTTCTTGTGTTTTCATAGGACGAGAAACAAGCCCTTCTTCAGTTACCGTAGTCAACATAGCTGTGTCTATGTCTTTGATTAAATCTCTTAATTTTTCCACTTCTTCTAGTTTCATTATGTTAGACATTTCCATCACCTCATTAATGTTTACAGAGGTATACTGCCCTTTACAACAACTTTTATTCAGGTATGGCGGATTACTAAGAACAACTCTCCTTAAGCCAAATAAAAAAGCAGTCCAATTGATATGCTAATTGGACTGCTAAATTTGTTATTTTTATCGGCCATGTTTTTCTTTACGATGAATCATGATTTCTTTTAAATCATCTTGAATGCTTTCTTTTGCCAGCTCTACGTTTGAGCGATATGCAGCACGAGTGATGACGTGTGCTGACAATGGAGCTGTTAAGAATACAAAGAAAATCCCAAGAAATAATCTGATACTAAAATAATCTTCTTCTAATAAGAAAAAAACAAAAGTTCCAATCAAGGTAAATAAAACACCCATTGTAGAGCCTTTTGATAAAGCGTGAGAACGGGTATAGACATCAGGTAATCGGATTAAGCCTATTGCACTAAGGAAACAAAAGATGGTACCTATAAATATTAGAACAACAGGAAGTAATTCACTCGGAACGTTTGTGTTCAATGACAACACCTCTTTCAATAAACTTAGCAAGAGCGATTGTTCCGATAAATGAAAGGATTCCGATTAACAAAATGATTTCAAAAAAGGCTACGCTTCTTAGGAAAACCGAGAAAATAGCTACTCCGGCAATTAGATTAACTCCTAACGCATCTAATGCTTGAATCCTATCAGGAGCAGAAGGCCCTACCACTAAACGATAACTAATAGCCAAAATAGAGAAAGTTAGAAATAATAACGAACATATTAAGATGAAATTAATCATTTTCGCGTCACCTTCTTTATCGCTCCTTCGAATCTTGTTTTTGATTTAAAAACCGACTCCTTTGACTCGGGTATATCGATTGCATGGATATAAAACTTTTTATTATCGGGTGATACTTCTACTACAACAGACCCAGGTGTTAAACAAAGGAGTAAGGCAAGAAGAGTGACTTCCAAATCACCTTCCAAATCAGTTTCTATAGTAAAAATCCCAGGTGCAACCTTTAGTTTAGGTCTGATTACTTGTCGAATGACCGCAATACTAGAAGTAAACAATTCATGACTAAACACAATGAGCAGTCTGAAAATATCTATTAAAGTGACTAAATAGAATTTTGTAGGAAAATACCTTCGTAAAATATAGAGAACAATTAAACCAAACAAGTATCCACTAAAAAAGGTTAATACGCTCCAATGATCTTGTAGAAACATCCATAATACACCAATAAATAAATTAATTAATACTTGCATGGGCATTGGCAACAACTCCTTCCCTTTAGCATTTTACCTCACGCGGTCTACTTGATACCTAAAACGGCGCGTATATATATTTCTGGGTTCATTAAAGTCTGAGTAGCAAGATCAACATAAGTTTGAATGCCCTCTGAGCCTAAACCGAGTGCAATCGTTAGAGCGGTAAGGATACCAATTGGAAGCATTAAGCCTTTCGTTGTCCCTTTTTCCGTTTCTTCTGTCAGCACTGTATATCCCCAAAAACCATTTATAAAGATTTTCATGATTGAATATAAAACCATAAGACTAGTTAGTAGTCCAATTCCACCTAGCCAAAAGTAACCTGTTACAAACGTTCCTTCTGTAATGAATACTTTACCAAGAAATCCACTTAATGGTGGAATGCCTGACAGCGATAATGCCGCGATAAAAAACATCCAACCTAATTGTGGGTGTAGCCGGATAAGGCCACTAAACTCATTCAATTTACTCGTTCCAGTAAGATGAATAACCGTTCCCCCCAATAAGAAAATGAGGGCTTTCACAATCATGTCATGTATTAAATAATATAATGACCCAGTTATCCCCTCAACGGATAAAGTAGCAACTCCTGCTAAAATAAATCCTACTCCTACGATGACGTTATACGTTAAAATTCTATTAATATCCCCATAAGCGACAGCACCGATTGCTCCCAAAACCATTGTGATAGCGGCCAAAATCCCAATTAATAAATGAGTAATTTGCGGCTCATGATAAAATATGAGATAAAAAGTACGGATTATCGCATAGATTCCTACCTTTGTTAAAAGGGCTGCAAAAATAGCCGAGATGGCTGTCGGAGGTGCACTGTATGAACCTGGCAACCAATAGAACAGAAACAGACCAGCTTTTAAACTAAACACAATTAATAATAAAATAGCAACCGTTGTCAGAAGTCCATCTTGCCCTACCTCTGCAACTCGTTGGGCGAGATGAGCAAAATTTAAAGTTCCTGTCATTGCATACAAAAAGGCAATCGCGACAAGAAAGAGGAAGGATGAAATAACATTAATTAGTATGTATTGGATTGACGCTCGAAGTTGAATTTTTGTCCCACCTAAGGAAATCAGAACATAGGAGGAGACTAGCATGACTTCAAAGCAAACAAATAAATTAAAAATATCCCCAGTCATGAACGAACCGTTCACTCCTGTAATAAGGAATAAAAAAAGTGGATAAAAGTAATAGGCTTCTCGCTTTTCCCCAATTGATTGAAAAGCAAATAATAAGCAACAAACAGCCACAATACTTGTTACAAGGATTAATATTGTGGCAAACATATCCGCGACCATACTCACTCCAAATGGTGCTTTCCAGCCACCTAAATGAAGTATTTGTATTCCATCCTTCGAAATTTGATTTATCAAAATAACAGCTACTGCTCCAGTAGAAACGATTGCAAAAATACTAAGAATCCTCTGGAATTTAATACTTTTCTTAAAAATAACCATCAGTAATCCAGCTATTATCGGAATAATGATGGGCAAAATAATTAAATTATTCATCTCCCATACCTCTCAATTGCTCCGTATCATCCGTTCCCATTTCCTTATAAGCACGATAACTAAGCACTAGAAAAAGCGCTGTTGTGGCAAAGTTAATTACAACAGCAGTTAACAATAATGCTTGTGGTAAGGAATCCGTAAAGTTTGTTTCCTTTCTTCCAAGAAACGGCGGTCCACCTGTTTTTAGGCCTCCCATTGTAATAATGAGGAGGTTTACTCCATGCCCGATAATTGATGTTCCCAATATAATTCTTAAAAGGGTTTTGGTTAATAGTAAATAAGTTCCAATTGCAAATAAGATACCAACTAGAATAGACATTAAAGTTTCCATATTATCGATCATCACCTATACTCAAAATAATCGTGAGTGAGGTCCCTATTACCGCTAGTGCAACCCCAATATCAAATAGGACAGCCGTTGCTAATTCTGTTTTACCAAATATCGGAAGCTCAAAATAATCGAAATCTTGCGTTAAAAACGGCATATTAAATATCATTCCCCCTATACCCGTAAGAACTGAAATCAACACACCTAAAGCGGCAACCACTTTAAAATCTACGGGTATATTTTTGCGTACTGTTTCGATATCAAACGCTAGAAACAGAAGAATGAGAGCGGAAGAAAACGCTAGGCCACCAATAAATCCACCGCCAGGATGATGATGCCCAGAAATAAAAAGGTTTATGGCAAAGGTTAATATGATGACTACAGCAACTTTTGTTACACTACGGATGATGATATCATTTGGTACCTTCATTTTCATCTCCCCCTGACAATCGTAGTTTTATTAATGTATAGACTCCAATCCCCGCAATGGCCAAGACAAGAATTTCTAACATCGTATCGATTCCACGAAAATCAACAAGAATCGCATTAACGATATTTTGGGCACCAGCTAATTCATAGGAATTTTCATAAAAGCTTGATATGGAATCAAAAAGTTTAGTTCCGTTTACGGATAAAGCAAAAATCGTGACAACTACACCGACCCCAATCGAAATGATCGCATTTGTTGCTTTAAAACGTACTTTACTGATCTCCTTACGTAATTGAGGTAAATGATAGAAGCAAAGTAAAAATAAAGCCGTTGTAACGGTTTCTACTACTAATTGAGTGAGCGCCAAGTCTGGTGCCCGAAATAGAACAAACAAAAACGAAACGAGTAACCCTAAAGCACCGACAGCAACGATAGAAGTCAATCTTGAGTTAGACAGAAGAACAGCAACAGCAGAAATGACCATTGAAATGACAATCCCACCCTCATAAACACTTATTGAAGCATCTTGAGAATGATCAAAGGATATCCCATCTAATAACCATAAAGCTCCACCGATAATAAAGATGATAAAGGCGAATATATAAACAAGATAATCACGAATAGACCCAGTCATATAACGATTTGTAATGGATTGAAAGAGGTCTTCACTCTTTTCCATTCCCGAATTATACATATTATTTAATGTCATCGATTGAGGATAAAAAAGGTAAATTCTAATCCACTTTCGTAAATAAATATAGAGCAATGTACCGAATACAACGATTCCTATTGTCATATATAATTCTGTGTTCCATCCATGCCAAGCACTAATTTTTTTAACGTAAATTTCGCCACCCATTGCTAAGCTCGGCAAAATCGATGCTACTGCGGGTTTTAATAGATAGTTTGAAAGGATATTTGGAAAAAAGAAAATACCAATAACGAGTGAGGCTAATACGATTGGCGGAAGTAACATTCCGATCGGAGCCTCGTGTACCTTTTTCTCCAATCTTTCTGGCCTATATTTTCCTCTAAAGGTCTTAAAAACAAGGATCATACTATAGACAAAGGTAAAGATGCTGGCTATCCATGCTACGATTGGAAAAAGGGATCCCAAGCTCTCCATATTAAAAACAGACATTTGTGAAACATTTAGTACAGCCGTTAAGAACATTTCCTTACTTAAAAAACCATTAAATGGAGGAAGACCCGCCATTGCAAACGTTCCAATAATCGTTAAAGTAAACGAAACGGGCATCAGATTCATCAGCCCACCAAGTTTTCTAATATCACGTGTTCCTGTTTCATGGTCAATGATACCAACAACCATGAATAAACATCCCTTAAAAGTAGAATGATTGATTAAATGGAAAATAGCAGCTAGGATAGCAACTGTATACACCTCTGATTCATCACCAATTCCAAAATACATCGCAGCAGAACCTATTCCAAGTAAACTCATAATTAATCCCAATTGACTAATTGTTGAATACGCCAATAAAGCTTTCAAATCGGTCTGTCTGACAGCATTTACTGACCCATAAAGTAGGGTAATTAGGCCGATTCCTGAGACAATCCAAAACCATTCTGCTGTTCCACCAAATATTGGCGTCATTCTGGCTACTAGGTAAATACCTGCTTTAACCATTGTGGCTGAATGCAAGTATGCAGATATCGGTGTAGGTGCCTCCATGGCATCAGGTAACCAAATACTAAATGGAAACTGAGCTGATTTTGTAAAGGCACCAAGAAGAACCAGCAGCATAGCGGGAAGAAATAAGGAATGTGATACGATAGAATCTACCTTAGTAAACATCTCTCGAATACTATAGGTGTCGGTTATGATGGAGAGCATAATAAAGCCTGCTAGCATTGCTAATCCGCCAAAAATCGTTATAAGCATTGATTTTTGGGCACCATAACGTGATTTTTCTCGTTCGTACCAATAGGCAATTAATAAAAGGGAAGATATACTCGTCAATTCCCAAAATACATATAAGACTAACACGTTATCTGAGAATACGAGCCCAAGCATTGCACCCATAAATAACAAGAGATAAACATAGAAGTTATTCAGAGCCTCGCGGTGCTTTGACAAATAAAAGATAGAATATAATACAACTAATGTCCCAATCCCTGTTATCAGGAGACCGAAAATGAGACTAAGTCCGTCTATGTATGTGGTGAAATTAATACCATAAGATGGAATCCATGGTAACGAAGAATGAATAAACTTCCCATTAGATATGGCTGGAATATACGTTAATAAGTAAATGAATATCAAAATCGGAACAACCAATACAAACCAGCCGGTATGAATTTTTGGAGTGAACTTCTTATAGATAAAGGGTACTAGTAAAGCAAATAGAAATGGAATGAATATCGTCATGTTTAACCAGGGCAATCTAATCCTCTCCTTAAAAAATTATCTATTACACACAGTTGTAGGTTTTTTTAAAATTAAATAAGGGGTTGAAAAGCCCCATTTTAATACTAATAGAATTCCTTATTTTTTATTTTCTATGATTTAAATGCCGTTGTTTGCCAAATAATATGAATGAATTTTAGATATTTGAAAGCCTAGATATGTAGGATAATTGAATTTGATTGACTGAGAGTTTGCAATGAGCTATAGTCATACATAGTTTATTCAGATTGATTTTTTTGAACTTAACATCTATTTCGAGGTGACACTAATATGAAGAAAATTAAAGGACGTATGGACGAAAGCATCCTCGTCTGTGTGTATTATGGACCTAATGGTGAACGCCTCATTCAACGCGGATGTAAGATAGCACATATGTTAGACTGTCCATTATATATACTTACCATTGATCCAAAACCGTTTGATGAGCTGGATGCAGAAAAATCACATTATATAACACGGTGGAAACAACTAGCTGAAGAACATAGCGCCGATGCATTAATTATAAAAGACGATGAAAAGCGACCAGTCTCAAAAGTAATCGCTGAAGTTGCTAGGGAAAAAGGAATCACTCAAATTATTCTTGGTCAGACGGCTCAAAGTCGTTGGGAGCAAATTGCCAAGGGTTCGATTATTAACTCTTTGTTACGCGAAGTTCCATTTGTCGATCTTCATATTATCTCGGTTTCTCGATCACTTAAGGATCAAGAAGGACAATTCGAGAAGGGTGTACGTGCCTACCTTGTTAAAGATGGGGAAAACTATCGCATCATTTTTAAACATACTAAAGATGTTGTATTTGAAGGGATTTTCTTCAAGGACTACGGAACCGATTTTAATAACGGGGTTTTTAAGTTTATGAAAGATATGGAAACACTGCAGGTACAAGTAACAGATGACATCATTAAAGACTTAACAAACGTTGACATAAATCCTGATCTAGATAATGATGATCAATAATAAGTTCTAAGCACCTCCATGTTTTCGTGGAGGTGTTTTATTTTTATTGTTTCTTTACAGATTTACATCCACCCTTATCAATTGATGTTCATTTTTATCAATTCCGATATATCTTAATGTTTCAGCTGGGGAATGATGGTGATAAATATCCATCAAAATTGAAATCGCGATCCCCTTTCGATAGGCATGGTAACCAAATGTCTTTCTTAAAGTATGGGTTCCTATTTTCCCGGTTATTCCAGCTTCTTTAGCTGCTTGATTGATGATTCGATAGGCCTGCTGACGTGTAATTGGCTGAGCATTCTTTTTTGATTTAAACAAATAATCCTCACTTGAAAAATTAGAAAGAGACATGAAGGTTTTTAACTCCATATATACGCTACTATTTAAATAGAAGGGTTTCGCTTTACCAGTAAGCGCATCATCTAATAATAAAAATTCCTTCATATCTGTTCCATCCCATATATCACTGACCTTTAAAGATAGTAGATCATGAACTCTAACACCAGTATTGATTCCGAGTACAAACAGCAATAAGTCTCTCTGAGATTGTTTCTTTAATATCGTTTTTATAGTATTAATCGTATCGATGTCTTTTATAGGCTCGACATATTCCACGGGATTCCCTCCGGTAATGTTACTTAATAAAAATTTATCATATGTTAAGTAACATTACAAATATTTTTAACTCGAGGTCTGAAGGCTATTGTATTGATTTTTAAGAATTGTCAAAAATAGGTACGATCTACAAAACAAATAAGCCAACACCAGTTAAAGTGTTAGCGTGTATTTAACTTGGTATTATAAATAGCCGTACTCTACTTCTTCTTAGTATTTTTAATTTTATCTTTTTTTATGTTCTTATCATTTATTTTAGGTTCCGTCCCATTTTTTATATTTCTTAAATTTGATCGATGTAAATACAACATAAAGGGAATGAAAATCAAAAATAAGATTGTATATTCCGTATTCCCAGTTATCAATGAATATAAAAAGAGGTTGGGTGCAATCAAAATGGAACCTACAGCTACATATTTTGTAATCACAATCGCACCTAGAAAGGTAGCAAGTCCAATTACTAACAAAGGGGAACTTGAAATGAGCAATACACCAACCGTTGTCGCTACAGCTTTACCACCTCTAAAGCCAGCAAATATAGGAAAACAATGACCAAATACCGCAGCAAACCCAATATAAAGGGGGTCTATGTCCAGGTTCAACCATAAAGGTAAAGAAGCTGCAATGACACCTTTAGAGACATCTCCAATCAAAACCAACAATCCAGCCTTTTTCCCTAAAATTCGAATGCTATTCGATGCCCCTAGATTTCCACTTCCATAATATCGAATATCTGCCCCGAAAAACACTTTTCCTACAATTAAAGCGAAAGGAATAGACCCTAGTAAATAGGCAATAAAAAATGAAAATATCGTCATCTTTTTCCTCCTCTCTATAAAAATATCCTTTAAAACTAATATACTATTTTTTACTTGCTTAAATGACCAAGCATAATAAAAAGAAGCATGGGATTTGTCTCGAGAAGTTCACTTATGTGGAGAAAAAATAGTAAACAACTTTAACTAGTAGCCTTATTCGGACAGGTTTGTTGGGGAAGAGCCAAAAGCAGTCCGAATGCCAGCCTCATTCGGACAGGAACCGTAGGGAAAAGCCCAAACCAGTCCGAATGCCAACATCATTCGGACAGCAACAGCAGAAAATGATAATATACTCATTTGAGTTTGATTTGAATATGAAAATAGGGGGGATTTGTAATAAACCAGTGTGATATCAAAAAAATAGCACACCAATCACTTTATGATTGGGTATGCTATTTCAACTGTTCCTATAAATTTTCTCCATCCAAAGTGAACTACTCTGGATTCAACACATGCTTCCTTTTAATTTACACTACGCTACTTTCCCAATTTTTTTCCCTTCCTTAAGCTTCTGCTTATATTCAGCAGTTGCTGTGAAAAGGACGTCTGTTGATGAATTTAGAGCTGTTTCGAAAGAGTCTTGTAAAACCCCAATGATAAAGCCTACTCCAACTACTTGCATCGCAACATCACCTGGGATTCCGAATAAGCTACATGCTAGAGGAATCAATAGTAACGAACCACCAGCTACCCCTGAAGCGCCGCATGCACAAACAGCTGCTAAGACGCTCAAGATGATCGCTGTAGGGATATCGACTTCAATCCCGAGCGTGTGAACCGCTGCAAGTGTTAAAACAGAAATCGTAACAGCAGCACCAGCCATATTAACAGTTGCACCTAAAGGAATAGAAACCGAATACGTATCTTTATCTAAACCAAGTTTTTCGCATAGCTTCATATTTACAGGTATGTTAGCAGCCGAACTACGAGTAAAGAATGCTGTAATTCCACTTTCTTTTATGCACTTTAATACTAGTGGATACGGGTTTTGGCGAATATATACAAAAACAATAAGTGGATTGACAACTAAAGCTACAAAGAGCATACATCCAATTAAAACGATTAGTAATTTTCCATAGCTAAGTAAAGACTCAAGTCCATTTGTCGTAATTGATTCAATAACAAGGCCCATGATTCCAAATGGCGCAAACTTAATGACCCATGTAACGATTTTCGAAACGGCATCTGAAAAATTAGTAATCATCGTCTTTGTCGAATCTGGGGCACTTTTTAAAGCTAATCCCAAAACAATCGCCCAAGCTAAAATACCGATATAATTCGCATTAAAGATAGCTTTTACAGGGTTATCAACCACGTTCAACAGCAACGATTTGATAACCTCGACAACACCGCCTGGAGCAGCCAAATCCTCTGCACCCTTTGTTAGTGTTAAGCTTACTGGGAACATAAAACTGACAATTACCGCAAGTAATCCAGCTAAAAACGTTCCTAAAAGATACAGGATAATAACGGATTTCATATTCGTTTGCTGACCACTTTTGTGTTGAGCAACAGCCGACATAACTAAGAAAAGTACTAAAATAGGTGCAATTGCTTTTAAAGCACCGACAAATAAGGAGCCTAAAATCACAACAGGTTTAGCCATTTCTGGAATCGTTACAGCTAAAATAATACCAATAATAAGACCGATAGAAATTTGTTTGACTATACTCATTTGATTCCATTTCTTTAACAGATATTTCATTTAACCTTTCCCCCTTGGAATATAGTATCAAACAGTTCTCTAATAGATTTGTTTTCAGGACTGATCATTGTCAGCTTCCCCCTTTTTTAACTAATCTATTATTATTAATAAATAGTATTATAGAGAATATTTAGATATTTTACAATAGTTAATTGAAAGGGCTTACATCTCAAAAAAAACTCTGAATAACCTATTTACTACAGGGAATCTGCAAATTTAGAATCTGATTTTTAACATGTATTAGTAAATTAAAATAATTTGTAATGTTATACAAAATAGTAAGAATTACACACTTCTGTAGGAACATAAGGTAGGTATTTTTCCTTAATTGTAAAGCCGTTTTTCTTTTTTTTACCTCATCTACCCCCAGATTCAACGATCCCAAATCGAATTAATATGGTTGTTATACTGTAAATAATGGCTATGGCTGTCTTATATATTTTTGAAATCGTATATGAGAAGGAGAATGAAGTTGAAGGAATATATTGTTTGCTACACTTTAGAAAATGGTATTAAGCAAGAACGCATTTTGAAAGAAAAAGAAGTTAAGAGAAAAGAGGTTATCCAAGAGGTAATGGATAAAATCCTAAACCATAATTCTTTTATGGCTAAAAGTGATCAAGGAGATTATTGGATTAATTCTTCTTCAGTACGTTATATTCGCGTTTTATAAACTAATCGTTTCAAAACGGATAGTCTTATTACAGCATAGTAAGAATTTCCTATCACATCAACATGTAACTACAACACGGGAGTGAAGTTCAATGTCAGAGGCATATCGCTATCGTGAAGAACGAAAACTTGCAGAAAAAACAAAACGAAAAAATACAACTAAAAAAGGTTCTTTAATTCGAAAGGTTTTCCTTATCTTTATGGTGCTTATAGTTGTGTCCATTGGTGTAGGGGCCTATACATTTGCCTCCATGATTAAAGATGTCCCTCCAATAGATGCTTCGAAACTGGTCGATCCACTTTCAACTAAATTTTATGATAAAGATGGAAAATTCCTTTATGAATATGGCAAGGAAAAGCGAACGAAAATCAGCTATGACCAAGTGCCGAAAAACTTGGAGAATGCCTTTATTGCAACTGAAGATTCTCATTTTTTTGAGCACGAGGGAATAGATATTAAACGGACGGCAGTCGCGATTTATAAAAATGTAACGGGTGATTTTGGCTCCCAGGGCGGAAGCACGATTACACAGCAAGTAATTAAGAATTCTTTTTTAACACCAGAGAAAACCATTAAACGTAAGGTGCAGGAATGGTATCTTGCTTACCAATTAGAGAAAGAGTACTCTAAGCAAGAAATATTGATGATGTATTTGAACAAGATTTTCCTTGGAAATCGTTCATACGGAATTGCAGCTGCCGCGAAGAATTATTACGGGATTGACTCCAATCATTTAGAAAAATTAACCCTTCCACAGGCTGCGATGATTGCTGGTCTAACACAAAGCCCGAATAATTATGATCCGACTAAACCCGAAAACGTAAAAGCTGCTACTACAAGGCGAAATCTGGTTTTGTCTTTTATGCATAATAGGGGATATATTACGGGGCAACAAAAACAGGATGCAATGAAGGTTCCCGTAACCGAAGGGATTATTTCTCAAAAAACACAAGGTATGCCATATGAAGCTTTTTTGGATGCGGTCGTTGAAGAAGTGGAAGGAAAGCTTAAGGGTGTTGATATTACAACTGAGGGATTATCCATCTATACGACGATTGACCCGAAAGCACAGGCTTATGCCGATAAGATGATGAACACCAATGAATTGATTACCTATCCGAATGCTAGATTTCAAGGGGCATTCGCCTTTTTAGATACAAAAACGGGTGAGATTCGGGCGATTGGAAGCGGGAGAAACGAGAATAAAGCCACTTTCCGAGGCTACAATTTTGCTACTGATCTCAAACGTCAGCCTGGATCCGCGTTTAAACCGATTTTAGATTATGGTCCAGCCATCGAATATTTGAAATGGTCTACCTATCATCAGTTAAATGACCAGGCTACCAACTATTCAACAGGTCAACCTTTATCTAACTGGGATCATCGTTACCATGGAATGCTATCCATCCGAAAGGCACTCCAACAATCCTATAATATTCCTGCCCTTATTACACTTAGGGAAGTGGAGATGGAAAAGGCAAAAATCTTTGCTGAAAATCTTGGAATAACGTTTGAAAATGACCAGATTTACGAATCGTATGCGATTGGAAGTAACACCGTTAATCCTATTGAAATGGCAGGAGCTTTCAGCGCCTTTGCCAATAACGGAGTATACAACCAACCTCATTTTGTTCAAAAAGTAGTTTTCCCAGATGGTAAAGTGGCTAATTTTACACCAAAGCCGAAACGTGTCATGCAAGATTACACGGCCTATATGATTACGGACATGTTGCGGGATGTTGTTAATGTTGGGACAGGAAAAATGGCTAATATTCCAGGGTTCGATGTGGCAGGAAAATCAGGAACGACCAATTTTGATCAGAAAACCCGAGTACGTTACGGATATCCAGAGAAAAGCACTAATGACAGCTGGTTTGTTGGTTATACGCCACAATACACAATGTCGGTTTGGACTGGATATGCGAAAAATGAATCTGGAAACTATATGGTTGGGGACACGACAAAAATCTCACAAATTATGTTTAAAAAAATGATGATGACCTTTAGTACAGATAAAGCTAGATTCCAACAGCCAAGTTCTGTGTACAGTGTTGGAGATGATCTTTATATTAAAGGCTCTTCTGACGTTCCTCCAAAACCGAAAGCAGTTAAACCTCCAGGTAAAGAGAAGAAAAGTAAGGGAAATAAGGGTAAAGGGAAAAAGAATAAGGATAAGAAGAAACATTAAGGGGTTAGTTCCAGAATCTTTGTAAATAAAAAACGGTTCGATTACTGGCAAGCAGCAATCGAACCGTTTTTTATTTTTGTAGGCATAAATTCAAGTATCGGGACGTAAATCCAGTTATGCGGGCGTAAACTGAGTTATGCGGGCGTAAACTGAGTTATGCGGGCGTAAACTGAGTTATGCGGGCGTAAACTGAGTTATGCGGGCGTAACCCGAGTTATGCGGGCGTAACCCGAGTTATGCGGGCGTAACCCGAGATTGCTACTTTGGCAGATATGCGAAAACGAGATAGTTTAACGGTCTACTTCGTAAGGTTTACGATTTTTTCCCCCAACTACTATTGTATAATAAAAATTTCATTTATAAAAACAGTGAAAAAGTGAGTAATTCGGAGAAATACGTAGATTTGATGTAAAAACAAATAGAAAAATGTCGAAAAACACAAAAAACTGAATATTTAGAAAATACTGATAAAGGAGTTAATATAAGACTAAGCAAAACAAACAACATAGAAATTTAACAAAGGAGGATTCCATCCAATGTTCTAATGCGAGGCGAACTTACACTTAGTAAGTGGTAGATAGAGAAACTATTATGGAGGTGGTGGCAAATCTGTCTATAACCAATACCATCGAAAGGAGTGAAGAATATATTATTGATTATGTAAGCAGATTCTACATTAAAGTAGGTGATTAATAGTAAAAGGAAGACAATATCTAGAGAGGCGGTGCTTGTTAGAACAACAATTTATTTGGGAGGTGAGGTATACAAAATAATTAAAAAATCACAAAGGGGTGCTAATGTCCAGCTTAACAAATACTTAAGAAGTGAGGTATTAATTAAGGTTAACAAATTAGTTAAACTAAAAAAATGAAAGAAAAAGGTATTGCTAAAATGAATATAGATATATAAAAGGTCTTATCATTTCCATTGGAAAAGATAAGACCTTTTGTAATTTTAACTAGAAAATATCATTTAGTTCAGTATCAGAATAGCTGGATATTAATACTACCGCTTTTCCATCGCCGATATTTTTTACGAAATGTGGGACACTGGCGTTCCAGCTAAAGGAGTCTCCTTCTTCAATGATTAGAGAATCCTCACCTTGCTCCGCAAGAATTTTTCCTTCTAGCACCAAATGACACTCCTCACCTTCATGGGCATTTGCTTCGCCCATGGAAGCTCCTGGCGGGAATTCGACAAGCATCATTCTTAATCCACCTTTGGAGGTTAAATGCTCTATTTTTAAATTGTTAAAAGTGGAGTATGTCCTTTCAGACTTTCTAACCACTTTCATGTGTTGTTTTTTTTCTAACAATAAATAAGGCAATGGAACCCCTAGAAAGTTAGATATCAATTGTAGGGTACTAATGGAAGGGGAGGTGTTATTATTTTCGACATTGCTGATAAATCCTTTAGAAAGTCCAGTACCCTCGCACATTTGAGCAATGGTTATTTTTTTTCGATTCCGTATGGCACGAATTTTTGATCCTATATCCAAATTATCCACCTCAAAAGTTTCCTAATAAAAAACATAATTCTATCTTAGCAAAAAAAATATTGACAATCCACTTCTATTGCTGTTATCTTATAGATAACAAATGTTCATATTAGAAAACAACAACTCCTATCATTTAGGGTTTTATTTTTGTGTATGTGTTTTCCTATATGAATATTTTATTCCCAATGAAATACGAATACTTATAGATTAGTTGCTGCAAGCTATTACTATATATGTAATTATTTTCTAGAAAGGATGGATGATGACTTTTGGAATCACAGATGATTTATGAATTGCGTCGACCAAAAACCATAGATCCAGAAAAAAACTATCCGGCTCTTTTCGTCATGCATGGAATCGGGAGCAACGAACAAAACATGTTGTCTTTGGTAGAAGGTTTAGAAAAGCAGTTTTTTATTTTTAGTATTCGTGGCCATCTAGTGCAGCCGCCTGGATTTGCTTACTTTACCATCCAAGGTTATGGAAAACCACATCGAGAGATATTTGACGAAGCGATAATAAAACTTACAAGTTTTATTGATTACGCTACTGAACAATACCCTTTAGATTTAAAAAAATTATACTTAATGGGCTTCAGTCAAGGTGCGATTTTATCTATGACCCTCGGTTTAACATTAGGTGACCGCATAAAAGGAATCATCGCTTTAAGCGGATATATTCCTGAATTTGTAAAGGAAGAATATAACATACAATCCCTAAATCAAATGTCATTATTTATTTCCCACGGTGAAATAGATCAAGTATTGCCATATGAATGGGGAATAGCAAATAATGAGTATTTCAAAGAGTTAGGTGCAACCGTGACATTTAAGTCGTACCAGGTTGGTCACACAGTCTCAATGCAAAATTTACAAGACTACTTGAATTGGCTACAGGATTCATTAGATAAATAAACATATTTAAAGGATAATGAGGAGGAAATAAAATGAAAAATAAGTTAGAAGCAAGTACTTTAATGTTACGCGTAGTTTTAGGTGTTAGTTTTTTCTTACACGGTTTAGCTAAATTCCAAGGTGGAATTGAGAATATTGTTGGCTGGTTTGATAGCATTGGCTTACCTGGTGCATTGGCCTATGTAGTGGCATCTTTTGAATTGGTTGGAGGAATTGCGTTAGTGATCGGGTTAGGTACTAGATATGTATCCATACTAGTATCTCTCTTAATGGTTGGGGCTATCTTCAAAGCGAAACTTGCTCTTGGCTTCCTAGGCGATGGTCAAATGGCTGGGTATGAATTAGATATCGCGTTTTTAGCGATCGCAGCATTCCTTGCAATTAATGGAAGTAAACTATTCGCATTGGACCAAATGTTTTTTAAAGACTCAACGAATAAAAGTAAAGCAAATAAAGCTGCTTAATTTTAATGGCCCTTTTCGTAAACTATTTTGTGAAAAAGCGATAATAATCAATTACTTAGCATTACTTCTAAATAGAGGTAATGCTTTCTCTTTGCTTTAAAAAATCACAGGCAGATAGTCTGTGATTTTTTTTTGTTTTTATCAGAAAAATACCTACAGAAATTGGATAGAAACTTTCCTTAATTGTTAATAACTATTAAAATAAGAAATAGAAACGGTTGTGAGAAAATGACTAATCAAACAATGAACAATTGGAAAAAGAATATTATTCTTTTTTTGAGTAGCCAGACGATTTCGCTCTTTGGCTCTATGCTTGTGCAGTATGCGATTATGTGGCACATAACACTGACAACGAAATCCGGGGTCATGATGACACTATTTATCATTTGTGGTTTCATCCCAACCTTCTTTTTATCCCCGATAGCTGGGGTATGGGCGGATCGCTATAACCGAAAGATATTGATTATTTTGGCTGATGCTCTAATAGCCATTGCGACATTAGTTCTTGCCATATTATTTTTAATGGGGTATGAATCGATTTGGTTACTCTTTGTCATGGCAGCGATTCGGGCGATTGGGACAGGAATACAAACTCCAGCAGTAGGGGCGATTTTACCTCAAATCGTGCCTAAAGAAGGGTTGACTAAGGTTAACGGAATAAATGGTAGTATTCAAGCGATTATTATGTTCGTCGCTCCGATGGTCAGTGCGGCTCTATTGGCTATGACTTCAATCGAAATCATTTTTTTCATCGATGTCATAACGGCAGCGATTGCCATCTTTGTGTTACTAAGCTTTTTCAAAATTCCTACTCATGAAAAGGCATCTGAAAAACAAACGACAAGTTATTTTAATGATTTACAACAAGGCTTAACATATATTAAAAATCATGCTTTCTTAAAGAAATTCTTTTTGTTTTTTGCAATTTTCTTCGTGTTGATGGCACCTGCTGCCTTTTTAACACCTCTTCAAGTAACAAGAACTTTTGGTGATGAAGTTTGGCGCTTAACCGCTATCGAAATTGCCTTTTCCATTGGGATGATGGCTGGCGGAGGAATAATCGCTTCTTGGGGTGGTTTCAAAAATAAGGTTTACACGATGACAATTGCGAGTTTGTTGATGGGAGCTTGTACGTTTGCGCTCGGTGTAACTCCGAACTTTTGGATTTATTTAATTTTCATGGCCGTATTTGGCGTAGCCATGCCAATTTTTAATACACCAACCACTGTGTTAATACAAGAAAAAGTAGATGAAAACTATCTAGGGAGAATTTTTGGTGTCTTTGGGATGATTTCTACTTCTATGATGCCAATTGGGATGCTTATTTTCGGCCCTATCGCAGATATCGTAAAAATTGAATGGCTTCTTGTAGGAACAGGGGTATTCATTTTAATCCTATCCATCTTCCTAGGTCGCGACAGAGTTTTACTGGCAGCAGGAAGGTCAGAAGAAAAGGTGCTTTCATAGGATTTGAGAAAATGTAATAAAGGCGTACTCAATGACATTAGAGTGCGCCTTTTTTCGTTTCAAATAGTTAAGCGTCTAAAATGTGGTAATATTTAGTGGACAGGAGTGATCATGATAAAAACGAAAGTCATTTTTCCATTCATCTATTTTTTTGTGGACCCAAATATCGTATTTGTATTTGAAATTAAAACGCGTAACTATACGAATGTACAAGATCTACAAAATTTAAGGTGGGGAACATTTGAATTAAATCCCGGAGAATCATTTGATACTTTTGACCATAAAGAAAACAAATCAGTTGAAGGTAAAAGCTATTTCATCAACCAAGATGGAGTTGCCATGATGGTAGAAGAAATTAATAAGCAAATTCAACATAACCGCCAAGATGATAGCGTTAAAGAAACTAAAATTCCGATACATATTGTTTCACCTGAATTTGCAGCGGGTTCCTTAAAAGTAGGATTAGAAAGACCAAAAAAGGTTATCGGGTTCCCTGACTTTTTTGGAATCGGGCCATTGTGGAAGCTAGAAGAAAAGATTGGCCAAGGTTTCCGAAATGAATGGCTATACGAAAATATTAACTACGAACAGGAAGACCATGAATATCAAACTAAATTTCAAAATGCTCTTCTAGAAATAGAGGATGTGCCTACTGAAGTTCCTATTTATATTTGGTGTGGGAATAATGCCAGTGAACAAACGGGTATTCGTTTTATTCTCTATTTATTGCGCCATAAAGACAATGAAGTTTTTCTGCTAAATTCCACTGAACTCTATGAAAAATACATAACTTCTGAGAATCAATCAATTATCCACACAGGTCAGCTTAACCCAGAGGATGCAAGGCTTCTTTTTGAAAAAAACAAGAATAACAAGCCCCTATCTAATCATGAGCGAAAACAGTTTCAAGCTGAATGGAAAGTATTTTCTGAAACTACAGAAGTACTGCGAGTATGGGAGAACGGTAAAATAAAAGGTGTACCTGAAGATCACTTTGATCCGCAGATCATCTGGACGATTGAAAGGCTGCACGCAAACCAAGAAGTCAAAGATTTTATCAAGGCTGGATCATTAATTAGTGAAATCCTAACATATGGGGATGAATATGACAGTTATTTTTTAGAATACCGAATTAGGACTTTAATCTATAATGGGGTATTTGAATTAAAAGGAATACCTAAATCAATGAGGCATTATAGTGTTAGACTTCGTAAAAACAGTATTCGAGGATAGATTAGAGGATTTTATTTTTAGGTAGAAAGAATAGGGTCGGTTCTTGTGCCTCATTTCCGTAATCAGGAAACTATTGAAACCTTTCTCATGGCCAATACGTATTAGGGATATATTGTCGTTTAGTAGTTGGCGTAAAGGAGTGAGGTTGGTGGATAAAGTTGTCTATTTTAAAGATAATTTCTTCTCGGCAGGTAGGACAGAGATTTATAATGAGGCAAAGGAAAAAGTCGGAGAGCTAGATTTGAAGAGCATGTTCTCTGCTGGTGTAGAAATAGTAGACTTAAATGGCAGCGTAAAAGTTAGCGGGAAGTTTCCTTTTTTCGGAGTGAAATGGAGAATTTACGACGGGCAGGAACAAGAAATAGGGGCATTAAAACAGAAATTGTCATTCTTTTCTAAGAAATATGAGTACGAGGCTAATGAGCGAGGAACCTATTTCATTAAATCGGAAGCCTTCTCTAAACAGTACGATATTTATGAGAATGACACATCTATCGTGGCTAAATTTGAAAAAATTAGCGGATTCTTTGCATCACCTGCTTTTCAGTTAACCAATCATTCTAAACAACTCTCTACAGAGGAATTAATTGCCGTCGTAATGGGCGTTAATGCCATCCAACGACGAAATAATTCCAATTCCTCGGCGACCACATAATTAATAAAATTGAGATTATCATTAGTTGTAAATAAATAGGGAAGGGGAGCTTTGAAATGGTCTTTAATAAAGGTAGCTGTTGATATTGAGTAGTACTATCAAGGCCACCTCCAGATTTGACTTGATTACTCTAACAAATCACAGTCATTAAAGGGAGGATCGGCATGGAAAAATCTAAACATAATATCGTTTTGATTTATAGTATTACAATCTTACAGTCATTCATTTTTGCGTATGTCATTGAAAGAGTATTTGGGGAATCGCGTGGACTTACTGTACTTGATATGCAGTATCTTCTAATTTTGTATTCCGTATTTAGTATTATTTTTGAAATTCCGTCGGGTGTACTAGCTGATGTTTGGAAAAAGAAATACACATTAGCGTTGGGATTAGCTTTCTGTTTTTTTGAGTTCTTTGTTAGTATTTTTTCTTATAGTTTCCCAATGTTTAGTTTAGCCTATTTTACAGCCGCCGTCGGTGGTTCGTTAAAGTCAGGAACACTCGAAGCTATTCTTTATGAAACATTAAAAGAGCAAAATAAAGAAGCTTGCTATGTCAAAATAAGTGGTCGATTAAAATTTATCAAATACTCTGTTTCAGGGTTAGCCGCCATTGTTGGAGGAATTATTGCAGATTATTTTGGATATGAGGTCAATTACTGGTTGTCACTAATTGGTTTCCCTATTTCGATTGTACTGATCCTATACTTATATGAACCAAAGAGAAGTGTACCTAGTTTAAAAAAGATAGAAATTTTTTCAATGTACACTCACTTGAAAAAAGGGCTGTCTATTACTTGGAATAACCATCACTTAAGAAATGTCATATTTGTTAGTGCAGTTGTAGGAGCAGTATTGTACGGACAACTTCATGAAATGAGTATGTTAATTTATCCAGAACAAGGGATAGCTGTAAAGTACTTTGGATTAGTCAGTTTAGGTATTACGATCATCTCTGCGTTTTCTGGTTTATTTGCAAATAGGATGAAGGATATGATCAAGAACCCCTTTCTTTCTGTTCTGTTTTTTGTGATTCCCAGCTTATCCATATTTATCTTTGGTTCCGTTTATAAATGGTGGGGCGTTATTTTTCTCATGGTAGCGATTGGAATATTAGAAGCAATAACTCTTGTGTACTCTGGATTTTTACAAGATGAGTCACCTGATGAGCTAAGAGTCACAATTAGTTCAGTCTCATCGTTTGTTCATAATGCTATAAGTATTGTGATTGGTTTAATATTCGGATACTATGCTCAGTTGTTTACGATTCATGTGAGTTTTCAGGTGCTAGGTACGATTTTATTTATCCTAATTCTGATTCAATCGTATCTTTTTATGAAAGAAAAGCAAAAGAGAAAACATATTACGCAAACAAGTTAGTTAGTAAAAAAAGAGATGGATTTCCATCTCTTTTTTACGGTTACAGTATCCCCACTAAAACCTCATATTCCCCAACATATATCTTCTCCGAATGATCGGTTATATCAAAATGAAGAGCATTTAAAACGATTCCTTTTCTGATTAACGGCTCAAATTCAGTTACTGTTTCTAAAAATTCCACTGGACCAGACAGATAAAGATCAATTCGCTTATCAACAGGTAAATCCTTCTGTTTTCGGAGGTCCTGAATGATCCTGATAAAGTCTCTTGCGATTCCTTCTTTGATTAACTCTTTTGTTAAATTGGTATCCATGATAATGGTGAAATTTCGATTCGATGCTTCGGAAAAACCGCTCAAGCTTGTTGTTTTTTGTACGAGCACATCCTCTATTGTTAAAAATACTGTTTCCCCGTTATCCAATGGAAGGGTTAAAGTACCATCCGTTAGAAAAAGGTCAATTTCACCTAGAGAAGCTTGTAGCAATCGTTTGTTTACTTCGTTAACCTTTTTCCCTAGCTTAGGTCCAGCGATTTTAAAGTTTAATTTCAATTGATGTTCAATAAAATCATTGGATGAATCAGCCCATTCTAGTTCCTTGATATTGAGTTCATCTTGAATGATTTCCTCAAAGGGAGCGAGGAGATGATGATCGAGATGATTCGAAATGATGATAAGTTTGGCTAAAGGCTGTTTCGTTTTCAGTTGTTTCGCATGCCGAATACTACGACCCAACTCGACGATTTCTAAAACAGCTTGCATTTGCTCCTCAAGTGCCGGATTAATAAGATCTTCTTTTAAAATAGGATAGTCGGCTAAATGGACACTGTCTCCCTTTAAGGAATAAAAAATTTCTTCTGTCGTAAAGGGAATGAAAGGTGCAAGTAATTTTGACGTATTGATCAGCAATGTATAGAGTGATTGGAAGGCAGCGCACTTATCGTCAGACATCCCTTCACTCCAGAAACGATTCCGAGTTCTACGAATATACCAATTGCTGATCTCCTCAACTAGTTGCCCACCCAATCTGGCTGCATTTGTAATTTGATACTGATTCATTTCTTTTTCCATTAGCCTTGAAGTTGTTGCTAATCTAGAAAGAATCCATTTATCCATGATGGTATATTCGTTGCTTGTATGAGTGCTAGGATCAAATGAATCAATATCAGCATAAAGTCGATAGAAATGATATAAACTTGTTAGCGTATCAATGAGCTTTGATTTCGCCTCCTGAACATTGCGTTTAGAAAATCGCTTTTGATTCCATGGCGCACTATCTTCTATAAGCGCCCATCTTAGTGAGTCAGCTCCAAACGTTTTGATTAGGTCTACTGGGTCTAGAGCATTCCCTTTACTTTTAGACATTTTTTGACCATGCTCATCTAAAACATGACCTGTTGCTAAAACATTTTTGTATGGAACTTTCCCCGTATAGAGTAATGAAACAGCGAGAAGAGAATAAAACCATCCACGCGTCTGGTCAATACCTTCCACAACAACATCGGCTGGAAATTGCTGATTAAAATAGTCACTATTTTCAAATGGTGTATGATATTGGGCAAATGGCATCGATCCACTATCAAACCACACATCAATCACTTCTGGAGTCCTGTGCATCTTTTCCTTACAGGAAGGGCACTCGAAAGTGATTTGATCCACATGTGGTTTATGGAGGTCGATTTCTGTAAACGTTTCATTTGCAAATTGTTTTAACTCACCAATACTTTTTGGTGAACATTCCGTGTTACACGAGAAGCATACCCATACGTTTAACGGAGTCCCCCAATAACGATTTCTGCTAATGTTCCAATCCACTAATCCTTCTAGGAAATTTCCGAAACGACCGTTTTTAATATGCTCAGGATACCAATTTACTTGTTGATTTTTCGAAATAAATTCATCCTTTAAGGCAGTTGTTTTGATGAACCAGCTTTCAGTAGCATAATAAAGTAACGGAGTATCGCATCGCCAACAATGTGGGTAGGAATGTTCATACCTCTCTTTATGAAATAGTAATCCTTTTTCATGGAGTAGTTTAACGATTGCTACATCACTTTCTTTTACTAATTGTCCAGCTAGAGGGGTAACGAGCTCCAAGTATCTTCCTCTTTCATCGACAACATTGATAAAGGAGAGCTCGTTTTCCTGAACAAGTCGATAATCATCCTCCCCATAAGCAGGTGCAATATGGACAATTCCTGTTCCACTACTCTCAGTCACAAACCCAGCAGAGACAATACAATGGCCTTTTTTGACCTCGGCAAACGAGAACGGAGGTTCATACGAAAGCCCGACTAATGAATTTCCTTTAACTGTTTCTAAAATTTCATCATATTGGTTAATCACTTGATTGGCTCTGGCTGCAGCAACAATATAGATTTCTTTATCTACTTTTACCCTTACATAATCAAGGTCTGCATGAACGGCAAGTGCTACATTTGCAGGAAGAGTCCAAGGGGTTGTCGTCCATCCTAACACATATTCATTCTCCGTATTTTTAACCTTGAATTTGACTGTTGCACTAAGATCCTTTACATCCTTATATCCTTGAGCGACTTCATGTGAGCTTAAGGAGGTTTGGCAGCTTGGGCAGTATGGCGAAACACGATGCCCCTTATATAACCAGCCTTTTTCATGGATGGTCCCTAGAATGTGCCAGACCGATTCAATATAATCATTTTTCATCGTCATGTAGGGATGGTCCATATCAACCCAATAACCTAAATCTCTAGTAAAATCTCTCCATTGCTTTTCATAGGAAAAGACACTTTCCTTACATTTTTCAATAAAAGCTTCGACACCATATTCCTCAATCGCTTGTTTTCCAGAGATGCCAAGAGCTTTTTCAACCCCTAATTCAACGGGTAATCCGTGCGTGTCCCAACCAGCTTTTCTTATGACCTGTTTGCCTTGCATCGTTTGATACCGAGCAATAATATCCTTTATCGTTCTACCAAGTGCATGCCCGACATGCGGAAGTCCGTTAGCCGTTGGAGGTCCTTCATAAAAGACAAAATTCTCGGACGTTTCCCTGTTTTGAACCGAACGCTGAAAAATATGCTGCTGCTCCCAATAATCCTGTACTCTTTGTTCACGTTTTGTGTTCGATTCCTTTAGATTCATAACATCCATGGTTCCAATCCTCCTTAAAAAATAAAAAACACCCGTCCCTATAAAAGGGACGAGTGTATTACCCGCGATACCACCCAAATTCTGTTGCAAAATGCAACAGCTCTTCGACAACGTACAATCATACGTGTTCCTTGTAACGGTGGACATCCGTCAAGACTTACTAAAGTTCAGCCTTGCATCTCAGAGATGATATTTCCGTTTGGTTTTCCTCACTGGCTTCCACCATACCCAGCTCGCTGTAGATTCCTACCCTAACGTACTTGTTCTCTTCATAGATTTATCTTTTGGAATATTTTGTTTATCATAGCATTTAAACATTGTACATTTCAAGATGGAAAGTAGAAAAAAGGTCCATAATTTTTTGACATCATTAAATATCCAATTATAGTGATATGTTTTATAGTATTTATTCATTAGTGTGAATAAATACTCAGTTAATTTTTAGGGTATTTAAGGTACTAACGGGAGGTTAGTTTAAGAAGCCTGAACAATTAAGAACATATGCCAGAATATATGAATGTAACAATTGGTAAAGTGCTTTGTCACCAATACAGATAGAGTATATTGATCTTTTTATTAGACTAATGAGAGCGTGAGTCAAAAAAGGAGTAGTCGCCCTTTTATGAAAAAGGATTATGGCCATAGCAGGTTTTTTACCCATTTTTCTCCCCTAAGATTATATTGCAGTCTAATATGCTTTCGCTCTTTATCTGCTTGCCAAAACTCTACCTCTGTTGCCTCCACTTTATATAAAGTCCAAGAAGGAGAAATTAATTTTGGATTACGATTAAGTTTAATAAGTTGTTTAGTTAATGCTTCCTCCAATTCATGAGGATCTTGTAGAATTAAACTCTGCTTTTCTAGTAACGCAATAGCTTTTGCAATCTTTCCTCTTTCTAAAAAATCCTTTGAACTACGCTCTTTGTTCATCGTTACCGCATTTCCACGGATTCTGACTTGTCTTCCAATTTCTGACCAATAAAAATTAAGTGCAACCTTTGAATTAATTTCTATCTGCTTACCTTTTGCACTTTGTGAACTTGAAGCAAAATACCAACCTTCATTATCAATATCTTTTAAGATAAGAACACGAGAATCTGGAGATCCGTGCTGATCAATTGTGGAAATAGTCATTGAATGAGGTTCATGTACACTAGATTCAACAGCAACTTGAAACCACTCTAAGAATAGTGCTTGAGGGTAATCTGGCGTTTTTTCATAAAAAAAGTTTGGAAATGGTCCGAGTAGAGTCTTACTATTTCTAATTCTTTGTCTAATTATTTCATCCATTATGTCTCTCTCCTAATCTGATAGTTCAACAACCCACTTATCATCGACAAATTCTATATTTTGATTGTTCACTAATGAAATCATTAATTCTTTAAAATCAACATCTTTCCAAATCGGATGAATATGAATAAGACCAACTTTTTGGATTCTATACTTATTTAGCATTAATTTTATCTGCTCGAAGGAGCTATGGTCCTTACTGTCAATGTTTATTTTATCCCAGCAGTCATGTAATAATAGTTTTACATTCTGCGCTAAGGCAAAGGTTTCTTCAAGGATTGCTGTATCAGTAGCGTAATGTATATAATTACCAACTGTTACTCCAAATGATCGACCACTATGCACCTGTTCATTAATCGAAATCTTCATATTACCGATTTTAAATCCTTGTAAATTATAATCTAACATATTTACTTCATTTAACACTTTGTCTAAATCAACATAATAAGGAGGAGTAAAGATGTCAGACAAAGTTTTGCGGCAGGTTTCAAAACCCAAATCCTTTCCTGGACCATAAATGTTCAATTTCTTTATTGCTTGATTCCAATTGGATAAATAACTAATACCTATTATGTGATCAAGATGATAATGACTTAATATAATATTTACTTCTTCATATTTCTTAAGCATTGTAGAATAGTCACCTAACCGGGCTAGTCCACTTCCTGCATCAAGAATTACAATGCTTTCTCCTGTATCAATTAGATAACTTGCAGTATGTCTACTCTTTGATGGGGTTCCCCCGCCACTTCCTAAAGCAATTAACTTCATCATTCTATCTATCCTTTCAACTTATTACTTGTAAAAAATGATAATAGAAGAGTGGTACAAATGTATAGAAGAATTAAACAAAACTAATTAAGCTAACGAAGGCTTTCTTTTTACAACATATTTTTAGACTAAGCCGAAAATATGCAAATTTTTATACAAATATCAACAAATTTTCCGGCCACCAACTTTTTAAAAATACTTCCTATAAAAATCTTCTCGTAATCGTCCACTTACTAGAGGGAGTTTACTTGAAAAAGGATTTGAAACTGTTGAGGGCGAAAATATCTATTATAATTAGAAAAAGGTTGGTGATTTTTTATAATGATTATCAATATAGATTTAGTATCAAAACTAATAAATGAACAGTATCCAGAATGGTCTGATTTATATATCAAACCTGTAAAAAATAGTGGAAATGATAACAGAACATTTCATCTAGGCGATAATATGAGTGTAAGGTTACCTAGTGCAGCAGGCTATGCTCCACAGGTAGAAAAAGAACAAAAGTGGCTTCCGATTTTAGCTGAAAAACTTTCATTACCCATTCCTGTTCCAATAGCAAAAGGAAATCCGAATGAAGAATATCCCTGGTCCTGGTCCATCAATAAGTGGCTTGAGGGAGAGCACCTATCTCATAACAATATTGAAAATCTTAATCAGATGGCAAAAGATTTGGGGTTATTTTTAAAAGAGTTACAAGACATCGATACCAACGAAGGTCCCTTAGCTGGTAAGCATAATTTTTATAGAGGTGGGTCTTTATCTATTTACAATGATGAAACTCGAAATGCTATTAAGAACAACAAAGAGGATTTTGCTGGAGGTTCATTGAGTGAAATATGGTGGTTAGCTTTAGATTCTGAATGGGAATTAAAGCCTGTGTGGGTACACGGTGATATTGCACCAGGGAATTTGTTGGTTAAGGATGGAAAGCTCAGTGCAGTTATTGATTTTGGTATTTTAGGAGTAGGAGATCCCTCTTGTGATGCAGCAATAGCCTGGACTTTTTTTGATGATGCCAGTAGAAAAGTGTTCAAGAATGAATTAAATTTGGACGAGGCAACCTGGAATAGAGCACGAGGATGGGCTCTATGGAAGGCATTGATAACATATGATGTTCAAAAAGATTTTGATAAAGTGAAAGCAAAAGAAGCATTTAATACTATTTGGAAAATAGTAGAAGATTACAAAAACTAAAACAAGAAAAACAAAAAAAGAGCCTAATTTCAAGTTTTTATACACTACTTGAATATTAGGTTCTTTTTATTTTCTTAAAACATTCTTACATATTTGGTTTTTCAACAGAGGCTTCTGATAGTAGAGGTTCCATGTCAATTACATTGATATTAATCCAATTTCCAGTTAATCGTGTCACTTAAATGAGCAAAAACTGTGTCCTAATCAGGTTAACATTCAGAAAACGCAAAGTATCTTACACACATAATTAAGTGAGTTATTGACCTTTTGAAAAGCGTTATGCTAGAATCATATATGAAAATGATTCTCGTTATCAATAAAGGATAATGAAAATGTGATAATAATTGGTGTCTCGATGAAAAATAACAGAATTATAGATTTATTGAAAGGGTGTACATGATGAGAAATATCGAAAAATATAGAAATGCATTTATCAATGCGCTGGACTTGGAAGAAGATGAAGTATGTGAAGATTTAGCGCTTGGAGTAACAAGAGAATGGGATTCAATTGGACATATGACACTCATTTCTGAGGTTGAGGATGTTTTTGATGTCTCAATAGATTCTGAATGGATTACAGAGTTCAATTCTTACCAGTCAGGAATGGAGCTATTGAAACGGTTGGGAGTGGACTTTATTAATGAATAGTTTCAAAAAAATGGAGGAGTTTGGGAACCGCACCGCTGTATATGCTGAACGAAAATATTCTTACTCTGAAATGTTAGAAATTGCTGACGCTATCTGTGGTAAAGTAGGTGAACGAACGCTCGTTTTTTGTCTATGTTCAAATAATAAAGAGTCTTTATTTGGCTATGTGGGCTTTATTAGAGGTGGTGTTGTTCCTGTACTTTTGGATGCATCCATCCATATTGATCGGTTACGCAGACTGATTAACCTTTATAAGCCTACATACATTTGGGCGAGTAGTGAAAATCAAGACCTAGTAAAAGTAATGGATAGTTCATTTGTGTTTGGTGATTACACATTATTTAGATGTCCGACATTTTTTCAACATGATCTTCATGAAGATCTTGCGCTCCTTTTAACAACCTCTGGAAGTACTGGTAGCCCCAAATTTGTTCGCTTAAGTTATGAAAATATTTTCAAAAATGCTGAATCAATAGCAAAGTACCTTGACATCAATGCAGACGATAGACCTATAACAACACTTCCAATGAATTACTCCTATGGTCTCTCTATCATCAATAGTCATTTCATTTGCGGGGCGACGATAATTGTAACGGATGCATCTGTCATGAAAAAAGAGTTTTGGGACTTATGTAGAGAGCAAGGAGTAACAACTTTTGGAGGAGTTCCCTTCGTGTATGAGATGCTTAATAGGCTGAAGTTTGAAGAGTTTAATCTTCCAAGTTTAAAAAAACTAACTCAAGCAGGTGGAAAATTAAGCGAAACCCTATCGCGCAAATTTGCTAAAGTATGTAATCAGAGAGGAATTCAGTTTTTTTCCATGTACGGTCAAACTGAAGCTACGGCACGGATGGCCTATTTACCATGTGAAAAAAGTCTTGATAAAGCCGGGAGTATTGGTATTGCCATTCCAGGTGGAGAATTGATTCTGCAAGATGACAATGGCAACAAAATTACAGCGCCTAATGTTATCGGCGAATTGATATACAAAGGAGCAAACGTTTCTTTGGGGTATGCTGGGTCGTTATTCGATCTTTCGAAAAAAGATGAGAATAACGGTATTTTGCGTACAGGTGATATGGCTTATTTTGATCAGGATGGGTATTTTTTTATATCTGGCCGAATCAAAAGAATGATTAAAGTCTACGGAAACCGTATCAGCCTTGATGAAGTAGAAGGATTTTTAAATGAGCATGGTCATGATTGTATCTGCGCTGGAACGGATGATCAAATGGTTATTTACACATTAAAAGAAGATTATGTTCAAATTAAAAAATTACTCAAGGAAAAATTAAACTTAAAGGGCTTTAAAATTATTAGAATCAAGGAAATTCCACGTAATCATTTTGGAAAAATCCTCTATTCGGAGTTACCTAAATATGGGTAATATATTCAGATGAACCAGTAACAGGAAATATGAACCACATGAGAAAACCTTAAACACTGAGATCTGAAACCGAGTGTGTCACCTTTTAGGTGAAACATTGAAGTAACGTGAATCCGCATTAGTACATAGTTTACTAGTTCTTATGCGTTAGTCGACACAGAGCAGGGTTTCATGCAACTTGGACAACTTTAGGGTTATTTTTAGTTCGATTCATGAAAAATTTTAAGTATATTTATTATCAGGTGATTAGATGACATTTATATCAATTGAGTTTCTCCTATTTTTCGCAATAATCGTTTTTACTTATTATTTAATCCCACATCGATTGAGATGGATTCTTTTATTAGTAGCAAGTTACGTTTTTTACGCTATCTTAAGTATCCAATTTATCCCGTTACTACTTACAAGCACAGCTTTTACTTATTTTACTGGAATTATAATTGAAAAACAGGAGACAAAAAAACAGAAGAAAAAAGTCATGCTAGTTGGTATTTCGGTATTATTGTTTTTTCTCGGTTGGTTTAAATATTTTAATTTTGTAAATGACTCACTTCGGGCGATGGCAAAATACATAGATTGGAATTATACCATACCATACCAAGAGATTGTCCTGCCATTAGCCATTTCGTTTTATACATTTCAGGCAGTAAGTTATCTTGTGGATATCTACTATGGAAAGCAAAAAGCAGAAAGACATTACGGCTATTTTTCAGTATTTTTTGCATTTTTCCCACAATTGGTTGCTGGGCCGATTGAACGTGCGAAGAAATTACTTCCACAATTGAAAGGCGAACATAGTTTAAATTATGAAAATTTAAACTATGGGATGAAGCGGATTGCATGGGGCTTTTTTAAGAAGACATTAATTGCAGATCGGCTAGCTCCAATAGTATCTAGTGTTTACGATAGTCCCAACCCGACTGGTTCACAAATCGTACTAGCTACCATTCTATTTTCGATACAATTGTTCGCTGATTTTTCAGCATGCAGTGACATTGCCATCGGTTGTGCAAGAATGCTAGGGATAAATTTGACAGAAAACTTTAAGCAACCGCACTTTGCAGTTTCAATTTCAGATTTTTGGAGCAGATGGCATATAACGCTCTCTACATGGCTTAGGGACTATATTTTTTTCCCATTATGTAAGGGGAAAAAGAAGAGAAGTGAAATTTATTTAGCCATTGTGATTACTTTTTTAGTAAGCGGCATTTGGCACGGAGCCGCTTGGACTTTTGTTTTATGGGGTTTTATTCATGGGTTTTATCGCGTGTTTGGAGATGCTACAAAGTCTTTTCGTGAAAGCATCGCTTCATTTATTCATTTGGATAGAAGTCCAGTGCTCCATAAATGGGTGAAAATTACAATAACCTTCCTGCTAGTTTGCTTTTCCAGAGTTTTTTTTCGGTCGGATACCGTAGCACAAGCATTTGAAAATGCAAAACTTTTCTTAACGATTAGCTCTTGGAGTCCTTTGGGAATTGTTAAAGCATTTGAAATTTTTCCGTTACTGGATTTGGTGATTTTTATTTTTTTCTATATTATTGTACAACTATTTCAATATATCGAAAGAAACAATGTTTCAACATGGAAATTTCTATCGAAGCACTCGATATTCACTAGATTTGCATTTTATATTTTTCTCATTCTTTCAGTCCTTGTATTCGGTGTTTCGGGTAATGGATTTGTTTATGGTGGATTTTAATCTAAATACAAATTTCATGGGAAGTTTGATTGCACTTTATACTAGAGCCATTTAGCAATTTTGGTAAAAGAAACAATGTATTGAAAGGATTTGCTATGGGACGATTATTTATCAAGTTAACAATTATCATTAGTGTTATTATCCTACTGTTTATGCCAGTAAATAAATTTGTAAAGGATTCTTATGATTACAATATAGACCATGAGATACTGGCATTTAAGAAACATCCATATCCTGTTGATATCATCAATCTAGGTGCCTCTCATTCAATGTATGGTTATTATTTTAAGCCTACTGGTTTGTCCCATCTGGACTTAGCGCTTCCTTCCCAGACAATTCAGTACGACTTTAAATTGTTGAAAGAGTATGGCAAGTATCTTAAACCTGGTGGTGTCGTTCTCGTTTCCATCTCTCAAATTACTTTCGCCAATTCTGAGGCTAAGAACATAGGAAATTATTATAAAGTTTTGGATCGTACCGAAATTGATCCGTTTAATTTAATAGATTATTACAGTTACTTGTACTTACCAGGGATAAATAGTGGGAGTTTTCATTCTGCGCTCGCGGGTAAATTGAAAAACTTAAAATGGAATTCTCATCAACCATGGGCAAATACCGGTAAAAATTATGCAGGAAGAAAGTATATGAAAATAGAAGGGCAGTACCGAGAAGCAGTTGAAAACAATAATATGGAAATAAATGTAAAGCAGTTAAGAGAGATTGTAGATTATTGTAACGAGAAAGGTTATCGAGTAATATTAACCATGGAGCCAGTACATCAGTCTTATCTAGAGTTTTTCAATGAGGAAGTAATGAACAGACTTGTTTTTCAGTACTTAAAAGCTCTGAAATTAGATGTCCCATTTATAAATTATATGAGTGATCAAAGATTCGTAGACAACAAAGATTATTTTATCGATCCCGATCATTTAAACAGAGAGGGCAGGAAAATGTTTTCTTGGATAGTATACGAGGACCTCAAGAAAATGGGCTATTTATGAGTGGACTAATTACTAATATTGATAACTTATTTAAATGTGAAAGACTTTTTTTAATTGATGTGAAACAATAGTTTGATATCCGTTTAGGGGCTGTCTAATTTTTGTTGATTTTAGCTTTGTCGGACAAGGAAACTGTTCCTCCGTCCCTTTTAGTAAAAGGAATTCTCTTTCGATAATAAGAAACCCAATCTTCTTTTTATAAGAATATTGGGTTTCTTTGTTATCGTTCGAAAAGCAACAATCTTTGCGAAAACAGCCTTTATTATTATTAAAGGATTAATATAGCAAGATTTATTAGCCTTGTGTATCTTGGGCCTTTTTACGTATAAAGGTAGTAAAAATACAGTTTTGTTTAATGAAAAATGGTATAATTTACATATATTTATAGTAGGTCTAATAGACCGATGTTTATGTAGTTGTGAAAACTTGCCAATTAATTTGAGAAAGTAGGTATTTAATTGAAGATAAAAGCTTTATTAGGTTTTATTATACTATTTGCAACATACCATACATCAGAAATAGTGGGCAATAACGCTATATATATCTTATGTAGTTTCATTTTCTTCTTTATAGTCGCACATATAGTTTCAAAATTAATGGGGGAAAAAGGCCTATCTGCATTTGGAATGTATAGACATAAAAGTGCTTTTAAAAATCTTTCTACTGGCTTTTTACTAGGTATATTGTTTTATAGTGGTAGTTTTATTGTATCTGTTATGAAAGGCGAAATTTATTTTGGTGGTTTCTTTTCAATTCAACAAATGATCCTTCCTTTACTAGGAATAATTCTAATTACTTTTTTTTCATCGGCAAGTGAAGATATGTTAACTCGTGGTTATGTTTTTAAATATCTTCCAAAAAAGTTTTCTCCACAATTATTGGTAGGAATTTCTTCTGTTATTTATGTACTTAATCACATTTGGAGAATTGACGATGGTTATACTCAGTGGATAATGCTCTTACTAATGGGATTAACCTATGCTATACCTTTTGCAGTAACTGGCTCCCTTTGGTTCACAATTGGATGTCACTGGGGGTGGAACACTGTTTCACTCTTCAAAAGTCAAATTGGTAATATGAGTGATTTAAGGATTATCGATCATACAACTGACTGGACATATATATTCACAATGGTGATTTTTCTTTTATTTGTTACTATTTATTCAATGTCAGTCTTAAAAAAACAAACTGAATATGAAAGAAAATTAACATCAAAGAAAGACTGGAAATTAAATTTATAATCTCAGAAATAAGACTAGTTGCAAAACAAAGAGCGAAAAATGCAGGAAGATTAGGACTGGGAATTAGGCTTGTAGCGGTAAATGTTTTTATAATTTTCTGAAGGTTATAAAGATAAATTAAGAGAATATATAATATATGATGACCATATTGTCATCGTTTGACTTCAACTTAACAATTAGTTGCAATAAATTGCTCGTTTCCAGCCTTACTCTGAATCATCTCTCCTATTTTATTGGAAAGAGCATAAATTCACTTAAAATGACAAGTTCTAACCCTAGGAAAAAAATAGGAATATTGAGGAGGAAAAGCAGGTGAGAGCAGCTATTCATAGTACATATGGTCCCCCTGAAGTCATGGAGATAAAAGATGTGGAGCAGCCATCCATCATAGATGATGATAGAGTGATGATTAAAGTGCATAGTGCTTCGGTCAATGCTCTAGACTATTTGTACCGAAAGGGATATTTGCCTACAAGGTTAGAGAATGGACTAACTAAACCCAAAAATTCGATTTTAGGTATTGATGTTGCGGGCACGATTGAAGCAGTCGGCAAAAACGTACAGAAATTTAACGTAGGTGATCATGTTTTCGGGAGTTGTTTCGGATCTCATGCCGAATATGTCTCCCCGCGTGAGAAGTTCCTAAGTCATATGCCGAAAAACGTAACATTTGAGGAGGCTGCCGCTATACCGTGTGCTGCACAAACTGCGCTACAAGCATTGAGGGATGTTGCACAGGTTAAGCAAGGACAAAGAGTCTTAATCTATGGTGCCTCAGGTGGAGTTGGTCACTTTGCTGTTCAACTTGCCAGATACTTTGGTGCTGAAGTAACCGCTGTTTGTAGTACCTCCAATCTTGAGTGGGTTAAGGAACTTGGGGCACATCACGTTATTGATTATTCGAAGGAAGATTTCGTTGGTAATGGAAAAAAGTACGATGTAATTCTGGATGCAGTTGGTAAGCGTACCTTTTTCAGTTGTTTACGCTCTTTAACCGAGAACGGTATATATATTACAGAACACCTATTTTACCCTAAGTATCACCCGGTTCAAATTATGATAAGTTCATTATTTGGCAGCAAGAAAGCAAAGATTCATTTTACAAAACCAAATGATAAAGATCTGGATTTCTTACGTAGTCTAGTGGAGGAAGAAAAATTAAGACCCGTTATTGAGAAATGCTTTCCTTTTGAACAGATTGTTGAGGCTCACCGGCACGTTGAAAGTGGACGTACAAAGGGGAAGGTTGTTCTTACTTTCAATAATGGCGCTGAAGAAGAGTAAAAATAAATCAAATATAACTAAAACCTCCGATTGAATCCTAATTGGAATTCTTATCAGTTACACTTTATTTTCGTTACCGTTTTCTCGTTCATTGGCTGTTTCCGGTAACTATTAGCCTCTAATAGTTACCGTTTTCTCGTTCATTGGCTGTTTCCGGTAACTATTAGCCATATTATTACTAACCCAATTTCGTTTGTTTCTTTAGAAAATCTACATTAAGCTTTAACATAGCCTTATTTTTAAAGGTAATCCAAAACAATCTTAAGAAATTCTTCATTTTTTTCCTCTCTTTTACTTAAGAACTTTTGACTATACTAAAATCAATCCTATTAAATTAACTTATGTTAAACTTTGGAAAGGAGGGATGAATCGATGAATACTTATGTGGTGTTAGTGGTTGATGATGATAAAGAAATTCGTGATGGGATTGAAATCTATTTGAAAAATGAAGGGATGAAAGTGTTAAAAGCTCAGGATGGTGTAGAAGCACTAGAGTGTTTAACAGAGAATAAAGTTCATCTCATTTTATTAGATATTATGATGCCGAAGATGGATGGAATCACAGCTACTTTTAAAATACGAGAACAAAAGAATATTCCAATCATTATGTTAAGTGCTAAAAGTGAAGATACGGATAAGATTTTAGGATTACAGGTTGGCGCTGATGATTATATAACAAAACCCTTTAATCCATTAGAGCTGATTGCAAGGGTGAAATCCCAGCTTAGAAGGTATGTTACGTTAGGAACCTTTGAAGGAATCAACAAAACGATTGATTTGAACGGACTTACACTTGACCAGGCTGCAAAGGAAGTCGCAGTAAACGGTGATCCAGTGAAATTAACACCAATTGAATATAAAATTGTTGAACTACTAATGGTGAATGCGGGTCGTGTGTTTTCTATTTCTGATATTTACGAAAAGGTTTGGAACGAGCCAAATTTCAATGCAGAGAATACCGTAGCTGTGCATATTCGTAAAATTCGCGAGAAAATTGAAATCGATCCAAAAAATCCAAGATATTTAAAGGTGGTATGGGGAATTGGATACAAAATGGAAAAATAGAATCGGCATCATAGCTTGGCTCGTTTTGTTCGCGTATGGACTAAGTGGTGTCCTAACTGCCTTAGTAAATGATAACAATTATGTAGAAAATGATTATTTTAAAACCTCTCAATTTCAAAATACAATCGGAAATTTAACAGAGTATATTCAGGCGTTTGAAGTTTCTCCATCGAAGGAAGAGATGAAAAAAGCAATTACCGTATCAAAGGATGAAATAGCGGAACATCGATTAAATTATGGTGAATATGGTGATTTAGGCGATCAGGTTTTGAGTATCGAACAAGAATTTCAGCCACGGATTGAAAATGCCCAAGCAAATAAAGATCAAAAGATGGCAGATGTTTATATAAAAGAAAGAGATAAAAAAATAGAAGAGGTTACAACAATCTTTGAAAATGATGAGTTTATCGAGGAGAAAATCAAAATAGAAAAGGAAAATAACATCGATAACTATTTCAATGAGCTCGATCAATATCGAGACGATTATGAAATCTATCGACAAGCCTTTGTTTATTATCTAAAAAATACCGCCACTGGTGAGGTTTATACGAATCTTCCGATTACAAATAGTAAATTAGTTGATCAATATATAAATGATAAAACGATGGATTTTATTCAAAGTTACCCAAGTAAAAACAATGGCTACCTTAAAATGAAGGAAAATCATTTAGTCTGGAGATATGAAGATGGAGTCCATTTTTCAACTGTCAATTCTAATGATCAATATGAGGGTAAAATAGGTGTTTCAAAGGATGCCCCTAATACCAATATGATCATGCTTGATTATGATAGCTACGATCAAGAAAGAATCGTCTATTGGATTTATACAGTGGGTGCTGTGCTTGCTTTATTAGCTAGTATAATAGTAGGTAAGAAAAAAGGGTTATTCACTAGCATCGCCTCCAGTAAATGGCAGGAAAAATATAATAGAATCCCATTTGATTTAGCTATAGTGCTACTTGGAATATCCATCATAGCCTCCATAGTCATTTCAGTAGAATCATCACATATTTATATGAACTTCCATGTGGATGATATTTTAATTTATCTATTTTGGATAACGGTTTTTATAGGCTTATCCATGGTTCAAGTGAATTATATGTACAAAAGACTTACAAGTCATCCTAACCAAAAGGGAATTTGGAAAAACACATACATTGCAAGAGTGTTAAACATATTTAGAGATGCCTTCTTAAATCGAAAAGTAGGGACGCAAATTTTCTTGATTTTGACCGTTGTCTTTTCATTAGGTTTATTACTCGGTCTCGGAGGAGTGGATGAGGGCTTCCTAATTATCTTTATGTTTGCCTTTTTTATCATTGGGGTGCCACTATTTTTCATTATTATCAGAAGAACAGGATCTTTTAATAAAATTTTGATCAATGCAAAGGCATTAGCCAACGGGAATTTTGAACCTGATTTAGAGATTAAAGGAAAATCCGTCATAGCTAAACTAGCTGAAGATATTAATAAAATGAAATACGGGGTCGAGACCTCACAAACAGCTCAGGCGAAAAGTGAAAGGCTGAAAACGGAGCTCATTACCAATGTGAGCCATGATTTACGTACTCCATTAACCTCGATTATTACGTATACGGAGCTTTTAAAAAATCCGGAGATTGCTGAAGAGGAGCGCAGCACGTATATCGAAATCATTGACCGTAAGTCCCAACGGTTAAAGGTATTAATTGAAGATTTATTTGAAGCCTCAAAAATGGCAAGTGGATCAATTGAGCTCGCTAAACAAAAGGTTGATATTGTTCAATTGCTTCAACAAGCATTAGCTGAGTACAATGAAACGATTCAAGCTTCTCAAGTTCAATTTAGAGTTTCAAATCCAGAACACCCATTATATGCCTTTGTCGATGGGCAAAAAATGTGGCGGGTGTTTGAAAACCTTATTGGAAACATGATCAACTACTCTTTAGAAAATACTAGAGCATTTATCAGTGTGAAAGAAGAAAACGATCAAGTAATCATCACGTTTAAAAATATCTCGAAATATGAGCTAAGTGAAAATACTGATGAATTATTTGAGCGATTTAAACGCGGTGATGAATCACGCCATACGGACGGTTCGGGTCTTGGCCTTGCCATTGCGAAATCCATCGTTGATTTACATGGTGGAGCTTTAGATTTAGAAGTAGATGGTGACCTGTTTAAAGTGACGGTTATTTTGGAACGGTTAGATAAGTAATTGGTTCGGCTTTGAAAAAAACATCTCTCGAAGCTAGGGAGATGTATTTTTTTTAGCCATTTATGCAAATTGGGCATATGCTGAATCGAGATTGAACTGGAAAAATACGGCTGAGGTCTTAGTCGATTCTTAGTCTGAGGTTCATTACACCATTACGGTCCTTTTTGTATGCTTACTTTACCATGACAAAATGAGTGAAGGAATGAGTAGCGATGAAGAAGATATTATTTTTCCCTCTGTTGAGAATGCCTTCGGGTCATCACCAAGTAGCGGATACAATTGCAGGATACTTACAAAGACGAGATTCAACAATCCTATGTAAAAAAATCGATTTAATGAGTGCGTGGAATCCGACTGTTGAAAGAATCGTAACGAATACGTATCTTGAGTGGATTCATTATTTTCCAAGAAACTATGCCTGGGTTTACAAACATATGGCCAATAAATCCAATACGGGTCGTTCCTATAAATACTATGATTTCTTATTCATGAAGAAGATGAAACAAATAATCGCTGAAGAAAAACCAGATTTAATCGTTTGTACACACGGCTTTCCTTCCTATTTTCTTAGCCAACTCAAAAGTAAACATCAATGTCCGATACCTGTCATCAATGTTTATACTGACTTTTTTATAAATGATGTGTGGGGACGGGAGGGCATTGATTATCATTTTGTGCCAAGTCAGGCAGTGAAAAATAATTTAATGAATAGGAACGGAATTCCAGATAATCAAATTATTGTTACTGGTATCCCAACAGATGAACAATTTGAAAAACAATTAACACCATTGGAAGCCACATCGAAAATTAAGGTGCTTGTTTCAGGCGGAAGTGTTGGTCTTGGAAACATTGCGGAACTATTGAAGCAGCAGAGTAACGAGAGTGAAGTCGAATACTTTGTTTTATGCGGTAAGAATAAAAAGCTTTATCAAAAAATTGAAAACCTTCATTATCAAAACATCCACCCTCTCCCATACATTTCATCTAGAGAAAAAATGAATGAACTATACAGCAATGTGGATGCCATCATTACAAAGCCTGGTGGTGTGACAATAAGCGAAGCTTTAAAAAAAGGCCAACCCATTTTCATTCATTCTGCGCTTCCAGGTCAAGAGGAAATTAATCTTAAGCTATTAAAGGAGCTAAATCTTGTCCAAATCCTTAAAGAAAATCTGTCGTTAGATGATCAAGTAATGAACTATTTCAAGGATGAAACAGTAAAGGATCAGTTTCAGGCTTCGTTACAGGCGTATTTAAGAGAAATAAAGGGCGGTTCCCCAAATGAAATAGCAACCTTTATCCAGGATGTGATTGACTTTAATCGTGAAGATGCACTCAAGGGGAGTGCTCGTAAAATAAATTAAACTTAAAAATGTGTAAAAAAGGGGGGAGAGGCAATGGTACAACAATTTTTAGAATGGATCCATGCTATTGGACTTCCCGGATTATTTCTCGTCATGGTTTTGGAAGGCTCATCCTTACCCTTCCCAGGTGTGATTATGGTACTTTCCTTCGGGTACTTATTTTCTCCCGGTTACGTTGACACAGCCGTAATCGCCTTAGGAATGAGCCTCAGCTATAGCCTAGCTAGTCTAATTCCTTACTATCTAGGAAGGAAGCTCGAAAGGCATATCCCCAAACGGATGAAAAAAGGATTAAAGAAGGGTCAATTATTTTTTAATAAATATGGAATATGGAGCATCGCCTTATCCCGCCCATTTGGTATCGGGAATTATATTTCCTATGTAGCGGGAATGAGCAACGTACATTTGTTCAAATATTTTACTTTAACGTTTTTAGGAATTTACCCTTGGTCCTTTGTGATGATTCTTCTAGGAGATTATTTCAATGGGAATTACGAGGCATTTAAGAACTATTTTAGTACCTACAGCATATATGGGTACGGGGCAGTTATCCTCGTGCTCAGCATCATTTTCCTTTTTTATTATAAAAAATCTAAAAGGGAAAAGAACCTTATAACTGATATAAAAGAAAGGGGGCAAAACAATTGAAACAAACAGGAGTTTCACTAGGAGGCGGATCTCTTAGAGGAGTTGCCCATATCGGTGTGTTAAAAGAACTGATTAATAATGATATCGAAATTACTCATCTAGCAGGTACAAGTGCAGGGTCAGTTGTCGGCGGGTTATTTGCCTGTGGGATGTGTCCAGAGAAAATGAGAAGTGTCCTGCATAATCTATCCATTAGAAGACATATTGATATAGGGTTGAATCGAAAAGGCTGGATAAAAGGAGATCGAATCTATCATACTTTGCAAAAACTAACAGATGGAAAGCATTTTTCAGATTTAGAGATTCCTTTTGCTGTCATTTGTGTAGATTTGGTTTCAGGAGAAATGGTAGTGATTGATTCTGGTGAAGTTGCATTGGCCATTCGCGCAAGCATTGCTATTCCAGGTGTGTTTTCACCTGTAGAGGTAGGAAATAAGTTATTAGTTGATGGCTATATTTTAAATAACAATCCTGCTGATATTGTCAGAGGAATGGGTGCTGAGAATGTCACTTCTGTAAGGGTGCGAAGCTCAAACAGTCAACAACCGACCAACATTATTTCTTATTTGAATCGATATATTGATATTGCGAGTCATAAGAATACAGATCGTTGCCTAAAAGAGCATGCCGACCTTTTAATTGATATTGATTTACATGATATTGGTAGATTTGAAACAAAAAACTTATCAAAAGTAATTGAACTTGGTCAGTTAGAGACGAGAAGGGTCTTACTTCATAAAAATAATATGGAAAGTAACAGTAAGATTGTTTATTTAGATCAATGGCTGAGAAAAATTCATTAAAAACAACAATCCCCTTCTGAACTAGGGGATTATTTGTCTTTTAATCTATAACATTCGACAAACAATTCAAATATATTTTTTCCAAAGAAATGGTTATATGTTAACATTTATTTATAAAAGTTGATTTAACGATATATAGGAGTGAGATAGATGAAACCAATCTCAATTTTAATAGCCGATGATGAGGAGGAGATTGCTAATCTAATAGCTATCCATTTAGAAAAAGAAGGTTATCATGTGTTGAAAGTAGCGGACGGACAAGCAGCTATTGATGTTATAGAAAATCAATCCATTGATTTGTTGATTTTAGATATTATGATGCCGAAAATGGATGGATATGAAGTAACCCGTCGCATACGGGAACATCACAATATGCCAATCATTTTTTTGAGTGCCAAAACTTCTGACTTTGACAAAGTACAAGGACTAGTTATTGGAGCAGATGATTATATCACAAAGCCATTCACACCGATTGAATTGGTTGCTCGTGTGAATGCTCATTTACGAAGGTTTATGAAATTGAATCAGCCGAGATCAGCTCAACATTCAAATTTAGAATTTGGGGAACTAGTGATTGCACCTGAGCAGCGCACCGTTAGTCTATATGGTGAAATTATTGAGTTAACACCGAAAGAGTTTGATATTTTGTTATTACTTGCCAGTCATCCAAAGAAGGTATACAGTGTGGAAAATATTTTTCAACATGTGTGGGGAGCAGCCTATTTTGAAGGAGCAAATACCGTGATGGTCCATATTCGTACGTTACGGAAAAAGCTTGATGAAGATAAACGGAAAAACAAATTGATTAAAACCGTTTGGGGTGTGGGGTATTCATTCAATGGGTAAAATCGTCCGTAGTTTTCGTTCAAAAATGATTATGTTATTTGGTTTAAGTATGCTCCTGTCTGGAATCATAACATTTATCATCTTTAAATCCCTACAATTCTACTATCGGGAAAATGCACAACTTGGTGATTCCTTGGCTGCCCTTCGTCAGTGGATAGGAAGAATTGGAGATGTTAACTTCTTTTTACTACTCTTTATCCCGCTTTCGATATTCTTTTTCTATATCCTTACTAAACGATATTCTATCTATTTTAATGTGATATCAACAGGAATCCATAATCTCGCTCGTGCTGACTTTACACATCGAGTTCATATCGAATCCAATGATGAGTTTAACGAGATTGCCAAAGACATTAATCTAGCTAGTGAAAAACTGAAAGAAGCAATCGAACGAGGAGATTTTTCCGAAAGCAGTAAAGATCAGTTAGTCGTTAATCTAGCTCATGATTTGCGTACTCCACTTACGTCTGTGTTAGGTTATTTAGATTTGATTTTGAAGGATGAGAATTTGACAAAGGAGCAAGTCAGACATTTTTTAACGATTGCCTTTACCAAATCTCAACGTTTGGAAAAACTAATTGATGAACTTTTTGAAATAACACGAATGAACTATGGTATGTTACCTGCCCAGAAAAAGGATATTAATTTAAGCGACCTACTTTTTCAATTACAGGAAGAATTATTTCCTGTTTTCGAAAAAAACAATTTAAAAGTGCGAATGAATATGACTTCCGAATTACTTGCTTTTGCTGATGGAGAGTTGCTAGCACGAGTGTTTGAAAACCTTTTAACCAATGCGAATCGTTATGGATATGATGGTCAATATATCGATGTCGAAGGTTTTATAGATTCAGGCGAAGTAGTCGTTCAGGTTGTGAATTATGGGGACAGTATTCCACCGGATGAACTGCCACATATTTTTGATATGTTTTATAAAGGGGACAAAGCCCGAACACATCAAGAGGATAGCACTGGTCTTGGCCTATTTATTGCTAAAAATATTGTGGAGCAGCATAGTGGAACGATTACGGCCGAAAGTAGTTTGATCCGAACGGTCTTTGAAGTTCGCTTGCCAAAGCTAGGTCATTTCGCAAAAAATGAAAAAATTTAAGAAAAATTTAAACTTTACCCCACTATTTTTTTAAAAAGTTTTTCCTATTCTAGAAACATCATGTTAGGACTGGGAGGAAACGGTAAATGAAAAAGTGGGGTTTTTTATTGGTTATTTTATTGTGTATGGGTTTTGCCTTTGAAAATAAAATTCCTTTTTTACAAGATCGAGTAGAGATACAAGAATATATCGGAACAACTGAAAATATCGAAAAAAAAGAAGTGACATTAGACGATATTCATCAAGGAAATCTCCTTTTGGTCAACAAGAAATACCCTGTTCACCAAAAGAGTATTAAATCAGACGTGGTGAATTTATTTTCGCATGATAAATTGACAAATGGTTACGGATTACTTAGAAGCGAAATTTATTTGTCTGAGGAAGTATCCTATCGTTTTTCGAATATGATAGCAGCTGCCCAAAAAGATGGTGTGGATCATTTCTCTATTAATAGTGGTTTTCGAGGCTTTGAGGAGCAAAGCACCCTTTACAAAGAGATGGGTTCGGATTATGCCCTACCAGCAGGCTATAGTGAACACAATTTAGGACTTTCACTTGATGTCGGTTCCACTCAGATGAAGATGGAGGATGCAGCCGAAGGAAAATGGATAGAAAAAAATGCTTGGAAATATGGCTTTATTTTACGTTATCCAAAGGACAAAACAGATGTAACTGGAATTCTCTATGAACCTTGGCATATTCGCTATGTTGGGTTACCACACAGCGCGATTATGAAGGAAAAGAATTTAGTGTTGGAAGAGTATATGGATTATTTGAAAGAAGAAAAGAGCATCTCAGCTAGTGTGAATGGAGAAAAATATACAGTTTTTTATTACCCTGTTTCTGAAAGGATGACAATAGATGTTCCCATGAATCGGGATTATGAGGTTTCAGGTAATAATGTCGATGGCGTGATAGTGACTGTGTTTGAGTAATAGGTCCACTCTGATTTATTTAGACTGCATGTTTTTTTTGTTGCTTATTTTTCAAAGTGAACACTCATCCATGGACGTGCATACTCTGGAAAAAAGGAGTTAATGAGATGAGTATTACTACTTTTATACTTACCGTTATCTTCGCATTAGTAATTGGTACTGTTGCGGATAGGTTATCCCCATTTAGTATGCCAGGTAGCTGGGTTGGTGCGATTGTAGCGGGCTATGTAGGAACTTTACTTGGACCTTATCTATTTGGAACATGGGGTCCAGTGGTAGTTGGCTATTGGTTAGTGCCTTCTCTTATTGGCGCTTATATTGTTGTCATCGTCATAGGTGGAATAAGGAAGGTTTTTGGTTAGTTTTTTTAAATAGTCACCCTAGCTTAAAGATAAACCGTTCATTTTTAAGGTGCATAACTTTTAAATGATAATGAAATAGGTGTGCAATCTGATTTCAAAGGATTTGACACGCCTTTTTCATTTATTATGGATTCTTTGACACAGATAATTTTAAATAAAGAGCGAACCCTCAAGGAACAAGAGGAGGGAGTCGACATGGGTTGATAAATAAGCGGAGAAAGTTCCCTTAATTACGAAATAGCACTGAAAATAGCTTAAATAGACGGAAGGATTCCGGCTATTTACTCAAAAAACGTCAAAATGGGTCATTTCGCTTGCTTAACCGGAAAAACTCCGCTTATATACCCCGAACCAAGCCCTATTTGGCAGTTTAACCGAAAAACCTCCGCTTATTTTTTCATTAGTTACTAATAAACGTCCTAGGAACTGATATCCCAATTACCTCAAAACGGAACTGTTTAACTTTAGGAGTAGGGTGGCTATTTCTTTTGGTGAATGGATTGAGGTGATACAATGATGTAAGCCGCTAAAGTATATTAAATTAGCAAAAGCAGACACTAAAATGTATAAAAATTAATAAAGAAAAGGGGGATACGATGACAACAAGTAACGAAATTGGCTGGAATTTTGATAATAGTTACTCCCAATTGCCGAATACATTTTTCAAAAGCCAAAAACCAACCCCGGTACGTTCACCAAAGTTAATCATACTTAATCAATCCCTGGCCACTTCATTAGGGTTAGAAGTTCAAGCACTGCAAAGAGAAAATGGAATTGCGGTGTTTGCTGGAAATCAAATTCCAGAAGGTGCTTCACCTCTAGCGCAAGCCTATGCGGGGCATCAATTTGGGCATTTTACAATGTTGGGGGACGGCCGAGCAGTGCTACTTGGCGAACAAATTACGCCTCAAGGTGAGCGTTTTGATATTCAGCTAAAGGGACCAGGTAGAACCCCGTACTCCCGTGGTGGGGATGGGCGAGCGGCACTTGGACCAATGCTGCGCGAATACATTATTAGTGAAGCGATGCATGCGCTTGGGATTCCTACAACACGTAGCTTAGCAGTGGTGTCAACGGGTGAAATCGTCAACCGTGAAACGAATTTACCCGGTGCCATTCTAACTCGTGTGGCTTCCAGTCATCTTCGTGTTGGGACCTTTCAATATGCTGCAAAATGGGGGACGCTTGAGGAACTCCAAATTCTCGCAGACTATACAATAAAGCGACATTACCCAGAAGTCGAAGGGGATGAGAATCGGTATCTTTCGCTTCTTCAAGCAGTAATTAAACGTCAAGCCGAACTAATTGCTAAATGGCAGCTGGTTGGCTTTATTCATGGGGTTATGAACACGGACAACATGACGATTAGCGGTGAAACGATAGATTATGGTCCGTGTGCCTTCATGGATACATATGACCCAGCAACAGTTTTCAGTTCCATTGACAAGGAAGGGCGTTATGCCTATGGTAATCAGCCATATATTGCAGTATGGAATTTGGCGCGACTTGCAGAACCCTTGCTGCCACTTATTCATGAAAATCAGGAGCAGGCAGTTGAAATGGCACAGGATGCACTTTCAAATTTTGAGCAGCTATATAAATCTAATTGGCTAGCTGGAATGAGATCGAAGCTAGGGTTATTTAACGAAGAGGATGAGGATGGGGCACTTGTTGATGACCTCCTCAGTATGATGCAAAAATATCATGCGGACTATACAAATACCTTCCGTGCATTAAGCTTTGAAAAACTCGAGGACACGAGTCTTTTTGGAAATTCAGAATTTACCGAGTGGCATGAACGGTGGAAGGCGAGACTAGGCAGGCAAGAAGAAACGCAAGCCTCCTCGCAGGAATTGATGCGAAACAGCAATCCGGCGGTCATTCCTCGAAACCACCGAGTAGAAGAAGCGCTAGAAGCGGCTGTGGATGGAGACTTTAGTGTAATGGAGCGTCTTCTTGATGTACTTTCAAAGCCATTTGAGCATTCTCTTGATCAAGAAGAATATTGCAAACTGCCAGAACCGTCAAACCAACCATATCGGACTTTTTGTGGTACATGAGATAAAAAAGTGCCTAACCCTTCAATAAAGTAGGGGTTTGGCACTTTTTTGTTTTGATTTTTCACTTAAATAAAGGAAAACAAAAGGAAATCCTGAATAAATATACGAGGAAAGAATTATTTCGTTTATTTAAGGAGGTTTCTAATGTTTTCAAAAAAACTAATATGTTATTTTATCATTCTATGTTTCTTAGTTGGCCAAGCTCCAAAGATAGAAGCATCTGCACCGCTTCCAAAGGTCTATGGGAATTTTGCAACGGTGATTGATGCTAAAACGGGCGAAGTAATCTATTCTAAACAAGCTCGGACTAAGTGGTATCCAGCCAGTATGACTAAAATTGTCACCGCTATGCTTTTGCTAGATTCAGTTGAAAAGGGTACGATGCTGACCGCCAGTAAACAAGCAGTAAAACAGGATGTAAGCAATTCTATTTTTCTATTAAAAGTAGGCGAGAAAATGAATCGTGAGGATGCTTTGAAGGCATTGCTTGTGATGAGCAGTAATGATGTGGCGACCATGATAGCGGAACATATAGCAGGTAGTGAAGCCAAGTTTAGTACCCTTATGAATAAGAAAGCCAAAGAAATAGGCGTGAAGGATACGAATTTTGTCACCCCAAGCGGATTGCATCATCCGAAGCATTATACTACGACCTATGATATGGCTTTGCTGACTAGGGAGGCTCTTCAAAAATACCCGGAAATTATTAAAACAATGGGGACAAAAGTGGCAACCGTACATACATCTCTGAGGACAGTAAAGCTTACCAATCGAGCGCAGTACTTTACAAAGCCCCATGTGATCGGTGGGAAAACAGGATATACAGACGCAGCTAGGAATTCATTAGTAGAAATCGTTAAGAAAAATGACGTCACGCTTATTGGTGTTGTGATGAAATCCTCCAAACTAGAACAGTATAAGGACCTTGCAGCTATGACAAATTACTCCTTTTCATTGATGAAGAATGTAGTAGCTGTGAAGCAGGGGCAGGAAATCACAACTGTTAAACTTAATGGTACTTCTGTTCCTCTAATTGCTAAAACAGAGATTTCTTATAAGTCAAAGATCGATTCCAAGCTACCTTTTAGAATAAAAGAAACCATTTTCCCTCAGGAAGTCCTTTTTAATATTGAAAAAGGAAAACAATATGGAGAAGTCACCGTTTGGAAAAATGGTGTGAAAATAGGGAGTGCGCCCCTAATTGCGGCAATGTCATTGGCGGGTGTTGCTGGTAGTAGTGATTGAAAAAATTGATGACTGATGGTCTAAAAGCGAGTAAGAAAAGGGTCATCAATCGCACGATAGGTTACTGTTTTGGTCTTGAAAGTAAGAAAAGGGTCATCAATTGCACGATAGGTTACCGTTTTAGTCTTGAAAGTAAGAAAAGGGTCATCAATCGCACGATAGGTTACCGTTTTGGTCTTGAAAGTAAGAAAAGGGTCATCAATTGCACGATAGGTTACTGTTTTGGTCTTGAAAGTAAGAAAAGGGTCATCAATTGCACGATAGGTTACCGTTTTAGTCTTGAAAGAAGAAAAGGGTCATCAATCGCACGATAGGTTACCGTTTTGGTCTTGAAAGTAAGAAAAGGGTCAACAATCGCACGATAGATGTCCCTTTTGGCCAAAAAAGTAAGAAAAGGGTCATCAATCGCACGATTGATGACCCTTTTGGTCAAAAAAGTTAAAAAAGGGTCATCAATCCCCAGATTGATACCAAACGTCGAAAAAGAGTCACTAAGAAATTTCTGTCCTCATAGGTGGATGACCTATTACAAATGATGGAATCTCTTAATTGAAAAACTCCCTACACAATGTAGAGAGAGAAGAGTAAAACATTATTAATATCCTTTTTCAAAATCAACAACATTAATTATCGTTTTTTGATCATCTATATAGCTCTTCAGATTTGGGATGAAAATATCATCCATTACTCGTTTGTTGTAATGCTCAGTTGAACCAGATGTATGAGGAGTAATAATCACGTTTTCCAACTCCCATAAAGGGCTATCCTCAGATAATGGCTCTTTTATAAACACATCAAGTCCTGCACCGGCAATTTCATTTTCAGTAAGTGCCTGAACAAGTGCTGACTCATCTATAATTTCCCCACGACCAATATTAATTAAGAAAGCTGAAGATTTCATTAGTTTTAATTGTTCTGCACCCAATAAGCGGTATGTCTCTTTTGTAAGTGGCAGTGTAATGACCACATAATCACAAAGGGGGAGAATCTCGTTAAGCTGTTCTTGCTTGTACATTTCATCAACATAATCTTCTTGAATTCCAGAGTGACGGACCCCCAGCACCTTCATTCCGAATGCTTTAGCGATTTTGGCGGTTTCTTTACCAATCGCCCCAACCCCAATAATGCCAACTGTTTTTTCATGCATTTCGAGGTTCATATTAGCATGATGCCATTTTTTAGATTGTTGATTTTTAACATATGTATGGATTTTTCGAGTTAGAGCCAGCATAAGTCCAAAGATCGTTTCAGAGATTGGATAGGCATGTACTCCGTTTGCGCTTGTTAGTTGAATGTTTCTAGATTCTAATTCAGAAAGAGGTAGGTTATTTACCCCAGCACTCCATGTTTGGAGCCATTTAAGCTGAGAAGATTCTTCTAGACAATGTTCTTTAATCTCTTTTTTCCAACCAGCAACAATCTCAGCATCCTTTAGATGCTCAAGCCAAATGCTAGGATCCTTTCCAATATAAATCTCCCATTCTGGGATGATTTCTTTCAAAATATCGTTATAGGTTGAATCTAAGTCTTGTGTAATAATCAACTTTTTTTTCATGATTTCCCCTCCAAATTCAACTTCGGACTCCGTTGCATCGAAATAAACAGAAGGAATCCGCTAATAAGCAATAATAGACTAGTAATGATAAATACAGCTGAAAAACCAAAGTAACCAGCAACCATTCCACCCATAACGGGTCCAATAACATTTCCTAAAAAGCGAAGGCTCGTATTGTAGCCAAGAACTTCCCCTTGCATAGATATCGGAGCTTCCTGTCGAATATAAGCAACACGTACAGGGACAATTCCTCCAATAGCAATGCCGAGCAAAAATCGAATGATCACAAGCTGCCAAATGCTAGTGACAAACCCACCTGGCAAATAAACGATTGCTGCCATAAACAGAAGCATGATTAGAATTTTTACATAACCAATCTTATCAGCGATTTTCCCCCATTGTCTAGCCATCATTAAATTGCCAAGACCAGCCGCCGAAAAGGCAATACCTGAATATAAGGCTAAATTTTCATGGCCATGGATTTCATTCACATACAACGACAAGATCGGTTGAATGCTAAAATGAGCAATTTGTATCAGTGTGGAAATAAGTAATACGGATAATAAAAGAGGATTCTTTGTAATGTGAGAAAGGACCTCTTTACTCGTATAGGATGATTTTGTTCCTTTTTTTCCATCTGACATTTTATATTCTGTTGTGAGCATAACGAGAATCGCTGATATAAAGATGGCAATTGATGTTCCTTGAAAGGTTGCCGAATAGCCAAAGGAATCCGCTAGAACCCCACCTAATAATGGCCCCACTAATGATCCTGTAATTCCGCCAGTTTGAAGAGTTCCAAGTACACGTCCCGCAATATCCTTTGGCGTTTGTGTGGATATAAAAGCTTGTGACATCGAAATAAACCCAGAAAATATCCCCATAAACAATCTTAATACAAATAATTGCCAGACAGATTCGACGAACCCCATCATGAAAATGGAAAAGGCCATCCCAAATGCTGAAAAGATTAAGATTTTTTTCCTACCAAATCGATCACCGATTCGCCCCCAAATGGGAGAAAAGAGAAAGGCGGTGACAAAGGTGATCCCAAAGGTCCAGCCAGACCATTGTTGAACATACTTTTCTGAAAAGTTGCCGAACGTCTCGATATAAAGGGAGAGAAAGGGTAAAACCATTGTCATACTCCCAGAAACAAAAAAGTTAGAAAACCACATTATCATTAAGTTTCGTCGTGCAGCTTTGTTTTGTTCCATATGTAAAAACACTTCTTTCTTTGAAACAATTTCGATTCCCTAAATATATAATACCCCTGTTGTCAGATAATATAAATACTTTTGCAAGATTTTTATTAATTCGAATTGTCTAACCAATTGAGCATAAAATGAATTAAACTAGAATTTCCTTACATAAGCTACCATTATATACCTTAGAAAAAGAGGTTGGAAAGGGCGGAGAAGGATGAAGCATAATAAAGAGGTTCGTGAAGAAGTATTAAAAAGCGTTATAGGTTTAACAGACTCACAGCTAAACGAAAAACCAACGGGGAAGTGGAGTATTATGCAAGTATTAGAGCATCTCTACTTATTGGAGCGGTTAATTGTTCACCAAATGTCTAAGCTGATGAATAGTGATGAGGAAGCAGTTATAGAGGATAAGCCTATTAATCAAATAATCGACCGCACCTCTAAGTTTGATGCACCGTCGTATGTAACACCCTCAGATGAATTTATGACTTTGACTACCATACAAGAGAAATTGCATAAGTCACGTTCTGCCTTAGAAGCATTCATTGTTGATGCTGATGAAGAAAAGATGCTAAAACGCACCATTCCACACCCGGTGTTTGGTCCCTTTCATTTGAAGCAGTGGGTGGAAATCATCGGCTGGCATGAAAAGCGTCATTTAGAACAGATTGAGGAGATAAAAGCAGAGTTAGGGCTGTAGAAACTATAGATCGAAAGGTAACTTGATTCCATTCGGACAGATTATGGCAGAAAAAAATGATCGTGTCCGAATGCAGTTCCCATTCGGACAGGTTGTGCTCCAATAGCTTAAAACAAGTCCGAATGAAGGCCCTATTCGGACAGGTCAAGCTCCAAAATTCATAAACAAGTCCGAAGGGAATATCGCGTATGGATTTTTGGTTTGATGCAGTGAAATGATTTTTTGGGCTAGTTTCATGTGGTAATCATTCAATTTAGAGGGTGTTTTATTAATGTCATTCAAAAAACGATTTACTTGAGTTGGTAATATAATTGGTTGGTTCATAGGGGCTTGATATAAGGTGAATTCAGGATTGATAAAGATAACGTAGGGATCAACAAGGTAATTTAGCTTGTGGTTTTGAAGCAGTTTGCGGAATAGAGTTGCACTTCTATTTAACTGGGTTATAGGATTCATATATTCACGGCCAGTTGTGACGGCATAAAGTTTATCCGCTTCTATATAACAATCACCATAATAATTTTTTATATCTAAAAGGTGGATGACTCCCTGTGAAATTATAAAACTATCAATTTGAGAATATGAGTTGTTTACTTCAAGCAGTAAATCATTTATGAGATACCTGTCTTCTTGAAGCCTTTCTGCTAGTAAGTCAAACTTTTTCTCCCCCTCATAGCCCTTTTCAAGGTTTGTATACTTAAATTTTTCCTTTTCAGTTAACTCCATTCGCATGTTTAAATAGCGGAGCTTCAATAATTCTTCCGATTCAGTACGACCTTTTAGTAACATATGACACTTCCTTCCTTAATCACTACGTTTATTTTATAAAAAATTTCAAAGATTCCATTGAAGAGATGTGAATATTCTGTTAACATTTTACAAGCCTCCCTTATTTTTTTTTTCAAAGGAGAATCTTACTTTGAATATATTAGTTTATAATTAGGGACAAGCAGTAATAAAGATAGATTGTTCATATTCTTGTAGTAGTTTGAGGGGGATTCGTTCGTTGGAAAATGAGTTTTTAATTGTATTATTCAAAATTATTCTTATCAATATTGTGCTAAGTGGAGATAACGCGGTTGTCATTGCCCTTGCGTGTCGAAATTTAGATGTAAAGTATCGAAAGAAAGCTGTTTTTTTAGGTAGCTTCGGGGCAATTGCGTTACGAGTCGCGCTTACATTTGTAGCTGTTTATTTATTAACGATTCCTTTTCTTAATTTTATTGGCGGATTATTACTATTGTGGATAGCTATAAAATTATTAAAAGGTGAAGATGAAGAAAATATTGAGGGCAGTTCTAATTTAATGGGGGCCATCAGGACGATTATCTTTGCAGATCTCATTATGAGTTTAGATAATGTTGTTGCAGTAGCAGGGGTAGCGGATGGAAACATGCTACTTATCTTAATTGGACTAGCTGTTAGTATTCCGTTTATTATCTGGGGAAGCCAACTATTGATGATTATTATGGAAAAGTTCCCAATTATAATCATATTAGGGGCTGCTTTGTTAGGTTTTACAGCAGGGGAAATGATGTTAAGCGATAAAGTGGTTAGCCCCTTCTTTGAGCATCTTCATTCAAGTATTCATACCGTGTTCCCTCTAATGCTTGCTGTTATTGTAGTGATTATTGGTAAGTTTGCTGGGAACAATCATAGAACTGCATAGAAAAGAAATCAAAATCCCGCCCTTTAATGAGTGTGGGATTTTTTGTTTTTATGGAATATATTTAACTAAAAATGACATGTGGCGAATAGATTGTCCATATATTTGGATAAAAGAGAAGTACGAAATGGAGGGTCGATAATGGTTAAATGCGCAGGTTTGCTGTTAGCTGCGGGTAAATCAACTAGAATGGGTAGCTTAAAAGCGCTTTTACCTTGGGAGGATACGACATTACTTCAATTCCAGCTAACACAATTAGAGCGCTCCATGATAGACCAAATCATTATTGTATTAGGTTACGAATCTAACAAACTTCTTCCTTATGTAGAGGAATCATCTGCCTATATAGTCCAGAACGAGAATTATGAAAAGGGAAAAACAGAATCGATTAAACAAGGGGTTCTCGCTATCCATAAAGATGCCGATTGCTTCATCCTTTCATCAGTCGATCAACCAGTTAGCTATTTCCTCCTTAATGCCATGATAAATGAGTTCCGTCTAACAAATAGTAACATTATCATCCCTGTTTACAATAAAAGACGGGGCCACCCCATCCTATTTTCGACAAAGCTACGTGAAGAAATCATGCAAATAAACGAAGAAACATACGGATTAAAGGCAATTTTACAAAAAAGAAAAGATGAGATTAGTGAACTAGTCGTGGAGGACTACTCAGTGTTATTTAATTTTAATAATAAAAAAGATTACAAGGAAGGTATCTCGAAAGGGGGAACTAAATAAATGCTTTGCCCCAACTTGCTGCAAAACATGAAAACGGCGTTAGCCAAGCAAAAGGCGACGGCTTTAGTTACGATTACCTCCCATTTTGACCCAATGTTTATTGGAAAGAAGTTCTTGGTTTGGGAGGATGGCCATTTTAATAATGAACCTGAACTTGAAATCATTTATGCAAGTTTTAAAGATTTGTACTTATCACTTATTCAAAAGCAAAAAACCAAATGTATTCGTTCTATGATAAATGAACAGGAAGTAGAGTGCTTTGTTGAAATATATCTCCCTCGACCACAACTTATTATTGCTGGGGGAGGGCATGTGTGTGAGCCTGTTGTTCAAATGGCTTCCTTACTTGGCTACTATATTACGGTTGTTGATGATCGGTCTGAGTTTGCTAGGAAAGAACGATTTCCTTTGGCCGATGAAGTCATTTGTGCAGGGTATCTGGATTATTTTCAAAAATGCCCCCTTACCAATCATACATGGATATTACTTCTAACAAGAGGTCATCAATTTGATGTGATGAGTCTTCAAGAATTGTTAAAGCGTATGGAAACACCCGCTTATATTGGGATGATTGGGAGCAGAAGGAGAATTGCCGGGGTTTTCGAACAACTGAAACAAGAGTTTCCAGCTACTGCATTTGATTCCATCTACACGCCCGTTGGCCTGGATATTGGGGCAGAATCACCAGCTGAAATCGCGGTTAGTATATTTGCTGAAATGTTAATGGTGAAAAATAACAAATCTGGAGATTCATTAAGTCAGGAAACTCGCCATCTAGCAAAATTAGGTTTTCGGGGTGGGAAAAGTGAATGAACTTGAAATCTTGGAACAAGCTATTTTTTTAAAAGAAAGGAAAGAACCTGCAGCCCTTGCGACCATTATTGTTAAAAAAGGATCGGTCCCAAGAAATCTCGGTTCTAAAATGATTATTATGAGGGATGGAAAAATCATCGGAACCATCGGTGGAGGCTGTGGAGAAGGGGAAGTCATCGAAAGGGCGTTTGATGTAATTGACACAGGAATACCCTGTAAACATACAGTCGATCTTACAAAGGGTCTATTTTACGAAGATGGTGGGATTTGTGGAGGGATTTTTGAGGTGTTTATTGAACCATTAACTGTTAATAAGGAGTAAGTGGCAAGTAACTTAACATCCTTAGTATGAAAAAATTACCCTCCGTTAATAATGTCAAAGTACAAATAAAAAAATGGAGGAATAAACGCATGTATACGTCTATCCAAGAATTTAATGATGAATGGAATAACGAAGCTGCCTCAACACAAAAGGTTTTAGACGCTTTATCAGATAGTTCTCTTGGACAAAAGGTTTCGCAAGAGGGTCGCACTTTAGGTGCCATTGCTTGGCATGTTGTGACAAGTACACCTGAAATGCTAAATGAATTTGGGATTAATGTTGAAGCGGTGCAAGACTCAAACAACGTACCAGCCTCAGCACGGGAGATTGCTGAAATCTTTCGAAGAGTTAGCGCAGACACAAGTGATGCCGTTAAACAGCAATGGACAGATCATTCCTTAACTGAAATGGTAAATGCGTTCGGAATGGACATGCCAAAAGCAGTCACACTTTCTCTTCTCATCAAGCATATCATTCATCATCGTGGTCAAATGACTATACTTATGCGTCAAGCTGGATTGAAGGTTCCAGGAGTTTATGGACCTGCGAGAGAAGAATGGGGTTTAATAGGGATGGATGCACCAGCCTTGTAATTCGGTATTTTTTAGTTCCAGATTCTAAAAAGACCCTTTCACTTGAAGTTCAAGTACGAAGGGGGCTTTTATATGTGCTATATCAAGTGAAGGAATACGAGTTTGTAAGATATGGTAAAATATTCATGTACTATTTTAAGAGAATAGGAGTTGATCGAATTGAATTTTAAAATTGAAGAAGCCATTGAAATACTCGAACGCACACCTCAAACCTTAAGTAGTTTACTAACAGGGTTATCGAATGAATGGATCTATTCCACTGAAGGTGAATCCACTTGGAGCCCTTTCGACGTGGTCGGACATCTCATTGAGGCTGAAAAGTATAACTGGATTCCGAGAATCGAGATAATTTTAACGAAAGGGGAATCCGAAATCTTCCCACCATTCGATCGTTTTAGTCAACTCCGTCAAAATAAAGAGATAACAATCAATCAGTTACTAAGTGAGTTTGCAGAATTGCGTCAACAAAACCTTGAAAAATTAAAAATATTCGTGACGAATCAAACAAATTTAGACCTAACAGGAATCCATCCAGACTTTGGCGTTGTTAAGCTAAGCGAACAGCTGTCCACCTGGACGGCCCATGACCTCAGCCACATCGCCCAAATCACAAGAATCATGGCCAATCGCTATCATGAAGATGTTGGACCTTGGAAAGCATATTTACGAATTTTGAAAAAATAAATTATATTAAAAGAGGAGAGATTAACCAAAATAAGATGGCTAATCTCTCCTTTTAATTACTTCACACTAGTCTTATTTAGTGGGAGTGTTGTACCAAGTATAGAAGCTACTAGCTTCCTCCTTGGAAACACCATATAATTCACTCACATGTAGCGGTTTACTCTTATTAGTAAATTTAAGGGTAGCAACGCCAAATTTTCGTTGCAGCCAAGAATGTTTGACGGTAATTTGCTGAATACGTTCGCGGTGGGTGACGAAGGTTTCATTCGTTAATCCACCTTTTCTAATTTGGACTGTATTTCCATGCCGAATATAGCTGGTGAACCAGTAGTCTAGGATACGAAAAATGGCAGATAGTCCTAAGACGATGGCAGCTACCCACAGCCACTCCTTTTTAAAAATCATTAATCCGATTATCACCAAAATCGTTACATAATACGGATGAAGGAGCTTAAGCCAAAGAACTTTAATCGGAAACCGTTTCATTTCTTCTTCAATTAAATAATTTGGAAGTATCGTTTGTAAAACACGATACGCCTCTTGCTTTGGCATAAAGGGATATAGAGAACTAATTTCCTCATCCTCTTCCTTAGAGCCACCTGCACTAATTAATTTGATGGAAGCTAATCCTAGCAAACGTTTAAGAATAGTTTGTTCGACGATAACCCCTTGTACCTTATGCTTTTGAATCGAAAAACTGACAAATTTACCGACGCCTTTATCAATATAAATTCTCTCCATGTCATCACTAATGACATAATTCCCATACTTTATCGAGGTTTGAATAAAGCCAATTAAGACTGATAAGGCTAGTGCTATAACTAAGATCACTATTAACATCCAGTCATTACCTAGTAAATAGTCTAGTGCATTTTTGGCTGTTTTTTCAATTTGAAAAAAATCATCTAAATTGAAGTACATGGCCGTTAATATGGGAAAGATGGCCAAAAAGCTAAACGAGGTAAAGGATGCCTTTATTAAGTCTTTTTTAGTAGAACGAAAATGAATCGTACGTTCAGGTGATTTCTCTATAACCTCTCCAGCAACATCCTCAAAAGTATCTTGTTTTTGTTCCAAATGAAGAAGGATTCGCTCCTTCTCTACTTCTGTTATGACTGGAAAATGAAAAGTGGCATTTTCACCACTAGTTCCCGTTTCAAGTGTGAGGGAGGTTAGCCCAAACCATTTGTGAACGAAGGTCGTGTTTGATTTTTGGTTATGAATTCTGTCTAGGGCAACCGTGCGTTGTTTTTTTACGAATACACCCTCGTGTACAACAATGGAATCCCCGACAATTTCATATCGGTAAAAGTACCATTTTAAAATAAATGAACAAATAGACCAAATCGTAATAATGAAAAGGATATAACGTCCCCAAGTCACCCAAATCGCTGTGGAAGATGCTTTGATCACAAATAAAAAGAGAAACGGCCATAAGATGCCTTTAACAAAAGATACTAAATCAACAATTATTATGGCAGGATGATACTTTTTTAAATCGTCGGTCATGCGCCAGTTTCTCCTTCCACCAAGTCTGAATCCTGTATTTTGGCATACGTAGCGATTTGAGCTTTTAGTAGCTTTGCCTCTTCTGAAGGAATACCGGGAATGACATGATTAGAAGTGGTCGTGCCAATCTCGATTTTGTAAAGGTTAAACATTCGCATAAGCGGACCTTGCTCTGAACGGACATATTCTACTTTTTCCATCGGTATTAACGTATGCTTTACCTGCCATTTCCCGTGCTTTAACTGAACGAATTGTTGATCAATTTGGTACCGCCACGTGCGTTGGAGGTAAATGGGTTCAATCACAATCGAGAAAACGGCGGATAAGATAGCTAGTCCTCCAATTATATATAGAACGATGTTAATCCAATCAAACCATCCAAACATATTTGAAAAAAAGCCTAAAATAGCGATTATGATTAATGCTAACAGGTGACCTAACGAATTTGAAATTCTCCATACTTTCACCGCATCAGTCGATATTCTTTCAGTTGGTTCTTCAATATTTAAGTACACTCATTTCACCTCATTATCCTATACGGTTTTGGAACTCTAATAGTTTCACCTATCTATAATACAGTATCATCGTATAGCATATGTCAAAAGAAGCCTGACTAAAGACATTTAGTTGATACCAGTTGTCTAACTGAGGAGGTTAGTATGTCTTTAAAAAAGTCTTATCAGCTCTCAACTAAGCCTTAAGTCTGATATAAAAATAAAGCTCAGGCTCAATTATATAAAATGAAGAAAAACGGTAAGATGAAATTAAGATAACGAGGGAGGAAAAAACAATGAAAAAATTTGGTTTATTAGTAGTTGGTGGAATTGCAGCCATCGTTTTGCTTAATACAATTGGTCCAATGATAGGGTTGCTTATCAGTGTAGCGTTACTATATTTTATTATTAGACAATTTTTAAAAACGAAGTCAACTGGTGGGAAGATAGGCTTTGGGATTATCGGGTTTATTCTCTTCATGTCAACGATCCAACATGTACCAGCGCTTATCGGCGTAGCAGCTGCCTATGTTTTATATCTTGTTTATAAAAAATGGAATAATTCAAAACTTACTAGTAGCAAAAAAGACAATGATCCATTTATGAACTTTGAAAAACAGTGGAATGAATTGAAATCATAAAAATAAGAGCCCTCCTTTTATGGAGGCTCTTATTTTTATATTGTGAGTTCAAGTAGAAGGAATATTAGTATTCATATCGAAGTTAGACAGGAGGTAAACAAATTATTAAAGAGGCATGATAGGAATACAAACCCAAAATTTGCTTTGATAGAAAACAGGAGGAATTAATGTTGTCAAAAAAATTTGTTCACCACATCTGTATTCAAACAAACAACTATCAGAAATCATTGGATTTTTATATAAAAGCACTTGGTTTTGAACTAGTTCAAGAATCACCCCAATTTCATACTAGAGATTATAACTCTTGGCTAAAATTAGGTGATTTTTATATTGAACTTCAAACTGGAAAAGCTGGTGAGAATCTTGATACTGTAAGTAGTACAAATATGGAAGGAATCGCTCACCTTTGCTTATGGGTAGAGGATTTAGCGGCGGAGGTTCAGTTCATAAAGCAACTAGGTTATGAATATAAGTTAAAGAATGGACATGAAATTTATCGAGTTGAAAATGGGAATCTATGCAAAATGGTTGCCCCTGAAGGTACTATTATTGAGCTTAGGGATAATAGAGGGGTATAGATTGAAAATTTTATAATGAAAGTGATGTTGCCGATCATGTTACCTTTTATAGAAGAAAAAATTAGCGATTATTTAACCCAAATTACTCCATTTGGTTTTACAGGAACTGTCTTAATCGCCTCCGAAGAAAAAATCATCCATTCAGCTGGATATGGCTTAGCCAATAGAAGAAATAAAATTCAAAATACGACATGTACCTACCATGATATTGGATCGCTCACAAAACAATTTACAGCTGCTGGTATCCTAAAACTAGAAATGGAAGGGAAATTAACCACAGAGGATACCATTAATCTTTATTTTGAAGGTGTTCCTGATGAAAAGAAATCCATCACCTTACATCAACTATTAACCCATACCTCGGGAATCCATGATAGTAGTTCAGATGATTATGAGATGGTAACAAAAGAAATGGCACTTGATAGAATTTTTTCATCGGATTCTTACGAGTCTAATCAATTTTCTTATAGTAATGATGGTTATTCACTGTTAGCAGCCATTATAGAAAGAGTATCTGGGCAATCTTATGAGGATTTCATTTATAGAAATTTGTTCCTACCAGCAAATATGCAAGATACAGGCTATAGCCTTCCAAGCTTTGAGGCTGACAGAATAGCCAATGGCTATGTAAATAACGAGGATTGTGGGAAACCAACAGAAAAAAATTATCCATATTGGAACCTGATGGGGAATGGTGGGATGCTATCAACATCAGAAGATTTATATAAATGGCATCGTGCTTTACGAGGGGAAAGCATCCTATCAAAAGTAGCCAAACGAAAATTGTTTACTCCTTTTTTAAAGGATTATGCATATGGCTGGAGGGTACTCAACACTGCACAAGGAACGGTACATGAACATGGAGGAGCTAGTTCCTATGGAACATGCGCACACTTTCGAAGATATGTTGAAAAAGATGTCGTCGTCATCGTACTTTGCAACCAATTCTCAGGAATCAGTAACCAAATGGCAAAAGTGGTTTCTGATAAATTAAGTAAGATTCTATTTGGTCAAGACATAGTGATTCCACCAAAAGTAATCGGTGAAAAAAATGAACATGCAAGTATCAAGGCAGGAAGTTTTCTTTACCGACTAAATACAGGTGGCTATTTTACGATTAATTCAAAAGACGATAGCATGACTTTAGAAACCTACGATCAAGATGCTATACAATTATTTCTTGGATCAGTAGAAGAAACGGATGTTATAACAAAATTATCTCTTGAAATAACAAAAGACATGATGAATGGCGACTATTTATCGCTCGAAACAAATATGGAAGATCAACAAGTTTTTCAAGGAAGAAGATCTTTTATCGAAAATTACTTATCTAAAAAGACAAATTTCAAAAGTTTTAAATTAATGGGAAGTATGCCTTCTACGATTATTCCTGAAACCATTGAAGTACGAATCCTTTTAAGCTTTGAAGAGGAAGACATCAGCCTACTCTTTTTTTGGAAAAATAATCAAATACATTACCTTGGGTTCTCAAGTGGAATTGGTCCAATAAGTATTGAATGTAGACAGAATAAAGATACGTACATTTGTTACTCAATAGAGTATGAATCTGTCGTAACATTCACGATTTCCAAAGATGAATTAAATAAAATAAATTTTATTTCTTCTGCACTTTCAGCCAAATGGGTAAAAAATATTAACGAGTAATGCCTAAAAAAGTCGTACAGCAAAGACTGTACGACCTTTTTTCTAAATATTTGCTCCGACAAAGGAAAATAAAGCAATTGCAACCAAAAAGACAAAAACGTAAAAGATAATTGAAAGGATAACAAGAATCCATCCAAGGACTTTTCGGTTTGTTTTTATAAAAAAAATCCCAAGAGCAATTAATCCAAAAATAAACCCCATAATGGCCCAAAGCCATCTGCTCTTACCAAACTTAGGAGCAACGACGAATAAGTAAATGGCAATCCCGACAGAGATGAAAAAACTAATATACTCCATAAAATAAGCTCCTTCTAATGTAAAATATACGAATTTGCTTTAGACAAAGTATTACCTACCTAGCATTTATTAATGCATCAGTAACCTGCTGCCTGTTTGAACATCCTAATTTTCACCATAATAATTCTATGCAAAAGGAAGACAATATTAGTGTGAAGACTAATTAAAGGATGAATACGATGAGGCGAATTCTATTACAACTTGGTACTTTCATTGATCCTCTTTATTTTAGATGTACTCGTCTCGAATATTTAGCGGACCCGACGAATATTTTTCGGATCCGACTGAATCGCTATAAAGGACGGGAAGTTATCCTTTCTGACGGTACCAATATCAAGAAAAACGATTTGTTAGTGAAAATTCATTTTCACAATGTGAGGCTTCTAAAGGAATTAAAGGATATTTCGAACGAAATTCAAAAGGTAAAGAGGATAATTAAGGAAGTTCAAAGGTCCTTGCCTGGGGTTGAAGAGTACATTCGACAGCATAAGAATTTCGATGAAATAAAGGGGATTATTGGCATTACTTCACTATGCTCAGGAAGTCAGCGGATTGGTTTCGATACCATTGCTATTCCTCTTCCAGTGTATAGATGGCTGAAATGGTCAACTTGTCTGCCGATCATGATGGTATCTAAGAAGCATTTCTCCATTATGAAGCAACCAGCTCCCAAGTATTTATTTATGTCAAAAAATAAATTAAGCCAGCTTTATGGGACTCAATAAAGAAAAAAGACTGTTAACAGTCTGTTAGCAGTCTTTTGGTTATATCGCTGCTGCTTTGTTTACCGCTGCAGAAATAGGAAATTGATGCAATGTAATTTCAGGTCGGCTACCAACGCGAATATTAATACCGGTTTGGCCAAGCCCTTCGTTAATATAGAAAAGTTTGCCCTCATGCTTGTGTAGGCCTTTAACCATATTCATTCGAATTAATTTTCCCATCTTAATTAAGTGATAGGCCTTTGGATAACAAATTTGTCCTCCATGAAAATGACCAGATAGCAAATATTCGAAATGATAGTTTTTCATTTTAAGAACAATATTAGGATCGTGGGTTAACACTAGGTTTGTTCCTTTCTGCTGTATACCTGAATAGGAAGCAGCCACATCACTGCGGTGTGTGTGATTGTCATCAATTCCAATAATATTGAGGATTTTCCCATCAACGACTATTGATGTGTTTTCATTTTGAAGAACCGTACAGCCATGTTCTTTAAGAGTAGAAATTAAACGATTTAAGCTATCCTCGTTCAGCTTATAATCATGATTACCTAAAACCGCGTACACTCCATATTTGGCATTTAATTGCTGGATGGCTTTAAGATAAGGACCAAGTTTAGGGATTGTGCGTGTGCGATCAAGGAAGTCACCAGTTAATGCAACTAATTCAATCTCTTCCTCTTTTAATCTATCAAATAACTCTTCCGGTGAAATTGAGATATTCTCAAGGTGTAAATCGGATAAATGCAAAATATTTAAAGATTGCTGAGAGCCTTGAACCCCGTCTTGCTCTACATAAATCTTATTGATCACGATATCTTTCGTGTTTTTATGTGCTTTATTGAAAGTCCAATATAGGAAAAGAACTAATACGGCAATTAAAAATACCATCATCCTGTCACCCCCAAGTTTGATTATACAGGGTGAAAGGTATTTTTTTTGCGGTAATTATTGGAATAGGGATAAGTATTACCTACCTTGCATTAATGAATGCATCAGTTACCTGCTGACTGTTTGTCTTTGATTTTTTTAACAAGAAAAGCGCATAAAGGAAAAACGCTACGTTAAGTAGGAAAAATACGCTTAATAATTTTAGTGAATAGTCACTAGAATGAACACCATATTCTCCTGTTGCTGCATACTCAACGGCATCTAATACAAAATGGAAAACAATGGCTGGCAGTAAGCTTTTATTTGCTAAAACCATAGCCGTTAGTGCCATCCCTCCGAAAGTAACCCAACCGAATTGAAAAAGAGCATATGTGACATCTCCACCTACAAAAATATTACCAAGATGAGCAGCTCCAAACAAAAGCGAAGGAACGATAATCGCTACAGCGTTTCCGAATGGTAAGATAGCTCGTAATAAAATGCCTCTAAATAAAATTTCCTCATTGACTGCCACACATACGGCGGCAATTAGTAGGAACGGAACATGCCCCCAAGTGGAATTAAAGCCAAGAACATAAGCCAATGTCAGTGGAATTATTAGGAATGGCAACCAAACGATCCATGCTTTAGAAGACGACGGCATCTTCAAACCAATTTCCTTATCAATTTTCACCCATTTAACAGCTAAGAAAGCGCAAGTTGCATAGATTAACATAATGAACCAACCTAAATCCTCTTGAATGTTAAGGGATGGATCAAAAAATTGAATGCCTTTTACAGCAAACATTCCGATAAAGCCTCTACCAAGCATTACAACTAGAAATAAAATCAAACTATGATTATATAAAAAATTCTTCATTTTCATTTCTCCTTTTTTGTTTCAATTTGTATCTTCATTATGGAACTTAGGAGGTCACATCCAAAAGTGAACTTCGTCATAAGGGGGTCATATGACTTTTATGACTTCATTTTTTTGAGGAAGAGGAAAAGAAGAAAAGTATGTGGAATATTTGTAGGAGTAAATAATTTTATTAAAGGAGCTCTGTATGCTACCGATACAAAAAGAAACCCATTGGGTATTTAAATTGGCACAAATAACGAGAATAGGCTGGTTTGTGTTCCATTTATTAGTCATATTTTTAGTTCTTGCCTCCGAGTCCTTCTTCTGGTTGTTGATGCCGTTATTCTTTGCAGCCTTTCTGATTCCACAGTGGTCTGGAATAAAGGTGGATAGTTTTGGCGTTAAAAACTATCCGTTACTTGAATTGATTTTTAGCGGGTTGTTTTTGATTGTTGGATGCTACTTTTCAGGGGAGTACTCGTCTTTCTTGGCATATCCTGCTTTATGTGCAGGTATTTATAGTCAGCCAGGGAAGAAAAGATGGTTTCTTTGGGCTGGATTTTCGATTGTTCCATTTTTTGCTGTGCTTGCTGTTGGATTAAGCCAGCTTGGCATGGGGGTTATTGATGGGCTCTTCTTTTTTGGAATAGGAATAGCGGTTGCAAAGGTACTAGAAGCAGAGAAGAAAACGCAAACGTTACTGGACGAAAACCGAAGGCAAAATCAGCTTTTAGAAGAGTATGCGAAGCAAATTGAAAAAATCACATTATTAGAGGAGAGAAATCGACTTGCGAGAGACCTCCATGACACCATAGGACATACGTACACCTCTGTCATTATGGGGCTAGATGCCTCATCATACCTAATTGGAACTGTACCCGATAAAGCAAAGGAACAAGTTGAGCTGTTAAGTAATGTAATGAGAAAATCTCTAGGAGAAATCAGAAGTCATATACACCAAATTTCGCCAAGTGGAGAACGTGAAGACTTATCATCACAACTGAAAAAAATCGCTACTGAATTTGCTTTACATACAAAAATTGACATCGATTTTCAGCAGATTGGCCCACAAGAGAAGAATCTATCACCTCATGGGATTCACACTCTAAACCGAATTCTTCAGGAATCCTTAACGAATGCCGTCCGACATGGGCAAGCCACTTCAATCATAATCATTCTGAAAGAAGAAGCGGCTTATATGAACCTCACAATTAAGGATAATGGCATAGGTATGAGTGACATAAAATTCGGATTTGGACTTAACGGCATGAAGGAGCGACTGGAATCACTTCAAGGTAGCCTGAAAATTGAATCGAAAGAAAATGAAGGAACGGTTGTGACATGTTTTTTACCAGTAAGAATAGATCGTTTAAGAGGAGAGTTGGTTCAAGATGATAAAAGTATTAATAGTGGATGACCAGGAATTGATTCGTGCAAGTCTTTCCATCGTATTGGGAGGGGAAACAGATTTTGAAATCGTAGGTGTAGCAGAACACGGGCAAACGGCTATAGAGTTAACAAAACAGCTTTCCCCTGACATTGTTCTCATGGACATTCACATGCCACTTATGAATGGAGTAGAGGCAACAGCTCAGATAAAGAAAGAATTTCCACAAGTAAAAGTAATGATATTAACGACCTTTGAGGAATTAGATTATGTAAGGGATGCGTTGGCCGCTGGGGCAGAAGGGTATTTATTAAAAGCTATCCATCCGAAAGATTTGGCTGCAGGAATTAGACTAGTTCATCATGGTGGAACCCTAATTACACAGGAAATTGCGAAGCAGTTAATTACACAATGGATTAATCCAGTGGAGCCCGTGAAAGAAGTAGCTAAAAAAAATAACTTCCGTCTCACGGAAAGAGAGATTGAAGTATTAGAAGAACTTTCTAATGGTTCAACAAATCGTGAAATTGCCCGAAAACTTTATTTAACAGAGGGAACTGTGAAGAATTATATCTCGAATATTTATTCGAAATTAGAAGTTACGGGAAGACATAAAGCAGTGTTTAAGGCTAAAGAGGAAGGGATTATTAATCCATAAGTGTATGAAATCTATTACCTTATTTACACAGGCACCACTTGTAGTCTGTAATCATAGTGTCCACTACCTGGTGCCTGTTTATTATAAGTATTATAAATTAAGCTCTTGGGGCTTTTCACCATTAAGGTTTAATAATCGCACAGTTTCGGGTTGAATTTGAAGAAACACATAGTTCGGATCCTCAGGACCTTGAAACCACTGATTAAACGCTTCGTCCCAGTATTTCATTTTCAAATCCTGTGAATCATTTATTGAAGATGATCCAAATACTTCAACATATGCGTCGCTTTGTCCTTTTTCCTCATAACCTAAAAGAACAGATACATAAGGGTTCTTCTTTATTTCTTCTGTTTTCTCTGTATCCATTTTCGTAGGTGTAAATAATGTTAAGTCTTCATGATAAAACGTCATATAGCGAGAATGAGGCTTATTATTTTCAACCGTGGAAAGTACCCCGATTTTATGGTCAGAGATAATTTTCATAACCTGGCTTTTTAAGTCTTGTTGGCTCATTGATTTGCTCCTTTTTAATTGAAAGATAGTAGTATCTTTCCACTTTTTTTATTTATTAATCCGAAGAAAATGTACGAATCACCTGTCGATAATCGACTTGGATAAATGAATGGGCGTTGGTGACAATAATAACGGTGGATTGACACCAACTAACTTCGATGTAGGGGGATTTGCTATGAATATTCGTGAAGGACTAATTCCAACCGCATTAGGATCAGCCGTTACCGCTACGGGGTATGCCTTGAAACAAAAGCGTGGATCAAATAAAATGATTGCAAATACCGTTTTTGGTTTTGGATTAGCACACGTCGTCCTGGGTGTAATTGACCTAATTGAGCATCGTCGTTAGTAATGAGGAGAGGGTTGGGCATTGATAGAGGATGCCCTCCTTCTTTTTTTAATATTTATAGGGCTAAATCAATAGTCGTCACCTTTACTCATTAGGTAAGGTGACTATTTCTTTTTAATGGTGGCAAGGATGTAAAGTATGTATACTTATGTCATTAATCGTTTTACAAATGAAATGAGGGAATAAAATTAGATGACAACCTTTATTGCACTGCTACGTGGTATTAATGTCGGTGGAAAAAATAAGATCAAGATGGCTGATTTGAAGAGTATGTTCGAGGCGATTGGTATGAGTAGAGTTAAAACATATATTCAAAGTGGGAATGTTTTGTTCGAGTCGAATCAAGAAGAAGAGGCTATTCGTCAGAAACTTGAAAAGGAAATAGAGGTTACATTTGGATTTTCTATTAAAGTCATCTTAAGAACGTCCCAAGAGTTGAAAAAGGTTGCTGAAAATTGTCCGTTCTCTCAAGATGAGATTGCTGCAGCGGAAGCTACAGCTGAAGGAGAAAGTTTATACGTTTCGTTTTTACTTCAAGAGCCATCCGAGGAAGCTATTAAAAGGATAGAAGCTTACAAAAGTGAAACCGAGGAATATAAAATAGTGGACAGGGATATGTATCTATTATTTCCTCATAGCATTCTGAAATCCAAGCTTGCTAATAACCTACAAAAGTTAGATGTTCCCGTGACGGTAAGGAATTGGAAAACAGTCAACAAGCTAGTTTCTTTAGTAAATGAGATGCAAGGTTAATACTTATTTTGACAAAAAAGAGGTATGTTAAAAATGATACATAATCAACATATAAAATCTGAATTAGGACAGGATATCATTTTCCAAGTAAGAGAGATTTCGAACCCTTTTCCAGAAGTTGAGGAGCAAATCGATAAATTTGGTCATACTTCCTTTCGGATTAAGGATAAGCCTTTTGTTATCATAGGAGAAAGTGAAAAGGGACTAGCTTCTTTAGCGATTAAAACATTAAAAACAACTCAATCCTTTCTATTAAATCAGCAGGATCGGTTTTTTAAAACTCCCTATATTGGCCAACACGGTTGGACCTCCTTACATATAGGTAAGTCATTGGATTGGAAGGAGATTGAAGGATTAATAAAAGAAGCCTATTTGCAAACGGCTCCTAAAAAGATTGTTGCAGCCTTTCGAAGTATGGAAAATCCAGAATAAATTAGATAACTGACTTACTAAACACCAATTTCCGCAGAAATCGGTGTTTTTTAAATCTAATTACCCATTTCAAAAATAATACTCAACAATTCTTCAGTATCAAATCCATCCAGCAATTCCTAATAGCGTTAGTACAATCTCAAATAATATAAGACTCACAATAATCCATTCAACGAATAGCCCACGAATAGAATGACTGATGGTAGAAAATCCATCCATGATGTTATATAGAATATCCGTCTTACTTTTCAAAATTTTATACCGGTCATTTAATTCAAAGAACTCAAGCATTTTATCATAAAATTCATTAGCAGTGCTGCTGCTCCAAGTAATATCAGGTTTGTCTAAAATCATAATATAGGCAAGAGTGTTATATTCGTGACGAACGATTTTCGCTGTAGTCCGTGCTAATTCCTTATTACCGATTCTTAATTTCCCCTTTTCTAGTCTATCAATCATATTTTCAAGCGTGTCGTGGATTTTTCCGAGTTGTTCCTCTGTTTTTTCGAGTGCTACCGATTTTGCTAGAACTGTGGAAATCAATTCAGGATAAAAAACTTCATAGACGGGTACGACTACATATTCGTCGGTCAACTCTAGACTTTCTGTTTCCTTGATATGAAGACTGTAATCGTCTGTGTATTTGTAGGCGCTTTGGATATCTAGGTCTGGTTCGAAGGATTGTATGTAAAGGAAAAAATCCCTTATTTCCTTAGAACTCGATAGATTAATAAAGACGACGCTACCAAAAGAAAAAACCAGCACCATTTGTGTCTCGTCCATATTTTTCTTTAGGATAGAATTTAAAATTCCACCACGTAGAATTAGCGGTTGTTCCCACGTGAATTTCTTTGGGATACCACAATGAATGGCAATTTTGTTCAAATCAATTTCATGTGTAATGGCAAATGCTTTAAAGGTCATTGCCTTCATCATTTTCACTCTCTTTTCAGCGATTTTAGTAGTTGGGTCGAAGTGTTTTTTTACAATTGAAGGGCAGTGTTTATATAAAAATATGAAATAATGATTACAAATATGTGGTGTATGCTTCAGTTGGGGACAATTTCGTTCATTTGTCCCATACTAGATTTGAAAATTGAAGTGATTTAAATATCAAAATTATTAGAATTTTTGTAAAATAGAAGATATAGTCCCATCATCGGTGTAAAAGAGGTAGAAAGCGGACTTTAAAAGATAATGGCTATCAATAATTCAATTTACTGGAGGAAAACATGAAAACTTTATTTCATTATAATTGGATGGTAAGAGATGAATGGTATCAATGGTGTGAAGAGTTGACAGAGGAGGAGCTTCTTCAAAAACGAACAGGGGGAGTTGGTGGAATCCTCCATACTCTTTTTCATATTATTGATGTTGAATGGAGCTGGATACGCATTCTACAAGGAAAACCTGATTTCCAAGAGAAGTTTGAGGAGTATAGCACTTTAGCGAAGGTCCGAGAGTTAGATACTCAATTTCATCAGGAAGTTGAAGAATTTATTCGGAATTGGGATGACAGTATGGAGACCAACGTTCTTCAGGAAACCAATGCGGATTGGACGGGTGAAACACTAACATGGGGCGAGGTAATGTGTCATACCCTTGCTCACGAAATCCATCATATTGGTCAACTATCGGTTTGGGCACGGGAACTTGGCAAAAAACCTATTACGGCAAACTTAATTGGTAGAAATCTTTTGGTTAGGCAGAATAACAGAATAATCGGCTGATGGTTCTTTGAAAAGAAAAAATAATACTGATTGCATGTTTTCGGGAGCACATCTCCGCCTTTTTTGGTGAGTTTCTGGTCCGCATGAAGTTCATGAGCCGCCTCAAGAGATTCTTGCAATCAGAAAGATGAGGCGGTTTAAGTATTTGTAAACGGTATTACAGAGTAATATTGTTCCTTAGTTAGTTTTTGAAAAATGAATATTTATTATTTAGAGCTAAAAGTATAATGGAGTATGTAAAATGGAGGGATACGATGAGGCACTCTACTGTCTTAATTAATGGGAGTATCTTCGAGGAAAATAAACATATTCCTAATGGATTTATCAGAATAACAAATTCGAAAATTATAGATATTGGTAAGATGAGTGAATATGCAGTAACCGTAAACGAGAATATAATTGATTTGCAAGGAAAGACGGTCATCCCAGGGATGATAGACCTTCATATTCATGGGACTGCTGGCCATGATGTGATGGATGGAGAAATCGAGGCATTAGAAACGATGTCTCAATCTTTGCCACAAGAAGGCACAACGAGTTTTTTAGCGACAACGATAACACAATCGGATGAAGAGATTTCTAAAGCTTTACGGAATGTCGCTAAATATATAAATGGATATCAAAATAGTGGTCAGTCTGAGATTTTAGGTGTTCATCTAGAAGGACCATTTATTAATCCGAAAATGGCAGGAGCACAGCCGGTAAATTACATCTTATCCCCAAATATATCCCTTTTTGAAAAATGGCAGCAACAAGCCGAAGGAAGTATTAAGCAAGTAACAATGGCACCGGAACAAGACGGTGGAGTGGAGCTTGTTCGTTATTTAAAAGACAGTGGTGTCATTGTTTCCATCGGGCATTCAAATGCAACATATACTGAAGTTAAAGAAGCCATTTTGGCTGGAGCCACACAGGTTACTCATTTATTTAATCAGATGAGAGGACTTCATCACAGGGAACCAGGGGTAGTAGGCGCTTCCTTACTTTTACATGAGCTATATGCGGAATTAATTGTCGATGGGATCCATGTTTGTCCGGAAATGGTCAACCTCGCTTTTAACAATAAGACAAGTGAAAAACTTATCTTAATAACCGATTCAATTCGAGCAAAATGCTTAAAGAATGGTTACTATGACTTAGGTGGACAGACGGTGATTGTAAAGGAAGGCAGAGCTGAATTAGCAAATGGAACACTAGCTGGAAGTGTTCTAAAACTAAGTCATGCAATGAAAAATATGTTAGCTTATGTCAAGGATTGCAGTCTTCAGGACATAATCAAAATGACATCCTATAACCCGGCTAAACAGTTAAAAATACTAGATCGCAAAGGGAGCATTCGTAAAGGGAAAGATGCAGATTTAGTTGTATTAGGAAAAGAGCATGAAGTGATTATGACTTTTTGTAGAGGGAAATTAGCATATAAACAGGAAGGGGTCTAATGCTAATGGAAGTCATTAAGGTAAGAGATTACAAGGAATTAAGTAAAAAAGCGGCTGAAATCATTATTCAAAAAGTAAAGCAATCCAACACACTAACACTGGAATAGCTGCAGGGAGTAAAGGGTCCTTTAATGATGTAAAATCACTATACCGCATTAACGTACTGGGGGACAGTCCCCCAGCACGTTAATGTGTTAAGGGGGAGGAGTTTTTAAGTCTGCATAAAAGCTTAAAAATCCGCACATACTTCGGTTATAAATTTCCATTTTATTTGGAGTCTGGGACTGATAGGGAAGACCTTTAAAAGGAGAAATTCGATGAATTGGTATGAGAAGCTAAATCAATATTTTCCAATTGAAGAAATGAAATCAAGAGAGCATATGGAATCCTTACTTAAAGAGCTTCCGGATATATATCATAAAGATGAAGGACCCTACCACGTGTTAATGTATGCGGAGTTGGATAACTTTGTATTTGTGGATTATTTGTTTGTTTCCAAAGATGCTCGTGGTCAGGGGTTAGGCCATAAACTAATAGAAAAATTAAAACAAAAAGAAAAACCAATCATTCTTGAAGTAGAGCCAGTTAAGTATGAAGATAGTGATACGGAAAAACGGCTTCGTTTTTATAAACGTGAAGGCTTTGAGCATGCACAATCAATTGGTTATTTGACTAGATCCTTGTCAACAAAGGAGAATTTTGAAATGGAAATTCTTTATTGGGCACCTGATGGAGAAACAGAAGAGATGATTTTCGAAGCGATGAAAAAAACATACGATATGATCCATACCTACAAGGATTTATATTTTTATGGTGAATCCTATCAACCAGTAAATGAAGTATTAACCTTTAATGAACGGTCAGAGCATGATAATATTTTAGAGAATCTATAACAGCTAGGTCGGCTAAACTTGACTGAATATGAAGATCTAGTATAAAAATATTGAATTTATAAAATATTACAATTATAATAATATTTGGATATTGAAAAAAACTCATTTTTGATAGTAAATCCAACTGAATAAATCGATAGTAATGAATTAGACAATGTTTCAGCTAAGTATAAGCCGAATAAGATTAGACCATTAGTCTATGCTTATTCGGTTTTTTCATTAACCCATCATCAGAGAAAGGAACTTAAGAAAGAGATGAATAGTTCGATCGAATATGATGAAAAATTAAATTTAGAAAATCGTATAGTAAAAGATATGAATGGCAAGTTTGAGTTGGATGCCGTATATGCGATTGATTTAGAGGGGAACATTGTTCAAATAAATCCAAGTTGTGAAGCTATTATTGGATATACGGTGGAACAATTAAGTGGAAATTCACTTTGGTCTATAGTAGAGCCTAAAAGCTTGGAAAAAGTAGTTTCTTATTATAATGAAGCACGAGTAGGGAAATATCAAAACTTTGATTGTCAATTTATACATAAAAATGGAAGCCATATTGATTTAAACATTATTAATCTACCTATTTTGTTAGTAGGTGAAATTGTTGGTGTCTATGGAGTTGTAAAAGACATCACAGAAATTAAACAAAAAAGACATCAAATAAGGGAAAGAGAAGTACTTTATCATCTTCTTACTGACCATTCCTTAGACATGATTACTAAGTCAAATATTGATGGAGAACTTCGTTATGTATCACCTTATTGTTTTGATTTACTTGGGTATACACCAGAGGATTTAATCGGAAAATCATCCTATGACTTCATTCATATAGATGATATAGATAGGGTATTGGGTAGCCGTTCATTAGTAATAGATACTCATCGTAACGGCAGAATATCTTACCGAATGAAACATAAAGCGGGATATTATGTTTGGGTGGAGGCACTTTGTAAATCGATCGTTAAAGAAAATAGTGATGAAATTAGAATTATTAGTGTAATTCGAGATATATCAGATCGGAAAAAAACAGAGGAAATCCTGCTACATTCTGAAAAGCTAGCAGTTGCTGGTCAACTTGCTGCCGGGATTGTCCATGAGGTTAGAAACCCATTAACAGCTATTAAGGGTTTTTTACAATTAATGGATGCTAATAAGGAGTATCAGCATAGCTATTTTCAAATTATCCAGTCTGAAATCGATCGAATTGAGCTTATACTTAGTGAGTTATTAGTACTTTCAAAGCCAAAGGATATGGAGTTTAATAAGGCTGATTTATTGGAGATTCTACTACAGGTAAAGGCTCTTATCGATACGCATGCTACTATGAATAATATTGAGATTGAATTAAGCTACTTATCCACTATTCAAACACTAATTTGTGATGAGAATCAATTAAAGCAAGTCTTTATTAATTTTCTAAAGAATGCGATTGAAGCGATGCCTAATGGTGGAAAAATAAACATCAACGTTTTATCAGAAGAGCGGAATACTATAAAAATTCAGATGATTGACCAAGGTTGTGGGATCCCAAAAGAGCATTTAGAGCGAGTAGGCCAACCATTTTTTACAACGAAAGAAAATGGGACAGGGCTAGGATTTATGATTAGCATGAAGATTATTGAAAATCATCAAGGGAACATTCATATTATAAGCAATGAGAATGGAACTACGATCGAAGTAACTTTACCAACCTCTCATTAAATTAAACTACATAAAAGCAGTGGAACTCTTTTGGTTTCCACTGCTTTTTTACATTATAATAATCCACATTGGAAAAATAATGTGTATTAATTAAATTTCCCTTTTAATGGTTGGTAGTATGATATAAAGTTAATTTGAATAGAAGGAATTTTTTATCCAATTCATCCAAACAAATTTAATCCACTTGAGGTGTTGCTGTGTTAACGTCTACACGATTAATTATGATTTTCCTACTATCCTTTGTATATTACAATCTAGTACCCAATGGTAGTCAATGGCTTAAGTATTATGTGATTGTGGCAACCATTTTGTTTATATTGAATCATATTTTACTATTCTTGGAAAAGTTTAAAAAATGGAGTCTTGTTTATATCCTTATTGATTGTATTCTTAGTTTTTTATATGGAATTTTATTTCCAAGCATAACACTTTACTTAATTTTCTTTGGAGTTATTGCTGTAACTCTTTTCTTAAGTATTTCGGATAAAAGAATCTTGAAAATTTCCTCCTATGTATTTTTAATAATATGGGGGATTGTAGCGTTTTCTTGGTGGAAACAAACGGGTAGGATTGAAATTCTTGAAAATGTCATAAGTGGTTCCTTTGTTGTCTTTGGGGCAGTTGTTGGGAATCTTATTCGAAAGCTACTCGAGGCACGTGAAACGATGGATCGTCAATTTGAACAATTACAGTCCTCCCATCAAGCTTTATCTGAAGCACATGATCAGCTTCAAAACTATTCCAAGCAGGTAGAGGAATTGACTACTATCCGCGAACGAAATCGAATCGCACGGGAAATTCATGATACCGTTGGGCATAAGATGACGGCTTTACTTGTTCAAATGGAGTTAAGTAAAGTTTTACTAAAACTAGATTTGCCAAAGGCTGAGGAGACGATTGAAGTTTGCGAAAATCTAGCCCGTGATGCGCTACAGGAAATTCGCTTATCCGTACGAACCTTACATCAAGAAGAAGAAGAACACGTGGCATTCATCCCAGCGATTCGAAAGCTGCTTGCAGACTTTTTTGAAACAACCAACTTAGAATCGGTTTTCGAATTAAGTGGTGACCCGACAATTATTCCAAATTATCTGCAACCAATCATGATTCGGACGATTCAAGAATCTTTAACAAATGCCAAACGACATGGAGGGGCGACCTCTTTTTTACTAAAAATGAATTGTTCGGAGGAAGCGATTACGATGATTACCAAGGATAATGGGAAAGGTGTCCATTTGATTGAGCCGGGATTTGGATTAATCAATATTAAAGAGAGAATTGAGGAACATGGCGGAAGCGTGTTTTTCGAAAGTTTCGTAGGAGAAGGTTTCCAAATGAATGTTTTATTTCCACTTCTGCAGAAGACGTGGAGGACTGGGGGACGAAATGATTAAGATTGTCGTTGTCGATGACCAACCATTAATACGCGATGGATTGGCCACACTATTAGGACTAAGACCAGAACTAGAAGTAATTGGTACTGCTGGCGATGGCCGTGAAGCCTTTGAGAAAGTGAAACAGCTAAACCCTGATATCGTCTTAATGGACATTCGGATGCCAGGAACAAACGGTGTGGAAGCTACTAGTCTCATCACCCAAAATGTCACGGGTGTAAAGGTGTTAATGTTAACGACCTTTAAAGACAGCGAGTTAATTTTTGAAGCATTAGAGAAGGGTGCAAGTGGTTATTTACTAAAGGATATGCCAACAGACACCATCGTAAAAGCAATCTTGACAGTCCATTCAGGTGGAATTGTCCTCCCCCCAGATATCACCGCACAAATGCTGAAAGAATTGAAAAAATCAAAGGTATTTGAAACTCCGTCTGATCAAGTAGAGGCTCCAAAATTACTTGAAGAATTGACTGAAAGAGAACTAGAAGTGTTAAAGCAGCTTGGATATGGACATAGCAACAAAGAGATTGCGGGCATCCTATTTATTACGGAAGGTACCGTCAAAAACCATGTATCCAGCCTGATTAATAAGCTTGAACTTCGTGATCGGACTCAAGCAGCCATTTTTGCTGTACGTTATGGAATCACAACCTTCTTGTAAGCAACGCATTCATTTGGCACATGACTTTTAGCATAGAAACCATTCCAAAAGGCCTGAAAGGGTCTTTTTTATTTAGTTAAATTCTATCCTGCGCTACATGGAAACTTCTTCTAATTGAAATAGAATGAACGTAACAAAGAGAAGAAAAAAGGGGTGTTGGTGTTATGTTAGTTGTGAGCGATATAAAAAAATCTTTCGATCAAAAAGAGGTTGTACGGGGCGTTTCGTTTTCGGTAGAAAAAGGTGAGTCTTTCGGATTGCTAGGTCCTAATGGAGCTGGTAAATCGACAACCATTAGTATGATTTGTGGTTTACTGACTTATGACTCCGGTGAAGTGACGGTCGACGGAATTTCGGTTAAGAAAAAACCGCTCGACGTGAAGAAGAAAATCGGTGTAGTCCCACAAGAAATTGCCTTATATCCAACGATGTCAGCTAAAGAAAATTTGCTATTTTGGGGTAAAATGTACGGACTCTCAAGTAAGCTTGCCAAAAAACGTGTTGATGAGGTATTGGAGTATGTTGGCTTACGTGATCGGGCAAATGACAAAATTGAAACCTTTTCAGGTGGGATGAAAAGAAGGATAAATATTGGTGCCTCATTAATGCATGAACCTGAATTACTCATAATGGATGAACCAACAGTTGGAATCGATCCCCAAAGTCGAAATCATATTTTAGAAACGGTCAAACGGTTAAATCAAAATGGCATGACTGTTATTTATACAAGTCATTACATGGAGGAAGTCGAGTTTTTATGTAATCGAATCGGCATCGTTGATCAAGGGAAAATGATTGCTTTAGGTACAAAAAGCGATTTAGTAAACAGGCTAGCAGGGGGGACGGTAATCAAGTTAAGCGTTGCTTCCTTAAAGGATGAATTTACAGCTTCCTTAAGAAAAGTTACCAATGTGGAACGGGTGATTCCAGATATTGAAAACAACTCAGTAGATATATTTGTTCATCATCATCAACTTGCCTTCAGCGATATTATTGCTTGCGCCATGGATAATCGCGTTCAAGTACTATCCTTTGAAGTCCAGGAACCAAACTTAGAAAGTCTTTTTCTATCATTAACAGGAAGAACATTACGTGATTAAGGGGGGAAAAGCGATGAAAAGTTTTATCATTGCTTGGAAGGATTTTAAGATTCGGGTGAAGGACCGTAAAGGATTTGTGACGATGATTGTCATGCCGCTCATCTTGACCGCCATTTTAGGAGCTGCCCTAAGTGATGTAATGGGGGGTGATGGAGGTTTTAGTGACACAACGGTTGGTCTATACCAAGCAGATCAAGATCCAATATCCGAAGCCTTTCGTAGAGAGGTATTACTAGAATTAGAGTTTGTTAAGGTAAAGATGGTAAAGAATGATACGGAGCTTGAAGAGCTGTTACGTGATGGGAAAATAGATGTTGGTTTATCGATACCAGAGGGGTGGAGCTCGGATCTAAATAACGGAGGTCTGAAAGAAATTCTTATCTACTCCCAAGCTGATAAACAAATCAAAGCCACAGTTATCCAATCTATTGTGGAGTCTTTTAGCGAACGGGTAAAGACGATTTCATTAAGCACTACTGCGGTGATTAACGATTTAACAAAGTCGACGGTAGTTACTACAGGCTCAGTCAATTTAAAAGAAGTGGTCGACGTAATCGTAGCAGACCTAAATCAAGCTGGCCAAATTCAATTTGGAATAGAAGAAGAATCAATTGGTAAAAAAATGGTCTCATCGATGCAATATTATGCAGCAGCAATGGCAGTCATGTTTTTATTGTTTAATGCCACAATGGGAGCTAAATCCATTATTCAAGAGCGCAGTACGGAAACCTTAGCGCGGCTAATGATGTCACCCACAAGTAATGGATCGATTTTAATAGGGAAATTTCTGGGTACTCTTCTGTTTGCATTCGTTCAACTGATCATTTTCTTTTGTGCAACCTCCCTATTCTATGATGTTAATTGGGGTGGGAATATTCTTCAAGTATTGGCGATTGGGATTGCCTATTCAGTGGCTGTTTCAGGACTATCCATGATTCTTGCAAGCCTTGTTTCAGAAGAAAAAACAACTGATGTCATCAGTGGGGTAGGAATCCAAATTTTTGCAATTTTAGGAGGCTCCATGCTTCCAATCTATGTATTCCCTGATGCCCTTCAAACATTTGCGAATATTACTCCGAACAAATGGGCGTTGACTAGCTTTTTAACCATCATGTCCGGTACATCATGGGATAAATTATTCCTACCGATGTCTGTTTTATTATTAATAGGGCTTTTATCGTTAACGATCGGTACGTGGCGATTAAAGGCTAGATAAGGAGGAAGCAATTTTTATGAAAAAATCATGGGTTATTTGTAGTATGGAAATCAGCCGACTTCTGAAAAAGCGGCAAACATATTTGCTTATGTTCGTCATGCCCCTACTTTTTACGCTCATTTTTGGTTCATTAATGAGCGGTGGCGAACAAGAGAAGATGACCATTTTGTTAGTGGATAAAGATCAAACCGATTTATCACAGACCCTATACGAACAATTAAAGGAGGATAATGCCCTTTTTAGCTTAAAGAAAAGTACAGAAGTAAAGGCAAAACAAATGATCGAATCCAAAAAAATCCCTGGAGTGATTATCATTCAAAAAGGATTCCAGGATGGGATGCTTCAAAGTGAAGATTCCTTTGTAGGATTTCAAAAAATTCCTGAGTTGACTTCAAGTTCAACAATTACAGGGTATGTATCTGATAAGCTTTCAAAGATGAAAATAGAAGTAACGGCTTCCAATCAATGGAGTCAATATAGTGGTGAGGCATGGGAAGTGATGTATACAGGAATGGAAAATTCAAAAGAACAGCCACTTGCTATTCGACATGTCCATATAGATAAGAATGAATCAGTTCCTCAGATGAATGGAATGTCTGCACGTGCTGCTGGATTCTCTATTATGTTTGTGATGATGATGTTGTTGAGTGTCACTGGTACGATAATCGAGGCGAGAAAAAATGGTGTGTGGTATCGAATACTTGCTACCCCTTCTTCCAAGCTCGAAATTGCTTTTGGCTATTTACTATCCTTCTTTCTAATTGGCTGGATTCAATTTGGAGTTCTACTCATTACTACTCATTATCTGTTTGATGTTCAATGGGGTAATCCTTTCTCCATCGCCATTTTAGTATCTGCCTTGTTATTTGCAATTGTCGGGTTAGGTCTATGTATTGCGGGTATGGTCAAAACGGTCGAACAACAAGCTTCCATTGGTAACTTAATCGTCGTGTCAACCTGTATGCTGAGTGGTGTATATTGGCCGATTGAAATTACACCTAAATTCATGCAAAAAATGGCAGAGTTCCTACCACAAACATGGGCGTTGAGAGGATTTACAGAAATAATAGTGAGTGGGGGAACCTTGATTGATATTATCGATAACATCGCCATCCTGATCGGTTTTGGATTATTATTTCTTGTTGTAGGAATGAGAAGAATACGATTTGAGTGAGAAAACAAGCATAGTGCTTGTTTTTTTATTTGTACCTGCAAAGCGATTTACGCCCGTATAAGTAGATTTACGCCCGTATAAGTGGATTAACGCCTTTGCACTCGACCACCCTCCTCAAGATAATTCGCTAATGGATTCTTGAAATAATTCTGTTGTTTCAAACTATGCAGACGGATATTTATCTATCTAACAAGTTTGGCACTTTTTTATTTATATTAGGATAATATTTTCTGGTACGAAAGTACTGGAAAGTTTTTTATTTGTATAAAAATCAATAACGAAACCGCTTTCATTGAAAATTCTAAAAATTTGAATTGACTGATAACTGCTATTGTATTATTATTCTACTAACATATTATTTTTCGGGAAACGAAAGATAATAAATATCAAAAAGAAAGTGGAGGGATACTTATGTCACAAATGCTAGCCTTAGTCATTCTTACGTTTATTTTATTTGTTGGAGATTTTGTAGCCGTTCGTACGAAAGCATGGGTACCATCTATTTTCATCTGTGCTACCTTGTTTTTACTAGGATATTGGACATTCTTTCCGCAAAATATCGTTGAATTAGCGGGAGTTCCACCAGTTGTTGCGACAATGCTGATGTACTTATTAATCACGAATATGGGCACTTTATTATCCATTCAAGAATTGAAAAACCAGTGGAAGACAATTGTTATTGCTCTCTCAGGAATTGTCGGAATCATCGCTTTATTATTCGGAGTAGGGACCTTTCTTTTCGGTTTCGAGACAATTGTTGTTGCCATTCCGCCTTTAGTTGGTGGGGTCGTATCTGCTTTAATTATGTCAGAAGGGGCAAAAGAGGCAGGACTTGCTTCACTATCTGTTTTTGCCATCGTCATCTATGTTATGCAAGGCTTTGCAGGTTACCCACTAACATCGATCATGTTGAAAAAAGAAGGAAAAAGATTACTTACGCAATACCGTAATGGACAACTTACTGATGAGGCTCAGGGAAAAGTAGCATCAGAAATAGCTGCTACTGTGGCAACGCCAAAGGTTGAACTTAAACTTTTTAAAAATATGCCAGCCAAATACAACACAGAGTTCTTTAAGTTTTTTAGACTAGCATTAGTTGCTTATCTTGCCTATCAGGTTTCTACTCTATTAGCACCAATCGTTTCGATTAGCCCATTCGTTCTTTGCTTATTGTTTGGGGTTATCGCTACAAGCGTTGGTTTCCTTGAGAAGCACCCTTTACAAAAAGCAAATGGTTTTGGCTTCGCCATCTTAGGGTTAATGCTATTCATTTTTGATGGTCTAAAAAAGGCAACACCAAGTATGATGTTAGAAATACTTTATCCGCTTATCGGTACGATTGTAATCGGAGTGATTGGTATGTATATATTCTCATTCATCGCTGGGAAGCTATTAAAAGTAAGTAAAGAAATGGCATTTGCCGTGTCACTGACAGCATTATACGGATTTCCGGCTGATTATATTATTACAGCAGAAGTAATCAAATCTTTATCAGAAGATGAAAAAGAAAGAGAAATGCTGACAAGCCGTATGCTACCACCAATGCTAGTAGGTGGATTTATCACCGTTACGATTGTTTCCGTTATCTTAGCAGGTATCTTTGTCGGATTCCTGTAAAAAAATCTAGGGGGTTCATATGAACGACATTCAAGAAAGAATTGAAAGACATATAGACTTATTGAGTGAATTTACTGCAACACCAGGGAAAGGCACTACTAGACTTACTTACAGTAAAGAAGATTTTCAAGCACGTAAATATATAAAAGAAACGATGAAGGAATACGGTTTAACAGTTCGCGAAGACGGTTTCGGTAATATCTTCGGCAAGCTGGAAGGTTCGATAAAGGATGCGCCTAGCGTCCTAATCGGTTCCCATTTTGACTCAGTTCCAAACGGAGGCTCCTATGATGGACCCACCGGTGTGGTTGCAGCACTTGAAGTGGCAGCTCTTTTTTCAAAAAATCAATTAACACCCAAATACCCATTAGAAGTCATTGCCCTTGTGGAAGAAGAGGGATCAAGATTTGGTGGTGGACTAATGGGTTCTAGAGGAATTGTTGGAACCCTTAGCGAGGAAGACTTTTTCAATCTAAGAGATAAAGATGGTATTTCTACTGTTGAAGCCATGACCCAAATTGGGCTAGACCCAACGCTTCCAAAAGTAAGAGATTCAAAAATGCTTAAGGCATTCCTTGAATTACACATCGAGCAAGGGCCAATTCTAGAAGAACAAAACATTCCAATTGGGGTAGTAGAAGCTATTGTTGGTTTAACTCAGTTAGAAGTAATCGTAACGGGTCAAGCAGGTCATGCCGGTACGACTCCGATGGACAAAAGATCAGATGCACTCGTGACGGCTGCCAGAATTATTGGTCAATTACCGGATCTAGCCATTGGTAAAGGGGAAGGCACGGTTATCACAACAGGTCGACTTCAGGTTTTTCCAAACGGGGCAAATGTCATTCCAGATAAAACCGTATTTTCCGTAGACATTCGATCTGGAAAGGAAGAAAACGTCCTTCAAGTCATAGAGGATGTGAAAAAATTAGTAGATTCCTTTAATGGCAATGGAATTCAAACCTCCATTGAACAGCAATTATATATTCAACCTAAAAAGATGAATCAAGATATTATTACGTTGTTAAAGGAAAAGAGTGGTCATTTTAACATTCCATCCTGTTCCATTAACAGTGGAGCAGGTCATGACGCAATGGTCTTTTCTGATTTTACCAATGTTGGAATGCTATTCATTCCAAGTAAGAATGGTCTAAGTCATTGTCCTGAAGAATGGTCAGATTCACTTCATATTGCCAATGCTGTACAAATTTTATTTGAGACAGCTAAGCAGTTAACGGAGGCAGAGTAAATGATTCAAACTGAAATGAAAGAAATCATTCATTCAAAAATAAAAGAGGTCATCCAAACCAATAGTGAGGAACTAACTGAAATACGTAGAAAACTCCATAGTGAGCCTGAATTATCTTGGGAAGAAGAACAAACAACCGCGTTCGTTTGTCAGTATCTGAGCGACTTAGGGGTTTCTTATCGAAGAACAGAACCAACGGGTGTAATTGCGACGATTATAGGTGGAAGGTCAGGCAAAACTGTCGCTTTACGAGCGGATATGGACGCTTTACCTGTTGAAGAGCTGAATACAGATTTATCGTATGCATCGAAGGAAACAGGGAAAATGCACGCGTGTGGCCATGATGCTCATACGGCAATGCTGTTAACTGCAGCCAAAGCATTAAACGAGATCAAGGATGAATTGCCTGGAAATGTAAGGCTGATTTTTCAACCAGCTGAGGAACTAGCTCAAGGGGCAAAAGAAATGGTTAAGCAGGGAGCAATGGAAGATGTCGATAACGTTTTCGGAATCCACATCTGGTCACAGATGCCGACACAGAAAGTTTCCTGTACACCAGGACCATCCTTTGCCTCAGCGGATTTATTTAAAGTAACCTTTAAAGGCAAAGGCGGGCACGGCGCGATGCCACATGATTGTATTGATGCAGCTATTGTGGCTTCCTCATTTGTCATGAATGTGCAAACTGTAGTCTCAAGGACAGTGGATGCTCAACATCCGTCGGTTTTAACAGTTGGAAAAATGGTCGTTGGAACACGCTTCAATGTGATTGCCGAAAATGCGGTAATTGAAGGAACAGTCCGCTGTTTTAACCCTGAAACGAGGGACCATATCGAAACACAACTTCAGCATTACGCTGAGCAAGTAGCTGCTATATATGGTGCCACTGCAGAGGTGGAATACATTCGTGGAACACAAGCGGTTATCAATGAGAAAGATAGCGCTAAATTAGTGCAACAGGTAGCTTCGGCAGCATTTGGAGCAGATGCCTTGTATCACGAAAAGCCAACAATGGGAGCGGAAGATTTTAGCTTCTATTTAGATAAAGCACCTGGCAGCTTCGCGTTAGTCGGAAGCGGAAATCCTGAGAAGGACACCGAATGGGCGCATCACCATGGCAAATTTAATATTGATGAAGATGCGCTAGCAACTGGGGCGGAATTATACGCTCAATATGCTTGGGGTTATTTGAATCAGTGATTGTGTTGTTACCTCTCCCTTTTATGGGAGAGGTTTTTTGTGGTTTCTATAATTAGGTAGTATCATGATGATAGAAACTAACGAAAATTAGCTACTTAATTAAAAGGAGAAATGACGATGACTAAAGAACTGTGGATTAATCTACCAGTTAAAGATATTGCAAGATCTAAAGAATTTTTCACGAAACTTGGTTTTAGTTTCCATCCACGACATCAAGATAGTCATGAAGCAGCAGGCTTAATAATTGGTGAAAAAAATGTAATGGTTATGCTCTTTCTAGAGTCCACCTTTAAAAAATTTACGAAAAATGAAATATCCGATACGACGCAAGCTACTGAAGTGCTATTTTCAATCGATGGAGAAAGCAGAGAAGAGGTAGATGAATTGATTAAGAAGGCAATTGATGCAGGAGGAACTGTTTATAGCGAGCCTGGGGAACGGGATGGCTGGATGTACGGGGCAGGTTTCTCTGATTTAGATGGACATCGATGGAATGTGTTATATATGGATATGGCGAAAATGCCTAGTTGAAAAAATGCGGTCCACTCTTAAATAAGAGGACCGCATTTTTTTAGGTAACACTCATAACTCATTCTTTATTTTTGCGTACGTTTTCAAGCTAAACGCTTTAAACGGTGTTTCAACGAGTGGTTCAAAATTTTTAACAGCTGTTTCTGCAAATCGTAAAGCTTTTTTACGATCACCTAGTTCAAGATAGGATAGAGCCTTATATGAATCCAAAACAAAAAAGATGGATAAATCAAATGGATGGTGGAGTGGAGGAACCACGACTTTGTTAAGAAACTGAAGAGCCTCTTCGTATCGACCTAAATAATAATATACTCTTCCTTTTCCAAGATAAAGCCAAGGCTCGTAGGCTTCCATTTGTTTTGTAAATAAATGATCAATTTCCTCAAGAGCTTTTTTGTATTCACGTTTCTCAGAAATGAGTGCCATGAAATCAAGCACCTTACAAAACATAATAGAATGTATATGGTCAGCGAATTCTCCATATTGCTGCAACTTTTTTGTATAATACTCTCTTTTATTTTCATCTTTAGTCATCATGCCCTGACACGCAGCAAGTCTATATAAATCATCTATGAGGTAAAAAATTCTTTTTTCTTTTGAAAACTGAAGAGCATTCTCCATCACATTAGTTGCTGATTCTGAATCACCGACTGCAAAATATAGAATAGCCTCATGATAATCAAGATCCAATCTTGTTATCGGATCGATATACGGATGATTGGACTCAATACTTTTCCGTTCAGTCAAAAAAATATCTAAAGCTTTCGTGTATTCATGATCGTTAAATTTACGCTTAGCCCGAAATAGGCCGATGGCTGTCCGATTGGCTGTAATATTCAGTTGATCGAACATTTGGGCAGCCTTATCCGATACATCCTGCCACTCCGGGTTCTTTTGATAGGCAAGTGAATAGCTATATAGTTCTAATAATCGAGCGACTTGATATCCTTGGGAAAAATGATTAACATGTGGCTCAATCAGTTCAACTAACTTTTTATATTTATCCTCGTCTTTTTCAGTTTGAGTATTATATATAATTTCAGCTTCCTCTAGCAGTTCAGCCAGTTCCTGTGTACTAATCTCCTCTAATAAATCGGACAATTCTACATCTAACTGCCCAGCGATATAACTTAGACTTTCCATGGATGGATTCGCTTTGTTATTTTCAATCAGGCTGAGCATCCCTTTTGTCAGTTCTGTTCCAGCAAGTGTTTCGAGTGTCATCTTTTTTTGCTTCCTTAATTTACGTATACGTTCGCCTAGCATATCGATAGGAACACTCCTTATTAGTGGATAGTTTAATTATATTAAACTTTCACTTGAAAAGAAAGAGGGGATTATGATATGATTTGTTTAATTAAATTAAACTTTTTTTCAGGAGTGGTGGTTAAGGATGGATGAAAGCTTAAAGTTTAAAAAAGCAACATATCACCTCTATACATTTATGGTTAGTAAACTGATATCTACTTTTGGGTCACAGGTATATGCATTCGCCATTAGTTTCTATATTTTACAATTGACTGGTTCAGCTTCGAGTTTTGCCACGAATCTCATATGCAACATATTACCTCGTACCCTAATTGCACCTTTTGTGGGAGCAATTGCGGATAAGTACTCCAAAAGAATGATTGTGATTACTGCACAAATCGCAACTACTTTGACTATAGGTGGCCTTCTAGTGGTCACATTAACCTCTGGCCTGTCACTTGTTTCGATCTACGCAACTACTTGTATTTTGTCCATTTCATCAACATTCTCTGGAGTAACATTTACTGCTTCCATAACAGGGTTGATTGATAAGGAAAGAATCCAAAAAGCGATGTCACTGAACCAAATGTCGATTTCATTTGCCGCAGTTGCGAGTCCAGCAGTTGGAGGTCTATTATATGGAACAGTGTCAATTCCAGTATTCCTCATCATTTACATGGTAGCATCGAGTGTAGCTGTTATCCTTGAATCAACGATGAATTTCAGGTTGTTTGCCAACCAGAAACAAGTGGTTGAGGACGGCGAAGCTAAAGAAACAATGTTTCAAAGTATAAAGGCAGGAATACGATATTTAAAATTACAGCCTATCATCTTAACGATGATGTGGATTGGTTTATTAATTAATTTCTTATTTGGAGCTTTTGAAGTTGGTTATTCTTATATCTTGATAGATAAGTTGAAAATGGAATCCCAACATTTCGGTTTCACCCAAGGGGCTTTTTCAATCGGAATGCTGTTAATGTCGGTTTATTTTTCAGTACGGAAGGAAGTTAGATTTCCACTCCTTATCTCAAAGCGAGGAATTCTGGGAATGGCTGTACTTATGGGTGGAGTTGCCTTACCTCTACTAAACTCCTTGTCTTACGGTTTAGTGTTTGCCTACTACATGACGCTAATGTTCTGTTTCGGATTGATGATTATCGTTATCAATACTCCGTTGCAAGTCATGTTGCAAAAGACGATTGATGATGATTATAAAGGGCGTGTTTTTTCCATTATTGAGACGATGTCAATGGCACTTATGCCATTAGGAATGGTACTCTACGGTTTTCTTTATGATATTTTCCCTGGGCAATGGATCCTACTGCTGTCGGCTGCTTTACTCATTGTTGTAGTCCTGATCCTTGCCAGACCATCAGTTTTGCGAAAGGTTCATCCTGAATTAGAGGTGGGTAAAGGTGTGAAGGCAGAAGCTGGGGCTGTTTCGTAGTAAGGTTGAAGCCCGCGAACAGTGAAAAAGGGGCAGAGCGGTCGCCAAGGAAGGTTCTTGGAGCCCGCGAACAGAGAAAAAGAGGGGTAACGGTCGCCAAGGAAGGTTCTTGGAGCCCGCGAACAGAGAAAAAGAGGGGTAACGGTCGCCAAGGAAGGTTCTTGGAGCCCGCGAACGGCGAAAAAGAGGGATATCGGTCGCCAAGTAAGGTTCTTGGAGCCCGCGAACAGAGAAAAAGAGGCGGAGCGAAAATAGACGAAAAAGCGAACAGTACATTAGCACTGTTCGCTTTTTCGTTGCAACTAAGACGTTGACTAACACAAAACTAGTCAATCCCTTTAATATCCAAAATCTCCCGAATATCCTCTTCCGTCAGCACAAGCGAACCTCTGTCCCTAGGATCAATAATCTCTTCCACAAGATGCCTCTTTTTCTCCTGCAGCTCATTCATTTTCTCTTCAATAGTACCGCGAGCAACAAGCTTGATTACTTGAACAACCTTAGTCTGACCCATGCGATGGGCGCGGTCTGCTGCCTGTTCCTCAACAGCGGGATTCCACCAAAGATCATACAGAATAACCGTATCAGCCCCAGTTAAATTCAGGCCAGTTCCACCAGCTTTTAAGGAAATCAGAAATAGGTCACGCTCACCTTCATTAAAACGCTCGCAAAGCTCAACCCGTTCCTCAGAAGGGGTTTGTCCATCTAGATAGAAAAACGGCAATCCAGCTCCAGTTAACTCTCTCCCAATCAATCCAAGCATCTTAGTAAACTGTGAGAAAATCAACACTCGTCTACCAGAAATCCGAGATTCCTCGATAATCTGTTTCAACTGCTCAAATTTTGCCGAGCTACCATTATAACCATCGATGAATAGAGAAGGATGACAACAAATTTGGCGTAATCGCGTCAAACCCGCAAGAATCCTAATACGATTCTTCTGAATGGTATCCTTGTCTAAATGCTTCAAGGTATCTTCACGAAGCTTTGCCAAATAAGCGGCATACAGTTTCTTTTGGTCTGGAAGTAAATCAACCAAATCCAACGATTCAATTTTTTCAGGAAGCTCTCCGAGTACGTCCTCCTTTAACCTACGAAGCAAGAATGGTCGAACACGGCGGGCAACCTTAGCCGTAGTTAAATGACTAAACTCCTTTAAACCTAGAAAAAGGTCAGGGAAGACGACGTGAAAGATGGACCAAAGCTCCTCCACGGAGTTCTCTACAGGTGTACCTGTCAAAGCAAAGCGGTGATTGGCCTTTACCCTTTTCACTGCCCGAGCAGTTTGGGTCAATGGATTCTTAAAGGCTTGTGCCTCATCATAAAACACAGTATGGAAGTCTTGTTTTTCAAACCACTTTAAATCCCTACGTAACAAGGGGTAAGAAGTAATAATGACATCCATAACATCTATTTCCTTAAATAACTTAAGCCTTTCCTCCTTGGAGCCATCCATGACAATCGCTTGTACCTCTGGGGCAAACTTCATCAGTTCATTCAGCCAGTTATATGTCAAAGAGGATGGGCAAACGATTAGGACAGGCTGCTTTTTTTCCCGAATAGCAGCAAGCTCTGAGACAATAAACGCAATGCTTTGCAACGTCTTGCCAAGTCCCATATCATCTGCTAGAATGCCACCGAATCCATAGCTAGCTAAAGTTTTCAGCCATTTATAACCCTTTATTTGATAATCTCGTAAAATAGGAGCAAGGCTACTGGGAACCTCGAAAGTCAACCGTTCAGGATGGTAAAAGCTATCCAAGAATTCTCGGAAACTTTCTTCAAATTGAAAGGTCTGCTCCTGATCCACCGTATCGAGTAGCTGAAGCCCCCTTACAATAGGAACATTTAAGCCACTTTCCCAATCCTCTTCTTGGACTGGCACAGCTTTTAGAAAACGCTGAATCTCTTCAAATTCCCTCGTTTCTAGTGAAAGCAACGCTCCATTCCGCAAGCGATAATATTTCCGTTTTTCTTCTATTGCTTGGAGAATTTCCTTTATTTGATTGTCACGAATTCCATCCATCTCAAATTTAAATTCTAGCCAGTTTGTTCGTTCCTTTTGAACCTTCACTCGAATTTTAGGACGTGCATTTTCTCTAAATATCCGATTTCTAACAGCTGTCGTAGCATAAACTTGGACCAGTTTTTGCAATTTGGGTACAACATGATACAAGAACTCATACTCCAGTTCTTCATTATGTAAAAAATACCCGCCATCTGTTTTCGCAAACATACTAGCATCCATTAGTTGTAGGATTTCAGCCTCTTTCACCACATCTCTAATGATGGCTGTACTTGATTTCGTTTCACTTTCATCTAAAGGGTTAATCACAGTATTCTCATATTGAAAATCAAGCCCTGCAAGCAACCGATTTTTGACGCGATCTAAATAAAGCTTCGCAACAAGAGGGGTTTTATTTAACTTCATGGATAAGGAATGAGCTATCTTCACATGGCCCAATTTTTTTAACTTAGGCAGTACCTTTTCTAAAAATAAATCAATCTGTTCTTCACCAATTGGAATGATGTCAGTACTAGAAGTCTTCAGCATTTGCTTAAGCTCTAGAAGTCGTTCACCATCATCTTTTTTCATCTGGAAGAACGAGCTGCCTAATAAAACAGCCCCATACGAATCTAATATCAATAACTGATTCAATCCCTTAATCTTCAATTGATAGCTAGCATCCTTCGTTTCGCTCATTTCAAATTGTAAAGGAAGGGCTTCATCCGAAAAGTAAATCTGATTAAATGTTTTCTCAGCATATTTTAGCTTCACTATAGGTGCTTGCTTAACGTATGGTACAAGTCTATCCCATGAAGAAGGAGGGATGAGTAAAAATTCCTTAGTGTTTGAGATGTCCGAATAAGCATTCAAATACATTTTTTCATCGTGAATGACATGAATCAATTGTTTAAGAATCGCATCTGTTTCGTTCAAGAAGCAATAGCGGTTAGGCTCGTATGAAAAATCTTTTGAAAGAAAGCTCTTATTACCTTCTTTTACTTGTTCAAGGAAGGTGCGAATATCGGCTACTTTCAATGGACCAATTTTTATTTCCACTCCGATTAAGTACTGATTATTTTGCATTCGAACAGGTTGGAAAATAAACTCAGCATCAAGGACTTCCCGATTTTCAAAGTGAAGCTGATGTCCACTTGAACGTGTCGGTTTATCATTAAATAGAGTTAACAAACCATCTGTTAGCGTAGGTAAGGTAACCTTGTCATTAAATATTTCATTAGGAAATGTACCAAGTCTTTGATGCTCGTAAATGGACAATAAGACGGCTGCAATATGTTGGCAATCCTTTTGAAAGGAAGCTAGTTTCGGACAGCTGCATTTCGTAAGTAGATCATCGTGCGCATCCTGTTCTACCGTTACCTCAAAATCCTCGTTACCCATAACCGTTGCAACGCAACTATGGGGACTATATTGTTGAAAATGAACTTTATTAGCTCGATAAAAAGAGTCTCCTCGTTTGAAGGAGACTATGCCGCACATTTCTTGAATCATTTTTAAAGTTAATTTTATATTCAAATGCTTTCTCCTTCTGAAAAAAGTTTTCTATCTTATCTAGTAAATCCATTTTGCAGCTGAAAATTTATCTAATGCATATATAATTTTAACACATTTATTATTTTTCCCGTAGAATCCCTTATTTTTAAATAATAAAAAAGGTTTAAAGTATTATTTAAATATTATAAGTTAGTATATCAAAAATTCTGTGAAGGTAATATTAATCAAAAGGGACCTAAACGTGTATAGATAAAAAATCCTTTTCAAACAATACCATAGAAAAGGTGGTGCAAGATGGAAAAAGATAAACTTAGCTTAGTAAAAGAACAATCTAACGAAGCGAAGGATGAAACAAATTCAGGTGTCCTCAATGTTGATGTAGCAGAGCTCGAAATGATTAGTTCGACCATTCAACCAGGAGGAGATCCTAATATCTCACCTACCGCTGGAAAGCCTTTAATTTAATCTATGCCCTCAGAAAAAAGTGTCAGGCATCCCAGATGGACATTTGTCCTTCTCCTCTTGCCTGACACATTTTTTATTTTTATTAAATTGCTCTCCTAAACAGAGTTTTAAAGCACACCACTCAACGGCTTCAAACTAAAATAGTCCAAAGTTTGATTAACATAGTCGATATCATAGATTTTCTTTTCAAGACAGAATTGAATAATTAAATCGGTCGTGTCACTGTCCGACAAAGAGTAACCAGCCGAGCTCAAAAGCTTATTCGTATCCTTTTTATTAAGCTCAAGGGCTAAGGCAAGAGCCATTATAGTATTTTTGCCTGGACGATAATTTGAGTTGGAACGAATTTTTGAAAAATGTTTGCGATCAAGCCCTGCTTTTTTGTATACCTCTGAATCACTTGACGCCTTCTTATCGATAAAATCAAACAATACCTTTTGCAAGGTCGGTTTACGGTTTATTTTGATAAAATCTTCTATTTCACTCTGTTGTACACTTTCAGATAGGTTGTACTCGATAAAATCAGAAGCTTCCTTAATGTCCGATTTCACCATTCTATGTAAATGAATATCTAAAAACTCCTGTAGTTCCACTAGCATCCTTTTATCAAGCATACGTTTACCTCCTGAAAATGTCGCTTCACAGGCGACCAAATAATGGATGAACTTTATTATGATTATAGCATGATGAACCTTAGGAGGATGAGGAGAATGAATACGAATATAACTGAAATTATTTTTCTTTTAGATCGCAGTGGATCAATGGCAGGACTTGAGAGTGACACAATCGGTGGGTTTAATGCTTTTATCAAAAAACAATGCCAACTAGACGGGGAAACGATGGTAACAGCAGTCCAGTTTGACGACCAGTATGAAGTAATTTGGAACGGCATCGATGCAAAAAATGTTAGGTTAACTGACAAGCAGTATTTTGTAAGAGGTTCTACCGCCTTACTAGACGCAGTCGGGAAGACGATTTTAGATGTTGGTCACAGGCTGTCTAATAGCAATGAAGACCAAAAACCTGGCAAGGTCATATTCGTCATCACTACAGATGGCATGGAAAATGCGAGTCGTGAATTTACCTATGAAAAGGTTAATGAACTAATCAAACATCAGCAAGAGAAGTATAATTGGGAGTTTATTTTCATGGGAGCAAATATTGATGCCGCGAAGGAAGCAAGCATTCTTGGCATAGACATGGAAAATGCCTATAGCTTTGAGGCTTCCGAGAATGGTGTGGAGGTTATGTACAACGTGATTTGTGAGGCGGTATCGGAGAAAAGAATGAAGTAACTTTTTAGGTAGTCCAAACAACAAAAGAGGCAGACACCGTTGGACGTTAATAACGATCTAAAGACAATCACCGTCTTAACTAATAGAATCCCTCCTCTTATTTATTTGAGGAGGGAACATAGTTATAAATTAAAACTAAGAAATGAAAAATAAACCATAAATGCAGGGATCCCAGGCGTTTTCTTTTATTCAAGTATTTGATTAGCCATATTAACTATTTCCTTTTTGTGTTGTTGTTCAGAAATAGCATCATTCACGTAGACGATAGTATATGAATAACCTTTACTTTGAAAATTTAACATTTTCTCATAGTAATATCCTGTAACCTCGTTAATTAAGTTTATTTTTTCTGCTTCTTGACTAATTTCTAAAAATTCATGATTGAACCCACTTATTTTTAAAAGAATCTTATCCTCGTTATTTTTTGAATTAGTAATAAATTCGGCAGATACAATTTTACCGTTATAAGAGTAATCATAAATCATAGGCGGTTGAAAAGGCTTTGCATTAAAAGGTAAATTTTTAGGTAATTTCATTTTAAAAGGTAGCGCATTTAGTCCATCCTTAAGAGATGGTGCTTTATAGGAAATAGGTATGCCTTGATCTTCAGATCCTTCTTCGAGTTTTTCTAATTTAGATGTATCTAATTTTACGGTTTTAGGGTTTTGACACCCCAATAGTAAAAGCAATATTATTACAGTTATCGAAAATATTTTACTCACAAATAACTCCCCCTAAAATGATTTCTACTTATTGACGAATACCAATCTGAAAAGTTTCAAAGATAACTCCATTTTTAAGGTTGATCAATTATTAATTTAAATGTTTATCCTAATAGTTTGGGTTTTTCCTATTATTATAACTTGTTGTGAAGCTCAGCTTCATTGGGGCTAACAAAAAAATGTTATATTTACCCTTTTTTTGTTAAAATAAAGAAAGTGGAGATATATTGAAAGGGGATAAGATTCTAATGTGGATGAACTTGTAATGGTTAGAAATTGTATAGATTATTTTTTGCTCTCATAATGAGGGTTATTAGACTATCTATAATCATTCAAGGGCTGCGTTCTTTGGCTTCAAAAACCCTTTTTTAAAAGGATGGATGCCTTTTGTGTATCTACCTTTTTAGTAGGAAAATTATATCTCCTATTGACCTTACGCTCAATGGTTTGATAAAAAATCGGGTGGAAGAATAGTTAATATCACTTCAGGTCAGTTTCAAGGACCAATGCCTGGTGAACTAGCATATGCAACAACAAAGGGAGCTGTTGATGCTTTAACTATTACTTTCTCGGCGGAACTAGCCCCGTTAGGTATAACGGTGAATGCAATAAATCCAGGTCCAACTGATACTGGCTGGATGACAGAGGAAATTAAAACTCAATTAAAACCGATGTTTCCTTTTGGTAGAATAGGTGAACCAAAAGATGTTGCAAAAACGATTAAATTTCTAGTGAGTGATGAAGCAGATTGGATTACAGGTCAGATTATTCATTCAAAAGGTGGATTTAAAAGATAAACTATACAAAAAGGCTCTTATCCTGGAGCCTTTTTGTTGTATTAAATATGATTATAGGTATTAGTTTATGAACAATTGTACTTAAAAAAACGACTAATGAAATTATTTCTTACCTAAAATTATTTTAGGTAATATGCAAAACTTGTTTAAATTTGGCTAATTTTTCTTTACTAGGAGTAAGATGCAGGATAGTTGATTAAAAAATTTAGCAATACCATATAGAAAATGGACTACTAAGGTGAGGTTATTTATGGATAAATATATTACTGTTAAAGAAGTGATTGATGAGTGGGACCCAATAGGCTTACTTAGTATGGGGTGCCCTGATGATGAATATGACCCAGAAATTAAAGATATTGAGCAACTTTTAAGTAATATTGAATCTGTTGATGAATTCGCAGATGGAATACAAAAGGTATTTATTAAGTGGTTTCAGGAAGAATTGAAAATTGAAAAGTGTTATAAAACTGCTGTGAAGATATGGAATAAGTTAACTTAGCATCTTGTTTAACGAACGAGAGTATTATTTTTTGGGGGGGAAATTGTTGGAAATTATTGATGTTAGATCCATAAAAATTAGACCTATAACGATAGATGATTATAGTTTTGTATTAAATTGGAGCAGGGATAATAACTTTTGTTTGGCAAATGGATGGGAACGGAATAGAAACGAGAATGAACTAAATAAGTGGTGGCGTCATTGTGTTAATAATCAATCTGAAGATTTTATTAGGTTAGGTATAGAATTTAATGAGAAGTTAATTGGTTACGCCGACCTAGCCTATATTAAAGGTAATACTGCTGAATTAGGCATTGCTATTGGTGAAAGCACTCTTTGGGGGAAAGGACTTGGCTACACCGCAACTCTTTGTGTGATTAATTACGCATCAAAGAATATGGGAATTACAATTTTTGATGCAGAAACACATGAAAATAATTTTCGTTCAAGAAAAATGATTGAGAGAATAGGATTTAAAGAAGTTAGCAGGATTGGTTGTGAAGAATACCTAGAAATAAATAATCAATTGATACAATATAGATTATTCTTATAGATTTTTAACTAGTATGTAAAGGTATGCAACTCAACTATCCGGATGTTTAAGTTGAAAGCTGGAATTGGGACAGCAACAATTTTTTAATTGGATAGTTTTAAAAATATCAACATATGATTAAATAAATCTATAGATTTTTTAGAAGGGAGCTATCCCCCTCATGCAAAGGATAAAATTAATGATTAGAGTGTTTCTGAGTGAACCATTGTGGTTCAAGTTACTAATCTCCATAACTTTTCTTGCTTCCATCTTTTTTAGTAATTCCATTTTTTCAGATTATGCTTATTTGCAAGCTAGTTCAAAATTAGCAGCGGCTGTATTCTTTTGTGCTTACGGTATTAAATTCAGGAAAAATTTTAGATTGGCTTTAATCTTTTTTATATGTACAGTTATATGTATTTACCTATCTATCATGTCAATATTTTAAAGTTACCCAGTCATTATAGTGATTGAAAATTAGCTTCATTTAGAAAGCTGGAAACTAAAAGACATTCTTCAACTAAAGGAAGCATTAATTTCCTAAAATAAACAAGCCGAAAATAGGCAAGTTTGACTTGTTTACTTTCGGCTTTTTTTAAATTGAAGGAGTAAAGTTAACTTGTTAGTTAAAGAAGGAAATTGGTTGCAGATGTTGAAATTATCCATTTATAGCAATAATAGATTGATATAGGAGAGGACAAATTTGCTAACTAACGTGTATTTCGTAAGACACGCTCATTCAACATATACACCTGATGAATTAAATAGACCCCTATCAGAAATAGGGAAGGCTTACGCAGAAAAAATCACTCAAATTCTAAAAAAGGAAAATATAGATTATTTCATTTCAAGCCCATACAAAAGGGCAGTTCAAACAGTGGGAGGTGCCGCACATTTTTTTAGTAAAGAAGTAATAATTGAGAATGGTTTTAAGGAAAGGAAATTGTCAGAAAGTCCTGTCGAGAATTTTGATATAGCTATCACTAAGGTTTGGGCAGAACCTACATTTTCGTGGGAAGGTGGAGAGTCCAATATTATTGCTCAGAAACGTGGAGTTGAAACAACTTTAAAAATATTAGAAAAGTATGAAGGTAATAACATTGCAATTGGAACGCACGGTAATTTAATGGTTCTAATTATGAATTATTTTGATGAAAAGTATGGGTTTAATTTTTGGAGAGAACTTGATATGCCAGATATTTATAAACTAACTTTTGATGGAACGACACTAAAAGAAGTAAATCGAATCTGGAAAAGAGAGGAAACTTAAATTTATTACAGAACTTGTTTTTAAATCTATAGCTATTTTTTTCATGATTACTTGATTTTCGCTTATTTTGATTTGATCGTATTTACTACATGTTAAATGGAAGACAAAAAATATTCTTGCAGGGAACTTCTGTTATTCCCTGAATATAAAAGTAACTTGAATAAATGAGGTTGATTATTATGGCAAAAATCCTATTAACTTCTAATGGCTTCTTTACAGATTTAATCAAACAACAATTCTTACATCTATTTGAAAATCCCATAAGAGAAAAAAGGGCAACAATAATTACAACTGCATCACAACAAAAACAGCACAATAGGTTTGCAATTAAAGCAAAGGAAGATTTATTAAAGATGGGATTTTTCCAAGTTGATTTTACTGATGTTGAATATGATAGCCCTGAATTACTTGAAAATTATGATGTGATTTACATTAACGGAGGAAATCCGTTTTATTTACTATATCATTTGAGAAAAAGTGGAGCTGACTTAATCTTAAAGAAAATGGCTCAGCACAATGCTGTTTTTGTAGGAGTGAGTGCAGGAGCAGTTATTTTTGGACCGAACATTGAAATTGTAAATTTTTTCACTCCACAAATGAACAATGTAAATATGAAGGACTTAACTGCGATAGGTCTTACAGATAAAACAATTTTTCCTCATTATGATAGGGAGGATGTATTTCCAGACCACTTAGGCAGGTCAATTGAAGATAGGTTAAAATTATATGAGAGTATTAATAAATGCTCTGTTGTGAGGATCAAGGATGATGGATATTTACTTATACAATAAACTAAAGAGGATAAGATATGGAAAAAATAATGGAAATCATAAATAGCCTTATACACCAAGGTTTATTTGAAAAAGATGACATCGAAGTAAAGGGATTAAAAAGTGGTACAACAAATGGGATTTTATATACCCTATTTATTAATAAAATGCCGGTATATGTTATAAAAATAGACCAACCAAAGGTAATAACTTCAACAGAGGAATTTCTTCTTGCTTATAAAGATGTAAAACTGTTGCCAGATGTTCTTTATACTGATTCTAATAAAGAATTTATAGTCTACTCTTATATTTCTGGAGAAACTCATTTTAATCGGGGTTCTAAAATAGAATGGATGACCATCCTAATTGATCAATTATTTAATATATATCAAAAAGTCAATCAAAGCAGTTCCTGGGGTAGAGTAAACGGAATACAAAGAAAAACATGGTCGGATTTTAATCAAAGTAGTTTGGAATATGCCCAGGAAAACATTGGCGATTTTTTTTCAGCTGAGGAACATAAAAGAGTAGAGTTATTGGTTAATAAGTTGAATACACATACAGATGAAGAAGAGAAGTATTATCTTCATGGGGATGCTGGTGTTCATAATTTTGTCTATATGAACAATCAATTAAGAGGGGTAATTGACCCTTCACCCCTAATAGGTCCAAAGATTTATGATTTTACTTATGCGTTTTGCTCATCTCCAGACAGTTTAAATTTAACTACACTTTTGTCATTATTTACATTGTTAACTGTGGATGTTTCCTTTACTGAAGAAAGGCTAGTAGATGAAGTTCTTTTCCAGTTATATACACGTATTGGAGTTTGTATTAAAGTTCATCCACATGACTTAAGTGAATATATGGAAGCATGGAAAGAATGGAGAAAGTATCTACCCTCACTGCCATAAACAAATTTATAAATCAAGCAAAACAAAGGATACCGTTTTCAAACAGTATCCTTTCAAGTAAATTAAATTTCAATAATAATTGGCAAAATCATCGGTCTTCTCTTGGTATGTGTAAATAAATACTGCCCAACTGATTTTTTGATCGCTTGTTTCATTACATTCCACTGGCGGACATTCTGCTCTTGTAATTCAACGACCGTATTTTTCACAATGCGATTAACGTCCTTAAGAAGGTTTTCTGAATCTTTAACGTACACGAATCCACGAGTGACCGTATCGGGTCCTTGGATGATTCTTCGTTCTCGTTTACTAATCGTTAAAACGATAACGAGCATCCCATCCTCGGAAAGCTGTTTGCGGTCTCGAAGTACAATTTCCCCTACATCTCCGACACCCATACCATCAACATATGTATCTCCTGATGGAACCTCTCGTGTTTGACGAGCAACTGAATTTTTAATATCGACAACATCACCATTATTAATAATAAACGTATTCCCTTTTTCTACTCCAACGGATTCCGCTAGCAAACGGTGGTGGTGTAGCATTCGATATTCACCATGAATCGGAATAAAGTAGGTAGGTTTCATTAGTGTCAACATCAGCTTTAAATCCTCTTGATAACCATGCCCAGACACGTGCATTCCAGTAGTACTTCCTGAACCATAAATGACTTTGGCGCCGAGTTGAAATAAGTTGTCTATGATACGCGAAACATCTTTTTCATTACCAGGTATAGGGGAGGCGGCCATTATTACGGTATCTCCAGGATGAATCGCTACATCACGGAAATTGCCACTTGAAAGTCGAGAAAGGGCAGCCATTTGCTCACCTTGGCTTCCTGTACAAAGAATGGCTACCTTTTCAGGCGACATTTGATCGACTTCAAAAGCATCAATGATCATACCTTCAGGAACAGTCAAATAACCGCGTTCCAACGCAACGGATACGACATTCACCATGCTTCGTCCAAGCAGGGCAAGCTTACGATTTGTTTTAATGGCCGCATCGACAACTTGCTGAACCCGATTTACATTGGAAGCAAAGGTAGAAACGAAAATTTTCCCATCAGCTTTTAAAAATGCTTCTTCCATGTGGCTAGCTACCATTCGCTCTGATGGAGTTAACCCTGTTCGCTCAGCATTCGTACTTTCGGATAATAAAAGTAGTACACCTTGCTCACCAATTTGAGCCATTTTATGTATATCAGCATATTGGTTATTTGCTGGTGTTAAATCAAACTTAAAGTCTCCTGTATGGACGATATTTCCCTCTGGAGTGTGAAAAACAATACCTAAACAATCCGGAATACTATGGCTCACTTTGAAAAAAGATACTTGAACTTTGCCGAATTCAAGTTTTGAATTCGAATCAACAATAATAAGCTCAGTATCGCGTTTTAGGCGATGTTCATCTAGTTTTATTTCAATTAAGCCTAATGTGAAATTGGTTGCATAGATAGGTATGTTTAACTTTTTTAAAAAATATGGAATCCCACCAATATGATCTTCGTGACCATGGGTGACTAGTAACGCTCGAATTTTGTCCTGGTTCTCTTCTAAGTATGTGATATCAGGAATAATCAAATCAATTCCTAACAAACTTTCATCAGGAAATTTACCTCCACAATCAATAATAAAAATATCGTCTGAGTATTGGATCACGTACATGTTTTTGCCAATTTCATTTATGCCACCTAAGGCAAAAATGGATAAAGTTTTCTCATTCATACCCAAATTCCTTCCTCCCACTTACAAAAAGATATCATTAGTATTCCCTTTTGATATATCATTATTTGTTTATGTTTACGAAAGTGGGTGAAATATATTTTCGTATAACTGAAAAAAGAGAGCAACCTAACAAGGCTGCTCACTTAAAAGGATCGTTTTTATTTTTAAAATGACATCTCGAGGACTAAAGGGTTTCAAAATATATTCTGTTGCGCCTAAATCAAATCCACGTTTTTGATCATGTGCTTCACCTCTAGCAGATAGCATGATGACAGGTGTATTCTTCGTGCGTCGTAATTCTTCTAAAACCGTAAAGCCATCTTTACCTGGCATGGAAACATCTAATATGATTAAATCGAAATCTTCTTGTAACGCTAATACTAATCCGTCGACTCCATTATCAGCAATATCGACAAGAAATGTTTCGCGTTCCAAATACATTTTCATTAAATGGCTGATCCTAATCTCATCTTCTACAATTAGAATTCTTTTCCCCATCTTTTCCCTCCGAACCTATTTTTCTTTGATTATAAAGCAACTACAGTGAAATTACTACATTATGACAGTAGAAATGATGTTATTGCTATATTGTAAAAATGGAGTAACTATCACCAAAAGAAAAAATCCTAGCAACGAATAACGCGCTAGGATTTTTTTGATTACTACTTTATAGAAGACGCTAGCAGAAATTGCTGAATTCGGTCAGCTGCTTCGGTTAATCGTTCTGGTGGTTGAACAATGGCGATACGAACATAGCCTTCACCTTGTTTGCCAAATGCATCACCGGGGATAACGGCAACACCAGCATGATCAATTAAGGAAAACGCAAACTCACGAGATTTCCATCCGTCCGGGATTTTTGCCCAAACAAACATCGTTGCTGGTGGCTTAGCCACTTGCCAACCACTTTTTTCAAGACCAGAAATTAAAGCATCCCGTCGATTTTCATATTGCTTTACTTGTTCAAGAAGAAAAGAGTAGTCTGAAGTTAGAGCTGTAATTGCTGCCTTTTGTATCGGATAAAAAATGCCATAATCAATATGTGATTTAAAAGAAGCTAGGGTGGTGATGGCTTGATGATTGCCAACGACATAGCCAATACGACAGCCAGCCATATTAAAGGTTTTCGAAAGCGAATTGAATTCAATTCCAACCTCTTTAGCACCTGGAACTGACATAAAGCTAATCCTAGGATTCCCATCAAAGATCAATTCCGAATAAGCAAAATCATGAACAACCAAAATATTATGCAGTTTTGCAAATTGAACTACTTCTTCAAAAAAACTTTTATCCGCAAGGGCGGTCACTGGGTTGCCAGGATAACTAATAATCATCATTTTTGTTTTTTGTAAAACATCTAAAGGAATCTCATCTAGTTTTGGTAGAAATTTATTCTCTGCCAATAATGGCATTGGATAGATTTCTCCACCAGCAATGGTAACACTAGCTTCATAAATTGGATATCCTGGGTCAGGCACCAAAACATAATCGCCTTGGTTAATCATCGCCGTCGCTAAATGGGCAAGCCCATCCTGTGAACCCATTAATTGCAAAACCTCGTCTTGCGGATTTATCTCCACCGAATAACGTTGCTGATAAAAATAGCTTACAGCCTCATTAAATTCTGACAAGCCCCTTAATGTATATCCATATTTCGATGGATCTTTAGCATAGTCCACTAGTGTATCGACAACGAATGCTGGGGGTAGAAAATCTGGACTACCAACACTAAGATCGATTACATCTTTTCCTTTTAGATTAGCTTCCTGTTTTCGGTTAGCCACCTCTTGGAAAATGCTTGAGGTCATTTTTTGTATTTTATCTGATCCAAAGAACATGAATATTCCCCTTTCAAAAACATGCTAATTCTATATAAAAATAATTTTTTCTATTTTAGCATAATTCAGATAAAAGTGGTTAATTATTTTTTTACATTAAATATTATTGTGTATTTAAGTGATGAAAGTAATTGACTAGAGTTAGTGTAGATGCTACTTTAGCACTATTATAAATCGAAATATTCGTAAGTTAATAATATTAATATAGTGATAATACAAAAGGGGAAGGTGATCAACATGCAAAAAGTAACAATCCGACTGGCTATCGCAACCGCTGCAGTAGGTCTTTTGCTCTTATTTCCATCCAATGCAATACCATGGCTATCATACACATTCGTACTATCCATACATGTACTGTTAGGAATAACGCTAGCAATTCTTCTTTTTCGCTTAATCTACACTCATGTTCCATCAGAATTGTACAATCCCTTTAGACAAGGATATAAAAAGTGGAACGGCTTTAAACTATTTCTCTATCTTTTTTTAGGAATACTCTCAGGAATAACACTCTTGTTTTTTTCAAAACAATGGATTTACTATTTTCATGGATTTATTGGTTTGTGGGCATTGCTTGTTGGATGGAAGCATACACGATAAGAAAAACCTCTCCTTAAATTTAGTAAACCGTTCCGTTTTGAGGTGCAAATGGGTAAATTGACATCAGAAATGGCGTACGAATTGACGAATGCCATTTCCCTTTCACATAGGGATTTGGAATACCTTTTATAGAGAAGTAAGATCAAAAGAAATTTAAAGGAAAAAGCATATTGTACAATCAAAATTAAGTGTCAATTGGGATGTCCATTTTTACTTCGCTTCTTATCCTTAATTTAGTAACCAGTGATTAAAAATAAGCGGAGATTTTTCCGTTAAACTTCGGAATAGGGCTAGGTTCGGTATATATAAGCGGAGGTTTTCCGGTTAAGCAAGGAAAATGCCCCATTTTTGGTGTATTTAAGTAAATAGTCGGAATTTTTTCGTCTATTTACGCTATTTTTAGGTCTATTTCGAAATTAAGGGAAATTTCTCCGCTTATTGATGGTTCACTCTTTATTTTTATATCAAAGACCCAAAATAAATGAAAAAGGCGTGTCAAATCTGTTGTCAGATTGCACGCCTTTTTCATTGTCATTTACAGGATTTGCACCTCAAAACGGAACGGTTTATAAATTTAGAGGAGAGGTTTTTCTATATCTATTAATTTGTAATGGCAATAATTCCTTGTTCATCATCCAACACCAGGTTTATCCCCACATAAGGGTCTCGATGAAGAAACTCTTCCAGCCATAAACGAAGCGCCTCAATAATGTTTAACGTGATCAACACTTGCTTTCGCCCGTCAACATAAGCCTCCGCAGAAAATCCATAGTCATCATCATACATCAGTTCAACTTCAACCTCTTCAGGTGTTACTTGCTTTTTGCGCGAAATATACACGCAAATGGCATTAATAATATCTTGTTCGGAAATGATTAATTTCTCCATTGTGTTTCTTCTCTTTGCTTTTTCTTCTTGTACAGGCTGTAAATTTTGCGAATCACATTAATTAAAACGATAATCGCGATCACGTTAATCAAGAACCCAAGAATAGATCCTAACATCCCCATATTGGCAAATAAGCTACCAAATAGTAGCCCAGCAAGACCACCAATCATTAAGCCTTTCATAAGACCACTACTCTTCTTCTTAGCTGTAGGTGTAGCCGTAGATTTAGTAGTAGTATCCTTCTTCTTATTTTGGAAAAAGGAATTGTTGTTCGTGCTAGTGTTATTATTGTTGTTAAAGCTTTTTTTACCAGATTTATATCCTTTTGCCTCAACTGTAGTAGTATGATCTTGGAAAACCATATTTCCGACTGGTGAAAAGAGTAGTGTTGTTACAAGTAAAGCAGCGAATATTTTTTTCATTTTATTTCCCCCATAGATGTTTTATTTTTTGATAAATATTGTTTTGATCTAAAAAACTTAAATTCTAGATTACCAAAAACCTCCTTGAAAGTTCAAATAAAAAAACCTTCACCGTAGAATGAGTGAAGGTTTGTTAATAATTAAAGTTATCCCTTCACCAATATGGCAAAGGTCTCGCAAACAACGTAATGTTGCCAGTTAGGCCGGTGATGGATCCATCACGTAATGACGACATAACTGTTAGCTACTCCCCTTTGGAGTATTAAACTATATCCACAGTATTTACTGTGCGATTGTATTTATATTTTACTATAATTTTGTTCTGTTAGTCAATAAACCTAGAGCAAATAAAAAAGCTTGTACATATGATAGATAATGCAAACGAAAATATCTTAGAAAATCAATGTAACGTAAACAGAAGGTATGACCCTTGACAGAAGGTAAGGGAGGAAAAACGTTGGAGCCTATCAGTGTAGGTAATACAGAGAAATATGGTAGAGGAATATTTGCAACACGTAATATCAGGAGAGGCGAATTAATTGAGGTCGCATCCGTTATTGTCATTCCCAATGACGAGTGGTATCAAATGAGGGGGAGCATTTTAAATAATTACGTTTTTCGTTGGGGAGAGGATAAAGCCCTAGCGCTAGGAACTGGCTCGCTATTCAATCACTCATACAATCCAAATGCTAGGTATTATACGAATATAGAGAACCAATCGATTGATTTTTATGCTAGAAAATTTATTGCAGCGGGGGATGAAATCGTCGTAAATTACAATGGTGATCCCAGGGATAATTCTCCTGTATGGTTTGATGTAATTGAGTGAAACAGTTTCGATAGTCGTGTGCAAATTCTGGACTTGCCAATCAAGTTAATCAATAAGTATATGTTGATAAAAATATTGGACAGCCCCATTATTATCTGTGCTCACAGATGATAATGGGGTTTATTTAGATTTAAGCTGAAAAAGGTACTTCCATATTTGGTTTCTTCGTATTAGTGTAAAATTTCATAAACCATAGAACAAAAATAAACATAATTGCTGGAATGACAAATGATAAAAGGGTGGATAGGGTAGAATGCTGGCCAGTTTCCTTTATGATAAAAATGCCTCCTCCAGCTTTACCAACAAGCCCATAAAAAAGCCCATAGGCAATATTTAAACCATAATGAATGCCAGTGTCTGCCCAAATCGAGCCCGTTTTATAAATGGCATAGGTTAAAGAAAGCCCCAATAGAATCGAAAAAAAGATATTATGAATGCTCAATCCAGCGTACCAGTAATCATCAAGTGCATACAGCACAATACTGATGGTGAAAATCCAAAAAATGTGAATCCTTCCTATTAATAGATTCAACACATAGCCTCTGATAATTAAATCATTAATCAATGACCCTACAAAAAAGCCAACGAAAACCTCGATGATGGGCATGAACAATTCTGCAGGTGGTTTCATACCTACATATTCTAATTGGCCAGTTTGAAACTCGATTCCATACCACAACATCCAAAAACTAAATCCAATTAAAAAACTATAAAAAAAGTTCTTCTTCCAGCCATGGTGAAATAATAGTCCCATTCCCCTTAACCCATCTAAACCAACCCATTTTGCAATAAAATAGGCTAGAGGGAAGAAAACAAGAGTTGCTCCAAATTGCAAAAAAGGATTTCCTAATAGGCTAGTCCCAATGGCAAAGTACAAATCTAAAACAATAAATCCAATAATAGCTTTCAAAAAAATTTTAATATGAAAACACCTCAGTTCTAAATACTGGTAATGTAGTTAATTTTACCCTATATTAGATTTTTGAAAAAGAAAAAATCGCATATTGCCCAAATCGGAATATTTCTGTATATTTATTTATTAAATTGTAAGTTTTATTCTACAAACTTATTTAATATATCAGGGGGAGCATTGAACATGAAAAATCAACTAAAAATACATTTAGAAACAGTTCAAAATAGACTTTGGGAGATTAGTGATCACTTGTATCACAATCCAGAGTTAGGTGATCAAGAATTTGAATCTATGGAACGTTTAGTAGAATTTCTTCAGGAACATCAATTTACGATTGAAAAAGGAATCGTTGACAGACCCACAGCTTTTAAAGCAGTTTATGACAGTAAAAAAGAAGGGCCAACGATTGCCTATTTATCAGAATATGATGCATTGCCAGGAGTGGGACATGGTTGTGGTCATAATTTAATTGGCACAATGAGTGCAGGTGCTGGAGTTCTTTTAAGTAAAGTAGTTGATGAAATTGGTGGTCGAGTTGTGGTACTTGGGACACCAGCGGAGGAAACAAATGGTGCGAAAGTTCCGATGGCAGAGCAAGGGATTTTTGAGGATATTGATGCGGCGATGATTTTACATCCAGCTGATGAATCCTATGAAAGCGGTAATTCATTGGCGATGGATGCGATCCAATTTGATTACCGTGGCCAAACAAGTCATGCGGCTGCTTCTCCAGAAAAAGGAATCAATGCACTGGATGCCGTGCTGCAATTATTTAATGGAATTAATGCCCTTCGTCAACATGTGACTTCAGATGTAAGAATTCACGGGATTATTAAAGAAGGCGGAGTGGCTGCCAATATTGTACCTGATAAAGCCGTTGCTCAGTTTTACGTCCGTGCAAAAGACCGTAGCTATTTAAACGAGGTCGTTGAAAAGGTGAAAAATATCGCTCAAGGGGCAGCATTAATGACGGGAGCAGAGCTTCATACTAGCAATTATGAACTAAGCTATGACAATATGATTACCAATCAAACACTATCACAGCTATTCACAAACAACCTCTTAGCATCAGGTGTGAAGGAAGTGAAAATAGCAAAGCAGACGTACGGCTCCATTGATATGGGGAATGTAAGCCAAGTTGTCCCTGCCATTCATCCTTATATAGGTTTGGATTCGCCTGGTTTGATTGCTCATACGAAGGAATTTGCTGACTTAACCATAACCGAAAATTCGCATCAAATTCTGTCCAAAGGTGCACTCGCACTGGCATCTACAGGCCTGGATTTGATTACTAATCAAGAAGTATTGGAAAAAATGAAGAATGAATTTTATCAAAATAACAAATAGTAAAATGGAGTATAAAAGGATCACTTTCGCTAAGTGGTTCTTTTTTTGATTGAAAAATATTACATTAGATATTATTTAATGATAACAAATTGTCAGAATAGTATTATATTTAATCAACACCTTTTCAGAATGTTAAGGATGTGTTAAGATTCATTTTGTTGAATAAACATTCAAATACATTAATTATTATTCATATATATTCATAGGGGGAACCAACATGAAAAAGACAAAATTATTATCGACACTTATCTTATCTTTAGGATTAATGACTGCATGTGGACAAAGTCAAACAGATGAAACAACTGGTGGAAAAGAATCAGATAAGAAAGTATTAACAATGGGTACTTCAGCAGATTTCGCACCGTTTGAATCAAGAAACCCAGCAGGAGAGATCGAAGGATTTGACATCGATTTAGCTAATTACATTGCAGAAGAATTAGGTTATAAACTTGAAGTTGAAGATATGAAGTTCGATGGTTTAATCGGAGCCTTACAAACAGATCGTGTAGATATGGTTCTTGCAGGTATGTCGGCGACTGAAAAGCGTGATAAAAACGTTGATTTTTCAACACCATACAATCATTCAGGTGAAATGTTTATCACTCTAAAGGATTCTGATATCACTACACTAGAAGCAATTAAAGGAAAAACAGTGGGAGTTCAGTTAGGAACGATTCAAGAAGAAGGCGCAAAGAAGATAAAAGAAACAATTGATTTTGAAATCAAGCCAATAGATAATGCAGCAACATTGATTCAAGAACTTTTAACAAAACGTATTGATGTAGCTTATATAGACAAATCCGTAGCTAAAGGATACATTACTGAACAAAATTTAGCTGGATTTGATGATCCAACTACAAGCTCACCAGGAATGGCGGTTGCTTTCCCTGAAGGCAGTGACATGATTGAAAAGGTGAATAAAGTTCTTAAAGAAATGGAAGAGAACGGTAAGCTGGAAGAATTAAAAGAAAAATGGTTATCAGAAGAATAATTATCGTAAATTAATATAGAAGAGAGGTGTAAGGCATGAATTTGGATTTTAGCCAAATCGTGCCTTATATTCCTTTTATCCTAGAAGGAATATGGGTCACGTTAAAATTTGTTATTGTAGCGATTATTTTTGGTTTTGTCTTTGGTTCGATTTTAGCTCTATTAAAAATTTCACATATCAAGCCATTAAATTGGTTTGCAGATGCTTATACATCTATTTTCCGTGGGACGCCATTAATTTTACAACTTATGATTATCTATTTTGCGATTCCACAATTAACAGGCTATGACATTTCTCCCTTTTTATCAGCTATTTTAGCCTTTGGATTAAATTCATCTGCTTATATTTCGGAAATTATTCGCGCAGGAATTCAAGCGGTCGATAAAGGGCAAGTAGAAGCTGCTCAAGCACTTGGAATTCCTTATCGTCTGATGATGAAAGACCTTATCTTTCCTCAAGCACTTAAAAATATATTACCTGCACTAATGAATGAATTTATTACGTTAACAAAGGAGTCTGCGATTGTATCGACGATTGGATATTTAGACCTCATGCGTCGTGCCCAAGTAGTTGGAGCAGATACGTACCGTAATTTTGAACCATTAATCTTTGTTGGTCTTATCTACTGGGTTATGGTAATGGGGTTAACGTTGATTGGGAAACGTGTGGAAAGGAAGTTGAAATATAGTGATTAAAGTAGAAAACCTTTATAAACAGTTCGGGAAAACCGAAGTACTTAAAAATATTTCGACTACTATCGATACAGGAGAAGTCGTCTCAATCATCGGACCTTCAGGATCAGGTAAGTCAACCTTTCTCCGTTGCCTAAATTTATTAGAAGTGCCAACAAAAGGGAAGATTTGGATTGAAGGTCAAGAAATGACAGATCCTAAAACAAATATTATGAAAGTGCGCCAAGAGATCGGGATGGTTTTTCAGCACTTTTATTTATTCCCACATCTGAGCGTTTTGGATAACTTAACGTATGCACCAATGAAGGTAAAAGGACTTTCACGTGATGAGGCACAAACTAAGGCAAAAGATCTGTTAGCTAAAGTCGGCTTAACTGAAAAAGAAACAGCTTTCCCAGCCAATCTTTCGGGTGGACAGAAACAGCGTGTGGCCATTGCCCGTGCGCTTGCGATGGAACCGAAGCTCATGTTGTTTGATGAACCAACATCTGCACTTGATCCAGAAATGGTGAAAGAAGTATTGAACGTAATGAAGGATCTCGCACAATCAGGTATGACGATGGCCGTTGTAACACATGAAATGAGATTCGCTCGCGAAGTAGCAGATCGAATTATGTTCCTTGATGAAGGGACATTATTAGAAGAAGGAGCTCCTAGTGAGTTTTTTACCAATCCAAAGACAAGTCGAGCACGCGACTTTCTTGAAAAGATTCTATAAAATTATTGTGGATAAGAAAAGAGGCTCTCTAAATGAGTAGCCTCTTTGTTAAATTTATTAATTAATGAATCCGAATCGTTTCATATATATCTACATCATGATGAACTCTTGTGTGCTTTGATTCCATTAACTCAAATTCCTCCATTGGATCAATTGTTTCACCAAACCACCAGTTTTTAAGTTCGTAATAGATAAAGTTAAACACAAGCATTCCCTCCTTAGGGGGTGGATAAATTTTTATTAGTGATTTTATTAATTTATTTTGTGAATCATTTCACATATATAGTGTAACATAGGAAAACGAATAATTGGGGATTTTAAAAGCGGTTTCATAAAGTTGTCATAATCGTAGTTAACAGTCTATTTTCTAGCACTAAAGGTCATCTATTTTTTATATTCTGATAGACAATGTTAGAATAGGAGTAATAAACAAAGTAGAGGAGATGTAATCTAATGTCAGAGAGAATTGAACAGGCAACTTTTGCTGGAGGCTGTTTTTGGTGCATGGTTTCGCCATTTGATGAACAGCCTGGAATTATTGATATCGTTTCTGGTTATACAGGTGGACATACTAAAAATCCAACCTATGAAGAAGTATGCTCTAATACGACTGGTCACTACGAAGCTGTCCAGATTACATTTGATCCAGCTGTTTTTCCATATACAAAATTGCTTGAACTGTTTTGGCAGCAAATTGACCCAACGGATGCAGGCGGGCAGTTCAATGATAGAGGCTCATCTTATAAGACTGCTATTTTTTATCATAGTGAGGTGCAAAGGGAACAGGCAGAAGCCTCAAAAAGCGAACTTGAAAATAGTGGACGATTTCAACAGCCGATTGTAACGGAAATCTTACCTGCAAGTCCCTTTTACCAAGCAGAGGAAAAGCATCAGCAGTACTATAAAAAGAACCCCTTCCACTACAATCTTTATAAGGAAGGTTCTGGACGGACACGTTTTATCCGTGAAAATTGGAAGAATCGTAAAAACGATGAGCAGCTGCGAAAGGAACTTACGCCAATCCAATATGAAGTAACAAGAAACAATGCGACAGAGCCACCATTCAGAAACGAATTTTGGAATCATACCGAAGATGGTATCTATGTTGATATTATTTCAGGGGAGCCATTGTTTAGTTCGAAGGATAAATATGATGCAGGCTGTGGATGGCCAAGCTTTACGAAGCCATTGCGTCGCTTTGAGATAGAGGAAAAGTTTGATACCTCACATGGAATGAGAAGGATTGAAGTTCGGAGTAAGACATCTGAATCCCATCTAGGACATGTTTTTGATGATGGACCAGGTCCTGATCGCGCACGATATTGTATAAATTCAGCCGCCCTTAGATTTGTGCCCAAGAACAAGCTTGTTGAAGAAGGATATGGGGAGTTTGTTGGGTTGTTTGAATACTAATAACGGCTCTATTGGACAAAAATTAATAAAAAATATGCGCACAGTCCAATAGAAGGCCTCTATCGGACAAAAGACCACGAAAGAATGTGTCAACAGTCCAATAGAAGGCCTCTATCGGACAAAAGACCACGAAAGAATGTGCCAACAGTCCAATAGAAGTCCTCTATCGGACAAAAGACCACGAAAGAATGTG
>NZ_CAKJTG010000003.1:248921-257762 GCF_917563885.1 Pseudoneobacillus rhizosphaerae
GACCACGAAAGAATGTGTCAACAGTCCAATAGAAGGCCTCTATCGGACAAAAGACCACGAAAGAATGTGCCAACAGTCCAATAGAAGTCCTCTATCGGACAAAAGACCACGAAAGAATGTGGGTAAAAGCCATCGATACAACTGGTGCTGGCGATTCTTATTATTTTTTACTTAAAGCAGAGTTTGTATAAACATATAATTTCATTATTTGGTATATACTTAATTTACTAGTTAGGTATAAGCACAAAATTAAAATAAGCCCTTAAGGTATTGGAGGAACAACATGGTTAGCGCACTTTTTCATGGAATCGCATTATCTTTCGGACTCATACTCCCGTTAGGGGCACAAAATGTGTTTGTGTTTAATCAAGGTGCCTCACAGCATAATTTCAAACGGGTATTACCCGTCGTCTTAACTGCTTCCCTATGCGATACTTTGTTAATTTTATTGTCAGTTGTAGGCGTCTCTGTTATTGTCTTAACCGTTCCAGTATTGCAAACGGTGATTTTTTCTATAGGATTCTTATTTTTACTATTCATGGGTTGGACCATATGGAAAAGTGATCCTACTGGCGTTAAACACAAAGAAATAGCTTTACCACCGAAGAAACAGATTATGTTTGCTTTGTCAGTGTCGCTATTGAATCCTCACGCTATTCTTGACACTATTGGCGTGATTGGGACTAGTTCGCTTAGTTATACAGGTGCTGAAAAATGGACGTTTACCATTGCATGTATTATTATTTCTTGGATTTGGTTTTTTGGTTTAGCTGTTGTTGGAAGAGTAGTTGGTCAATTTGATACGACAGGAAGATTTATCACAATCCTTAATAAAGTATCTGCCATAATCATTTGGGGAGTATCCGTATACATTGCCTATCAGCTTTTTAATATGTTCTAAAAGGTAGCTTGAGAAAAAAATGAAAATTTCTATTGAAATTCACCCTAAACATATATTAATATAGTATGTATCTCATATGGAGATATTATTAATGTTATTTCGCACTTATATGGAGGATTAGCTCAGCTGGGAGAGCATCTGCCTTACAAGCAGAGGGTCGGCGGTTCGATCCCGTCATCCTCCACCAAGTATTTTTTGTACTTTAAAAAATACCAAGTTTTTTTCGGTTTTTGAAAAAAACCAACTTTTAAAAAAGACAAAAATTTTTCGCGATAGCGAAAATATCTAACCAACTTATAGGGGTATAGTTTAAAGGTAGAACGAAGGTCTCCAAAACCTTTGGTGTGGGTTCAATTCCTACTACCCCTGCCAACATTTCCGCGTGTGTAGTTTAGTAGTAAAACCTAGCCAACAAGCTGATGTTGTGAGTTCGATTCTCATCACGCTTCCATTCCATACATAATTAACCAACGCAGTATTCATTTCAAATGAAATGAATACTGCGTTTTTTTGTATTTCTTAACATCTATGCAATCAACAAAATGCTTGATATTACTCAACAGCTCTCGGGCTACTATCAAATCCAGCCTTTTTATGTGATCCATCACAAAACGGTTTGTTAATTGACTGACCACAACGGCACAGAAAAACCTTTTCCTTTTTCGGATACTTATTCCCTAAAGAATCACCTAAATGAAAATCACCGCTAACAACGAGAGGTCCATTATCTAAAATTTTGATTCGATTCTCCATGTAAATCCCTCCTATAGTTAATCACACTATATTCAAAAAAAATTAATGTGTGTAATAAAACAAGTTTCACAATAATAAACTTGGTAAATATACTGTAATAAATAGAAAGGGATTGGTGAAGTACGTATGAATCAACATTTCGAACAACTATCTGATACTCGAAAAGCAATACTTTTGGCCATCAAGCAAAATGGTTCAGAAACCATTGCTAAGCTAGTTTCAAAGCTTAATATTTCTAGCGAAGGAGTGAGGCAGCAGCTAGTCCAGCTTGAGAAAGATGGCTTGATAAAGCGATCTTCCAAAAGAAGTGGATCAGGAGGAGGTCGTCCAGCGATAAAAGTTTGTTTGACACCAAAAGGAGAAACACTTTTCCCAAAAAAATACGAAGCACTCACCATAGAAGTTATCGATACAGTTGCCAAGCAACTCGGGCAGGATGCCGTGAAAAAAGTACTAACGACAATGGTTGATGCTAGGGTAAAAGAGTGGGAATGGCGTTTAACAGGACTGAGTTTGTCAGAGCGTGTATCGGCCCTAAAGGATTTATATGTAACAGACGACAGCTACATGGATGTCGAGCATTCAGGTGAAACGATTCGGCTTATTGAACGAAATTGTCCGTTTCATGACGTGGCGATACAAAGGCCAGTTCTCTGTAATGTTACGTTATCTACATTGACTAGATTACTAGGTTATCGTGTAGTGCGGGAGAAAAGTTTTCAAAATGGAGATGGCTGCTGTGTATTCCAGGTCAGGGTTGATCAACCTGTTGATATTCAATCACTCCCCTTTATTCTAGAAGAGGAAAAGATTTAGTTTTTAAAACAATTGAAAACACAACTTAGAGAGGTGCAAATAACATGTCAGTCGATAAAAATATGTTATTAACGACAAAATTCCCCGAATTATTCTCCAATACGACCCCGGATTTTCCCCAAAAATTAACTCAAGCTAATTATTTCATGGATGCGATTAAAGAATTAGTCGAATTATGTGGTGATGATCCTAATCGTGATGGCTTAACTGAGACTCCATATAGAGTTCTGAAGGCATTTCTTGAATACACAGAAGGATACCGTGAAGACCCTAAAAATCATTTATTAAAAACGTTTGATGTCAGCCATCAAGAATTAATTTTAGTGAAAAATATTGAGTTTCACTCCTTATGTGAGCATCATTTTGCCCCGTTTTTTGGTGTAGCTCACGTTGGATATATTCCAAATATAAAAATTACTGGCCTTTCGAAAATAGCCAGGTTAGTAGAAGGATATGCGAAGAGATTTCAAGTCCAAGAACGGCTAACTAATCAAATTGTAGAGGCTATGGAAGAAATTCTTCAACCACAAGGGACAATGGTCATTATCGAAGCGAAACATATGTGCATGTGTGGAAGAGGCATCAAAAAAACAAGTGCATCCACTACTACATCAGCTGTTCGAGGAATATTTGCCGAGCAATCTGATGTCCGTGCAGAGTTCTTATCTCTTTTACAAAAATAAAGCATCATGAAAAAAGTATCTAAAGGGAGAGGTGGACAAATGAGACACGCCATCATTACAGCAGGATCAAAAGGGTTGGGGAAGAAGGTGACAGAACAATTTCTTCAAAAGGGATTTTCAGTAACGGTCAACTATCGGAGTGATGTCCAACGAATAAGGGAGTTAATGGATGAATGGGATCAATATAAAGATCGTTTACAATTTGTTCAAGGTGATATGACAAAAAAACAAGATATCGTGATTCTCATAAGTGAAGCGGTTAAGAGATTTGGACGAATCGATTATTTAATCAATAATGCTGGTCCCTTTATTTTTCAACGAAAAAAGCTAATTGAACATACGGATAGTGAATGGTACGAGATGATTGAAGGAAACTTAAGTGCTGTCTTTCATTTATTAAAATTAACCATTCCGGTTATGAGGAATCAAAAGTTTGGTAGAATCATCACTTATGGATTTCAGGATGTGGAAAACACACCAGGTTGGATATATCGGTCTGCATTTAGTGCAGCGAAGGTTGGACTTTGTTCCCTAACAAAAACAATTGCTCTAGAAGAAGCAGAATATGGAATTACCGCCAATATGATTTATCCAGGAGATATTGTTGGAGATATGAAAGAAGCAACTATAGAAAAATCTCGTCAAATCCAAGACACCCGAACACCAGTCGGTCGTTCTGGAACGGGGGAAGATATTGCTCGACTTGTCTCATTCTTATGTGAAGAAGATTCAGGTATGATAACGGGCAGCGTGATTTCGATAACTGGAGGATTTGATGTTATTAACCGATATCGTAAATGAAATAGGAGGTACCACTTACATCTTTAGGTGGTGCCTCCTATGTAGGTTATTAAAAAAATCCCTATATACTCGACCTTCTTCATAGATGCTAAGAAAAAGAAAATGATCTAAAAAAGGGCAAATTTATAGAAGATTTCCAAGAAAAGGTATAAAATTAAAAGAAAATTAAAGTAGGTTAGAATTGGGGTAAGATGAATATGTCAATCAAGGCGATATTTTTGGATTTTTACGGAACGGTAGTACATGAAGAAGAGGCATCATTGGTTGAGATTTGTCATAAAATCAAAGCGAAATCCGATACAGCGGCCTCTGCACTAGAAATTGGTTACGATTGGATGAAAGAGTTTAACCAATTATTAAGCCACAGCCACGGTGAAAACTTTTTAAAACAAAGAGACTTAAGTGCCACATCTTTAAGAAACACCTTGACCAAGTTCAAATCGAATGCAAACGAGGATGAATTGCTTGAGCTAATGTTTCACCATTGGAAAAGCCCAACTATTTATAACGATGCGGTTGAATTTTTCGAAAAAAATAATCTCCCCATCTTTATCCTATCTAACGTGGATCATTTAGATATTACGGAAGCCATCAACCTGCTACATTTGAAAGTGGATGGGATTATCACGAGTGAACATGTTAAAGCCTATAAGCCGCATCAAGATATGTTCGAGTACGCCTTAAACCAAAATGGATTTTCTCCTGAAGAAGTTCTCCATGTCGGTGATTCTTTAACTAGTGATGTTTCAGGTGCCAATCAAGTAGGTATCAATAGCGTGTGGCTTAACAGAAGTAACAAACCTCTTTCAGGAGATTCTAAACCAGACTATATCATAAATAACTTAAATGAGCTTTTAGATTTACCAGTTTTAGTAAAAATCTAAACATTACCTAATATCTGGTTGTAAATTCCATAGACTGAATTTTTAATAAAAGGAGAATGCGCATGCCAACCCATACGTCTAGATCAGAGGTCCCAGCAAATGAGAAATGGAATTTAGAGGATATCTATAGTGATATAAGCAAATGGGAAGCTGATTTCCATGAGATTGAAAAAATCGCAGTCAAGCTAAAGGAATTTGATGGTGCCATTCAAGATGGACAGACCTTATTTCAATTTTTAAAAACAAAAGAAGAGCTATCCTATAAATTCAACCATGTTTATGCCTATTGTATGTTAAAGGTAGATGAAGATACTCGTGACACTAGCTCACAATCCTTATTAGACCAAGCGAAGAGCCTAAGCGTGAAGGTGAGTGCCGCCACTTCCTTCTTTATGCCATTTTTATTAGGATTAGATGAAGAGAAACTAAAAGGATACATAACAGAAGTAGAAGGTTTAAAGTACTTTGAAGAAGACTTATTAGAGTCTTACCGTTATAAGGCCCATGTCCTTAGTAAGGAACAAGAAGAACTCCTGTCGCAACTGGGAGAGTCCCTTTCTGTTCCAAGTAACACCTTCGGAATGATTAATAATGCCGATATCAAATTTGGAGAAGTAACAGATGAAAACGGGGAAAAGGTAGAGCTGACTAGAGGCATGTATGCCAAATTAATTGAAGATGAAGACCGTGAAAAACGCCGTGAAGCGTATAAGGCATATTATAAGCCATATATCGCCTCAAAAAATACAATCGCTACAACTCTTTCCGGAGCAATAAAAAATAATGTGACACTAGCTAAAATACGCCACTATCCTTCAGCGTTGGAGAAAGCTCTTTTTGGCGATAAAGTACCAAAAGAGGTTTATGAAAATTTGATAACTGCTACAAAAGAAAATATCGCACCACTTCATAAATATTCACAAATTCGTAAAGAAAAATTGCAACTTGATGAACTGCGTCAATATGACCTGAGTGTTCCGTTGGTAAAAGGAGTCAAGCCTGAAATCTCCTATGAGGAAGCCTATGAAAAAATGTTAAAGGGATTAGCTCCTCTTGGAGAAGAGTACATCGGTATGTTAAAAGAATTCAAAGAGTCCCGTTACATTGATGTTCGCGAAACTCCTGGTAAACGTTCAGGTGCCTATAATCTAGGGATATACGGCGTTCATCCATATATATTATTAAATCATCGTGATGATTTGGATAGTTTATTTACATTGGCTCATGAATGTGGTCATGGGGTGCATAGTAAGCTGAGCGCTAAACATCAGCCACAAATTACAGCACGTTACAGTATCTTTGTAGCCGAGGTTGCATCGACTGTCAATGAAGTCTTGTTAATTAACTATTTATTAAACAATGAAAGTGACCCGGAAGTCCGGAAGCATTTGCTTAACCATTTCATTGATCAATTTAAAGGCACTTTCTTTACTCAAGTTATGTTTGCTGAATTTGAAATGAAAACACATGAGTTAGCTGAAAAAGGTGTGCCATTAAATGTAGAGGTGTTTAATCGAATCTATGCAGACTTATTTAGAGAATACAATGGAGACGAAGTAGTATTTGATGATGAAGTAAAGTTTGGCTGGTCAAGAATTCCTCATTTCTACCGTCCATTTTATGTTTACAAGTATGCGACTGGATTTGCTTCCGCAATCCATTTAGCGACCAAAATTCTTGAAGGTAATAAAGCTACGCTTGAATCTTATTTAGAATTCCTAAAGAGTGGCAGCTCGGATTATCCACTCGAATTGTTAAAAAAGACAGGAGTGGACTTAACTTCCCCAGCACCGATTGAAAATAGTTTGAAACGCTTTGCAGAGCTCGTGGAAGAGTTTTCGCGAATTTAAAATTGAAATAACCATATTCAACCAAAAGGGATTATCATGTGATAATCCCTTTTGGTTTTGGAGAAATTAAGACCTGCTATGTAATTTTTAAATATATTTTTAGACCAGTATTTCTTTGGAAATGCTATATATACCAAGGAGTCAGGCAAAACTTCAAATCCGAAACATGACATTTATCATACCCTGGTCATGACATCTGCTACTACAAAGGGTAATGGCCGTTCTATATACTTGGAAATAATAAGAGAAAGGAAGGGGATTTGAAAAAATGACCTTACAAAATACGAAAAACTTAAAGAAACAGGTAGCCCCTTATGAAAAATCAACGACAAAAGACAGTGTCCTACAAATTATTAACACGCTTGTGCCATTTTTCGCATTATGGTATCTAGCCTATATCAGTTTATCCGTTTCTTATTGGTTAGCTTTACTACCAATTATTTTCGCGGCTGGATTCTTAATTAGAACCTTTATTATTTTTCATGATTGTACCCATCATTCCTTTTTTAAAAGTCGTCGGGCCAACCGAATCGTGGGAACTTTAACTGGAGTATTAACACTATTTCCTTTTGACCAATGGGGACATGAGCACTCTGTTCATCATGCTACAAGTGGTAACTTAGATAAGCGTGGTACAGGTGATATTTGGACACTAACGGTAGAGGAATATTTGGCGGCACCACTTAAAACTCGTTTATGGTATCGTTTTTATCGTAATCCATTAGTAATGTTTGGTTTAGGTCCAATATTTCAGTTCCTTCTAAAGAACCGTTTTAACCGTAAAGGAGCTCGTAAGAAAGAAGTTTTAAACACCTATCTAACCAATGTGATACTCGTTGCTTTAATCGGTTTGCTTTGTTGGGCACTTGGTTGGCAAACATTTCTATTAATCCAAGGATCGATTTTCATGATTTCTGGAGCAGCAGGCATTTGGTTGTTCTACGTACAGCATACTTTTGAAGATTCATACTTTGAAGAAGATAAAGATTGGGAATATGTAAAAGCAGCTGTAGAAGGAAGTTCATTCTATAAGCTTCCTAAACTTATGCAATGGCTAACTGGTAATATTGGTTTCCATCATGTGCATCATTTAAGCCCAAGAGTACCGAATTATAAACTAGAAGAAGCCCATAATAATACATTGCCATTACAACACGTTCCAACCGTCACTTTAGCTACAAGCTTACGTTCTCTTCGTTTCCGTCTATGGGATGAAGAAAGAAAGAATTTTGTGAGCTTTAAAGATGTTAAGGAATTGGCTAAAAAGAATATGACTCTTCAAGTAAAAACTGAGAGATAAATCTATACCCTCTGACTCCTCTTAATCGGTAAGGGGAGTCTTTTAAAAACATTTTTTGCTTTTGGAACAAAATGTATATATACCGTGAATTTTTAATGAAAACGATGAATACCTTTACAAAGTAACATGACAAAAATTCGTGAATAGCAACGGATGTAAGCCTTGTCCGATATGGGGGAACTAACATGATTCGAATCGTTATTGCAGAGGAACAGCCGATGTTGTTAAATGCACTAGGAACCCTGCTGAATTTAGAAGAGGATATGGAAGTAGTCGGGCAAGCAAACAATGGAGCTAATGCGATAGCTCTTGTGCACGAATTGAAGCCAGACATATGTATTATGGATATTGATATGCCTGAAACAAATGGACTTGAAGCAGCAGAAGCATTAAAAGTCCATGGCTACTGCAAAATCATTATCTTAGCGACATTTGCACGTAAAGGATTTTTTCAACGAGCTGTGAATGCAGGTGTAAGTGGTTACTTATTAAAGGACAGTCCAAGTGAAGTCCTTGCTAGTTCAATCCGTTCGGTTATGGCTGGAAAACAAGTCTATGAACGAGAATTGTTGGAAGAAGTGAAGGATAACGAAACGATGCCTTTTGAAGGGGAACCATTTTCCGATGGGGACCTAAAACAACCTAACAACCCAATGGGAGCTGTTAAAGCCTACATTACAATCATAAAGGAAAAAATGAAGATGCCTACAGGATAAGATAACAGAAAAAGGATCTAGTCAGACAGTTCAACATCGAGCTGCTGGCTAGTTTTTTATTTTTAGGCCTCGTTAAATACTATTGTTGATATTCGTACAAAAAAAGCTGGATGAAGTCTTCAATTGTTTCTAATCGT
>NZ_CAKJTG010000003.1:257862-260356 GCF_917563885.1 Pseudoneobacillus rhizosphaerae
TCTAGTCAGACAGTTCAACATCGAGCTGCTGGCTAGTTTTTTATTTTTAGGCCTCGTTAAATACTATTGTTGATATTCGTACAAAAAAAGCTGGATGAAGTCTTCAATTGTTTCTAATCGTACCCGAAACCAGTAGAAAAGAGAGAAAACGGTAACGAATAGGGTCTAATCGTGCCCGAAACCAGTAGCAAAAAGAGAAAGCGATAACTATTAGAAGGTATTAGCCTCTAAATAGTTACCGCTTTCTTATTTTTTAGCTCTTGAGGCTACATACGACTGTTGGATAAGAAATCAAAATTAAACTTTTTCAAAGCCTATTTATAAAAAATTATCACGAATCAACCGTTATCGTTGCCTTTTTTCGAGCCCTCAGAAACTTAACTAAATTTAAAACAATTGTTTTAGTAACGGCATAAGTTGGAATGGCTAACACCATTCCCATCACCCCTGCTAAATTTCCAGCAGCCAGCAATAAAATAATGATGGTAGCTGGATGAGTATCGAGGCTCTTCCCAAGAATTAGCGGAGACAAAACGTTTCCTTCTACTTGTTGAGCAACGACAATGACAACCAACACGAGTAAGGCTTTTGTAGGAGAATCGAATAAAGCCACTATAACGGCTGGTGCTCCACCAAGTATGGGTCCGACATAAGGGATAATGTTTGTTATAGCTACAACCAACGCCATCACAAGTGCAAATGGTAAATCAATAATTAGATAACCGATAAAGGCTAGCGTTCCGACTGCTAGAGCCACGATTACCTGGCCTTGAATATAAGCGGAAAGTGTTTCACCTGTTTCTTTTAAAACCGTTAGACCTTCCTCTCTATAAGGAGCAGGAAAGAACTTAGCTAAGGCTGCAGGAAATTTATGCCCGTCTTTAAACATATAGAAAAGCAAAAAAGGTACTGTGACCAGGATGATCGCAATATTGGCAATAACGCCTAAAATATTGGTAATACTAACGGTTATCGTGTCTGGTAATGTATTGGCGAATTCAATTAACCGTTTTTCGGCCGTGGCAAGAAGATCATTTTGTTCGTCAATAATCCAACGGAATTCAGATGACTGAGCCAATCCGTCAAAAAAATCTAACGTCTTATTTGCATACTTTGGAAGTTCGTTCGCAAGAGCAGTAAACTGCGCTGTGATGGAAGGAACTAAGTTTCCGATCGCTAAGACAAGGATACCAGAGAACACAACATAAATAATCAAAATGGCAATAAGTCTTGGAACCTTTTTCCGTTGTAGAAAATTAACAATAGGATTTAAAAGAAAAAACAAAAAACCTGTAATCAGTATCGGGAAAAAGATCGTTGAAAAAAAGACGCCGATAGGCTTAAACAAAAAAGTGATTTTGGTAGAGACAAAGATGATTGTTAAAATCAGTAAAATTTGGACTAACCAATAGTGGAGTTTACTTTTTGATGCCAATGTTTATACCTCTATTTCTTTTATGGATAGTATTAATTGTACCAAATATATAGGCCAAGCGACAAATAAGCGTACTTATTAGTAACCATCTATTTAAGTAGGTTATTATTAAGAGAAAAAGGTGTTGGGAAGTATGAATCAAGTAATTGAAACCATTTTAAATCATCGTTCTATCCGAAAATTCGAGGATCGTGCTTTGTCAGAGGAACAAATCGAAATGATTGTCCAATGCGCTCAAGCAGCATCCACCTCAAGCTTTATTCAAGCTTATTCGATTATTGGGATAAAAAGTCCAGACAAGAAAAAAAGGTTAGCTGAAATAGCTGGTAATCAAGCTTACGTAGAATCGAATGGACATCTGTTTATCTTTTGTGCGGACCTTCATCGTCATGAGGTAATTGCCGAAATGGAAGACCAGGATTTAACAACATCTCTACAAAGTACCGAAAAATTTATGGTTGGGTTAATTGATGCTACCCTGGCTGCACAGAATGCAGTATTAGCAGCAGAGTCAATGGGGTTAGGTGCTTGTTACATAGGTGGAATTCGAAACGACCTAGAAGCGGTCTGTGATTTACTGCATATTCCAAAACGTGTGATTCCACTATTTGCTGTGGTAGTAGGATATCCAGAGCAACAGCCAGATAAAAAGCCAAGATTACCGCTCCATCATGTGTATCATGAGGATGCTTACCAACAAAATAGTGAAACTTACAAATCACAACTCCAAGCATACGATAAAACCATCTCAGCCTATTACGAAGAACGGACGAATGGAAAAAGAAATGACACTTGGTCAGCACAAATGGCAAACATGCTCAAGTCTCCAAAACGTATGTATATGAAAGAGTTTGTTGAGAAGAAGGGTTTTGGTTTAGAGTAAGTAATTTTCAAAAGAATCTCAGCTTCTTACGACTAAAGGACTAGTGTTAACCAGCAAAGTAAAACATACTAACATTAGTAGTACAGACCAAGGCCATGGTTTGTGCTACTATTTTTTTTATAGTAGAAGTGAAGGAAGGTCAATCCGCTTATTGGACCATGTTAGAGTCCGTATTT
>NZ_CAKJTG010000004.1:0-29449 GCF_917563885.1 Pseudoneobacillus rhizosphaerae
TAAATTTATTGATGTCAAAGACTCCAACATAAATGAAAAAGGCGTGTCAAATCTGTTGTCAGATTGCACGCCTTTTTCATTGTCATTTACAGGATTTGCACCTCAAAACGGAACGGTTTATCTAACTAAAGAGAACGGTTTTTCTTTACCAGCTCCTGAAGAAGCTCCACATTTCGTTTCCGAACCACAGCTGTTTCTTTCTTCAAATATACTACAGACTGGATACTACCATCAATAATATCTATTTGAAGAATGCTACCTTCTTCAATACCATCAGGCAATATTTTGCGTGGGGCTAAGATTTCTATCGATTCATTATCTCGGAGCAGTAAAACAGCTAGTTTACCTTCAAATCGGTCAACTGTGTATTTACCACTTTGAAAGTTATTTGGCATGAATCAATTTTCCAAATGGGTCATAGAGTTTAGCGCTATCGCCTGAATTATTCCATATGTTCTTCTCTGTCCAAAATAGTTTACTTGGGAGTTTCTCCGCTGCATTTGGACCTGAAGTGATCAAAACAGTTTGACCAGCTTTTAAGACAAATCCGTCAGGGAAATTGAATGTCTGGTTTCCATTCACACTTACTAGTTTCCAGCCTGTCATTTTGACGTCATTAGTACCCATATTTTTAATGAACGCTATTTCTTTTTCGAAATCTAATGCTGTTATCTTAAGGTTACCTGTTTCCATGGACGGTGAAGGTGTTGGTTTCGGTGTCGGTTCTGGCTTATTACCTTCATTCGCTTTTTCAGCATATTCCCACGGAGAGGCTAGCACATCATAGGTTTTACCATTCGTTTTAACAAGGATAGTCCCAGATTGGGCTGTTGAAAAGATTGTCGTCCCCCATTGGAGAAGTCTATCCACCACTTCCTTATGAGGATGACCATAGGAATTATTTAATCCATAAGAAAGAATGGCCACTTTTGGTTTTACTTCATCTAGAAATAAGGCACTAGTTGAAGTATTGGAGCCATGATGACCTGCTTTTAATATTTCTGCTTCTACATTATAGGTTTGGTACATATGAGTTTCTTCCTTAGTTCCGGCATCACCGGTTAATAGAAAATCGATTGTACCCATACTTAATTTTAGAACAATAGATGCTTCGTTCAAATCCTCATTGATGTCTCCGCTGTTTAAAACTTCTACTTTTACACGTTTATCTAAATTAAGCACTTGTCCTTCTTTTGCAATACTTACACCGATTCCCTTTTCTTTGATTAAACGTAAGTAATCACTATATACGATTGTTGTATGTGTTTTTCCACTATCCAAAATTGCTTTTACCGGCATTTTCTCTAGAACATCTATCAGGCCACCAAGATGATCGGCATCGGGGTGGGTTGATACAACTAAATCTATGGAATTAACTCCTTGCTCTTTTAAATATTTAACAACTGTGTCACCCATTTCTCGCTTTCCACCATCAACTAGCATGTTCTTGCCGTCTGGAAACAGAACTAATATACTATCTCCTTGCCCGACATCTAAAAAATGCACCTGAAAATCAGGAAGTGGCTTAAACTCATCATTTAACATTCGCGCCATAAAGACAGCAAAGTGTTGACGCGTTAAGGGCTGATTGGGCTTAAAAAGGTTCCCAGGATAGCCAGTTGTGATATTATTTTTGGCTAGTGCCTCTACATAGCCATGCGCCCAATTTCCTTTAGGGACATCTTTAAAATCTCCAGGATAGACACCAGATAGACCATAGGCGATAGATAAAACCTTGGACATTTGTGCCCTTGTCAATGTCCCATAGGGGTCAAAATACTTCTTCCCTGTTTTCGGATCGGTTTTTCCACCGATGAACCCCATTTCAATTGCTTTCGCTACTTCTTCATATCCGTACTCACCTGGTTTCATATCTGATAAACCTGGATTTGGTGCTCCAGTGAGTGCTACTTGTTTTTCTCTAAGAATCATTTGAACCGCTTGAATCCGTTTTATTGGATCAAGGGGACGGAATTGATTGTTGTAGCCTTTGATAATTTCCCTACCTGTTAAAAAACCTACCTCGTTTTCATATTGAGTTACATCGGAAAATACTTTGGCTAGGGTAGGCTGCGCCGGTAGATTAATGCCTATGATTAAGGTGATGAGTAAGAGATAAACTTTATTTTTCAAAAAGCATTCCCCTTTCTATTCTAAAATTTATCTTTTAATTAAAAGGGGTTATTTATGTAAGATATTAATATGATTTTATATTTATTTAATAATTAGTTACTTGTACAAGCACCTTTCTTTCAATTGAATATCTTAAGTTAGTGATTATAAGAGAGGTGCATATAATGTGGTTTTTGAAAAAAAGGCCAAAAGAGATTGATTGTGATTGTGCAGAAATCAATCGCCGCCTAGTGTTGCTTGATCGTGAAATTCAACGATTGGAGCGACAAATTGTTAGACTTGAGCAACAAATTATAGGACAAAAAGGTTCAGAATCAAATTAAAATAGATTAGATTAATGCTATTCCTGCTAGTGAATGGTATCGAACTCATTAAAGTATTTTACTAATTGTATACCCTGAAAAAAGTGGCCGACACATCAATGTTGGCCACTTTTTTGGGGATATGTTTTGTAAAATAAATTAAGGAAAGACAATGGCATTTAAGGCTCTTGTAAAAACACTGACAGAGTCTATATGATTTTCATTGCCTAAAGTGATTCGACGAACACAGATTTCATATTTTTGCATGCCAATAGTTGGTGGTATATCAGTCCAGGTTAAGGTAGGTAATTCCTGAAAAACACCGATAGAAACTGGCTTTGAATAACCATTAGCTACCACATCTATACTTACAATTGAACTTGAATTTCTATACAACTGAATATTAAACGTATAGGCAAAGGAAGGAGCAGTGATGATTGATCCAATAATGAGCTGGAAGAAGGCATCTATTTTGACTCTCTGATTAGTCTGAGTAGTAAAAACGGGCAGTGTAAGAATGGTTGTTTGCACGTCTGGAGGGATATCAATTGGGGGCAATGTATTAGATTGTGTAAAAAAATAGGTTGGGCCTGTCCAGGTTACGCCTGTGGAGACGGAGGATTGTATTCCTTCTGCTTCACTCTTCGACTCAGTTTCTCCGTTACATTCTATAGTTTCTCTGACTTCAGAGACAATTGGAGTAGCTTTTTCTAATGTTTCTTTTTTATCATCTGTATCTTCTCTGGCTGTTTTAGGCGCAACTGATTCAGTTGGATTTTTAGACTTACTTTTGTTTTTATCTTTATTTTTATGACTTTTTTCTTTATTTTTATCCTTGTCCTTATTTTTTTTGTCACTTGCCATTTCCTCAACTCCTTTACTCATTTACTATCAATATTGCTGATTTATGATTTTGAAACGGTCATTCGTTTAGTAAATTAGAAAAATGTTAAAAATAATCAAGTGTTATCGGTAGATGAGGATTTAATATACCATTTACCTAATAGGGAATATTCAAGGCATTTTTACCCCAAAATTTAAATAGCCTACCTCAGTTGCCAAGTATAAGATAGGCTTTTATTCAAAATCTTGTAAAACTTACTTCAGTTGCACAATCTCGTGCATGTTTTTATTCAAAATCTCATAAAACTTACCTAGTTGCCCAATATACTTTCTCCCTTACTCCAATATCCGCTTCTCCCCTTCAATTGCTTGAATCGGATCGATATTTTGCGTGAATTCAAGGGTGCCGATATACTCTCCGTTTTCATCGCGAACGGCGAAATAGCGGATATAGACATATTTATCACGGAATTTTATATAGAAATCCTCTGTGTCTTTTTTGCCTGATTTAAAGTCGGCCAATAGTTCCTCTACAACATGGACACTTCTTGGTGGATGACAGTTTTGGACAGTACGTCCGATTACTGCTTTCGTACGGGCGAAAATTCGTTCTTTACCATGTGAAAAATAACGGACCACATCATCCTGATCAATAAAAGTAATGTCTACTGGCAAATGGTTTAATAACAGTTCAAGCTGTTTTAACGATAAAATTCCTGTTTCCATCTTAATATAACCCTCAGAAATCGCCTTTTCATCGAGCCTATTTCTTTCTGGCTTCCATTCAACCTCAGGACTAGTTAGGCAAAATCCAATTTCATCGCTTTCACGAGCGATTTTCACCCATTCATCTTCGGTAAAGTGACTTAATGCCATCGGAAAGAGGATGTTTTCTTCTCGATAAATCATGCCGCTCACTTCTGCGATGATAAATTGCACAGCTTCGCTAATCGCTTTTTTGTCACCATTATAGGAAGTCAATTGCTGCTTTGCATCCTTAATGGCGTCACGGATGAAATCATCGATTCTCCACATATTATTTGTCGGGCCGTATATCCCGTACTTTTCTAAATAAGGGAAGATTAGATTTTCTTTTCGGCTGAAGTGTTTGTCGATATCCAATAATAGGTTGATATCTTCTGCTAACTTGTAGATATTTTCAGTTGAATCCTCTTGTTCAAATAATTCTAAATGGATTTTAAGTTTCGATTGTACTAATTTATCAAGTTCTCGATTTTCTAGTTTAAAGGTATGAACAGGATGTCCAGGTTGGTCTTCTGGACGATTTATTTCTTGATATTCTTCTTGAATTGCCCCTTTAAAAATTTCCATATGGGCAGCGTACAAACGATGGACTTCTGTGATCGCTATACCTTCTTCCTCCAAAAAATCATTTCCGAGCTTGGAGATTTCTTCAATGGTAATTTTCCCTATAAACGCATCAAAATGAGCCTTTACCTCATCTACATTTTTTCCGTCGTGTAGGTCTTTAAATATTTTTTTTAGCATCGTTAAACGATTTGAATTTATTGTAGTTTCTTGTTCACGGTTATTAATGATTTCACTCATAAGGATTCTCCTTCGTTATTCCGTCTAGTGAAAATGCTTCTCACTATTAAAATAACACTTTGTAAAGCGAAAGTTTGTGATGTACATCATTTGTATATGGTGAACTTTATTACATTAAAGGAATATTCACTGGGGCTAAAGAATTTTATAAAGAAGGATAGTTAGGAAGTTACCAATTGGAAAAATCGATCCTGATTGTTGAAGACGAGGAGAAAAGGTTATGGGCTAGTATACGGCTATGTAAAACGAGTAATAATTAAGGGTTCCAGGTATCATTCAGAAACTGAATGGCACCTGGAACCTGACTCTTTTTTGTCCCGTTCCTCATGGACAGTTACTTTCTAAGTGAGCTCATATCAAAATCCGTTGAAAGGATCGTAAGGATTCTTTTGATATCAGCTACTTTCGCCTTATCGTTTTGTGCCTTTTCCTTAATACTTACAAGCTCTTTTTCCCTTTTATTTAATTCCTTTACTGCGATTTTTTTAGCGACCTTGGCCAACAACGGTGCCTCTTCTTCCTTAAAATCATTCATTTCTTCTGTTAGATTTTCAATTTGGGTTACAATTAGATCCTGATCCTTAAGGCTTAAAGTATGTTTTTTTTCAAGAGGTTTCAATGTGTCCTTAACTATTTCTACTGTATCCCCAAGACTTTCTGCCTCGATGGAGAACTTTTCAGACTTCGACTTCAAGGTTTCCTCTGAGCAACCTGTTAATAACAGACCTACAAACAACAAAGAAAGAAAAATAATTTTTTTCATTTTTATTACCGTCCTTTTAAAATTTATTTTTTGTTTTCTACACTTACTACTATAAATTTTAAAAGGTCATAAACGGCAGTGTATTGGGTCATAAAAAAAGTCATAACAAGTCATAAAAGTCATTTATTTTTGTTCAGTAGAAAAATGCTTCCTCCAAGTGTTTTGTTTTTTTAGAGCAATCCAAATAGAGCAAATGCCCCAAACAATAGAATTATGACACCTGATAAACGGTTAATAAGGGTTACAGTATTTGTCTTTAACCGCTGCTTTAACAAACCTACACAACTACAAAGAAGTAGCCACCACAATGTTGAACCACTAAATACCCCCGAAACTAACAGCAGCGCCGAACCTGTATTGCTCTCCGCGCTAGAAATCCCTAAACCTGCAAAAATTGCTATGAAGGATAGAATCGTCATGGGATTCGTTAACGTCAGGAAAAACACCGATAAAAAGGCACCCATCATATTCTTACTTTGAGTATCTGTGGTAGTATGTAGAGCTTTAGAAGCCAATGTTTTAATGCCAAGATAACAAAGAAACATTCCTCCCGCTAATTGAATCCAAAACTGTTGCCCTATTAAGAAGTTCGATATAGCGGCTAAACCAAATCCTGCAATAAGACCATAGATCGCATCAGCTGTTGCTGCTCCCAATCCAGAAACGAAACCAATCATTCGACCCTGTGCTAGAGTTCTTCTCATACAAATAATACCTATAGGTCCAACCGGAGCCGCGATCGAAATCCCTATGATTATTCCTTTTAGATAGTACAAAGTATCCATCAAAATACTCCTTTACTCTATTGAAAATTTATCTTGTTGGAGCTTGAGCTGATACGTTTCTTTTACTGTATCCATGACAATGGTTGTTTTAGTTCTGATTATACCTCGAAGACTTTTTATTTCTTGGCTAATGACTCGGTCTAAATCTTTAGTATTCCGGCATCGAATTTTAAGTAAGTAATCGTCCTCTCCTGCAATATGATGGCATTCTTGGACTTCATATAATGTATGAATTAAGTTCAAAAAGGGAGTTCTGTGTTCTGGCCGTTCCAACGATACGGCTACAAAAGCGGTTAGGTCACACCCTACACTCTCTGCATCTACTATTACTCCAAAATCCTTAATCACACCTTGTTCCATTAAGCGATTGACACGGTCAGCTGTTGCCGGAGCGGATAAACCTATATGAGATGCTAAATCAGCCCATTTTATTCTTGAATTACTCATTAATTGATTAATTATCTTCATATCGAAAGAGTCCAATACAAAACACCTTACCTTTGAAAATTTTTTTACCATTTTACCTATTTTATTAACATTTACAATGTATTACTTTATAAAAATAAAAAATAACAACCTTGGTATGGATAACCAAGGTTGTTTTGGATTACTTATCTCCTGTAAAAGAAATGCCTTTCATAAAGTACTTATTAAAGAAGGCATAGATAATGAGTACTGGCATTGAAGCAGCCATAATATAGTGTCACATGACTAGCTAGGATCAATGTATTGGGTCAAAAAAGTCATTTATTTCTATTCAGTAGAAAAATACTTCCTCCAAGTGTTAAGACTGAAATGAATTTGCTTATAAGGATAAGATAGCTGGTGGTCTGATTATTTAATGTGATGTGCGGCAGTTTTATAAGCGCTATAACAACTAGGATACTAAACAAGAGAATAGAAAAAGCATTTTGATAAGCTTGGTTAACAATCCTTATACCTCTCTCGTCTTTATCCTTCATACAAATAATGATCATATATGACATAACTAAAATAGTGATATAGGTTAATAATATGATAGCCAATTCGATGCCCATGCAAGTTGCCTCCTTCATATTTTTATTAGGGAGAGCCATAATCAAAAAAGAGAAAAAAGGTGGAAGCTCTGTATGAATCCATCTTGTTAACTTTTTTTATCTAAGAGGGCTAAGGTACATCTATTTTTTTGGGGGTTCTCTTTAGTAGTAGTCATTTTTATTTTAGATGGCTTTTACTTTTCTATTTAAGACTATGTTACACAACAATATTATTACATAGCATTATGTAACATTCAAGTTTTGTATTTAAAATGGTTTAATTATAATGAGTGCGTTTTGAAAATTGATTTACTTAGTTTAGGCATGTTAACAAACTCTGCATGCCTTTAAAGCGCTGAGGGACTGTCCCCTAGCGCTTTAACGTGTTAAAAAATTTTACCGATTGGCTTTCATTGCTTCTTGTTTTACTTTTTCCATGAACTCTTGGACGACTTGATTATTGCTTTTTTCGCTGCCTAGTTTTAACATCGCACGGCCAACGAAATTTACCCCTTTATTTTGTCCTTCGTAAATGAATTTAGTGATCCGGTCATCCAGCTTTTCCAATGTAAAAGTGAGATTAATCTCAAAAGCCTTCCCTAATACGAAGCTAATCTGCTTTACCTTTTTTTCAGGTTTATTTTCGTAAGCTAATGTGTCTACAATATACGTTTCGACTCGTTTACCTTCGCGATATTTCTGCTGATGCTTTGCTCCTACTTCTCCTTCCGTTTTCTCTATTAACGTGTGCTCGTCCACTTTAGGCATGATTTTCTTGATGTTTTTATCTAAAAAGAGCTCCCATACTTGCTCAATATTTGCTTCAATAATCGTTTCTTCTTTCCACTGGATCATTCGTTTTCCTCCTTACCAGATGCAAGAAATTCATCTATCTCTTCGGTTTGGAGCCGAAGGTCTTCAATTTGCAACTGAATTTTATTTCTCTTTTATATTAATAAATCCTCTATAAGCAGGCTCTAGTAACTTAACTTCTGCATAATTTCTTAACGTTTCTTTACTTAATTCTGTTATTACAACAAACTTGCTACCTTTATACATTCTCCCCCCTCCCTCGTACATCATAAACTGTGGGGTACACCACAGAGTCAGTCACTATATATAAAGAATCATACCAAATATGAAATAACTAATCTAAAGTAGATTTGGAATTGCGTGTCGAATGTTGATAATTCAATAAAAACGGTTGATAACTATTAAGCGTCAGTTGTTAAATTAAAAATTTTGGTTGATAAAACTAAAAAAACGGTTGATAATGCCACTTTCGATAGACTTACAGGTTAAAAGAAGATTAAAAGATGCCACATAGCCACCATTTTGAACAAAAAAGTACCTGCCCAAGGTTTAATGGGCAGGCACAGGCTAGAAATATGCATTTTAAGGGGCAGGTTCCCTACATAACAATTTTTATTCCATTAAACCTTTAGCTCAACAAGTGGCCGCGTATACTTCTTAGTTAAATAGCTTCCAAGAATGAAGCAAATTAACAAGGAAACACCAAAGAGTAAAAGGTAGTAGCCTGAAAATGAGAATAAACTTCTGTCTGGAACAACTGCTTGAATGGATTTTATAATAAATCCATGGAACAAATAAACATACAAAGTTCTTTCACCTATTTCTGATACTTTATGCGGGCTAGAAGGGATAAGCGCTAGAAATCCAAAAATAACGATTAATGTTATGGTATATTGGATTCCTCTAAAGACTCCATCTGCCATCTCTTCTCCACCCATATTTGCATAAGAGGTTGAACCTAATAACCAAGGGACTGCATTTTCGGGGAACCAGAATCCAAAAAATAATAAAGTCCCGATAATAATGAATACTCCGACTGGTACTGAATATTTAGCCCTAATCGCTTTCTTTAACAGATCTCCATTAAGTAAGAACCCCAATAGAAAATAGGGGAAAAATACAAATGTCCTTGATAAGCTTAAAAAACTTCCGACTTCATCAACAAAACCAATGACAATTCCCAATAAAACGGCTACGACTAATCCATACCACCTTAAAGGCGCAAATACATATAGAAGTAAATTCCAAAAAAACAAGCTCAATAAAAACCATAGCGACCAGTGAGGATGTAAAAAGTCGAAGTGTAAGGTTTCTTCCTTCCCAACCAAGAAATAATAAATAGAATAGATGATTTGAAAAATAAAGTAAGGAAGTAATATTTTCTTAACGGACTTTAAAAGATAGCCTTTGTTTTTATAACCTTTAGCAAAGTAGCCCGAAATTAAGATAAACGCAGGCATGTGGAATAAAAAAATGACTGTATATAAAGTGAAAAGAATTCCATCTTGTTCTTTTAATGGACTAATGAGATGCCCAAAAACAACGAGAAAAATTAAAATGAATTTTGCATTATCAAAGTATTTACTCCTTTTTGAAGTAGAAGACATGGTATCACCCCATCGTTAATTTTTAAAAAAGGTATATTGCTATTCTTTTTGTAACCTTAACATTTAGATGAAAATTGTCTTTTACCATATTACCCTCAAATTATTACAGGAGTATTTTGTTTAGCTAACTTTCTATTTCATAGTCATTACAATTTTGAAATAATAATTATATATACCTATGCTAAAACAACTACGTCTCTAATGACTAAATACAAAAAGAACCAATCCCTATGTAAGGGATTGGCTCTATTGTATTGACTTGAACTTTTCGTGATACTAAAACTGAACCTAGCTAAGCCATCTTCATTACTTCCTTCATTTCTTCACTTTGAAGTGCGTAGCCGATGCCCCAGACAGTTTTGATGTTGAGGTTAATAGAGTGTTGTTTAAGTTTTTTGCGGATGCGGTTTACGTGAGTGTCAATCATTCGGTCGTCCTCTGATTGGGAGGAGCTCCATACAAGCTGTAGGAGTTCCTCTCGTGTTACGACCGTATTATGTTTTTTAGCAAGGTTCCATAGAACGGAAAACTCTTTTCTTGTAAATTTAAGTTCTTTGTTACCTTGTAGAACCTTGTAATCTTTTTTGTACATGGTAAGTCTACCAATCTTATATATAGCTCCTGCATCCTCTTTCTTTTCAGAGGCCTCGAGGTTTAATAAAACCCTTAATTTACAACGAAGAACGGGATAACTTATGGGACCAACACAAACCTCATAGGCACCTGCATGATAAAATCCAACGATATCCTCCTCAGTCAATGTTGCTCCAATGACAATTATTATTGTATGAAGCTGTTGGTGGATTTGCCGACAAAGTTCAATACTATTTACATTTAATAAAGAATGATTGAGGATGATGATATTTGGTTTCCATTCCATCGCTTTGATGAGCCCTTGCAATCCATCATGATAAGTATTGACAATAAAGGATTTCTCGAAGTATTGCATGAACTTTCTACTATTTTGTCGATCTTCATCTATTAATAAGATTTTCTTATTCACTCTTAACTCCTCCTTTAGATGTACTTCCCCCCTTATGAAAACGTAATCCCCTGTTTAGGAAAGAGGATAATGACAGGCGACGTATTGATTTTCACCAGTCTTTACGAACTCAGGCGCTTCCTCACGACATTTTGGTTGAGCATATGGGCAACGCGTATGGAAATAACATCCAGACGGAGGGTTGATTGGACTCGGTACGTCCCCTTGTAAAATAATTTTTGGCTTATCACGTAATCTAGGATTCGCAATCGGGTTAGCGGACATTAATGCTTGAGTGTATGGATGCTTTGGTTCCTCAAATAACGTATCCGAATCGGCTAATTCCACCATTTTCCCTAAATACATTACGCCAACACGATCACTAATATGACGAACGATATTTAATCCATGCGAGACAAAAAGATAAGTTAGCCCTAATTGTTCTTGTAGATCTTCAAGCAAATTTACTACCTGAGATTGGATCGATACATCAAGCGCAGATACTGGCTCATCCAAAACAATTAATTTCGGATTTAGTGTTAAAGCTCGAGCAATTCCAATTCGCTGTCTTTGTCCGCCACTAAATTCATGTGGATAACGACGCATATGGAAGCTAGTCAAACCGACTAATTCTAGAATTTCTTTAATACGGTTTTCTCTTTCTTCTTTCGATCCCAATCCGTGGATCTTCAGAACTCGATCAAGTGTTTCACCAACACTAAGCCTTGGATTTAAAGAGGAGAACGGGTCTTGAAAAATTAATTGCATTTCACGTCTTGCCGTCCTTAAATCATTTTCAGATAATGCGAAAATATCTTTACCATCAAACCGAACAGATCCGCTTGTTGCTTCAAGTAGACGTAAAAGCGCACGTCCTGTTGTCGATTTGCCACAACCACTTTCTCCAACAAGACCCAATGTTTCACCCCTGAAAATATCAAAGGTAACTCCATCTACCGCTTTCACATATCCTTGTGTTCTGCCAAGTAAACCACCCTTGATTGGGAAATGCATTTTCAAATCCTTTACACTTAAAAGTACCTCACTTTTTCCATTCCCGACGGTTTCTTTTGTTTTTACTGGGTCCATTATTCCACTAATCATCATTTACCCTCCCAACGGTGTGTGTATTTCCAGCAACGAACCGCTTCTTCATTCCCTATCTTTTGAATATCAGGCATTTCATCATAACAAAGGGCAGTTGCGTATTCACAACGAGCTGCAAAACGGCAGCCGCTAGGGAGATTCAATGGATTCGGTACAACACCTTCAATCGCATAAAGCTTTCCGATACGCTTTTCTGCACTTGGCATCGATTTAAGTAGACCTTCTGTATATGGATGCTTTGGATTTTCAAAAATCGTATAAACATCGCCTTGTTCCACTACTTGCCCCGCATACATAACAACAACATTATCTGCCATTTCTGCCACTACGCCTAAATCATGGGTAATTAGCATGATGGACATATTAATCTTCTGTTTTAGTGTCTTCATTAATTGTAGGATTTGGTTTTGAATTGTTACATCGAGTGCGGTTGTGGGCTCATCCGCAATAAGTAACTCTGGTTGACAGGCTAAAGCAATGGCGATCATCACACGCTGTCTCATCCCTCCAGATAGCTCATGTGGATATTGATTAATACGGCGCTCCGGTTCAGGAATACCAACTAAATTTAGTAGGTTTATAGCCTCTGCTAAAGCTTCTTTCTTCGATTTCTTTTGATGTATAATAATTGATTCAGAGATCTGATCGCCAATTTTATACACCGGGTTTAAAGATGTCATAGGTTCTTGAAAGATCATCGAAATGCGATTTCCACGAATCGATCGCATTTCCTTTTCTGTTTTAATTAGTAAACTCTCTCCATTAAATTTAATATCACCATTCACTATCTTCCCAGGTGGCTGTGGTATTAATCTCATAATGGATAAGGAAGTAACACTTTTACCACTCCCGGATTCACCAACAATGGCAAGAGTTTCTCCTCTCTTTACTTCAAAGCTCACTCCATCAATAGCAGGAACTGTTCCATCTTCTGTATAAAAATAGGTTTTTAAATTTTCTACTGATACGATTGTGTCTGTTTTTGTTTTAGTAGTAGTTGTTGACATCGAGTGTTCCTCCTAATCTTTCATTTTTGGATCAAGAGCATCACGAAGTCCATCACCAATAAAATTTACGGCTAATACGGTCAAGATAATAAATAAACCTGGAAAAATAACGACCCATACATAATCCATTACTGTTGTTAGTTCCTGTGCAGACGTTAACATGTTCCCCCAGCTTGGTGTTGGTGGCTGGATTCCTAAGCCTAAAAAGCTTAGTGAAGACTCTGCGAGAATATTTGAGGCAATATCTAATGTTGCAATAACAGTGATTGGAGCAATCGCATTCGGTAGTACGTGATAAAAAATCGTTGCTGATTTCTTTTCACCAGTTGCCCTTGCCGCCTCAATAAAGTCACGCTTTTTTAATGTTAAAATTTCACCGCGTACAATACGGGCCATTCCCGTCCAACCGAATACACTCAATACAAGAACCGTTGACCATAAGGATGGTGTGATAATCGCCGCTACAATTAATAATAAGAAGAACGTCGGAATGGATTGAATCGCATCCACAATACGCATCATGATGTTATCAACCCAACCCCCGAAATAACCTGAGATAGCACCATATATAATTCCTACTGAAACCGTACAAATCATGGCAAGTAATGCTACACTTAGTGAAATTCTTGCCCCGAATACGATACGTGTCCAAATGTCTCCCCCCATAGAATCAGTACCCATCAGATGGAATTCGCCTGATTCTGGAATTGTTCCCGGAGGATAATAGGAGTCAAAAATATCATATACATCAGGGCGATACGGCGTTAAAAGTGGCGCAAAAATTGCTAATAAACACATAAGAGTAAATACGCCTAAGCCTACAACGGCCAATTTATTTTTTTTATAACGACGCCAAATGACGGAAGCTTTACCTTCAATCTTATAATCATTTCCTGTCATTTTTTTCACATTCAATGCTACTGGCCTGTTCACAGATGGATTTGGAATTCCCATATCATCTATCTCCTCTCTAGTTCTTGCCTAGTTGGATACGCGGATCCACTAAAGCATAAAGAATATCTGCTATTAAATTGGATGCTACAACCATTACCGCAGCAATCATTGTTGTACCCATAATAACTTGGTAGTCTCTGATAAAGATGGCACTAACCGAAAGTCTTCCCATTCCAGGCCATGCAAACAGCTGCTCGATGAATAATGTTCCTCCAAATAGGGCAGGGAGTTGTAAGGCTAATATTGTGATAATCGGAATTAGTGCATTACGGAGGGCATGCTTATAAATAACCACTCGCTCTGTTAAACCTTTTGCTCTTGCCGTTCTAACGAAATCCTGTTTGATTACTTCAAGCATACTAGAGCGCATAAAACGTGACATGGATGCGACTAATCCGAAGGCAAGTGTTAACGAAGGAAGGACTAAATGATGTAGTCTATCTTTTAAGTCAAAGGTATCAAAATTTGATCTCAATCCTGATGCTGGAAACCATTCTAATTTTAAAGAGAATACTAAAATGACTACTAGCGCGATAAAAAAGGATGGAACGGCAATGCCTAGAAAACTATTAAATGTAAAAATATAGTCAATTGGGGAGTACTTCTTAACTGCCGAATACACACCAATCGGGATAGCTAGAAGAATTGCAATGAACATCGCTGTTCCCATTAATGTTAAAGTTGCAGGAATTCTACTTACGATTTTATCCATAACTGGCTGCCCATCTTGGAAGGAGTAACCTAGATTTCCTTCTAAAACTAAAAGTTTCAGCCACTTATAATATTGAATATAAATGGGTTGATCCACCCCTAGCTGTTCTTTTATGGCTGTAAAGTCCTGTTCGTTACCTGCCTCAGGGTTTTGATACATGGCAGTCGGATCTCCAGGGGCGAGTGTCATGAGTAAGAAAGAAATGATTGAGATAATAAATAATAACGGAATTGCTTGAAGTGTTCTACGAAATATATATTTGGTCAAAAGTCTCACTACTTTCTTTTAGCATTATTTGTATATCTTAATTTATTGGTTCTGTTAAACATCATTGTTGACATTACTACGAATGAAAAGACTGCCTTTTTCATTATTACTCACCGGCTTTACAACATTGCACGGAACACAATCCCTTTTGTTATAGTCCACTTCTGTTAGTTTCTTACTATAATCAACAATGAGCTTTAACAGAGCCAATTTATTAAGAAAGCCGCTCGCGACTTAGTCGCTAACGGCCGCTTATCTACTACTTTTTATTTTCTTTTTGAAGCTGTTCCCCAGTACCAATCTTGTAAATTGAACATGGCTGAAGACAGTGTCGTTTTAATTCCTTTTAAGTCTTTATCATGGCCCATGTTTTTCATTGGATGTACTGTCCAAATGAGAGTTCCGTTTTCAGCCATATATTTGTGCATGTCTTGGTATAATTTAATGCGTTTGTTACGGTCTGTTTCTTTCCGGTAGTCATCTAACCACTTATCGATTTTCGGATCAGAAATACGTGTAGCGTTGTTACCGCTTTTAGTACTCGTAGGGATTGCATCAGTATGGAAGAAACCACTGTGTTCAACATTTCCATCATATCCGCCCCAGCCGAGTGCATAGGTGTCCATTTCTCCTTTATCAAGTCTATCAAGGAAGATGGACCACTCTAAGCTGCGAACGTTTACTTTTACACCAATTTTTGCCCAGTTTTGTTGTGTTAGCAAACCGATTTTTTCACGTGTTTTGCTTCCGTTATTATAGTAGAAATCAAATTCTAATTTCTTACCATTTTTCTCACGAACACCATTTTGTAGCTTCCAACCCGCTTTATCAAGCATATCTTCAGCTTTCTTCGGATCAAACGATAGCGCTTTTACACTAGTGTTGTTTTGAGGAATCTTCGGATGGAATGGACCTGATGCAATATAGGCTTTACCAAGGTAAATTTTATCCACAATTGATTGACGGTCTAAAGCATGTGTTAAGGCAATTCGCACATTTTTATCAGTAAAAGGTGCTTTCTCTGCATTAAAACCAACATAGTCAAATTGGCCGTAATCCCATTTTGTAATTTTCAAATCTTTATCTTTTGCAACTTGCCCGATGGTGGCAGGTGTTAAAGCTTCTACCCAGTCAACATCCCCTTTTAAGAGGTTAATTGCTTCAACGTTCGCATCAGGTAGAATACGTGTAATGACTTCATCCATGTATGGACGACCATCCCAATAGCTCTTGTTAGCAACTACAACCACACGCTCATCTGTTTTCCATTCCTTAAACTTGAAAGGACCTGTACCAATTGGATTACGGTGAATTTTTGTGTTCTTGTTATAATCGTCTACACCCTTAGGAAATTGGTGCTCCGGAATAATCGCAGCAGCAGAAAATACATTCGTTACGATTAGGGCATCCACTTCTTTTAATGCAATCTTTACTTGGTGAGAATTTACCTTAGTTACACTTTTTATCGCTTTGAAATCATTTTTATAACTATTAATGGATTTAGGATTCATAAACATATTGTAAGAAAAAACCACATCATCCGCTGTGAATGGTTTACCATCGTGCCACTTTACACCTTTTCTTAGATCAAATGTGTAGGTGTTCGATTTTTTATCAAACGTGTATTTTGTTGCTAAAGATGGGATTGGATCTCCATTTTGATTAGTGCTTAATAAGGCATCAAAAATCATCCCTTGAATTCTATTTGAAGCAGAGTCGTTTGTTGTATATGGAATTAATCTAACCGCATCTGAGAAGGAAGTTAAGATCACTTTACCGCCGACTTTCTTTGGGTCAAAACCAGGACGAGCCGCATCTGCACTATCCGTACCTAAGAACGAAAAACCGCTAAGTGCAACAGCTGATGCTAATGATGTAGTTAATAATTTCTTTTTGAAATTTTGCATCTCTTTTATTCTCCTAACATTATAGTTTAATGGTTATTCTCCCACTTTTTCTGCAAATTCGATGGATGTTGCCAATCCATCTGGTCCTGCAGTAAGAACTCCAGTGAATTTTTTTCCAGCTGCTTGTAAGGCGACTATCTCAGCAAGAGTTACTGCTTTAGTTGTAGACGTGTCTTTTCCAGCTGAATCCTTTACAGTTTCAACAAAAGTAAATTTTGCATCTGCGGCAAAAGAGAAGCTTTGTTCTTTTAGAGCAACATTTTTGAAGTCAAATACTACTTTGTCCCCTTTAACTGTCACTTCACGCTTAGCCACTTTTGTAATATAGGCATCCAAAATCGTAATTTCATCTGTTACTGTATCGCCATACATTCCACCCTCAAAGCTAACGCCTGCTTTAGCTGCGTAGTTACTGAACTCTGTAAATGTAAATGGAACATTAGGGCTATTGGGAAGACTTGATACTAATCCATTTAATAGGAAGTTTTTCGGAGCACCATTTAAAGTTAAGCTACCGCCTGAATATCCTAATTTACCATCGAACATTTCTAGTGAATTACCTTCTGCATATGCCACTTCACCCTTTTTATTAAGAGTTAAATGGATTTTTGTCGCTTTAGCCACACTACTCAATTCAGCTTTTTGTTCATCTAAGAACACAGTAGCATTGGAGCTGAATTTGTAAGATTTGTTTCCTGATTCCGTTTTAATGACCACAAGATTACCTTGCAAACGTTCCACTATACCTGTAGAGATTGTATAGCTATCTTTAGCTTTCATATAATTATCGATAGCTAAAGCAGCATCTTCTCTTGTAACAACAGCATCTAAGTCTGTATCAATACTTAAAACACCTTTACGCTCTAGGAAATATAAATAATCAACTAGATCATTTGTCCAGCTAGCTTTGAAACCAAGACCCAATGCTAATCCTCTTGCTAAATCGGAGTATGTAATAGCATTCTTCGGTTTGAAATCACCGCTTTTTCCTACTTTTAAAATTCCTGCGCTAACAGCTTTAACAGCTGCTGCATTCTTTGTATCTTTTAGCTTTACTGTTTTTGCAGCTTGAACCGTCATGATTCTACCGGCAATTTCAGCAAACTCTTGTCGGGTTAATCCTTTTTCTGGATTAAAGTTTGCTCCTGCATTTACGACAATCCCTAAAGCTACTAATTTACTAATCGATGTTTCGTTTGAGCTTACATCATCAAAACTGACTGCTAATGCAGACATACTGCTAAATGTAAGTGTTGTTGCTAGAGTTCCTGTGATAAGAATCTTTTTCCAATTCAACTTCTTTGACCCCCTTGTGATTGATACAGCTAAGAATAGTGTTCAAGCATTGATGTTAAAACTGACTAGACAGTTTGTTTAAACCTAAAATTTTTTTTATTAAATTTGGTAGAACTAGTTAGATTATTTGAAGGATACTTACTATCAATCTAACTAGCCCCTATTAGGCTTTTGTGTAAAATCTAATTCTCCACACATATTAAACTGACTAGACAGTTTCTTTTATACCCATCTCTGTTCCCTTAAATGAGCCAGATCTCTTTTTATTAAAAAAGTCTGACCCCCAACAAGTTTAGAAATCCTATGTTATTGGTTTTGTGGAAACGTTTGAACTGGATATTTAATTATATTATTTATAACACAAACTCGGTTAAACTGACTAGACGGTTTCTTAAAGTTTAGGAAAAATTTACTATTTTCTGACTTTTTAGTTATATATTCTTAAGAAATAGATCTATAGTTTGATAGATGCTCTTTATTCAATCAACAATTGCGATTCAACGGATAATTCTCATTTCCTAAAATTTTTTATCCTCCTAAAAACTAACAAATATACGAATAATTGTAATATTTTTCTAACTTTATTATTTGATTTAAAAGCAACCACTTTTTCTGTCTCAAATATATTTTAAGAAAATCAAAATATTACTCTTCTCAAAAAATAAGGCCGTAAAGCTCTACACCTTATGGCACTTCTATTCCATGTTATTCATTTCATTTAACCTTCATTCTCTCATAAAATAATTCCTTCATTTCCTTAAGTACTTCATGATAAGGATAATCTTTGTGAACAAGCTGCATGAATACCCCGTGTAAAATCGTCCAAAATACTTCTGCATAAATTTCTGCACTACAGTTTTGGTTTATTTCACCATTTTTTTGTCCAACTTCGATGATTTCCTTTATGTAAACAACCGTATATTTTTGACGCATAGCAGAAAGTTTCTCATTAACTTCTGGATGTCTAGAAGAATGAAGCTTAAATTCCAGATTTACAACAAGTTCACCGATTGTTACCTCCGAATAATCCTTGTCATAAACAGAGAACAGAAAGTCCAATTTTTCAAAAGTCGTAGGTAAACTTACTAAAATTGAATTTATTTTGGTTACGGAATCAATCGTTTGCCGTTCCATTAAATCCATATAAATCTCTGCTTTACTTTTAAAATAAGTATAAATTGTGCCTTTACTTACACGGGACTGTTTGCATATTTCATCCACAGTAGTTGTCTCATAACCCTTTTTTGCAAAACAGATCATCGCACTATCTAGAATATCCTGCCTTTTTTTCTCTTTATAATCATCCGAAACAATTGGTGCCATGATTGCCTCCTTGTAGTATCACCTATATTTGAACGTAGGAGCTTGTGTTTTCTGCCTAGCACAAAACCCTTCCAACTCAATCCTAATTTAAACATACTATTAAGTGCCTGTCATCCTTATTTCAAACATTCATTTTCCAACTAGATAACGCTAACCATTTTTCCTGCTGCTCATAATCGGGTTGTATTTTTCCAACAAGTCGCCAAAAGGAACGATCGTGATTGAGATGAACCATATGGCACATTTCGTGAACGACAACATAATCGATGACTTTCATTGGCGCCATCGCTAACTTCCAATTAAAGGTTAGTTGTTGTTTGGCATCACAAGTTCCCCAAGTAGTTTTACTATCATTAATACGAATAGAACGTGGCTTTACTTTAAAATTGATTTGATATGTTTTAATACTCTTCTCAACTAACGCTTTACACTGTTGATAATAAAATCGTTTTAATGCAGTTTGTATTCTTTCATCTTCAAGCTGTTTAACAAATATGTTTAACTTATCCTCTTGAAAAACAACATAGTCTTGGGAGATATCGCTTTCTTCGAAAATCTGTATCGGATAGCTATTTCCTAAGTAGAGGAAGGTTTCACCGTGATCATAGACCTTCTTCTGTATTCCATTCAGTCGTTCCTTCATTTCTAACCTTTTATGTAAAATTCGCTCCCACTTTTCCTCTAATAATTGAAGTACTTTTTCTTCCGTTGTCCCTTTAGGAGCCTGCACTTGAACATTGCCATAAAGATCGATCTGAATATTCATTGATTTACGATTTTTATATGTTAAATCAAAATGAATGGTCTCACCGGAAAATGTATGTATCATGTCATCACCTTTATTGTATATGAAAATTAATGACCTTCCTTTGAATGTCTAGGTATGCACTATTCATCCAGTTATGTAAACAAAGCCCATTGTAGTATGCATAAGACTAGCATAAAGCAAATATGATAACAATACGAATCTTTATGAAGGGACTGATAAAAATGAACATTTTTAATAAAATCGCGTTATTTTTTGTTGTTTTATTTTCAGTCTTTATTATATTAAACACGTATTTAGGAGAAACAGAGCAAGTACAGTCTAATGTGATTTACTTTTTATTGAATGGGTTTGCTTATATTGTTTCTGCAATGGAATTAGAGAGGGAAAAACAGGAATTAGTTTTAGAAGAATAAACATAAGCGAACAGTGACAGGCACTGTTCGCTTTTTCATTTTATTAAGCAGCTTTTTGAAGTGACGTAATGTATTGTTTGCCTTTCTTTGAATCAAAACGTCCTTCCCACTTAGACATAACGATTGCAGCTAATGAATTACCGAGAACATTAACAACAGTACGAGCCATATCTAGAATTCGATCAATACCTGCAATAAAGGCTAATCCTTCTAATGGAATGCCAACTGTTCCTAATGTTGCTAATAGAACAACAAAGGAAACACCTGGTACCCCTGCAATTCCTTTAGATGTAACCATTAGTACTAACATTAATGAAATTTGTTGAGTAATACTTAAATCGATGCCGTACATTTGAGCAATGAATATAGCTGCTAATGCTTGATATAGCGTGGAACCGTCTAAGTTAAACGAATAGCCAGTTGGAACAACGAATGATACTACGTCTTTTGGACACCCGTATTTCTCCATTTTCTCCATCACTTTTGGTAATACAGTTTCGGAACTGGCTGTCGAATAAGCTAAAATGATTTCGTCCTTTAAAATCTTAATTAAGTGAAAAATGCTAGTTCCACATAACTTCGCAATACCACCTAATATAGCAAATACAAAAAGGAGCATTGTTCCGTATACACAAATCACTAATTTTCCAAGTGGAATTAAAGATTCAACACCAAATTTGGATACGGTTACTCCGATTAAGGCAAAAACACCAAATGGAGCAAATTTCATCACTTGGTTTGTTACCCAAAACATTGCGTCTGCCGTACCTTGAAAGAATGCAAGGACCGGTTTTCCTTTTTCACCGATCGCAGCAATTCCTAACCCAAACATTACAGCAAAGAAAATAATCGCAAGCATTTCCCCATTAGCTAACGACTCGATAATGTTTTTCGGTACAATATTGACAAATGTTTCAGCAAAACTATGACTTGTTGCTTCACTCGTTGTATCAACATATTTTTGAATATCGCCTTTCGCTAGTTTGGACATATCCACCCCAACGCCCGGTTTCATAATATTTGCCGCCAATAAACCTACTATTATGGCAATCGTTGTAACAATTTCAAAGTAAAGAATGGTCTTTCCACCAAGTTTCCCTAACTTTTTCATATCCCCTGTTCCAGCTACACCAAGGATTAGTGTTGAAATAACAATTGGAACGACAATCATTTTGATTAAGCGAATAAAGATATCTCCCACTGGCTGTAAATAAGTTCCTACTGCAGGGTTTCCATAAAAAATCGCCCCTACGATAACCCCTAATGCCAAACCTACAAGAATTTGGTAAGCTAAGCTAAACTTAAACTTTTTCATCCCCCAAATCATCCCCTATCCATAAAATGTAAACGCTTACTATTTTTTCTGTTAATTATAAAATGTAAGTTCATTATATGAGGAGATTATGAAATCCTACAGAATCCTACATGACCTGTTTTAGAATCTTTAACTAATCAAAAAAAAAACGTTAAAACCCCAGCCAATTAGCTGGGGGAGGTATCAATTCGACTATGATTGCTGAGAGTATTTTTCTACAGTATCAAGAAACAAGACTTGAAGGAACTTTTTAATATTAATTTTTACTTTCGTTGGTTCCATGCATTCTTGGTCCAGTTCCTTCATACGTACCCTAATTTCTTGGAATTCGAAATAACGGGGTGCATAATATTCAAACTTAGGATTTGTATAATCGAATGTTCCTAATGAAGCTAAGTTATTTAATGCTGCCATAATGGCTCTGCGAATTCGTTGTTCCATTGATTTCGTTTCTTTTTTTACATCTTTTTCAGAGCATGAAATGGCCTCATATAATTCCTTAAGTGGCGGCAATAGGGCTGTGGTATCCTTGCGGTGGATTAAATATTCCATCATCAATACCATATCTCCACTTCCCGCTTCTCCGATAATCCCCATTTCATTTAATATGGAATGTACAATCTCTTTCACACTACGTTGTTTAGGTGTATATCGGGTTGACTCGACAAAGGCGAGAGATTCCCGAATGGCCATTAATGATTGTCTGAGCCGAGACTGTTCTGCATTTTTTTTCAGAATACTTTGTACTTCTAACCGATTGATTGGCTTATGAATAAAGAATTCAATACCCTTTTCATAGGCTTCTCCGACCATTTCCTTGTTTACTACTTGAGAAATCATGACAAACTGCCCTTGAAATCCTTGCGCTCTTAATTGTTCAATTGTCTCAATACCATCTAGTTTTGGCATTAAAAAGTCGATTAAAACAACATCAGGATGTATTGATAAAACAAGAGGGATGGAGTCCAATCCAGATTCCGCTTCACCGACTACCACTCCAATTTCAGCCTCAGAAATAATTTTCTCTAACATTCTACGGCTTGCTGTATCATCATCTACAATAAAATATCTCAATTTCATTCACCCCTTTTTTTAATATTATCAATTGGAATCCTGATTCGAAAAGTGGTGCCTTCAGCTTGTGACTCTACATAAATATCGCCTTGGAGGGTATGAACAATCTCATTTACATGGGAGAGACCGATTCCTGTTGCGGCCACTCCATGATCATTGAACTTAGTCGTGTATCCTGGCTCAAATATTATGGCTAAATCCTCTTCTCGAATTCCAGCTCCAGAATCCTTTATGATAAAAGTAATAAAGTCTAATTCTTCAAAAATATCAATATCGATTTTTCCCTTTTCTACAATAGCTTCCACCGCATTAGCAGTTAAATTATTTAATAAGGCAAGAAGTTGGATTTGCTGATGGGTATAAAAGTCGATTAAAAGTGTTAAATTGAACGTAATTTTCTTCCTTAACATTTCACTATATTTTTCATTGGCTGAAATGACAAAACCTAGCACATCAGAGAGAAAAAGTTCATTATTACTTTTTTGTGTCGTTATTTTAGACAAACCTGAAAGAATCCGTTGTGAATCTTTTTTCACTTCGTGTATTTCTTGAGCGATGAGCAGGGCTTCTACACTTAACTCGTGAAGGTCACTCTTCTTTAATTTTCGATATAACTCATGACTAGATGCGGTAATTTGTTCAATATGATTCATAGATTTCTGTAAATAAAGAGTTTCCGAATATAATCCTGAGCCAACTTCCAGCATTTCTTGCATTTGTTTTTTTTGTTCTGCTACCGTGATCGAACTATAAATCCCGACTACAAAGTAGCTTCGGAATAAGGCTACCCCACATAATAATGCCCATTCCCTAGTCCCTAAGTTTTCATGATTTAAGAACCAATAGCGTAAGAGATGCTCTGAGCCGTTTCCGATAAACTCTAAACCTGTAGCAAAAGCACCTAGAAGAAGTGGAAAGGTTTTATACTTTTCTATTTTTATAACACTAAGTCCAAGAGCAAATACAAAGTAAAAAAGAAATGCTGGTAGATGATTCATTATGCTCGTCCACAATGGAATCGGGCCCATAATCAAATCTTCAACAATCCGAAAACAAACAACGGTTATACCAGTGAAGAAACCTGTACGAACCAATGAAACTGGAGGATGAATAAGAATAATGAGAAAAAAGGTAATACTCCCTAACCCGAAACGGAAATCTTCTCCATTAAAAGGAATGACCTTGATTTCACTTGCAATCGCGGTTAACAAGGCAGTAAGAATTAAGGAAATCCATTTAGACTTAGTAAAAAAAATATTAAAAAATGAATAAGAAGATAGCATTTAGGACCTCTCATGGCAAGATTAGTATTTGTACCTTTATCATAACGAAAAGGAGCCCATTCTAGAAGGTGATTTTAAAAAATAGTTACATCTATCTAAAAAGGCTTTTGGAGAGATTTCGTATAAAACACGAACAAAATTCTTCCATATCAATAAAATGGTCAGTTTTTTATTTACAAACTGACATTTTGACCCTATAATACAATTCATAATCTTTAATAAGATGCATTCACTCATATAATCGCGGGGATATGGCCTGCAAGTTTCTACCGGAGTACCGTAAATACTCTGACTATGAGTGAGCAATGTGGAATCTCCTTTTTTAAGGAGGATTATTTCCTTTTTCCTTCGAAAAACCTGAAGGTCATTGACTCACTCTAAATTTGAGGAGTGCAATGATTTTCAGGTTTTTTTGTCTTATTTCCAACTAAGAGGAGGAATACGCATGGAGTTTTTAAAGAGAAAAATAGAACAAGATGGCCTCGTTCTTTCAAAGGATGTATTGAAGGTTGATTCGATTATTAATCATCAAATTGATCCCATCTTAATGAGCGAAATTGGTAAAGAATTTGCGAATCGCTTTAAGGAAACAAAGGTTACCAAAATAGTAACGATAGAATCTTCGGGAATTGCCCCTGGATTAATGACAGCTCTTAAGCTGGGAGTACCTGTTATTTTTGCTAGAAAAAGAAAGTCTTTGACTTTAGTAGATGATTTACTTACTTCGACAGTTCATTCGTTTACTAAAAATGAAACGAACGAAATCTCTGTTTCTAACAAATTTCTCTCTTCTGATGATCGCGTTTTAATTATCGATGATTTTTTAGCAAATGGTCAGGCAGCATTAGGGTTAGTGGATATTGTGAAGCAAGCAGGAGCTGAGGTAGTTGGTATCGGAATTCTCATTGAAAAATGCTTTCAACAAGGTGGCAGTCTGCTTCGAAAAGAAGGACTTAGAGTGGAATCCTTGGCTAGAATTCAGTCATTAGAAGAAGGAACCATCACCTATCTAGAGGAATCGGAGGCTATTTTATCATGAAAAATCTATCAGGCTTAAAAACTGCATCTTTAGGTATCCAACATGTCCTCGCTATGTATGCAGGAGCTGTTATCGTTCCCCTAATCGTTGGTGGAGCACTTGGTTTAACGGTAGAGCAATTAACCTATCTTGTTTCGATTGATATTTTAATGTGTGGGATTGCTACTATTCTACAGGTTTGGAAAAATAAATTTTTTGGCATCGGATTGCCTGTTGTTTTGGGGTGTACGTTTACAGCAGTAGGACCAATGATTGCTATCGGCGGGCAGTATGGTATTTCTGCTATTTACGGTTCAATCCTTGTTTCCGGATTGTTTGTCGTATTGATTGCTTCTGTATTTGGTAAGCTTGTTCGCTTCTTCCCTCCTGTCGTTACAGGTTCGGTTGTAACGATCATCGGGATTACGTTAATTCCTGTGGCGATGAATAATATTGCTGGCGGACAAGGCAGTGCTGATTTTGGGTCTCTTCCCAATATTTCTTTGGCTTTTGGTACGTTACTTTTTATTTTATGTTTGTATCGTTTTGCAAATGGCTTTATTCGTTCGATTGCGATTCTATTAGGATTAGTCGGGGGAACGATGGTTGCCTTTTTCATGGGAAAGGTGAACTTTTCTGCTGTTGCTGATGCTTCATGGTTCCATCTAGCCAAGCCTTTCTATTTCGGAATGCCTACGTTTGAGGTTTCAGCTATCTTAACAATGTGTTTAGTCGCTATGGTTAGTCTGGTAGAATCAACTGGTGTTTATTTCGCACTTGGCGATATTTGTAATCGAAAAATAACGGAAAAGGATTTAGCTAACGGCTACCGTGCAGAAGGGTTGGCGATTCTTTTTGGAGGATTATTTAATGCTTTCCCTTACACAACCTATTCCCAGAATGTAGGGCTCGTTCAATTATCTGGGATAAAAAGTAAAAACATCATCTATACAACAGGTGTCTTTCTTGTCATTCTTGGTTTAGTTCCAAAAATCGGAGCGCTAACAACCGTAATTCCTGCATCGGTTTTAGGTGGAGCGATGGTGGCTATGTTTGGGATGGTTATTGCTTATGGAATAAAAATGCTGAGCAAGGTGGAGCTAAATTCTCAGGAAAATTTACTAATCGTAGCATGTTCTGTCGGTATGGGTCTCGGGGTTACTGCTGTTCCTGGTTTGTTCATTCATCTACCAGAAGCTGTACAAATTTTAACCAGTAATGGAATTGTAACCGGAAGCTTAACCGCGATTACTTTAAATATTGTGTTTAATATGGTTCCTGGGAAGAAAAAGGCATTAATTTTAGAAGAAAAGATGGCATCATAAGTAAAAAGCGAACAGTGGCTAGCACTGTTCGCTTTATTTTTTAAGATAGGAGACTCTGTTGTTTGTCTTCCTGGCGTTGTTCCTTTATTATAAAGCCTCCAACTAATCCTAGGATCGTAAATACAATTGGGATAATAAAGCCATATTGGTAGCCAATATCACTTCCAGTATGTTGAAATTGATCTAATATAAATCCAAAAAAGATTGGTAACAGGATTGCACTTATGAATCCACCGGTATTGGCAAACCCTGAGACAACACCTACTTCTTTCATGTTAAAAGAATTTCGAACGATTGCAAAGGTTAAGGTACTTGCTCCATTACCATAGCCAATCAGGAAAAATAGTAAAAAGAGCATAAAGTATGGTGGTTTTCCATGAAATAAAAGAAAGACTATCCAACTAAAAAAGACGATGACATGAACAACTATATAAGGTTTCTTAATCGATCCTAAACGATTGGAAATCCAACTTGTTAACGGTGCGCCAAGAATGGCACCAAATAAACCAATCATTATCAGCTGACTTGCATCTGAACGGCTTAAACCATAAACATTCATCCCGAATGGTACGGCCCATGAGCCAATAAATCCGATATACGTACCCACGAGTCCAAAGTGACATAAAAAGGTAGCCCATGCCTGACGATTGGAAAAAATCCGTCTAAGCATCGGGAGAGTTTTTTCTCGTTTATTTTCTTTAGTAACAGATGCTTCTTTAATTAATGTAAGTTTCGGTTTCTTTACAAGGACAAAATAAAGAATCAGCGCGTTAATACATAACACAATCCCCATAATCAGAAACGGTTCTCTCCATCCAGCTATATCAATCCAATTAGAAAAAGGAACAGTTGCCATTAAGAAGCCAAAACTTCCCGTCATGCCTGCTATCCCAAGCAAACCAACAAATTCTTTCACCTTGAACCATTGGCTTAATATGAGAACTAAATTGACCCAAATGGTCGCATCTCCTATCCCTACTAATAATCTGGCAAGTAGAAGTACCATTTCATTCGGAGCTACACTATAAAATAAAGTGCCTATTCCGTTTAATAGCGTCCCGACAATTAAGAAAAGATTTGGACCAAAACGATCCGATAGGATTCCGATTGGGATTTGTAAGCTTGCATATGCCATAAATTGAATGCTTGTTAGCAAGCCGATTGTCGAGGCAGTGACTTTGAATTCCGTCATCAACTCTTCCGTAATTAATCCTGGTGCTGTTCGTTGGGTTACGATGATTAAATAGGTAAACAATACTGAGGCGAAAACAACCCATCTATATTTGCTATTTTGTTTATCCAATGAATTCTACTCCTACTACATTGTTTTTTTACCTATTATACTCCTTATTCATTAATATTCTGTGTTAGAAGCTTGAGGATTTTTTAGAAAAATAATGGTTAAAACATTTAATTGTTTCAGAAACGATTATAACTATGTTTTGGACAGCACCACCCCAAATTTTCGTCGGACTGGAGGTTTCCCCGATTAAGAAGGAGCATTATTTAGATTATTAAAGAAAGATTAGAAAAAAAGAGTGATTTTAGGCCGATTGGCGACTTTTTCGATTTTTTCCGGATAAAAATAATAATTATTTGGCTCATTTTTTAACCCAGTTTTATTATGAAAAAATTTAATCGCTTAATTCACTTATATAATCGCCTATAATCGTGATTTAATCGCCTGATTCCCCCATTTAATTGCCTAATTATTCCACTTTATCGCCTAACCCAATTTCCTAAGAAACTAACCTTATTTCTAATAACAACACAGGTAGATTGTTTTCGTTCACGATTCGTTCAAGATGTTTTTACAGAATTGTGAATGTGTAAGTTTTTACCACTTTTTCTTCTTTTAGTTTGATATATTAACAGTGTAAACAATATATCAAACTTAAATAAACAAATAAGGGGTGCTTCAAAATGTTAGTAAAATGGTTAAGAGAAAATACTTATGCAGCAGGATTATTAGCAATCATTCGTTTATATATCGGGTATTCTTGGTTAACAGCAGGTTGGCACAAGTTAACAGGTGAATTTGATGCTTCTGGTTATTTAGCAAATGCGGTAGCCAATCCAGTGAAAGGTCCAGATGGTAACGCGGTTTATAGCTGGTATGTATCCTTCCTAGAAAGCTTTGCAATTCCAAACGTAGATATATTTAATACAATCGTTCCTCTTGGCGAATTTTTAGTAGGGTTAGGACTTATTCTAGGATGCTTAACAACAGCAGCTATGTTCTTTGGAATTGTCATGAACTTCTCTTTCTTCTTAGCAGGCACAGTATCTCATATTCCAACTGATTTATTCTTAGGTGCAATCATTCTATTCGCAGGCTTCAATGCTGGTAAATTCGGTTTAGACCGTTGGGTTGTTCCATTTATTCGTAAAACTGTATTTAAAAGTAAAGCTATAGGACATCGAGCATAACTAAAAAAGTGTCAGGCATTATCCTAAAGTGGATGGGCCTGGCACTTTTTTGTCTGGCTGTAATTGGTTTGCGCTTTTGGTTAAAAAAGTAATTTTCCTTTATGTACTAGTTTTGCAATGTAAAACGATTGATAAGATAACCTTGTCTTAAATTAAGGAACCAGCGAAGGTAAAATAAGCGGAGATTTTCCGGTTATAATCAGAATGGAGCACGTTTCGGGCTAAATAAGCGAAGTTTTTCCGCTTATGCCAAGCAAAATCCCCCATTTTAACGTTTTTCTAGTCAATAGGCGGAATATCTCCGTCTATTTTAGCTATTTTCAATGCTATTTTCTATTTAAGCGGAAATTCTCCGTCTATTTTTCAGATTGGTGGCGTTTATCTGGCTCATCCACCATTAAGAGCGAATCCACTTGTTCTTAAACTTGCAATTCCA
>NZ_CAKJTG010000004.1:29549-121775 GCF_917563885.1 Pseudoneobacillus rhizosphaerae
TATTTTCAATGCTATTTTCTATTTAAGCGGAAATTCTCCGTCTATTTTTCAGATTGGTGGCGTTTATCTGGCTCATCCACCATTAAGAGCGAATCCACTTGTTCTTAAACTTGCAATTCCAATTATAATGGCCTTGAATGATCACGGATAATGCCCGCAAATGAAAAAGCATGATGATTAAATTGCTAATCACCATGCTTTTTTACTACGCTTTTTATACTGTTATTACAGATTTTGCACCTCAAAAGAGAATCCGTTATCTAAAAGAACAAGAATCCTTCTTATCAATCAAATAGTTTAGCAAACCCAGGAATACCCACATTTACCTATGGCGTATTAACTTTCCCATAATTAGCCGTCGTAAAGCTCAAATCCAAAATATCAACTTCCCCATCTTTGTTAATATCCGCATACCTAGCATTATAATTGACGTCATCACCCCAACGACCATCCACTGTTTTTAATCCGAATAGAAGTGAAGTTAATGCAACATCATAAATATCAATGACATTATTTCCGTCAAGGTCTCCAGCGAATTGTAAGCCCGGTGTAATCTCCACTTCCTCCATAGCAATCTTTCTTCCTTCAATGGCATCAGCAGTTGTTATGATATTTCCGACAAATGTTTCAAAGTGGCTTGGGTATTTGATCTTTATGTCATATGTTTTGCCAGGATGTAAGTTTGAGATTTCAAATCTTCCATCAGCAAATAAACTAATTCCTATATCTCTACTACCCCATCGGTTCAGACGATATCCATCATAAGGATTAATGTATCTTTTCGTTTCATGGTCATAAATTTCAATGACATTTCCCCCTAGATCATATAAATGACCGAGATTGATGTCTTTTCTCATTTCTCCATTCTCATCTAAAAAGGCTTGAAGCTTCAACTTTCCTTTAATGGTGACTGGATTTGTGTATACTTCTACTGGTAGAAAACTTCCTTCTAAAGGTGCTTTTAAAATCGCGCTATACATGCGATAAATTTTTTGCGCTTTTGTTATGGTAAAGTTGTGCTCTCCTAAATAACGTACATCCTTCCTAGGAGTGAAATACACATGAAGAACTGGGACATTACCTGAAATCCCTGCAACAGGTGCATCACCCGGATTTTGCTTTGCAACTGCGCCTAACTGTAAAGTCTGATATTCTTTACCCTCATCGTCGATTCGAACTGGACCGTCCGTTACGGAAGGAGTGAGTAAATTACCTAACGTAGCAAACTCCTCGGTTACTTCAAATCTATCGAATTTGAACACATCCGCACGATATTCTAAAAAGAACTCAGAGCCTACCAAATTCTCAACCTGTAAAGCAGATAATGTCAATTTCAACGGTTCCCCATATCGCACTTCTTTTGGACCTTTTACAGAAGTATCTGCATCATACCAAACGGAATAAGTTTGAACATTTTTATTTCCAGCCTTATCCCATGCCGTTAATTCTAATGTACTTTCACCGGCTGGAAGCTCACCTTCAAGATCAAATTCCACTACTTTTTCAGGAGTGTCATACTCATTCTTCAGGATTATAGAACCGCTCGAATATTCTTCCTCATCCACTTTTATTCTGTAATCAAGGTTCAGTGAATTCCAATAATCTTGATCAAGGAAATTCCAATCCCTGAATACCTCAGCAGCCGTTCCGGATAACTGACCAGAAATTTTATTTTCGGTCACTTCGATTCGATTATTCTCCAGTACCCCATCGACGAGAATAGAACTTGCTTCATTATAGACAATAAATGAAGTTAGATTTGGATCGTGGTATTCCAAGCCTAATTTATCGTAAGAAACTAACTCCATTCCATATAAACTACTATCAATGAGCTTCATTTCACCTGTATTTATATCCATATAATGACCATCCCATACAAATGAATGCTGCCCCATTTTCACTTTATCTTTTTCCATTTTCACCACACCAATTGGGCCTGTGCTCTCCCAGTCTAACGTATCTTCAATGAACAGATAGGCTTCTTCCATATCAAACAAAAATTCATAGGTCAAAGTCGTTTGTTCATTCATCCCGTCTCCGTTTAATGAAAGATACTTTGGAGAGAATCCCATATTTCCTATACCTGGAATCAACCCATTAGAATGATAACTGATAAAAGGAATTTGTAAATCAGGTGCGTTTTCCTCGTTAATAGGTGTCAAATAAACATAGCCATCAAAAGCTTCGTTGACTACACTTGGAGAATGATAAGTGACATCAATCGTTGTTATACCGTTAGCTGGGACTACGACTTCATTTTGGCTAAATGTGATGGTAGGTGGGCTATACGGTGTGTCCTCGTCATTCGCATTATTTAAACTTGAAATGATGATTTCACCATCATCAGGTATTTCTCTCCCTGAGTATAATTGATTCATTTCACTTGTTAGCTGATAAGTGATTGCCTTATCCGTTACATTTTTAAGAGTCACGGTTTTGGTTACTTCACCTTCCAACAATAAACCAAAGTTAAGTGCACCAGTCCAATGTCCAAAGGTTTCGATATGTTGACTGCCAAGAGGATCTTTCGTATAGTTTGCCATTTCTTGTACTTGTGCTAATACTGGTGTATTTAGGGTATCTAATGCTTGAACACGACCCGCTCCCATTTCAAGAACATTGTATCTTTTTTCTCTTAATAATGGATTTAGCTTTTTCGCTGTATTCATTAATACGGTTTTCACATCAAATACAGAGAATGATGGTTTTGCTTCTAAAATTAAAGCTGATAATCCTGCGATATGTGGAGCAGCCATACTCGTTCCTGATAAGCGTTGATACGCTTTTGCGTAATCGCCTCCAAACCCAGGTACGGTAGAATAGATATTGGCCCCTGGTGCAACGATATCTGGTTTGATATCAAAGCTTTGAACTACCGGTCCCTTTGAACTAAAGTCAACAATATCATCACCAGGATACGTCTCTTTTGCCATTCCAGTAAATGTAAAGGTATGGCCATCACCTGATGCTATCGCCCTTACTAATTCACGCCCGTCATCTCCACGCATATCGAACATCGGTAGATTCCCCGATCTCGGAAACGGAAAATTGATATGCTCGTTATACGTATCTTCATTGAAAAAGATGACCGCTTTAGCACCGAGTTTCTCTGCATAGTTATTTAATTCTGTATAACCAATTCCACCTTGTTTTACTAAGACTATTTTCCCTGTAATATCTTTCCCTTTAAAGTCTTCTGGTCTACCAAATCCTACGTAGACTAATTCATAGGCGGTATTTATGAAGTCGATATCTCTTTCATCCGGTCTCCAGTCTAACATCCAATTCAGTCTATATTCCTTTTCACCAGTCGCAGAAGCAACTCCTCGATGTGAGTATGAGTAAATTGGTGGATAGGAAGCGCCGACGGATATAGCTAGTGCTGCAGTAGCTGGCGATGTGACTGTTCCATACCCTGCAGAACCGTAATTTCCATTTGCAACCACTGTGACAACCCCTGCTAGCATGGCATTGTTAACGGCTCGAGCAGTTGGAGCATCTGGGTTATTTTCAGGGGAACCAAGCGAAAGGTTTATGACATCCATCCCATCTTTTACTGCTTGCTCAATCCCAGCGATAACCCATGCATCTTCGCCTCCATTTTCACCAAGTACTCGGTACACATGAAGGTCAGATTTCGGTGCGATTCCGCGAACGCCACCAACTTCTGAATTACCCCTGCCTGCTATTATTCCTGATACATGAGTACCATGGTCTGATGGAATCATTTCATTTCCTTCATAGGGATCAGCATCATTATCAACAAAATCATATCCACCCTTAAAGGCATCCTTTAAATCCGGATGGTTATAGTCTATTCCTGTATCAATAACCCCGACTTTCATTCCTTCCCCTTCGTAACCAAGGTCCCAATATTGATTGGCTCCAATCATTGGAGCACTTTCAGCCATATACGGTTTAGAATCGGTTGCTTTTTCAATCGGAATGGCTTCGACCTTATTATTTGGATAAATGGCACGGACGCCAGGTACATTTTGGAGTTTTGGAAGATTGCTCGCTTTCATCTCCAAAGCTACTCCACTAAACACAGTATCAAAGCTTTGCTGAACAGTTGCATCCAATCCCTTTGCAGATACTGCCTTTGTAAATGTGGCTAGCATACTATTCAGGGATGATTTTGCTTGCAAGCTATTAAACTTTTGGTTATTTTCTTTAGCCAGAATTTTTTGAACAGCGATTGGAGCTGCTTCGAATTCGACGATGACCTTAATTCTCTCATTTGAATGAACATTAATCTTCGAATCGATCTTTGTTCCTGCATTTGCGGAACGATTTTTCATATAACGTTCCTTTAGACTTTTCAAATATCCAGGGTCCATTTGTTTTGTACTAGTTGAACTATCATCCTGTGCAAATGTTACCGGCAGGAATGAAAATACGAGAACAAATGTTAAAAGTAAATGTAACCATTTCCTATATCTCTTCTGTGCCAACTCTGTTTCCCCCTTAATCTTTTTTCTCTGCTAAGCTAAACTCACTAAGCTCGGTCCTTTTCACCTCCCTTCAGTTATGAAATTTGAATATTCTAACTTTTATGTCCAAAAAAAGACAAGGTACATGGAAGTACCTCGTCATTTTGGGTTTATCCATTGAAGGATTCTGGCTGAAAATGAGGCTCAAAAAGGTTATTTTATTATTTCTAGTATCCTTACCGCAATAACAGCTGCCATTTCTCTTGTTACGTTTTGCTTTGGATTGAAGCTACCTTTGTTCCCATTCATGATCCCTTTTTCTTGGAGAGCTTGAACATACGGTAAAGCCTCCTTCGTTATTTTCTCTTGATCATTAAACTTAACTGGTGTGCTGCTTGCCTTTAATTTGTAAGCCCTGCCTAACATCAATGCCACTTGCTCCCGGGTGATGGTTGCTCCAGGTTTAAAGGTATCCGGTGTGGCACCCTTAATAATTCCGAGATCAACCGCCTTCATAATATAGCCGTATGCCCAATAAGTGCTTGGAACATCTTTAAAGGATTTTGAATTTGTTGCTACAGGCTTCTCACCCAGCATCTCGACAATTATTTTTGTGAATTGAGCTCTTGTTACCTGCTGGATTGGGCTAAACTTACCATTTACCCCACCCATAATTCCTAATTGTTGAGCCTTGTAAACCGCGTCATAGGCATAAGAAGAAATCTCCTTATCGTCCACATATATTTGTTTCACATAAAGGTCCGAAACAATGGTAAAGGTACTAAACTTATCTACCATGATTGAAATAGCTAGTGGTTTACCGTCCTTATTAAACTGAATCTCCCCTTTTACATACGCTAGGGAGCCATCACTATGCTGAACGAACACACCTAAAGACTTTAAATATTCAGAGAGAGCTTCTTCCCCTTTTGGTAATTTAGATGTATCTAGTGGAAGACTAATTTTTGTCTTACCTGAGTAATTCGTAGCAATTTCAGTCAGTTGCCCGACCCTGTGCCCATTTTTTACATTTTCAGAGATTAATTGATTTGTCCTATCCACTTTATTTGGATCTGTAAGCAAGAATAGGTCAATGCTTACATCCCCTTTTATTGTCTTTAACGTCTCAACAGACAGTTCCATTTGCCCTTTTTCACTTGTAAAAATTAAGTAAAGATTATTAGCGACAAGCTGAGAAATCGTATCGGAAGAAGTGGTAAACCTAATAAAATCTGCTTCTTGTGTGGCATCATTTACCTTTATTTCAACCGCAACCGATTTACTTTTCTTCGCTTTCTCAATCGTTTGTTTTGCTTTGTCACCCGTAAAACTAATTGTTTCTTTCACTTGCCCACTATCCAAAGTCGATTCTGTACGGTCAACTTCTGCTGGCATTACGGGTATGACCTCCGGATTTGGATTTCCACCTGTACCGGGATCAAAGGGAGGAATGACAGGTGGAGGGGGTGGGGCAGTTTCTCCGCCGATATTCACATCTGAATTACCCTTGCCATGTGCGACATTCACACCAGGCTTCGTTATTTGAACAAATAATGACTTTGTAATGTTTACATTGGTTAAGCCGTTTTTCTTCGGCTTTAATTTAAAGGTGAACAAGGTGCCATCACCTGAGAAATAGGAAGCCTGATCATTTTTAAACATACTTAATGCAAAATGCACCGTCCCATTACTTATAGAATTAACAGGCATTTCATACTGACTCGGTTGCAGCGATTTTAGAAAATCACCAAATTCTGATTTTTCCGATCCAGCATCCCAATACGCAGAATCATAGTTTAACTTCACTTCAAAGGAAGAAAGATTGTTAGATGGGGCAATGAAGTTTTTTAGATTAATAGAAAAAGTGACATCCTCTCCCACTCCAGGGTTTGCTTTACTAGCAACAACATTTACAGACGGAGTTTCAGCCGCTTTCGTTGAAAAGGGGATAAACGCAAGAATTAAAACAACGGTAAACAACACCTTCAAACACTTATGTATCCTCATAATTACCTCCTATACTTTTTTAATAGCAGAGGGGGGGGTGATGAACCAACTCCTCCCTCCGCTATTAATCTTTCAAAAACACCAGGTAGGTGCTAATTTATTGGTCGTTGTGGAATCGGGATCGAAATATCTGACATCAAACTATTTTCATTGTACTTATCATAATTTGCTGTAACGTAGCTTAAATCAAGGATATCAATTGCCCCATCTAGGTTAATATCCCCAAGCTCCGCAGTAGCATTTGTTGTTCCAAAGTTTCTAGATACAATGGCTAAGTCTAGGATATTAATATAATTATCTTGATTTACGTTCCCTGCTAACATGATATTGGACCATTGTACTTCGACGTCTCCAGGAACATAGATTCCATCTTCATTGCTTATAAGCTGAAGATAATCCATGACGGCAGGTAAATGTCCTGGTACAAATAATCGAACGGTGAAGGTTTGGTCAGCTGGTAGATCGTCAATAACAAAGGTACCATCTGGATTAACTACTCCCTCAACCGTGATTCCATTGTGGTATTCATTGTTACGGTCCAAATAACCACCCCAAGAAGCATATACTTTTATTCCTTTTTTAGAGAAATCAGCACCACTTTCAAACGCTTCTGGAGAAAGATTATTTACATGACCACTAATCTTTTGATTTGGCGCATTAAGAATAATAGTACCGTCAACAGCAAATGTACCAGTCAGTTCTTCCTTACCATTTTGGTCAAGATTAACAATTGAACTCTCTGTTACCACAATTGGATAGGTTTGATTTACTTTTTCAATATTAGAAGTGGCTTTGAATTTAAGCTTCAAATATCGTATGTTTCCATTGATTCCATTCGTTTTGCCTTTAAGAGCTAACCCAACTTTATAACCGTGCATGACGACTGGCGGAAAATCGTCACCTGGCCCTGGCCCTGGCCCTGGTCCTGGCCCTGGCCCCGGACCGATAATTGGGAATGTTACAGGTGGTTCAGATTCACCAAGATCCTTAACAACAATCGATACATCGCCATAGGCCTTTACTTCTGCTGTTGCTTCTGCCCCTAAAAACTTCATCGATGATTCATCAACCATAAAACCTAAATCCCCACCAATAAAATTCTTAACATAACGAGCATCAATCGTTACCTCAAATTCTTCACCTAACTTAATATCACGATCAGGATTCACAAAATATTGAGTTGGCTCTCCGACACGAAGATGCATGTAAGAGCCATTGTTAGGTCCCATTCCACCACCAAAATCAAATGCCGGTGTTGATGCAAAAACATAGATAATATTATATCCAGGGAATACTTTAATATCATGCCCAAACGTACCATCAGAATTGGCGAAGAAAAAGCCACTATCCACTGCTTCCATGCCATTCGCACGTAAATTTCTAAGAGTATAGAAAACCTTTACCTTTTCACCTTCACCATTGCTAGAGTACTCATCTTTAACTTTGCCTGAAAGATGATACGTCTCCTTTTCTCCTATAAAGTCAGAGTTCTTCACTTCGACTTTTGGCATTTGCGTCTGTAAATATAAATCAGATTCTATCCATTTTATAAACGGCATATCAGTTTCTGATTGTGGGATTTTTGAAAAACCAATTAGTGCAATCGTATAAACACCATCAGGTGCTTGCATGATTTCATTCCCGTAAAAGTATGTTCCATCCCATTCAATCGTGTGTTCCCCAGCCTTTAAAACTGGATGGTCAGTTTGAGCGACATACTCAAAAGCCACTCCAAGGTAACCACCATTCTTATCAAATAGTTCACCGAATACTACTTCCGTTTTGTTGTATAAACCAAATTTGATTGGTATAGTGTCACGTACACCATCACCATCTGGTGAAAATCCTGGGTCTTTCACTTCAATATGCGTGAATCCTTCTCCCATTTCTGTATCACCAATAAAGCTAACGAATGGTAAGTGTAATTCAGCACCTGATACTACATTCGATAAATAGATGTAGCCTTGGTATTCTCCAGATGGAGTGCCTGCTGGTACATTTATGGAAACATCAAAGTTTGTTTCTCCCTTTGCATCAACATGAACACTTTCTGGAGTTGTTACCGTTACATTATTGGTGTTCTCAGGACCAGTAAATTGATAACGAACCGTATAATCTTGTGCTTTCCCAGCAACATCCTTCAACAGAACCGTTTTCTTTTGAGTGATAGCATCCGTCTCACTAGGGGCGATTTTTCCAAACAGAACGCTACCTGTGTAATGATCAGCTAACTCCAACCTTTGATCATGATTGTTATCTGATTTTGATTGTTCTTTGACCATCACAAGCGCATCAGTCGTCAAAGCATTTAGCCCTTGTACACGTCCTGCTCCCTGGTCAAACATCGTATACTTTGGTGTTTCTAACACTTTCGCCGTATTCATTAATGCCGCTTTAACATCAAACGGAGAATACTCTGGATGGGCTTGCTTTAATAAAACAGCTAATCCTGTTACATTTGGCGCGGCCATACTTGTTCCATTCATTGCTTGATAAGCATCTGTATAATTACCACCATAAGCTGCAACCGAAGAACGAATATTGACACCTGGCGCAACCACATCTGGCTTAATGTTCGAATTAACGGTTGGGCCTCTTGAACTAAATGGAGCCACTTCGTCTCCTTGAATGGACACCGATTGGAACGCCCCAAAGTCTAACGTAAATTCTTCCTCTGGATGGGCTTTTACAGCATTTAATAGTTCAACACCGGCTTCTTCTGAAAGACTATAGGTAGCAACGTAGTCTCCCGCGCCTAAGAAGTAGGTGATTGGCCCTTTGCTAATCGAATCTTTGTCAAAAATAAAGGCTGCAACCGCACCTGCATTTTTAGCACTTCTGATTTTTTCGTCAAAGGTGACATCGCCGCGAGTAATTAAAACTGCCTTTCCTTTCACATGCGATTTATAATCGGTACTTGCCCCTTCACCAACATAAACTAAAGGAACACCCTGTAAATTTTTCGCATAGCCTTCTGGACCATCCTTCTCATCCCAAGCCATTACTTTAACTGGAAATTTGGTGTTTATTTTAGTTTGCTGAGTCTCTACAGTTGTTGACGGATTTGGATATGAAATAGTTACATCTCCCGTATATCGAGTACTCGGTAAAGTAGAAGCTCCTACTGAAATAGCCATATCCGACGATGCTGGAGATCCAACCGAATATCGTCCTCTTGCTCCTTCGTTACCGTTTGAAAGAACCACGGTCACACCTGCTAGTATGGCATTATTCACTGCAATTGCCGTTGGAGAGAACGGATCATGCTGTACTCCACTTCCAAGCGATAGATTAATAACATCCATATTGTCTTCGACTGACTTTTCAATTCCCGCAATGACATTGGAATCTGAGCCTGATCCACCAGAGCCTAACACACGATACACATACAAGTCAGCTTCAGGTGCTACACCTCTTACTCCATGACCAGAAATATTTTTCCCGACAATTGTCCCTGAAACATGGGTTCCATGAGTGGTCTCTTGCGTCCAACGACTTGGTTTTGTTTCGTAAGGATCCTCATCATTATCGACGAAATCATATCCCCCTTTGAAAGCATCCTTCAAATCCGGGTGAAGATAATCAATTCCGGTATCAATTACCCCTACTTTCATACCTTGACCACTGAAGCCAGCAGCATTCATGTCATGAGCGCCTATGTACGGAGCACCGTCAGAAGCATCCTGTGAATACAATGGGGTAGCCATAACCACGCCATCTTCATAGATCGCTTTGACATTCGGATTAGCTGCCACTTCAGCAATTTTGTTTCCTGGAATCGTCATCGCCATTCCATTAAACACTTTTTGAAAAGTTCTCCCAACCGTAATATCCAAGCCCCGGTTATTCAAGGTTTGTATAAAAGAATTCTGTTGCGCTTTAATTGTTTCGGATCCAATACCTTGCTCTGTGCTTTCTTTCAATTCAACAATCACACTTAGTAAACTAGTCGTTTTTGTGTCTAGGCTTTCTTCAATGAACACCGTTTCCTGTTTACCAACTGCTTTTACTTGATCAAGCACTTTTGAATGAATATTTTGGATCAAGTCCGATTGTGCTTGCTGCAGTTGTGGACCTATTGCCATTACATTAAAAGGTGTTGCCATCATTAGTGAAATAGCACCAACAATGACTAGTCTCAGTCTTTTTCTCTTTTTCAACCTATTTTCCCGCCTCCTCTTAAAATTTTCCCAATCTCCTTACCATCTTTAAGTATTGCTTTTTCATTTTCTTTAAAATGGATAAAACTGTCAATATTATAGTAGAATTGCTTTTTGAGTAATTTAGAACAAATTCACACACGACTGACTAGTCAGTTTACCACCGGTAGTTCAATAAAAAAACAGAATAATAAATCCTTCATAAGTAAACTAGTTTAAATATATGAATATAGTAAAATCAGCAATTTCCCGAATGCCGTCGAAATGTTTTTCTTGAATAATTTCATTAATTTGGAAAAAAATGCGTTAACTATATTAAAATAGTCGGTTTATCGCTTTGAGGCAGTGGTACACTACTCAGTTTATGTATTAAAAAAGCGGTCCTGAGCTCAATCATTAGCTCAGGACCGCTTTTTTGGGTTCAATAATAAAATAATACTACTTATTTGTTATCATTCTTTTTCTCTTGAGATTTACCTTTATTCTCTTTATGTGCGTTACCTTTTGTTTCTTTATTTTCTTTTTGTTGCTTCTCTTTTGCTACTTTTTTTGCTTCTTGCATTTTACTTTTTGCATCTTGCTTTTTACTTTTCTCTTCTTGCTTTTTACCTTTTTCTTCTTGCTTTACTACTGCTTTAGCTTTCTTTTCTTCAGATTTAGCTTTTTTAACGACTGGAATAACTGCAGTTGCTTCTTCAGTTTCTTCATCAGTTACTGTTACTTCAGTAGTTTCAGTCACTGTATTATCTTTCTCTACTTCTACTTCTACTTCTGTATTAGTTGTCTTCTCTTGGTCAGTAATAACTACGGCCGTATCTTCTTCAACTTCCGTTTCTTCAGTGTCCTTTGCTAAACGCGCTTCAATTTTAGCTAATTTTTTCTCTAATTTTGCATAGCTTTTTTCAATATTTCTTTGCAGTGCTGCCTTAGCCACAGGATTCTTAACCTTTTCCATTGCCGCAGTTAATGCGATAATATTTTGTGATAAGATTACTTTGACTTCTTCAACAGCTTTTTCATCACTTGTAGGTTCATCTTCCAAAACAGCAACAGTGTCAGTTGTTTTGTCTGCTGTAGGTTCTGTTACCACCTGACCGTCAGTTTTCGTTTGATCTTCCGTTGTAACTTTTTCTCCTTCAACTGTTGTTGTATCTTTTTCTTTTTCTTTTTCTTCTTCTACTACACTATCTGCTACTTTCATACCTTCAAGTGCTTTCTTAATCGTTTCAACTGCAAGATCTTCTTTACCTTCTTTAAATAAACTTTCCGCTTCAGCTAATCGATCAGATGCAAAAGTTGCTAATAGTGCCGCTTCTTTCACATCATCAATTGTTAACATCAGTCTAATTTTTTCAAGGGTTAACTTAGCAAAATAGAAAAAGTCTCCAGGAACGAGCTTTGGTGCTTCTACTTTGGTTTCATCCTTCGCTTGAACCGTTACATCATTTGTAAGTGTTACTGTATCGTTTTTTACGGATGTTTCAGTTGGAGCTTCAACCGACTGAGATTGCTCACTAGTCGTGTCATTTGCTAATGCTACAGAAGATGAAAAGGTAAATGATCCAGCTAAGACCATTGCTAATGCAGTTTTTGCGATTTTATTCATTTCTATTTGATTGATATATTTTTTCAATTCCATTCACCTCGTAAGTTAGTTTCTAAGCGGCCGCTTTTTTCACTAGAGTAGTTCGGGGGGGCCTTGTGTCTTTTGGGCGTATTTAAATAAAAATTTACTATTTCTATATATTTTGTGAAAAAAGTACTAAACATCTTTCTCTAAAAACCTGGAAGCTTCTCTAAAGCTATGGTCTGCTAACAGCAAATGAATATTACTCTTATTACGGCAAGCTCCAATTAAATCTTTTGCTAGTTTCTTCATTCTCATTATTGGCTTGCAAAATAAAAAATCCACCAAAATTTGGCGGATTCATTTCATAACTAATCTGGAAAATAAGGATTTAGGTGAATAAGAACTTCTTCAATATTATCGTGTTTGTTCATGAGGCCTTTTTTGATTTCTCTAGAAAGGTCATGTCCTTCCTTTATCGTTTTATCGTGATTGATAGAAACCCTTAAATCTACGATAACATAGTGTCCATGTTCTCTTGCTCTAATTCGATCAATCCTTTTCACATCCGAAAAAGAAGAAATTAACGATAAATACTCATCTATGATGTCCGATTCAATATTACGCTCTAATAAAATGTCAAACGATTCTTTCAGCATCTCTTTAGCAATTTTGAATATTAAATAGGCTACCACGATACTTGCAACCTTATCGCCATAAAGTAAAAACGGTAGATTAAATTTATCACCAATAATCGATAACATCACACCTACTGCTGCTGCTACTGAAGCAACGATATCGGCTTTATGATCAAGGGCTATCGCCTCAATAGCCTTACTACTATACTGTTTACCAATTTTCAATGAATAACGATAAAGAACCTCTTTTGTCCCATATGAAATAATCGCAACCCACATGGCCATTATATTTGGTGTGGAAATGGGATGAATAAACCCTACTATTGCTTCATAGACGATGTAAATTGAAACCGTAAATAATAGAATCCCTACAATTCCGGAAACAATGACTTCTGCCTTCCCATGACCATATGGATGTTCTTGGTCAGCTGGCTTATTAGCTAATTTAATCACTAAAAGAACGATAACAGAGGCAAATACATCAGCAGCGGAGTGGATTCCATCAGCAAACACTGCGTCACTTTTTCCGAAATAACCTACCGTTAATTTTCCAATAGTCAAAAGAATGTTACTGATTACACTTATCCACGCAACCTTTTTTGCTAATGATTCTCTGTTTCCCATTTAACGTAAATCCCCCTCTTAGGTAACCTTAAGTATCATAGCAGAGTGTGAATCGGTGGGTCTAGAGCAACAAATTTGTTGATTTCCATTCTTTTAAGTATTAATAAAAAGTTTAATTCATATTCAAAAAAGTTGCTTATAGGAAAATTCTCTTTAAACTAAACAATGTTCTGACATATAAATGATTATTATTTTTGCATAAAAAAAAGGCGATGCTCTGTTACAAGCAACACCTTTAATCATACTAAAAATCCCCCTTACTTCCCAGATACAACCTCTCTCTTAAATGTGCCCTTTAAGTCACCCGCATTCCAATAAACAGTTCCCATGGCTACTAAAAGTAAAATTCCTGTCACCATAAATACGCTTTGGACTGGAAAGATTCCGCCAATGAACCCACCAATAATTGGACCAATCATCCCGCCAATTTGGTTCGCCGTTTGATTCAAGCTGAATGCTCTTCCTCGAAAATCCTCTGGGGTTGATTTTACGACAAGACCATTTAATGCTGGAAAAACCGCGCAGAAAAAGATACCGTAAACAAAGCGCATAATCGAAAATCCCCAAATTTGGGTGAATAAAATTTGAGCTAATATTCCTAATCCACCGCCCATAAGTCCAATAAATAAAACACGGTGAAATCCAACTTTGTCTGCCCATTTCCCCCAACGAGGGGCAAAAAGAACACTTGCAATTCCAGGTAGAGCAATGATTACACCAGTAAGGAGCGAAGCATAATTTGAAGTACTACTTAGATCTGCAATGTACAAAGGAAGAATCGGATCAATTGTCATAATCGAACAACTAGTAACTAGTGTAAGGATAATAACTAATAAGAAGGGCCGATTATTCATTGCCACTTTAAAATCACTAATAATAGACCCTTTTATCTTACTTGGTTTAAAATTCTCCTCTTTCACCCAAAAGATAATCAAAAAAGTCGCTAGACCGACAATTAACCCACCACTACCAAATGCCCACCGATTTCCGGCTAGTTCGGCAATTCCCCCACCTAAAAGTGGCCCAATGATCATGCCTGATGCAGCTGCTGAAGATATGAGGGATAGAGCATAGCCTACCTTATCACTTGGCGTATTTGTTCCAATTAAAGCAATTGCTCCTGGAATAAAACCACTTAGTAATCCCTGTAAGATTCTAAGCGCCAATATTTGGTAAGGGTTCGTAACAAATGCCATTAATGTATAGATAACAAAAAGGGCAAATCCCGCGCGAACAATCATGGGTTTCCTTCCATATTTATCAGCCAAATTCCCCCAAAACGGTGTTGCAATGGCCCCTGCGAAAAAAGCAGAACTAAATATCAGTCCAGACCACATTTCGGTGTTTTCATGTACTCCAATTTGTAGAAGAAAAATTGGCAAGAAGGGAATTACCATGGAAAAACTTGCTGCTGTAAAAAAGACGCCAATCCAAAGCACCCACAAATTAATTTTCCATCTTGGCATACTGTTCCATCTCCCAGTAAAAGAAAAAGTATCTTATATTTTTTCAATATTCCTATTTTTAATAACTTCATAGTATCACAAAAGACATTTATTTTCACTCCCGAAATATTCGAATCATGAAATAAAAATACACTTTAGCACTTTAAAGCCATGGGGGACAGTCCCCCATGGCTTTAAAGTACTAAAGTGTATGCAACTTTGATAACTTTTTTACCCGAAAAGCTTATTTATTTTAGGGATCATCACGTTAGTTTGACCAGCGAAAATATGGATTAGCTTCTTATCGACAAAGAAGGCGACTGTTATTATATCCTTTGATTCCGAAATGACTTTATAGGATACTTCTACATTCGAATCATTTGTATTCAATAAATCCTCTCCCTTTTAATTGATCACCCTTTATAATATGCATGGTTGCGATGTTTATCTCTCTCTATTGTATGCCCATTTATCTAATTGATATCTCCCGCTAAGCATGTTAATATAAATCGCATGCGATTTAATCGTGAAAGATATATAATATAAATTGGCCACTTTAAAAAATATAGGAGGACTTATTATGACAAATGTGTATGATTTTACTGTAAAGCTGACGAATGGTCATCAAAAGGAATTAAGTGATTATGAAGGTAAACCGTTAATCATTGTGAATACCGCAAGCAAATGTGGATTTACTCCTCAATTTAAAGGACTCCAGGAATTGTATGATAAGTATCAAGATCGTGGTTTAGAAATTTTGGGGTTTCCGTGTGATCAATTTAACAATCAAGAATTCGATAATATTGAGGATACAACAGCATTTTGTCAATTAAATTACGGTGTTAAATTTCCGATATTTGCAAAAATTGATGTAAATGGCGAAAATGCTCATCCTTTATTTACATTTTTAAAAGAACAGAAAAAAGGAATCCTCTCCAAAAACATAAAATGGAATTTCACAAAGTTTCTTGTGGACAGTAAGGGTAATGTAGTCGAACGTTATGCACCAACCACTGACCCAAGTAAGATTGAAGAAGATTTAATCAAATATTTTATGTAATCTTATTTACTTGAAAGGTGATATGGATGGACGATTTCCTGACTTTGAAAAATCAACTGTGCTTTGCTATCTATGAAACATCTAGTGAATTCACAAAATTATATACCAATGTGCTTCACCCCTTTGGCTTAACCTACCCACAGTATCTTGTTCTACTAGCACTTTGGGAAAAGGATGGCTTAAAAGTAAAAGAACTGGGAGAAACCTTAAATCTAGGTACAGGAACATTGACACCAATGATCTCTCGAATGGAAGCAAACGGATGGGTCCGAAAAGAAAGGTCAAAAGTGGACGAACGGAAAGTTTATATTCACTTACAAGCAAAAGCCAAAGAAGAAAAAAAAGCAATTACTCAAAAAATTAGTGAAGAATTACTAACTTGCAAAATTGAACTCGAAGAATACGAACAGCTCTTGAAACAATTGAATCAATTGCAACGTAAGTTGAGAGAAAGAAAATGACTTTCTTTGAATGACCTAACCAAATAGGTTTGAATAAAATGGATTTCCCCACTATCACCAAGAAGAAATTCATAGAATTATATCTATCCTAGCACCTTTTTTAGGTGCTTTTTATTTTTAATCAAACGTTTGATTAGATTCTAATATTACTAGTATTATCAAGAGTTTGAGCCATTTCAATCAATCGATTGATTACTATCTATGTTCGCATATAATCTTTTCTCATAACATCGGCATTATATATATTTATTCAAATAATTCTATCCTAAATAAGTACTGATTTATGTCCAATTTTTGACTATTGATCTAAATAAACAATTTTACAATATTTTTATAGTAAAATTAAGTAGCCCTCAAACTGTGGGTAATCTATTTTATTTCCTATTAAAATTATATATTAGAGTATAGGAGTTACTATCTATGAAGAACAAAATGAATAAATGGTTAGAGAATCCAGCCCTTTTTCGTTATGGCTTTTTTATTTTAATGCTCCTTAATTATTTTTTATATTTCAACCATTTTAATCAGAATCATTTATATGTTTTTTATATTCTTGCTACTATCTTTCTAGGTATCGGCTTTTACAATAAGCCTCCCTTATTTTTAATCTTATTAACAACTCTGGTTGTTATCTCTAGGTATCTCCATGCACCTGAACTTACTACTCTTGTTTCGCTACTTTTACTAGAAGCAACCTATTTGATCATCATGTTTATTTCAGTTTCCTTAATGAAAAGTAATCAAAAGATTAAAGAAGATCAATTAGAATTAATATTGGCTCTTTCAAAAGCTTTGGATTCAAGGGATACTTATACTTCCAATCATTCTACTAATGTAGCAAAGTATGCTAGTGAAATAGCTAAGAAGATGAAGTTGCCTCAAAATGACATTGAAATCATTTATAAAGGTGGCATTTTACACGATATCGGAAAAATTGGTATTCCAGAAAATATATTATTGAAACCAGGTTCATTAACGAATGAAGAATATCATATTATTAAGAATCATCCAAACATTGGATATGAAATGATTAGACATGTATCCGACTTTAATGAAACTGGTGTTCTTGACATCGTTTTATATCATCACGAACGTTATGATGGTAAAGGTTACCCACGGGGATTATCAGGAACAGAGATTCCATTAGTTGCAAGAATAATGGCCATAGCCGATTCTTTTGATGCGATGACGTCAAAACGTGTCTATCGCAATGAAATCGATTTAGAAAATACTCTTATTGAAATAAAAAAAAATAAAGGAACACAATTTGACCCTGAAATCACCGAAGTTTTTCTTAGTTTATTTAAAAATGATAAAGAAAACTTGGCATTCATTAATCATTTAAAAACCTCTGAAGAATACGAAATAGTGAAAGATTTGAACATTCAAGTAAGTTAAATTCATCATAAGTAGGATGGTGATTATACATGAAATATAAAGGTAGATTTGTAACGGTGTCATTGGTCCTCTTTATTAATTTAATTTATTCTACCCATTATTATCTAAGAGATGGTTTCGTTGATTGGATTGAGTATCTTGGATATCCGATTATGCTACCAATCGCTTGGTGGTTCGGAAAACAATTTGATATGGCCAAGTATTATTCAGAAAAGGATTCTCTTACTGGAATTTACAACCGAAGATATGTAGAAACTATTTTTCCAAAAATTAAAGCCAAGACAGAACAAAATAGTCAAAGAGTTGCCGTTCTGCTTATCGATGTTAATGATTTTAAAAATATAAATGATCATTTTGGGCACAAAGTAGGCGATGAATATTTAAACGTTCTTGCTAATTTACTAAAGAAGAGTATTAGGAAGACGGATATTGTCGCACGTTATGGTGGAGATGAATTTTTGATCATTTTACCAGATATACAGAAACAGGAATATTTAGATGAAATGATTGATCGCATCCACCAAAATTTAAAAAATATATCAAAATCCGATTTAGAGTTAAGCGTTTCCATTGGCTCTGCTTTTTATCCGAGTGAAGGAAGAACCTTTGAAGAATTATTAAATATGGCTGATAAAAATATGTACACGATCAAATCAGACACAAAAAACTGGAATCACACTTTGAACCAAACTGCTTTTTAGTAAGAAAAGCGCAAGCGCCCGTTTAGCGGCTTATGGACTGGAGCTCTCCTCCCTTTCGATAAAGGAAACACGAATCGCGTTTGTTGCGATTCGATGTTGACTTATCGTAGGGAAGGAGAGTGAAGTCCACTAGACGCTGGGCGCTGGAGCTGGACAATTCTCGAAGTCAAAAAAGTATACTTTCTTATTCTAGCAAAAAACACCCCCTTCCAATATTTAGAGGGGGGTGTAATGTGATGCTTTAATTAATGTCCGCTCATGAGGTTTCCTGCGGCTATCAGTTCTTTGTCTAGCTCATCCGTATATTTTTCCCTTTCCTCAATCGACCAATTAAATTGTTTCCCCATCCATTCAACTATTTGAATTTTCCATTGAATAACCCAATTAATATCAAAATATAAAGCTCCTGTTCTCCTAATAAAAAAGTCCACTGGTTTTAAAGTCATTTCCTCTATAATAGAATATTTTAATTGTCCTAGAATAAATGGCGGAATCTTATAACTCTCAGCTTCTAGTAAACTCGATTGAATCATAGCATATACGTCATTAACATTTGAGCCATATCGTTTAGCTAGCCATTCAGATTCCTTGCTACTTAGCCCAATTTCTATCCCCTGTTCTATTTTCTTCTTAACAAAGTCATCGAAGGAGATTGTTTTTCCGATATCTCCACCTGATATGGGGATACTTTTTGTTTGACTTTGTGGGTAGAACTTGTAACCTTCTTCTTGAAATTTCCGGTTAACAAGATCAACAATCATCTCAGCCATTTTACGATAACCCGTTAATTTACCACCTGCGATTGTAATAAGGCCTGAATGTGATTCCCAAATTTCATCTTTTCGCGATATTTCAGAAGGTGATTTCCCTTTTTGATGGATAAGTGGTCTTAAGCCTGCCCAACTTGATTCCATATCTTTATTTGAAATGTTTAGGTTAGGAAACATGTATTTGATTGCATGAATAATATAATTTCTGTCTTCATTTGTCATTTTGGGTTTTGCCGTATCCCCTTCATATATTGTGTCTGTTGTTCCAACATAGACTTTTCCATTCCGTGGAATCGCAAAAACCATACGCCTATCTTCTGTATCAAAGTAAATAGCCTGTGATAACGGGAATACTTTTTCATCAAATACTAGATGGGTCCCTTTTGTTAAACTTAAAAACTTTCCTTCCTTAGACTTGTCGATAGTGCGAATACTATCCACCCATGGACCCGTAGCATTGACAATCTTTTTAGCATAGATTTGATAATCTTTTCCAGATAATTCATCAATCGCCCTAACTCCTGTTGCCTTACCATTTTCATAAAGTAACTCTACTAGTTTCATATAGTTAACGGCTTTTGCTCCGTACGTTATTGATTTTTTTAATACCTCGATCGTTAAACGGGCATCGTCTGTCCGGTATTCCACATAATAGCCTCCACCAATCAAACCATCATTCTTTAACAATGGTACTTTAGCTAACACTTCTTCTCTGGATAATATTTTTCGACGTTCATTTTTTTTAACTCCAGCTAAAAAGTCATAGACACGTAGACCGATAGAAGTACTGAATTTGCTTAAAGAGCCGTCCTGATAAATGGGTAATATCATTCTTATTGGAGTAGTAACATGTGGTCCGTTTTCATATACTATGGCACGTTCTTTTCCAACCTCAGCGACCATCTTGATCTCCAATTGTTTTAAGTAACGTAAACCACCATGAATGAGTTTAGTAGAGCGGCTAGATGTGCCTGCTGCAAAATCCTGCATCTCCAGCAATGCCACTTTCATACCCCTACTTGCAGCATCAAGAGCTATCCCTGCCCCTGTTATACCACCGCCAATAATTAATAAATCATGTTCCTCTTTTTCCAATGAATCAATGATTAAACCCCTCTCTAAACTTGAAAAACTCATTATAATCCCCCTTACACACAAGAAAACCACCCATTCAGGAGAAAAGGGGTGGTTTTCTTGTGTAATGACATACCTACCATTAACCACCTTTACGGTAGGGAAGTGTCAGTAGCATTCTTTTACTATTTATATGCCTGTTGTAAGTTAAAGTATTCTTAAAGTTTACCTTTATATTCTAATTCTAAATCAAATCACCTAACAGCTCATACAATGTCTCTCGTTCTTTCTCCAATTTTTCTTTCTCCTCATACATTTCTTGAAGCTTCTTCAACTCTTTTTCCATAATCAATTCAGCCTCAAGCTTCGCCATTTTCTCTTCTATTTGTTCAAGTGAAAGTTCAAGCTCCTCAATCTGTTTTTGTTGGCTCTTTTCCTTTGGGGCTTTAGCGAATACCTTCAGTTCTTTTGAAGCAATAGGAACTTCTTTTAATTCAACTTCCTTTTCTCTCTTCTCATCAAGCTTTGCTTTTGCCCAAGAATACCCACCATTAAAATAATGAAGCTGCTGGTCGTATACCCAATAAGTTTTATGAAAAAGCTTATTTAAAAAGTACCGATCATGTGATACCGCTAAAATCGTTCCTTTGAATTCCTCTAAGGCATCCTCTAATACTTCACGGGACTCAATATCCAGATGATTTGTGGGTTCATCCAATACTAGAAAATTAATATCTTGATGCATTAATTGGGCTAGTCGTAGTCTCATTTTCTCTCCACCACTTAACTGTCCCACCCTACGAAATACATTTGGACCATAGAATAAAAACTGTGCTAAGATGTGACGCGCTTCCCCTTCCGCTACATGAACCACTTCGCGAAACGCATCAATCATTCTCATATTCGGATCTGCTACTGTAAAATGCTGTGATAGGTAACCAATCTTTACACTACTTCCTAGCTTCACTTTACCTGATTCCGCTTTTACTTCTTCTAAAAGCATCTTAATAATCGTTGATTTCCCTGTACCATTTGGTCCAACAATCGCGGTACGGTCCAGATATTGAACAAGCAAATTCGCTTCCTTAAATAAAAGTTTGTTGCCGTATGCCTTGGAAACATTCTCCATGATAAAAACATCTTTTCCACTTCGATCTGTTTTTTCAAATTCCAAGCCCATTTGTTTTCGATCGATAACAGGGCGCTTTAATTTTTCCATTCGTTCAAGAGCCCGCTCCATATTTCGTGCCCGTTTATGGAGACCCTCATTTGGTGGATTCGCTTGATTCGCCCATTCTCGAAGTCTTTTAATTGCTTCCTTCATCTTTTTTATTTTCTTTTGCTGCTCTTGATAAGCTTGAAACTCTTGTAGCAAGCGTTCTTCCTTCTCTTTCACGAAACCAGAATAGTTCGTGTGATATACGGTTAATTCACCATCTTCTAGATCAACTACTTTTGTTACGACATGATCTAAGAAATATCGATCATGGGAAATACAAACAATGGTCCCTTGATAATCCTTTAGAAATTCTTCCAACCACTCTACCGCCGTGATATCTAAGTGATTGGTCGGCTCATCCAATAACAACAAGTCAGGTTGTTGAAGTAAGACAAGACCTAAACAGACCTTTGTTTGCTCTCCTCCGCTTAATTGTTGGAACGACTGATCAAGTAAGTCTTCAATGCCTAGTCCCTTTGACACCTTAGAAATATTTGCCTCCATTTCATAGCCACCTGAAAGAGTAAAAGCATCCTGTAGGCGACCATACTCATTTAAGTCCTTTGCTAATTCAGACTCATCTGTTTCGCTAGCCATTTTATTTTCTAACTCTCTAAGACGAAAACTTGTTTTCATTAAATGAGCGTATGCTGACTGTAGGACATCCAATCCTGTTGTACCGTTTGGATACTGAGGGATTTGGGCTAAATACCCTACTCTAGCTCCCTTTTTCAAATGAATTTTTCCTTCATCAGGTACTTCCACATTGGCTAACAATTTAAAAATCGTCGTTTTCCCAGTACCATTTCGGCCAACTAATCCAATTCGATCATTTTCGTTTATCTCAAGTGATAAGTTTTCAAAAATTAAATTCCCACCAAACATTTTTGAAATCTGTTGAATGCTACATAGTATCATATTTCCTCTTCCTTCCTATCCATTGTCATCAGTAGAGGTAAAAAACAAAAAAAGCCATAGAGGGGCTATACTCCTCCATGGCTTACCGACATTTTTACTTGCTTAAACGAATTAAGCAAGTGCAACAAAAAAAGAGCATGACGCTCTCATTTGCCACCGATTTATATATCGAGTTTGGAATTGAGACCTCTTACCGTTCTATTTTCATATTCAATTTGCTAAAAAAGGGCATACGTATCCCGTTAAAAGCAATCTCATGAAAAATTGCACGACAAATGTAGATATATGCTAAAAATTGTCCATGCAACCTGACAGAACGACTCATCTCAATTCCACCTCCTTAAAATTCCAGTTTGTTATTTTTTTATTATATGATGTTCAGATTATTTCTGCAACTTTGTATTCAGCTTATTTTGTTCAAACGAAATGGGTAATGTTAACAAACAAGCATATTCAAAGACTTCGATTTGATTTTTGATCACTCTGCCTCGATGCAATAAAATACAGAACACAGTAAATAAAAAATATAATTAACGTAGATAAATTTAGCTGGCCACTAGATAATTCTAAAAGAACACCAATTCCAAAAACGACTAAGGAGAAAAACCATAACCCTTTTAATTTCGTTATGAGCTTCATTTTCAGCCCCTCCATTTTGTAGATTGGGTTTGAGAGTACTTGCACCTCACCCTTATCTTTATTGACCTTTTTTAAATAGTTTAAAACGATATTTACAAATACTAGTAAGAAGTCCGATAATCTGTTACTATTTTTCTTGAAAATATGGAAATTAATTACGTTTTATCATGCAAAAAAACTACCCGAAAGGCGGTTAGAAATGCAAAGACTAATCCCATTGGTTTTGGTTGCTGTTTCACTGATGGGCTGTTCGATTAAAGAAAAAGATATCGCAACACCCAATGAGCTAGAAACTAAAACCGTTATTGCTGATGTAACACCTGTAGAGTATTTATCAAATTACGCTCAGGCTCTTCAACTTTCAAATTTAAAAGATTTCTCGGATTTAGATTTATTAAAAGAGGATATTGGGAAGCATTCTGTTTTTCTAATTGGGGAACAGCATGCCGTCCATTTAAATTTCCCAATACAAACAAAACTTTTACAATATTTAAACCAAGAGGCGGGAGTTACCTATTATTTAGCAGAGTTACCTTATACATATGGGGTATTATTTAATGAATATTTACGGACAGGAAATACTGAAATACTAGATTATGTGGTAAAGGAAAGTATTGGTACGGCTGGAGGCATTAAAGAACAGTATGACTTTGTTGTCGATATTTATGAATATAATAAGCAACAACCAAAGGATAAGCAGATTCAATTTATAGCAATCGATTCAGATATAAACATGAATGTCGGATTTACAACATTACAACTATTTTTAAAGGATAAAAATATTCCGGCTGAGTTAACAGATCAACTGACACAAATAAGCACCCTCATTAAACCAAACGTTTTTTTCCCAGAGCAAGCAACCTCAGAAATCCGCAACTATTTGGATCAATTATCTAAAGATATGATCGCTAGAAAGAATCTATATGAAAAGGCATTCGGGGCCGATTATGAAGAATTCTCCTTTATCGTCAAAAATATGATACAAGGAACCGAACTAATTGATGCAAACAACCGCTCAAATGCAGAATTCAATGTGATTAGAGAAGGAGTATTTAAAGAAAACTTTAGTCATTTAGTCAAAAAATTGCCAACTGACGCAAAGTTTTTCGGTTTGTGGGGAAGAGAACATATCTATTTATCTGAATTAACCGCGCAAGGCTATACGGAGCAAATCCCACATCTCGGTCAAATTTTGAACGAAGAAATAGAAGAGACAAAAGGAAAGGTATTATCAATTGCTACTATTTATAAAAATAGTAGATTGCATTCCCCTTCATTAAATAGCCCGCAAGCAGCTGATGAAGATCTAACCAACATTAACTTATTAACACCCTATGCAAAAGACCAAGAAGCGATGCTATTCAAACTCAATAATGAAGATTCACCTTTTCATCTTCAAACCTACTTTGTTACAGATCGAAAAGTAAAAGAGGGAACAACGAACTATTTTCAGTATATTATACTCATTCAGAACTCAAAAGCTGCCAGTCCGTATGAATGAACTTGTTCGAAGTGCCCTTCGCTTTTTTTATTCCATTTAAATCATTTTATCTTCTGTACATAAAAAATATTCAAGTTTGATTAAAATCCTTATGATACTGTTTCATTCAAAATTTGTTCAAAATGATTTTACAACTATGTGAACAAATAAACAAACATACCTATTTTTTCTTCAAGTTTGATATATTAGCAATGTACTTAATATATAAAACTTTTAAAAACAAATTTAAGGAGATGTTTTTTATGTTAGTAAATTGGTTAAGAGAAAATAAAGTGGCAGCAGGATTATTAGCCGTTATTCGCTTATATATAGGTTATTCTTGGTTAACAGCAGGTTGGGGTAAATTAACAGGTGGTGGATTTGATGCTTCTGGTTATTTAGCAAATGCTGTTGCAAATCCTGTTAAAGGTCCAGATGGTAACATGGTTTACGGCTGGTATGTATCATTTTTAGAAAGCTTTGCAATTCCAAACGTTGATATATTTAACACAATTGTTCCTCTTGGAGAGTTTTTAGTTGGTTTAGGACTGATTCTAGGATGCTTAACAACAGCAGCTATGTTCTTTGGAATTGTCATGAACTTCTCTTTCTTCTTAGCAGGCACAGTATCTCATATTCCAACTGATTTATTCCTTGGCGCTATTATTCTTTTCGCTGGCTTCAACGCTGGTCGAGTTGGTTTAGACCGTTGGGTTATCCCATTCATTCGCAAGACAGTACTGAAGAAAACAAACGCTGTAGGAAATCGTGCCTAACATCGTAAGGCATTAGCGTCAGTTACCTCGAAATTTTTGGGGTGACTGACGCTTTTATTTTTCTTAAGTATTGGAATTTACCTGATTTATCCAAAAGGCTCAAAATGGTTTGAGGATACAAAGCAAGACGAACCTTATTATGAATTTATGATTTAGTCTTTATGAACCTATTATTCATAAAACGAACAGTTTAACTGGACTGTTCGTTTTGCCATCCCTAAGGGTGTGGGTTTTGCAATTTTCAATCAAACGTTTGATTGAATTCAAATTCAATCTATTATACCAGGCACTCATCCATATTTAATCAAACGATTGATTAAGATATATGTTCGGAATTCTTTTTCGCTATTTCATCTAAATTGCTACAGATACCAACCTTATATAACGTCTTTGGAAGAGTTCCAATTCTTTTTTCATATTTCGAGCCATCTAATAAAACTGGCGTTTCATTTAAATACATCATTTCAGAAAACTCCCTCATAAAGGGATTAAATAAACCGAGGGTATTGATCATCCAGCGATGAATTGGTTTGAACTTGATTGGTTTCCCCAAATGTGTAGATGCAATTTCGACCATTTCCAATCCAGAAATGGATCCAGCTCCCGGTATATTCCATTCTTCACCATACGTATCCTCTCGAAGTGCTAGCTCCACTAGAGCTTTGGCGCCATCCTTTATATAGATAAACTCTTTTTGAAGATGTAAATCACCGATATATCCAGCTTTATTCTTTATTAGTAATTGTTCAAACGTATATTGAAGCAGAGTGCTTTCTGCCTTTGGACCATAAAAATCCGGAAAATGTGCAATGATATACGGCACTCCAGAAGTCTCTATTTGCTGTTGAAGCTTTAAGCGAAATTTTCCTTTTTTAGTATGTGGATTTTTTGTTGTTAATTCATGTACTTTTTCCTGCTGAATACCGAAGGCGTAGATGTTATCGACATAGATGAGAGGTTTTTTCTGAGTTTGGCATTCCCCAAGGATTAGCGATAGGATGTTTGATAAATTTGGGTCCCAATTCTGATAAGGAATACTAATGGCATGAAAGACAAAATCGGCTTTGGAAATTGCCTCCTTTAACTGGTCTTCATTAAATACATCACCAGCAAAAATAGTCGCTAGTGGACCCCACTCTTGACTATACTGTTCTAATTTATCCTTTGACCTCGCAAAGGCAATGGTTTCAATATTTCTGCTCACTAACTCCTCCACTAATGAAAAACCCATTCCCCCCGTAGCCCCTAAAACAACCGCCTTTTTCATCTCCATCATCTCCATTAATTTTTATTGACCACTGTTCAAACAAAAACAAATAAAAAGAAAAGAACTTCCAGCCCCCTTCTCTTTAACACGTTAAAGCAGTGGGGGACTGTCCCCCAGTGCTTCACTGCGTTAATGCAGTGCTTTGATTAGGAATTGTGCGTGTGATTTGGATAAGTCTTTTATGTCTTCGAAGTTGGTTTCTGCTCTACAGAAATGGGTTACAAATCCGTGTAAGCTTAGGAATATTGAATAGATTTCTTTTGAGGTTATTGGCTTTGCTACTAATGAACTTATTGCTTCTCCAAAAAGCTGTAGACTTTTATTTGGCCCTTCCTGGAGATAGCTTTTCACATCTTCGTCTCGGATTAGAAACATGACTTCATAATGATTTTGATTCGTTAGACCGAACTTTATATATCGGTATAAAAGGAGAAATAGTTTCTCATCGCTTGTTGTCGTTCGATCAGACATGACATCGTGTAGCTCTTGATCTAATTTTTCAAAATCATGCTCAACAATTTCATAAAATATCTCTGCTTTGTTTTTAAAGTGATAATAAATGGCACCGTGACTACACTGGAGGACATTTGCAATTTTCCTCATGGAAAGTGAGGCATAACCATTTGAAGCAAATAAATCACGTGCTACATCAAGGATTATAGCTTTTGAAAGCTCCTCTTGAGAAGATTTTCTAGGACTCAATATAATTCACCCTTCGTTATTTGAACACTGGTCAATAATAATATAACTTATTTTTCCATTTTAAGCAAATGGATTTTTAAAATTTTGAACTTTTGTAATCGCTTCGAATCAAGAGGTAGCTATAAGATAAACCTGGCACCATCCTCTTTCCTCAGGATCATGCCTGGTTTTAGGATCTATTCCTCCATACTAGGTGGTCATGAATCTAATTTAAAGCTCACAATGATATCCAGTTCCTTTTGAAATCGATTGACAAGGTCACTAAATGAGGTATTGATTAGGAGGGGGAAAAGGTTTTCTAGGGCTTCATCATAATTTTGACCAATGGCTTCTCGCAATGAAATGTATTTATTGAAAATCAAGGCTACTTCAAAATCAATTCCTAATTCATATAACCCATGAAATAGCTCTTCTTTTGGTATGCTCTTAATCTTATAAAATAATTTTTCATTTATTTTAATAAAAGTCTGTTCCAAAAAGTAAGTTACATAATCTGTATACACCATTTGGCCAATGTCATTCGTGTCCTTTTTTGAGGGATTAAAACCCATAACATGTTCCCCCTTGCTTTCACGAATAATAAACGTTTTATTCCCTTGTAAATGGGTAATAAAACTTTTTACACTTTTATCAAATATTTTATTGAATTCTATGATTTGGTGGAGTTTTTCAGCAAAATCAGCATGTTCCTCCCCTACAACAAAAAGTCTATCTACAATTGGTAATAGTTTAAGTACTCCATCTGAAAGCTGGCTAGATGCGTCATAGATGATGATATCGTATTGTTTTTTCATTTTTTTCATGTTTCTTTTTTGTTCGGTAATAGTTAAATTGGAGAATTCGTGTATTAGCTCGTCTGAAATTTTTTCTTTTTCTAAAGTCCCATAGGAAATAAATGCGACCGTTAAATTCGTATTCAATTTGAGCCAGTTATAGATCACTAACGACAATTCTGTTACACCTGATTTTGCTTTTGGCGAGTAGAAACCTACCAAATACATCCCGTTCACCTACCTTTCATTAGGTATTTTCCATGTTACTAATAAGATATGAATCATTATTAAAGGATGTATGGACAAACACCGTTAGCAATCGCGGTTATTTTATAAGACAAAAATAGTCACCGCGATAACGAATCACAGGTGACTATTTGGCAAAGTTTCTAGAAGACAGACCCGATTAATTTACTTCCTAACCTTTCTCATAAAAGTTAGCTCGCCTAATTCTTCTGAAAAATCCCATTTCTTATAAAACGAAACCATCTCTGGTAGACAATATAATTCAAAGTGTTTCACTTTTTGGAGTGAAGGAGTTTCAAGAACAAAATCAATTAAAACACGCCCCAAGTTTTTGCCTCGATAGGGTTCCTTTACAATCACATCAAAAATGAAAGCCTTATAAACATAATCAGTTAATACTCTTGTAAAACCAATTAGTTCATTGTTGGAAGGGTCACAACAACCAATAATAGTATCAGAATTTTCAATCATCATTTTAATATCGCCGAATTCTCTCCCCTTTGTCCACCATTCTACTTGGAACATTTTCTCCAATTGCTCAATCTGACTTTCACTAAGTTTAGTTACAAAATGATATTCCACTATTTATCACTCCTTAGGCCGATAAGCCATGCTTTTGGTGCTATTTGGGCATTGATACTATTTTGTGTGGAAAGTCTGCTAGTAAGTTTAGACATATTTAACTATACAAAATGGTAAATTGGATTGTCTATTACCGTCTTGTTCGCATTTTTACTACTATACTATTCTTTTTCTTCTGTTATAAAACAAAGTTGCTTCTGTACTACATCAGATTAGAAAACAAATTGAGTAATTACAACAGTTCCCCTAAAGATTTGTTTGTCTAAGAAAATCTGTTGTATTTCATTTCATATCCTGTTACAATCTAAATTAATTGAATATTTATAATTTTCCATCACACAAAATTAAGAAAACTCAAGTAGATTGGAGGAATATTTTTTGGCAAATCTACCAAAAATGAATGAACTAGGTTTTTTTGAAATCCGCCTCGAATCCATAGGTGGCTTGGGAGCCAATTTAGCTGGAAAAATGCTTTCTGAAGATGGCGTCGTTGGCAACGGTCTAAACGGCATCGGCTTTTCATCCTATGGGTCAGAAAAAAAGGGCTCCCCTGTTAAAGCACATATTCGTTTCTGTGAACCAAACACTAACATCCGAGATACCACACCTATTGAACGCCCTCACGTTGTCGGCATTTTCCATGATGCCTTATTTAAAACCATTGACTGTACGAGCGGAATCTATCCCGACAGCACTATTCTAGTAAACTCACAAAAATCACCAGACGAACTTAGAAAAGGAATGGATATCCAAGGTGGCACAATCGCTGTAATTAACGCGACCGAGATCGCTTTGGAAGAACAAACAAAAGTAAACACCGCGATGCTTGGCGCACTTTACCGAATCTTGGACTTCTTAGACCCTGATTCGATGAAAAATACCATTCGAAAAACCTTTGAACAGAAATATCCTCATTTTGTAGAGCCGAATATCCGAACCTTTGAACGCGGCTACAATGAAGTGGAATTTAAAACGTATATTCCTGAGGAAGGAATTGAACCAAAACCATTCAAGAGACTTGAACCGCTGCTTGGTTATGAAACAATGCCTCTTGGCGGAATGGTCGTTAATCCAGGAAACAGTATCCTAAAAGATTTAAGTATATCTCGTGCTGGGATGCTACCTCATTTTCATGATAGTAAGTGTATTAATTGTGCAGCCTGTGATACAGCCTGTCCTGATTTTTGCTTTGTTTGGGAAGAAAGAGCAGACAAGCGCGGAAGACCGCAAATGTTTCTTAAAGGAATCGACTATCAATATTGTAAAGGCTGTTTAAAGTGCGTTGAAGCATGTCCTGTGGAAGCACTGTCAGGAGAAAGAGAATACAATGACGGCTACGCCGAAGTTAATCGCGTACCTCACCTATTTGATTTAGTTAAAAATTAAAGGAAGGCGGGAATTGCATGTCCACTGATGTAAAAACTGAAAACGTTTCCATTCCAACTGGGATGGTTGAACAATCTGTTGTATTCGAATCTGGTAATGAAATGGCTGCCTATGCAGCACACCAAATTAACTATCATGTTATGGGATATTACCCAATTTCACCTTCAACGGAAGTTGCTCAATTCCTTGATGGAATGAAAGCAAAGGGCGAGCATGATATCGTCTTAATCCCTGCTGACGGTGAACATGGTTCAGCCGGTATTTGTTACGGAGCATCCACAGGCGGCGGACGTGTTTTTAACGCGACGAGTGCGAATGGTTTCTTATATATGTTAGAGCAGCTTCCTGTTCAATCTGGAACGCGCTTCCCAATGGTTTTGAACCTAGTAAATCGCTCTGTGTCAGGACCATTAAATATTCACGGTGATCACTCCGACCTATACTTTGCCCTTAATACAGGGTGGCCTATTTTGCTCGCTCGTGACCCACAAATTGTTTATGATATGAATCTATTAGCTATCAAACTAGCAGAGGATTCTGAGGTTCGTTTACCTGTTATTGTTTCTTTTGATGGTTATTTTACTTCCCATCAAAAAAGACGTGTTCAGGTGATTAAGAGTAAGGAGGATGTTCAGAAGTTTATCGGTGAGATGCCAACTAACTTCCTTCACGCCTTAGATCGTGAAAATCCAGTTACCATTGGTCCTTACATGAATGAACCCGATTATATTAACAACTGTTATCAACAATCTGAAGCTATGTATAAGGCGGAGGAAGTTTTTGAAAGAATTTCAAAAGAATATGCAGAGCTTACAGGTCGTGAGTATCCAGTCCTTGACTTATACCGCATGGAGGATGCAGAGATTGCTGTGTTTATGTTAAATTCAGCTGCTGAGGTTTGCAAGGACGTCGTCGACCGACTTCGCGCTAATGGGATAAAGGCTGGTGTCATTTCACCAAATATGATTCGTCCCTTCCCTCAAAAACAATTGGCTGAAGCGTTACGGAATGTGAAGGCCATTACGGTTGGCGATCGTGCAGATTCTTATGGGGCACATGGCGGAAATATGGCACTTGAAGTAAGAGCAGCCCTACAAACATTCGGCAATATTTCGACTAAGGTCGTTAATCGCGTTTATGGATTAGGCGGAAAGGACTTTTATGCGGATGACGCAGAAGCGTTTTTCATGCTTGCACAAGAAGCTGCAGAACAATCCTTTGTGGAAAAACCGTTTGACTATTTTGGGCATAATCCAGGCAGTGCTAACTCAAAACCACAGCGCGTATTGAATCCAATGAAGAAAGAAGATTTAAATACAGGATTAATCACCGTTACTCCTAATGAAGAAACGGGTGAGCTTAATGTGAAGATCCCACCATTACGTAGCTTAACGAAAAAGCCAAAACGTCTAGCTTCCGGTCATGGAGCCTGCCCAGGCTGCGGAATTTTCTCAGGGCTAGAATTGTTTTTTAAAGGAATTGAAGGCGATATCGTTGCCCTTTTCCACACTGGCTGTGCAATGGTTGTAACGACTGGTTACCCTTACAGTTCCCATAAAGCAACTTACATCCATAACCTTTTCCAAAATGGCTCTGCAACATTATCTGGCCTAGTTGAAATGTTCCATGAAAGAAAGCGTCGCGGCGAATTGGATGAACTTGGTTTAAGCGATGACTTTACCTTTGTCATGGTAACTGGCGACGGTGGAATGGATATTGGTATGGGTCCAGCGATTGGTACGGCTTTACGAAACCATAAAATGATTATTTTAGAGTATGATAATGAAGGCTATATGAATACTGGTTCACAAATGTCGTATTCTACTCCTATGGGACATATGACCAGTACGTCAAGTGTTGGCAGCTTCCAAAATGGTAAGCCATTCCATCATAAGGATACGGCTCAAATTATGGCTGCAACGCATATTCCTTATGTGTTCACTGGAACGGAAGCCTTTGATCGTGACCTGTTGAAAAAAGCAGCAAAAGCGCAGTGGTATGCGAAAAATGAAGGATTAGTTTATGGGAAAATTTTAATTACCTGCCCACTGAATTGGAAATCGAAGGATGAGCTTGGCCAAACCATTGTTGAGGCAGCGGTAAACTCCTGTTTCTTCCCTCTTTATGAAGTGGAGCGCGGAATCACAACGGTTACTTATAATCCAGAGGAGAAAAACAAACGAATTGACGTTTCTGAATGGCTGAAGATGATGGGTAAAACGAAGCATTTACTAAAAGAAGGTAGTCAGGAAATGCTGCAGATGTTCGATAAAGAAGTTGAACGTCGCTGGAGACAGCTTAAAGCTAAGCATGAGAGTCCAGATTTGTAGGAGTGATTGGTTCCTTTTTATAACATAAAGCGGTCCAGAGCTAGCGATGCTCTGGACCGCTTAATTTTTTTCAATAGCTATCTTTGTTTTCTATAGAGCCCTTCTATTGGACAATTTCTTTGGTTCCTTGATGCGGTTTGTCCGATAGAACCCTTCTATTGGACAGTTTCTTCGGTCTTCTGATGCGTTTTGTCCAATAAACCCCTTCTATCGGACAATTTCGTCGGGTTCCTGATCCGTCTTGTCCAATAGAGCCCTTCTATCGGACAATTCCGTCGGCCTTCTAAAGCGTTTTGTCCAATAGAGCCCTTCTATCGGACAATTCAGTCTGGCTCCTGTTGCGTTTTGTCCAATAGACCCCTTCTATCGGACAATTTCATCTCTCTCTTAAAGCGTTTTGTCCAATAGCCCCCCTTCTATTGCAAAGTTTGAACATTTTTTTAAAATGTCTTACCATTTGGATAATTGACAACGAATTAAAATATGTTATATTAATATAGTTCTTTAGCACCTAAAAGCATAAAAGCGATAAAGCAACTAAATAGTATAATAGAATCTAGAAAGGTCAGGTCCCAACATGGAAACAAATCATCAGAATTTAAAAAAGGGATTGTTACCAAGGCATGTCCAGTTTATGGCGTTAGCGGGAATGATTGGGACAGGTATTTTTAAAGGTAGCTCTGAAACATTAAATATGGCTGGTCCAAGTGTAGTTATTTCCTACTTAATCGGAGGTATTCTACTATTCATTGTCATGGGAGCCTTAGGGGAAATGGCAACTGTTTATCCAAATTTAAGCGTGCAACGTCTTGTCCATAGAGCTTTTGGATTTCAAATATCCTTCATTGTCGGTTGGCTTTATTGGATTAACTGGATTCTTGTTACAATTGTCGAATTAATTGCTGCAGCGAGCTTTTTACAATACTGGTATCCGTCTGTTCCATTGTGGATATTAAGCCTATTGTGCGCAGCTCTAATCATTGGAATTAATCTTTTTCAAGTAAAATACTATGGTGAGATGGAATTTTGGTTTGCAAGTATCAAGATTTTAGCGCTCACACTCTTTATTATTTTAGGAACTATGATTCTATTTGGGATCGTTCCAAGTTCTATTTCCGATCCCTTCTCAAACTACACGGCACATGGTGGGTTTTTCCCGAATGGGATGGGCGGAGTTCTTAGCGCTTTCTTAGTTGTTATGTTTTCCTATGGAGGAGCAGAACTAATTGGGGTTGCTGTTGCGGAAACTAAAGATGCTGAGAACGTGCTTTCAAAGGTAATAAAAGGTACTGTGTGGCGAGTTATTCTTTTTTATATGCTTCCAATTCTCATTATTTGTGGCATTATCCCTTGGAACCAGGTCTCCTCTGACGAAAGTCCCTTTGTTCAGGTTTTCAGTATAGCTGGAATTCCTGGTGCAGCAGATGTGATGAATTTTGTTTTAATCACCGCTGTCCTGTCTGCAGCAAACTCAGGTATTTACGCCACATCAAGAACGTTGTTTTCGATGGCTCAAAATGGAGAGGCGCCTAAATCACTTGGAAAAACGTCCAAAAAAGGAATTCCTGTCAATGGTATTACCCTTACCACAATATTCATTTTATTGGGTGTATTTTTAGCTTATATGATCCCAAATGAAGTCATTGGCTATTTAATGGCTATTCCTGGAATGACTGTCATATTAATTTGGCTAAGTATTTGTTTAGCTCAATTAAAACTTCGCAGGTTATATAAAAAAACGCCTAACTTTAAGGTATTATGGTTTCCATTCACAACAATCATGGCCATTATAGTTTTAATTATTATATTCTTTGCTTTTCTATTTAACAGCAACAACATTATCGGAACTATCGTTTGCGTAGTAACTGTATCAACACTTACCATTCTTTCCTATTTCTTTAGAAAAAAATAAAATTGGCGCAGGTGCATTCACTCGCACCTTGCGCCTTTTTTTCTCAAAACGGTTTAACACTTCATAATAAATTCAATAAATATCTTCTTCCCTATTTCATCCCCATTTACTGCTAATGCCTCTGGATGCCATTGCACGCCAAGGACAAATTTATGCTCTTTACTCTCAATAGCTTCAATAATTCCATCCGAAGCAACACCTGAAATGATAAGGGGTTTCGGAACGTTACGAACCGCCTGGTGATGATAGGTATTTACCTTGAATTGTGTTTGCCCTGCAATAGCCGCTAGTAAACTATTTTCTTCGACATTTACATAGTGCGCTAGGTGGGAACGTGTGGCTTTTTGTGTGTGCTGCAGCAATGTCTCATTGTTTTGACTATAAATATCTTGGTACATGTCGCCACCTAGGGCAATATTTAAGATTTGAATCCCTCTACAAATGGCGAGAATCGGTTTATCTAACTCGAGCATCTTGTTAATCATCGCGATTTCAAAACTATCCCTGCCTGGTGAAATAATTCCAAGCTGTGGGTGTGGTTCCTCACCGAAAAACGTGGGGTCAATATCACCGCCACCAGTAACCACAAGTCCATCTAACATATTGGCTAGTTGTTTGACGTCACTATCAAGCCAAATCGGTAAGATGACAGGAACTCCTCCTGCATCAATAATCGCCTTAATATAATCACTTGAAAGACTATGCTTATAATCCAGTTCTACATGAGATGTTACCCCAATGATTGGTTTCCTCATACTCAACATCAACATCCATTCCTCAAATGACTTTATCGTTCACTTGATAGTTTTTGAAACATTCTTTGTAAAATTAGCGCTTCTGCCCATAATGGTAAAGGCTCATTAATTTGATCCTTCCATCTCTCGTTTGTTAAAAATCCTTGCTCGTATAACCAATTAATCCCTTCCATTTTCCATGCAGTTGGATCTACTTGATTCACGCCTTTTAATCGATTATATAAGGCAATAATTTTCTGACCATATGTGTCATTTGCCGCTAAGGCTTCATCAATATTACGATATTTTGTTTTGTCGTATCCTGGGAATGCCCATTTACCTGCAAGTTCTTCCCAATTAGGGGCACTTCCTCTAACCACTAAATGAAAGCGCGGGTCCACTATTTTTTCGCCCGGAGGTAATGCCGCCTTCGTTGCATAGGCATAAAGGTGTTGAATTTGGGCTGTAACTCCTTGCTCTATCGTAGAAAAAGTAGCCCCAGAAGTGCCACCGGTTGCGCCAAGTCCAGCAAAGTTGTTTTGCGAAAGTCTAATGTCTCCTCCAAACCGGAACCAATTCGACTCCAAAATGGCTTGGCAAAATGCCACATCACCACGTACACCATATTTTCTTCCTACAGCTAAAAATTGCTCAGCAATCGCTGGATTAAAGGAGGGATTTACCGGCTTAACGAACTGAATCATTTGCTCAGCTGATACTTGATTGGATCCCATAATGGGGTTTTTCAGGATGGAACTACTCATATTGCACCTCCTTTTCGTGGTTTTACTTCGATTAAGCACAACCTTAAGAATTAAGTTATCATAGATAAACTATGCATAATTCTCCAAAAAGGAAACTAATTATAATGGGTGTCCCAACTAGTACAGGACAAAAAAGAAAGGATCGCTTTAAAAAGCAACCCTTTCATCAAATAATCTTTTACCCAACCATTCGATTTTCATCGGTTGAAGATGCATTCTTTATAAACCAAGAGGAAAGTAGTGCTAATATACTTCCATAAAAGCCATAGACAAACAATCGGTGAATTCCCTCCATATTATCGGATCCACTTATTAGTAACGCACCCATTATCGTTACTCCTATGACAGTACCTATGCTTCGGCAAAACATAAAGAACGAAGTGGAAATCCCCTTTTCATGCGGACCAACAAGCTGTTGTACTCCAATCACTCCGACAGTCGATAATAAACCAAAGGCCATTCCTTGGACAATCATGACCGCAAATACATACCAAAATCCATGACTTTCATTTAATAACATTAAGAAAACCCCTGATATGAACAACAAGATATTTCCACTGATGATCAATTTTCGATAACCATATTTCAAGATCCATTTTCCAGCCGGAACCGACATACTCATCCATCCAAGAGCCTGGCTAAGTAAGGCCAATCCGCTGACGAATAACGAAAGCCCAGCTACATTTTGTAAGAAAAGCGGGATAAAGCTTGAAGTACCAAATAGTGCAACATTCCCTAAAAATCCGTTTAAATTCATCCATGTAATGGTTTTATGTTTAAACATAGATAAAGGGATAATGGGTGATGTCTGTTTTTTCTCATAAAAGTAAAAACCAACAAGTACTACTATCCCTATGAGAAGGTACATCCATCTATTCTGCTCCACAATGGTTACCATAAGCAGTAGAGTGACCCCTGCACCAAAAAGAATGGATCCTAAATAATCGACACTAGCCTTTTTAGGCTGATACTTTTCTTTGTATGGTATAAGTGTTAATAAAGCAATTATACAAATAGGCAGATTTACATAGAAAATCCATCTCCATGTCATGTATTCAACGAAGAATGCACCTAGTAAAGGGGCAAGGATTGCTGATAATCCCCACATTCCTGTTAATAAAGCTTGGATTTTTCCTCTCTTCTCGATTGAAAAAAGATCGCCTGCTATAATCGCAGGAAATGGCATCATAAATCCTGCCCCCATCCCTTGAATGGCACGGAAAAGGACTAATTGAATCATATTGTCTGCAGTCCCACAAAGCATTGAACCAATAAGGAAGACGACAATTCCAGAGGCAAACACTCTTTTTCTACCAAATAAATCGGATAATCTGCCCGCTACTGGTGCAAGAATCGTACTTGCAATCATATAAGAAGCAAAGGACCAAGCATACAACTCAATTCTTCCTAGCTCACCAGCAATAATCGGCATCGTCGTGTTCATAATCGTTGTATCCATCGATGCGACTAGCATCGCCAGGACTATACTTATCATTACTGAAGTTCTACTATTCATATGTACTAACCCCCATGTTCTATCCAAGGTATTATTTTACTTTATTTAGACCTGCCTTGTCACGAAGGGGATTATGATTATCATTTTAATCTAATGCTCCAGGAAATCCTTGTAGCATATAAGCCATATGAACAATCCCATCTTCAAAGTCTTGCAGTCTAATGGATTCATTTGGCGCATGTGCCTTTGAGCCAACCCAACCAACACCTGTACTGACAATGGGAAGCTTGAGCTTTTCACCAAATTCGAACATAGGACCTGTACCTGCAGAGTTAGGGGCTAAAATCCCTTCCTTTCCATATACTTGCGTAGCAGTGTCCATTACATGTGAAATAAATGGGTGGCTAAAATCAGAACGATACGCCTTTTGTCCATTTACCATCGTGACCTTGATATCATGGAATCCATGTTTTTCTAAATGGTTTTGGATACATTCAAGAATATGATTTGGGTCTTGTCCAGGAACTAAACGACAATCCATTTTCGCCTTTGCACTTTTAGGCAGGACTGTTTTTGCCCCTTCCCCTGTATAGCCGCTAACGAAACCACAAATCGTCATGGTTGGTTGTAAGACCATTGCTGTTCTTGGGTCTTCACCTTTTGCGGACGTAATTAATGGCCTTTTTAAGCCATATAAGTTTGTAACTGCTTCTTCACTAAAAGGTAAAGCCTGAACTGCCTTCTTTACTTCATCTGATGGCTCCTCAATTCCATCAAAGAATCCCTCGACTATTATTTCATTTTGTTGATTTTTCATAGTCGCAAGTGCTTGAACTAATCTCCATGCAGCATTATCTACATATGCCCCGACAGAAGAATGCATATCAATATCTGCTCCAAAACAGGTAAACTCCAAGTACGCCATTCCTTTTATACCTGCTACCATACTTATTCGATCTTGTTCATCCTTACCGCCAAATTCCCATATACAGGCATCAGCTAGGAATCGATCCCGATATTTTTCAAGATATGGTGCAAGATTAGGGCTACCTATTTCTTCTTCCCCTTCTATGAGAAATTTAATGTTACAAGGTAATCCCCCTTGAAGATTCTGCAGTATTTTTATCGCAGTTAATCTGGCTACTAAATCCCCTTTATTATCGGCTACTCCTCTAGCAAAAAGCTTTCCGTCTCTAACGGTAGACTCAAAGGGCTCTGATTCCCATTCGTCAAGTGGATCTGGTGGCTGAACATCATAATGGTTATAAAAGAGTAATGTTTTTGTAGCATCACCATTACTTCCCGCTGGAAAAAATCCATAGATAACAGGATTTCCACCTAAATCATCCAAAATCTCAGCTTCGCCATCTGCATCCTCTATCATTTTTACAACAAATTCAACCGTTTCGGGAATTGCCATATTCTGTGCTGAAACAGTAGGAAATTTGAGATATTGCTTTAATACATCTAATGCAGTTGGAACTAATTCATTTGCTTCATGTTTTAGCGAATTTAAATTAACCTGATTCATATTAAATCTCCCTTCTATCCTGTTTATTAGTATTTCGATAGACGAATTAGTATTCCTCTATTTTTGAGAATAATCAGTAAATTATTATTTAACTTACATGCAAATAGGACAAATTAAAAAAGGCAAAAGCTCGTTTGAACTTCCGCCCCTTTTAATTAGACTTTTATATTTAATAGGTACTAAAAATATGAAGTAATGCCATTAAAAAAAATACAAAAGCTGTCAGGATATGCGACTTTCTCCGTGTCCCACTTGCCTTTTTACTTCTTAGATAGCCTGCTATTAATGTGAAAATTAAGCCAATTGCGGCTAGTAAACCTGTAAGTAATTTCGGTTTCGTTAAGTCAAAGGGAATACTAAAAACGATGAAGATAATATGTAGGATGATTAAGCTTGCTGCCGATATGGCAATGGGTACGTGTACCTTCATAACCTTTCTTGAAATTTTGGCTAAGGTTAATTTCACTTTTCGCTTTTTCGATTTTCTAATGATGAGAAAAATAAAGTACATATTAAGATTTAATAATATCAGGATGACCGCAAATTGAGAAAATACAGTGGCGAATTGTAGGAAAAGACCATCGGTTTGATGAAGTAAACTCCAAGCCACCATTCCGACAATAATCATTAAATTAACAAAAAGCCAAATGGCAACCAATTTTACACCTCCTAAGGAAAGTAGATTTCGATAACAGATACATCCCACTCTACGACATAAAAATTCGGAAATTGACTATCCTTCCTTATTTTAAAGTGAGCTGGTAGATCAATTTGCCTAAGAGGCTTACATTCCTTCATAAATAGTATCGAGTTGTTATCCGTTTGGATTTTATCAAAATGAAAACCACATCTGTTCACCAATTCATCATCATGATATTCATTAATAATTGTTTGCCTTTCCTTATATTTTACTAGCCTATTTAACATTTAGTCTCCACCTTCATTTATATTTACACTTTAAATATAGCTCGAATGTTAAATGCAAGAAGTGAAGTATATTATAGTTTAGGTTTTAAGAATGTTCTTCCATTCTTAAAGTGACTTTTTTACTAAAACCAGTAAGGTGGAAGGATTTTTACATTTATGTTAAACATTTGCGAATACTATTGAAGATATCGTTTTCAAATTTTCTTTGAAGAAAGGAAAAACGCATATGTCTAAAATTCACTATATCATATTGGCCTTAACCATTCTTTTAGTCACTGCATGTAATCAGAATCAGAAGGATCTTCAGGAAGTCCAGTATAGGAATTTAAGAAATACAAGCAATACTAATACAAACTTTGAAAATATGACTTACGATACAAACCAAGACCCTATTACAGAACCATACACTGAAAACACTAACGAAACTCCCATTCAAAATGATTCATTACAAACCGATGATGATGTTTCAGATCAAGAAAAAATCAGTCAGGCAGAAATCGATTTAAACTCACCAGCCCAGGAAGCCTTTCCTCTTTTCATGACTGATTTCCAACAAAGATGGAATGCTATTTCGGATGAACAAACTGGTGACTTGTATATTCATCATTTTCGGCAACTGACTAATGCAAGGCATTTTCAGTCTTCTCTAACAGAACAGCTTATAATAGAAGTCCTTACACAGGATAATAAACAAATTAACAAGATAAGTATCATTAGTACGAGCAAGACCAAGGGTGAGATTCTTCAAATGCTAACAAGTTGGTGGCAAGTTTTATTAATCACAAATCCTCAATCTGAGGTCCATGAAATAGACACGATCTTTTCGGAAATTGGGATTGGTCCAAATTCCAATTTTGAAGATTTACAAACTGTGTCTTTTACCTTCGGAGGGCTTCAGTATAAGGTAACTCCTTCCCAAACTGGTATTTTATTTGAGGCCATTTATCCAAATTTATCGAAGAACCCATCTCTACAAGGGGGGACTTAATATGAATAAGTTCATTTTAATCCTCATATTTTTGACTACTTTACTCTTACCAATGAAGGATTTAAAAGCTGAAGAAGCGATGTTTAATATGTCTTACATCTATTTTGGAAGCCCGAATACTTATGTTGCACAGGTTGATAAAACCAAAGGCAGTTTAAAGGTGGTTTCTCCTAATTATTTTGATGTAAATGAACAAGGTGAATTGGAGGTCACTTGGAAATTACAATCTTCCTTTGTTAATGAAATGCATCGACGCGGGATTAAGGTTGTCCCATTTTTAGCTAACCATTGGAATTTAACAGCTGGAATTAATGGATTAAAGAATCGTGATAAGCTTGCTAAGGATATTGCCAAAGCAATCGACCAATATAATTTAGATGGTGTAAATGTAGATATTGAAGGACTTGGTCATAGCTACCGAAATGATCATAATGAATTGCTTCGCTTGCTTCGCTTGTATATACCAAAACAAAAACAGGTTTCCGTTTCAGTTGCTGCTAATCCAAGCAATTACCAAAAAGGCTGGCATGGGTTTTATGATTATAAAACATTGTCAGATCACTCTGATTATCTGATGATAATGGCTTATGATGAAAGCTGGGAATCTCCTGATAGCCCCATTGGACCTGTTGCAAGTCTATCGTTTTCAGAACGTTCCATTCTATATGCTATCAATCAAGGTGTTCCAAAGAGTAAAATCGTTTATGGTTTACCCTTTTATGGTCGGCTTTGGAAGCTGGATGGGCCAACGACCGAAGGTATAAATATAACGGGAAGAGGACTTTCTAGTACGAGGATTGAGCCTCTCTTAAATAAATTCAACGGAAAATCTTTCTTTGATGAAAAATCACAAACACCGTATGCCAAATTCACTATTCCTAAAAATCAGTATGATTTTGTTGGATCATTAAAGATTACAGAAGGTGAATACATAGTTTGGTATGAAAATGAACGTTCAATTAAAACAAAATTACGACTTCCAAAAAAACACAACATAAAAGGTACTGGTTCTTGGGCTCTTTATCATGAAACTGCAGATACTTGGGACTATTATACCTTATGGTTAAATAACAGGTTTTTTGCGGATGTACCAAACGGTTTTTGGGCGGAGGAAGACATTCTCCATGTGTCATCAAAAGGTTGGATGAACGGAACTACGAATACAAAATTCTTACCTGGTGGCTCATTGACTAGGGCACAAGCAGCGTTAATTTTAGTTAGAGCATTAGGTTACGAGTCGATGAATCCAAAGGAGTATGTTTTTAAGGATACAATAAGACATAATGCTCGAAAAGAAATTGAAATAGCAAGAGAACTTGGTATGATTAAAGGTGTTAGTAGGACTGACTATAATCCAAATTCTCCTGTAACACGAGCACAATTAGCCACTATGCTTTCCAACATTTTTAAATATGCGCCAAATGAAAATGAACCAAATCCGTTTTCCGATGTTTCTCCACTTAACACTCATTTTGATGCGATTCAGGCAATGAGTCAACATGGATATATTACAGGACTAGAAGGGCGTTTTCGACCAGGTGATAACACATCAAGAGCCCAAATGGCTACAATGATGACGAGAATGTCCGAGGAATTTGAAGCATTGAAGGCACAATAGCGCAATTCATCGAAATCAAATAAGGTCAGTTTTACCACTATGGTAAACTGACCTCATTTGATTTATGTTTCAACTGTAGTTTGAACATCAAGCCTTGTTAATTCAACTCTTTTAAAAATAAAGATGCAGACGAGACCTCCGATAAATATGGCAGTTCCTCCAAGAAGCATAAGTGGTTGAATCGTTAGAAGCTCATGGAGCCAGCCTGTAAGCAGCATGGTTGTCACCATAAAACCCATAAATGTTGTGTTGATTGTCATCATCGTCCGACCTTGATAGGCATAATCAACCTTTGTTTGGAGAAGTGTGGACATTCCAATATTAAAGGCAATTTGACCTGCACAAAAAAAGATAATAAAACTTGATGTGATAAAGAAATTAGGATAGAAGACCGTGCCAGCTAATCCAATTCCCATAATAACCATTCCGTATGAGATTAAACGGGTGTTAGAGAGTTTGCTTTTACCAATGATAAGCGAAAAAAGTAGCATTCCAGCCCCTTGAATAGCAATTAGCCACCCGTAAACTTCTTCACTTAGACCAAGAAATTCTGTTATAACAAATACGGTTGAAACATTCACGATTCCAGCCCCTATTCCAAAAGGAATATTAGATATTAGCAATGACCTCACAATCGGAGTTCTCCAAGTAAACTGGAAGCCTTCTTTCATATCACCCCAAACGGAGCTAAATCCTTTTGTTACTTTTTTAATAGAAATATCTTCTTTACGGGGAACTCGAATTGTATGCACTAGCAAAGCAGAAATCACAAAGCAGAGGACATTAATAATCAGAGACCAAACTGGTCCTAGCCAAAAATAAATCGTAGTACCTAATCCTGACCCAATTATGAGCATCGTACTGATCGATAATTGACGTAGACTTGCTGCCATTTTCCGATCTTCTTCTGGGACGAATTGCATAACAAAAGCTGAACCTGGAGCTCGATAAAACAACGTCCCAATCGCACATAAAAAAGCACCGATATAGATTAAGACGATTGATTGAAAATAAAGCGCTAATACAAAGGTTAAAACTAAGAAAGCACGGGATAAATTGGAATAAATGATTGTTTTTTTTCGATCCCACCGATCGGCAAACACACCTACAAAAGTACCGAAGAGAAATATGGGAGCAAATTCAAAGAACATTGTTGTTGAGACGGCAACTGAAGAGTGATTGGAAAGATCCAGCACCAAAAACATAAGAGTCATATTTCTTACCCAATCACCAAACTCTGAAAACCATGTGGATATCCAATAACGTAAAAACAAAGGATTTCCGCGGAGAAACTGTAACATGTAATACCCCTCTCTAACTACCTAAAAATTTTTCAGAGTTTACACCTAAGAAGCTTTATCTCTTTAGTTTAATTGGTTTTATGATTGAAAGCACGGAAAACTAAGATAAGGAGTATTAGAGATGTTCGACAATTTCCGCCATTCCCATTTCTACTTACTAGTTTTTTTAATCCCCTCTTCATCCTGTGAATAAAAAACACTGTCAGAGTTATCTAACAGTGTTTTAGAATGTTTAGAAGTATTAAAAATAGGTCTTACATACTTACCGCAATCTGGTCTTTTATGCACCACAGCATTTCTTATATTTTTTCTCACTTCCACAAGGACAAGGGTCGTTACGTCCCACCTTCTGTTGAATAGGTTCAGCAACAGATAAATGCCTATCAATCTCCATTTCAGCCGTAAACCTAGAATCTTTTTCATCGGCTATTTGTTTCCATATTGGCAAATCATGATGATCGATGCCCATAATTTTATAAAATCCGTATGCGTTTTCTTCAGGCTCAATCATGAAAGATACAGGATCATTATTCATATATTCTTCGATTTCAGGCTGCACATCTGCTGAAAGCTGGTGACAGAGTGCTTCAAAAACAAGGTCTTGTTCATCCTCAAACTCTACCTCGTGAAAGAGCTCTTTTAATACCTTCGTTGCAAAAGCTGTTTTCGTCCCACTTAAGACTGAAATAGCAAAAATGGAACTATCCGCTAGTTTAGCATAAGGGAGTACCATTTTCACCACTTCATCACTTTGAAATGAAATTAAAGTATCCGCCACTTCCTCGAGTAAAATATCTTCATCCCGATCTAACAAGCTAACTAGTATCGGTATGTATTTCGGTAATTTTCTTAGGCGAATGGCATAAATGGCCATAATACCATAAAACCTAAAGTACGGCTCTTCCAATTGTTCTTGAAGGATAAGGTCGATTTCGGGTTCGTCCAAATAACCTTTTTTGATCAGTGTCTTTGCTAAAAACTTCGCCCTAACATATAAAGTATGATTAAAATTTCTCTCTGTTTCCAGCTTCGCTGTGATTGAGCCGTACTCTTCCCAAATTTGCTCATCTTCCCCATTTAGTAACAACTGATAAAATTCCCATCCACTTTCCTCAATATAGGGTGCTAACTCTTTTTGATACTCTAAAGCCATCTCTGGTTCAAGGTTGTCCAATAAACTTTTATATAAATGTAAATAAGATTTATCCGTCTCCTTCATCCCTTGAATCAATGTCTTTACGGCCCCATGATTTAACGGAAGCTTATCTGTGTGCATCAAATTCATAAATTCTTTTTCTTTAGATTCTATTGCGTCCTTTAATAGCCGCTCTGTCCATTCTGCTGGAACGAACTGATGAATATCGTCTATTATATGTAAAACAAAATTTTGAATATGAACATCATCACTCACGAAATGAGTTTCAAGCCTATGTAAAAAATCCATAAAATGTTTTCCTCCAAATATGTCATCTTGCTCTTATTATAGACTTAGAATATCAAAAACTAATAATAAGTTCTCATTTTTTAATAATGCTGTATTCTATCTGCGTTTTTTTATTTTTTAAAGTGGGTATTATAGAAAGAACTTTGTTAATAAAGGCTCTTTTCGTAAACATTGTTGCTAATGCATATAAAATAACAAACAAAATCATAGATTAGCACAAAAAAACTTGAAACAATGACGAAAAGATGCCCCGAAGCCTTAATAAATACGGGTTTAAACTTAGTTCGAAAAGCAACAATCTTTGCGAAAACAGCCTTTTTAAAAAACGAGAGGGGGAGTATATCCTATGAGCGCTGCATTAGTTTTACAATCAGATTTTGGTCTAAGTGACGGTGCGGTTAGTGCCATGTATGGGGTGGCACGGTCAGTTGATTCATCCATTTCCATTTTCGATCTTACACATGATATTCCCCCATACAACATTTGGGAAGCATCCTATCGCTTAATGCAAACCATCATTTACTGGCCAGAAGGTACGATTTTCGTTTCAATAGTAGACCCCGGCGTTGGAAGTGACCGTAAAAGCCTTGTTGTGAAAACAGATTCTAATCACTATATCGTCACTCCTGATAACGGAACATTAACACATATAGATCATAGTATCGGTATCGCGGATGCTAGAGAAATAGATGAAGAAGTTAATCGATTACCTAGGTCAGGGGCATCACATACCTTTCATGGACGTGATATTTACGCGTACACAGGTGCAAGAATCGCTTCAAAAGCCATTTCCTTTACTGAAGTAGGTCCAGCTTATCGAAAAGATTCCATCATAAAATTACCCCTTCATCGAGCTAGAATAACAGATGGACTTATAACAGGTTTAATTGATATTTTAGATATTCGTTTTGGGAATGTTTGGACTAATATTAGTCGAGAGCTGTTTCAACAGCTCGGGATTGAATACGGGGATAAATTAAAAGTCACAATCGAAAATCAATCTAAGATGATATATAACCATATCATGTCCTATGGTCGTTCGTTTGCTGATATACCAGTCGGAGAGCCACTAGTATACATCAATTCAATAGACAATATCGCCATTGCAATTAATCAAGACTCCTTTGCCAGATCCTATGATATTGGTACAGGGTCGAATTGGTTACTATCTATTCAGAAAGCCCCCAAATAGGGTTAATTCAAAAAGTGCCAACAAAAAAGAGTGTGTCCGACTCTTTACTTTTAGGACACACTCCATTTATTTTATCTCGTACATTTTGCATTTCTCATAAAATCTCGTTTTCCCTATTTCCAAAAGCTTAGCTGCTTCCTGTTTATTGCCGTTCGTTTCACGAAGTGCAAGAAGGATAGCTTGCTTTTCAGCATGTGCCAGCGTTTTCCTTAAAGGCTGTACAGTATGGTTCGTAGCCACATCTTTATCTACTTGATATTCTAAATCAAAATCAGTCTCTTTATCCTGATCGCGTAAATAAAGAGGTAGATGAATCAATTCAATCCTTTTTCCATCAAGGACATTAATCGCTCTCTCTAACACATTCTCCAGTTCACGAATATTACCTTGCCACGTATACTGTTGAAGTTTCTCAATCACTTGCTCCGATAGTTCAATTCCCTGCTGGAAAAACCTTTTTTCTAGCTTTTTTAATAAGTTATTTGCGATAAGGTGAATATCTTCCTTTCTATTTCTGAGAGGAGGAATTTCAATTTTGATTACATTTAATCGGTAGTATAAATCCTTTCGGAATTTTCCTTCTTCAACCATCTTCTCCAAATCTCTGTGCGTAGCTGCAATTACTCTTACATCAACTGGAATAGACTTTTGTCCTCCAACCCGTTGGATTTCTTTCTCTTGTAGGACTCGTAAAAGCTTACTTTGCATCGAAAGTGGCATATCACCTATCTCATCAAGAAAAATCGTACCATAATTTGCAACTTGAAAATGACCTTTTCTACCACCTTTTTTAGCTCCAGTGAAGGCACCCTCGTCATATCCGAACAACTCTGATTCTAGTAAATGCTCTGGAATCGACGCGCAGTTTATTGGGACAAATGGGAAGGATGCCCGAGTGCTATTGTCATGGATGGCATGAGCAAATAATTCTTTACCCGTACCAGATTCACCAAGAAGTAAGACAGCAGACTGGCTTCCAGAAATTCTTTCGGCAAGGTTTTTGGCAGAGAGAAAGGAAGGACTTTTTCCAATTAAATCTCCAAATGTATACTTACTTTTTAGTTCGTTCTCAAACTTTTTTTTATAATATTTAAGCTCCTCAAGTAAAGGTTGGATTTTTCGTTTATAATCCCACCATTCCTCAGGATTTCGGAACATAACCGTTCCTAAGGCCCCAACCAATTCCCCTTCAACAATAAGCGGATATCGGTTCGCCACCATATCACTTCCATTAATAGCTTGAACGGAGGTTAATTCGGCCTTGCCTGTTTTAGCTACTATATGCATGCGGGTATTTTCAATTACTTCCCTTACATCCCGACCGGTTGCATCTTCCACAGTCGTTCCTAAAAACTCACAATAGGCTGAATTGATATAACAAATCATTCCTTCTCGATTGACTACCACAATGCGTTCCACCGAAAGGTTTATTATTTCCTCTAGCCATTTATGAGGGATCCGATCAATTCCAGTGTTTATCATCAGACTCACCTTTGCCACTAGTATTTAACTATCATTATATCAAAAGAAAACAGGGCAGACTTTCAAGTTTAGAAATTTCGAAAAATTAGTACAAAAGAACCGTTCCTAAAAACATAGACAAATGTAGACAACTACACTTCTATGTCTTGTTCAAGATCATTCTTGAACGTAAGACGAACAGTGCTTCTTACGATTCGCGTTGGAGATTCACACTCCAAGATCAGAATGGAAACATCCATTTATCCGAGTTTTTCAACCAAAATAAATTTCCATATTTCCGTCTCATTCAAATCCCTACCTGTCATACAACAAGCAGTACGTGAAAGGATAAGGGTGTTATTCACCCTTACTCTCATCAGGCTGTTAGCCACGCTAATAGGTCATTTCAAGTATGATTCAGGAATGAAAGTACGTGGTCCCTACCTTCCTTACAGGTAGTAAGGAGGCGTTGCTCCCACTCTATTTTTAACTCTTATTCTCTTAAATATCTGCTTTTAGAATTTCAATTTTGTCGTGGAAGAGATAATTTTTTTTCGTTGATTTCGTGATACTTACCCATTTGCTAAAGTTTGATTTTTCTTTATCAAATTTCTTGGGTAACTGTAATACGGTATCATATTTAGGCTTCTCCATCTTAAAATAAAACGCTTTTCTGGCAATCATACAGGCTGCGGAGGCGTGTGAACTGAGTCCATAACGAGCCATAAACTTCATTTGACCTATTTGGCTTGTATAAGCGGGATTCACTATCTTTACACCGACCCCCAATTTTTTGGCCCTTGACTCTAGAATCCTTTTAAATTTAGAATAAGCGAAACCGGACAACATACGAGCTTTTTTCTTACTTTCCTCCCGTAAGGAGGCTTTCTTTTTGGTAAAGTTTAATTTTTCGATGACCACATGTTTTCCTGCTTTTTTGGCATATTCCACCACTTGTTTGATGGCGTCTTGGAGGGCTGCTTCGACTTGATGTTGATGGCGGTCATACATCGGCACGACTAACTTCCATTCTTTTATTGGATTTCCATTTCGGTCTACTTCGCAGATGGAAAGGAATCCTGCATTTAAATCGATTCCCATATACCCACCAAGTCCAGTAGTCAGAACAGGAGGCATTTCTGTATCTACGGTGGCATTTAGATACCAGCCTTTTTCTTTTCTTATAAAACGATAGGTGACGGATTTGAAGTATTTTTGCTTCTTCCCACCTTTTGTGTAACCTATAAAAGAAGTTTTAGCTAGATCCATCATCTCTTGGCCGTAGGGGAAAGTCACTTGTGGAAAAGTGATATATTTTCCATATTCTGATTCAAATCGATTGGCCACCCGAAGACGTATTTCATTTTCTCCATTATAGGTACAATTTTGATTCCCAAAGGATTCATCTTTTGAACCTACGACTAAGAATTGTGAGCTTCGCGTTTTCTCCCACCTAATCCTCCATTCTTCATGATTATTTAGGCCGTTTTCTTCTAAATGGAACTGTTGATGAAAGAGTTTTTTGGAGCCAAAGCAAATTCGAACGATTTGAGCTTGTTCATCAGACTCTAGTTTCTTAAGTTTTTGTTGAACGTTTCGAAGTTTTCTTTTTTTCTGATGGAGGACAAATTTGATATTTTTATATTTTTTGCTGGTCTTGATGAAAGGGGAATCGTTCTGTTTCAGGTGAGAAATTTTTATCCATAGCTTTTCTTTTTGGGAGGTCTTATGCTGGATAGTTTTTTGGATATCACGGATGTTTTGTGTTAGGTTTTCAATCTGAAGAGTTCGTACTTCTAGAACGGAGGAGATTTTTCCTTCTAGTTGAATTCGGATGGAATTATATTGCCTGGAGGTAATCTGATAGATTTTACAGAAATTAGATTTAATAGAGCCTGCAGATTGCTTTTTTACATATAACAAGTAGAAAAGCCTTCGTTCTAAGAAACCAAAAAACCGTCCAAACACATCGAGATAGCTTTCGGAACACTGCCCATTATTCAATTGGATCCGCCTCAATTTGGTTTGGTATGTTTGTAACATTTTCTATTCCCCTTTTTTATAAATATTCAACCCAAAACATACATCTCTTTAAGCTTACGTTATTCCAAAAGCTCGAAATTAATAACGAACATTAGTTCTTATTTATATTATGACAATATTGTAGTTATTTGTCTATAAATGGGTACATTTTTAAAACTGTAGAGAACCCTGCCCACAAAAGTTGCAAACAAGGTCCAGTGATTGTTTTTTCCTTATTGAACTGTATACCCACCATCTAATACGACAGCTTGACCAGTAACCCCTCTTGCTTTTTCACTTGCTAAGAAAACAGCGTAATCAGCAATTTCCGAAACATCTAACAGTCTCTTCTGAGGTACTAAAGGATAGATAACCTCTTCTAGTACACTTTCAAGCTGAACATTTCTTGTTGTAGCTAGATCCTTTAGCTGATTTCTTACGAGTGGTGTATCGACGTAACCCGGGCACAAAGCATTTACTGTAATCCCATGCACAGCTCCCTCTAGAGCAGCCACTTTTGTTAAGCCAATTACGCCATGTTTAGCACTGTTATAAGCTGCTTTTCCAGCAAATCCAACAAGGCCATTTATCGACGCCATATTAATGACTCTTCCAAATCCTTGCTTTTTCATGATCGGGAAAACATTCTTGATACCTACAAACGGGGCCGTTAGCATAACTTTTATTAGAAGTTCAAATTTCTCAGTCGGAAATTCCTCTAAGTTTGATACGTACTGAAGCCCTGCATTATTGACTAAAATATCCAAACTCCCAAACGTTTCATAGGCTAATTCGAGGCTTCTTTTAAATGCTACCTCATCTGTAACATCACATGGTGCTGCAAGTGCCTCAAATCCTTCATCCTTTAACCTGGCAGCCACTTGCTCGCTTTTTTCCTTATTTAAATCCGAAATGACAACCTTTGCTCCCTCTTGTGCAAAAGCCCTTGCAATTTCTAACCCTATCCCACTTGCAGAACCAGTAATAAAAGCTGATTTCCCATCAAGGAGTTTTCCCATTCTAAACTACCTCCTAGTTTTGATTTGACAACAATTGAGGACTAACAATAAAGGAAGCCTCTGTTTTTTCTTGTACTTCCTTGATCGTTACCCCATCTTGTAATTCGATCAGTTGCATTCCGTCATTTGTAAAATCAAAAACGGCAAGTTCAGTAATGAGCCGATGCACCACTCTTTGTCCTGTCAATGGGAGTGTACAGTACTTTTTCACTTTTGATTCCCCGTGTTTATTCACATGTTCCATTACAACAACCACTCGTTTGGCTCCGTTGACAAGGTCCATTGCCCCGCCCATTCCCTTTACCATTTTTCCTGGTATCATCCAGTTCGCGAGGTCCCCATTTTCGGCAACCTCCATTCCACCTAGGATAGCTAGATCAATATGTCCACCACGAATCATGGCAAAAGATTCTGCACTATCAAAATATGAGGCTCCTGAAACTGCAGTAACGGTCTCTTTACCAGCGTTAATTAGATCCGCATCTACCTCATCATCTATAGGATATGGACCTATTCCTAGCAAACCATTTTCAGATTGAAGCATCACATTGTATTCGCTTGGAATTTCGTTGGCAACTAGAGTGGGCATTCCAATTCCAAGATTGACGTTCATCCCATCTTCAATTTCCAACACTGCTCGTTTAATGATTTTCAAACGTACATCCATCAAACTAAAACCTCCCTTATACTGTTGCTACAGTCCGTCTTTCGATTCGTTTTTCGTAGGCTGTTCCCTCAAAAACATGCTGTACATAGATGCCTGGGGTATGAATATGATTTGGATCTAACTCTCCTACACCTACCATTTCCTCCACCTCAGCAATAGTTACTTTCCCAGCCATCGCAGCAAGTGGATTAAAGTTACGAGCGGTATTTCGATAAATGATATTCCCATGAGGGTCTGCTTTCCAGCCTTTAATGAAGGCTAAGTCCCCTACTATTCCTTTTTCTAAAATAAATGTCTTCCCATCAAAATCTTTATGTTCTTTGCCTTCAGCAATAGGGGTGCCGACTCCTGTAGCCGTATAAAAGCCAGGGATTCCTGCACCACCTGCACGTATCCGTTCAGCAAGCGTCCCTTGAGGTACAAGCTCGACTTCTAATTCACCGCTTAAAAATTGCTTTTCAAAAATTTTGTTCTCACCTACATATGACGAAATCATTTTTTTGATTTGATGGTTTGCTAATAAAAGGCCTAGTCCCCAATCATCTACGCCACAGTTATTACTTACAATCGTAAGGTCCTTAACTCCCTTTTCCCGTAGAGCCAGGATTGCTTTTTCAGGAATTCCACAAAGACCAAACCCACCAACTATTAAAGTTGCTCCATCTTGAATTTGGCTAAATACATCATCAAAAGAATAAATTACTTTCCCAGTTGCCATCGATACCGTCCCCTTTCTTGCTTTTCAATGAATCTCGGTATGGTAGTTTACTAGACAAGTCCTAATAAAGAGTACAAAGCAATAATAAAGAAGACTGCTAATGTTTTAATAATAGTAATCGCGAAAATATCACGGTACGATTGCTTATGTGTTAAACCAGTAACAGCGAGTAATGTAATTACAGCTCCATTATGTGGAAGTGTATCCATACCACCAGATGCCATGGAAATAACACGGTGCATGACTTCAGGAGGAATATTAGCAACAGCAATCGCTTTATTATACGTTTCAGACATCGCACTTAACGCAATACCCATTCCACCAGAAGCAGAACCTGTTATACCAGCAAGAGTCGTTGTTGTCACAGCCCCATTCACAAGTGGGTTAGTAAACGTACCAGAAATACCATTACTGATCAAAGCGAAACCTGGTAGCGCTGCAATAACTCCACCAAATCCGTATTCAGCAGCTGTATTCATTGTTGCTAATAGCGAGCCTCCAATACTAGTATTAAGACCTTCTTTAAAGTTGAGTGTTACTCGTTTCCAGTCGTATAAAATGGTCGAAATAATACCAACAACCAATGCCATTTCTACAGCCCAAATACCTGCGAATGCTGTAACATCTACAACTCCAAGCGTATCTAAACCTACTTTTGTAAAATCAAATCCACTTGGATACCATTCGGGAATCATAGTGACAAATAATTTATTCATAACTCCAACAAGAATAAGTGGAACAAAAGCTAGAATCTGACGTCCAAGAGGCTGCTCAGTTGATAAAGTAGTGACTGCTTCTTCTTTACCTGATAATTTTTGTGCTTCTGCAGCTGCAGCTGTTTCAGAGGCAAATCCGAAATAACCCTCACCTGCTCTCTCTGCTTTTTTACGTCGTGATTCAAGATATAAAAGACCCACAATAAGGACGAATACCCCACCTAAAATTCCTAAAATAGGTGCTGCATAAATATCTGTTTTAAAGAAAGTTGTTGGAATAACGTTTTGAATTTGCGGTGTTCCTGGTAGGGCATCCATTGTAAACGTGAATGCACCAAGTGCAATTGTTCCTGGTATAAGTCTTTTTGGAATATTTGCTTGTCTGAACAATTGAGCTGCGAATGGGAAAATGGCAAATACTGCAACGAATAAACTAACTCCGCTATACGTTAAGATAGCTCCTAATAAAACGATCGATAACATCGCTCTTTTAGTTCCAATTGTTTTGACGATTGTTTTCGCAATCGATTCAGCAAGTCCTGACATTTCAACAACTTTACCGAAAATAGCCCCTAATAAAAAGACAGGAAAATAGTTCTTAATAAATCCAACCATCTTATCCATGAACACGCTTGAGAAAAATGGCAACACATGACTTGGTTCTGTTAATAAAACTGCAAAAAGTGCACAAATAGGCGCGAATAATATAACTGAAAATCCTCGGTAAGCTACAAACATTAATAGCCCAAGCGCCAATAAAATAACGATTAAATCCATGTAAATCCCCCTTATGAAATTGTTTCTACGTACCCCTTGTTCTTAACCCCTTTTAGTAAGCGGTTACATTTCTATACCAAAACCTCCTTTTCCAAATAATCTTCACAAATATCCGTTTTGCAAGTTCCGTGCCAAAACAACAGTCTATTCAAAATTATCAAAAAATAAAATACGAAATATTGTAGAATCATAGTTTTAAACATATAACCTGTAGCTATGTTAGTAAATGGGGCGAGAAAACAAAAAAAACTTCCGCTTTTCAGGAAATTTTTCAACAGTTCTATTCCGTCATTCAGGAACTTTCCGTATTTACGGAAAGTTCTCCTCTGAATAACCACTCGTATAGCCAAATTATCCTCTAACAAATCATTTATCTTTTTCAAAAGAAAAAAGGAAATAGGATATGACACCAGATAGAATTGCAGCACCACCTGCAATGAGCATTCTTGTTGGTAATTCAATTTCTGCGTAATCCTTCCCTAGCATCCACATTGCCAAAACGGCAACAAGGATCATAATGGGAATTACGATAGTTAACTTTTTCAACTCATATCTTCCTTTCAATTCATAACAACCTATGATTGTCTCTACCTATATATTATATTAACCATTAAGAATGCGCATTTCTAATTTGAAAATATGGGTCTACTTCCACTTTCCGTTACTACTAAATTTGACTGTTATATTCACATTTATCTCCATATTCTGATACTCCTCATACCAATTTAATTTCTTCCATCTCATGTATTTCATATGATTTCTCACATGCTGGCCAATCCCGATTGGATCTACTTGCATCTTTTGTAATTGTAATAACAACTTGTTTCCTTTACTTTTCAGTTGGTCACTAATCAATTTCTCTACCTTCATTTGAATGTTCGGATCAGATAAATCCTCTTCTCCAGTAAATTCAAGTACATCTCCTTGAATTTCAAGGTCTATAGTTGCAACAAGATTATCCATAGCTACCGAATTCACATCAATATGATGTTTCGTTTGAACATAGCTAAGCATGATTTGTTGCACTTTACCCTCTTCCAGTTCAATTTCTTGTTCTAAATCACCATGTATGATTTCTTTACGAAACAAAAATAACAACTTAGAATCTTCAGGATTCAAGTAGTCAATAAGCCTATCACCTTGGAATAGACCAACACCATCATACTTCAAATCATTATCTTCGACCTTATAGGCTGGGAGAATCGGATCCATTCCATCATCATATAAATCCCGGAGGAATTGAAAAATATCATAGTTAATGGTCTTACTTTCTGAATGTAACTTTGTAATGGCCTGTTCTAAAAAGGTCGCATTCTGGCCTTCATTCTCAATTTGTAAAGTCAAGATATCACTTGCTACTGGTTTGCCTAAAGCTAACAATACTCTCGAACCAATGTTGGGATCACGTACAAATGTATCTAACTGCGTTAGTAGCCCTTGTTTAGCTAACTCAGTTCCAAATAAAGATACCCTTATTTGTCCGCTCTCTAATTGCATATTCGTTTTATGTTTTAATTTTTCTCTTGCCGATTTACTAGACTTTCCTTCGACAATTATAGTTTTCCGATCATACTTTCCATCTTTAGTAATAATCGGAAAGGTTGCGGTTACCTTTAGATTTTCCTCATTTTCTTCACTGAGATCATAACCGATAGCATTAATGAGTGCTAAATCATCAATAATACGTTTTTGAGCACAGCCTGTAGTCATTAATAAAATACAGAATACAATAATTGTTTTTTTCATAGGCTATGTTCCTTATTCACTTTTCTTGTAAAAAAGGCAACAATCAATAGAATGAGCGGTAATAAAAAAGCAATTACTACTTCTATCCAAGCTAGATACTCTAACCATTGATCCACCTGTCTCATGATTTTTTGAAAAATGGATATGAAAAAACTAAGTGATAGTATAATCAGTAATAGGTACTTTGGTTTTATCCGTTGAAATTGTTGCTCTAATACTTCCTTTGAAGCCCATAAATACATAACCGTTGTAATCAACACCTTAAGTCCAAAAAGAGAAAAGATAAGATTTTCTACCCGTTCCAGCACTGGAAAAGATATATACTCTAACAAAGTGACGACTGGATACATATCCTCTAGTAGCATATCAAAGCTAAAAAAACCGAAGCTTACGAAACACACGCCAAGATAAATAATGGATGTTATTGTATTTCCAACTAGAATCGCTTTTAGCCGCTTCTCCTCAACATTATGTAAAAATAAAATAACAAGTTCGTAACCTAAAAGAGCCGTATAAATTCCTGCTCCCCCTCTTAATAGGTCTTTTTCTCCTTGAAAAATAAATGGGGTTAGTCGGATAAAACTAAAGTCAGGAAGGTGAAATAATAGCAAAAATATAGTCCAAACCGTAAAATAAAACAAAACAACTGTAGCTTTAGCAATATGATAAATCCCCCTTTTTACGAGGAGATACGTTAATATTAACCCCATTGTCATAAGTAATAGTGTTGAAACGTTTTGATAAAACAACATTTTTAGAAGAAGGATGTATTTAACCATTACCATCGTCCCTAAGCCTAGCCATATTCCCGCTAAGAATAAAGACAGAATTAGCCTAATCCATTTAGGGATGCCATTCACTAACTCAAACATTGACCTACCAGCACCAACTTTAAAGACAAACCATATCAAAATAAGATTGATATTTACAATTACGCTTACGATAATAATACTTATCCAGCCATTTGTCCCAAATGCTTCCCCTGTGAGCCTCGGTAAGGAAAACAAAATAACCCCTGACTGGATCATATAAACTAAGATGGACACTTGAATGGGCGATAATTTTTCCTTCATATGCACATCTTATCCTTTCAGTTTTTTCTTAAATGGACCTCTTAAAAGCGTATATTTTAAAAATTTAGGATACATTGGTGAAATAGGTAGTAGGTATGGAGAGTTTAAATTGGTTAAGCCTGATAAATGAATGATGACGATTCCCATGCCAAAAACAATCCCAATATTCCCCCAAAATCCTGCAATAATAATAAAACTAAAACGGACAATTCGAATGGATGCACTCATCAAATAACTTGGAATAACAAAGGATGCAATGGCAGAAGCTGCCACCACAATTATAAGGATATTACTTGTAATCCCTGCTTCTACAGCAGCTTGGCCAATTACAATTCCTCCTACAATCCCGATTGTTTGACCAACCTTTGTCGGAAGCCTTGCCCCAGCCTCCCTTAATAGCTCTAATAATAATTCTAAAAACAATGCTTCAATAACTGGTGGAAATGGTACTCTGCTCCTTGATTCAAGCAAGGTAGGTAACAATGCTTGAGGTATCATTTCGTAATGATAGGTTGTAACGGATACATATAAAGCAGTAAAGACTAACGTGATCATGATGGCAATATACCGTAATATTCTAATAAAACTACTTACAACCCAACGTTGGCCAAAATCGTCCATTGATTCCATAAAATCAAAGAAACTTACTGGTGTACAAAAGGCGAATGGACTATCATCAAGCAACCCAACTATTTTCCCATCAAACAATTTATATACTGTAACGTCGGGTCTTTCCGTTGTGTAAAATTGTGGAAATGGCGAATTTGGGTGTTCATCAATGTATTGAACAAGCATATTGGTATCGACTATTCCATCATTTTTTATAGAACTTATCCGTTTCTTTAAATGGTCGATATCTGTCTCCGAGACAAGGTCCTCTAAATAAAGTAAATAGACAACCTTTTTAGCCTGACTTCCAACATATAATTTAATTGCCTTCAGTTTAGAGCTTAATACTCTTCTTCGAATTAACGACAAGTTTACATCAATCGACTCAACAAAGGCATCATGAGCACCAAGTATTACGGTTTCAGTTTCTGAAGGGGAAATAGACCTTGTCTCACCGTTTTTAACAGGGATATCATAGGCAATATCCTGAAAGAACAATATACAACTACCACTTAGTACTGCCTCTTCTACGTTTATGACATCTTGTAATACTGGAAACTCTGATTGATTTAAGTAGGCTTCAAACTCTTCTTTTGTTACATTTCTTATTTCTGAAAGGTGCTGATCATAAATCGTCTTATCTATTAAATATGGAAAGTAATATATTTTAATATCTAGATGTGGAAATTCGGTGCAGCTTAAGTCAGAGCAATTTTGAAAAAATGACTGAAATTCACTTATATTAGACTTTTTATCTTGTTTGTTTTGAATAGCGTTCCTTGCTGTTTTTTCATGCGATGATGTAGTTTCATTTTTCTCTATTTGTTTTTCTAGCTCTTTAAAGTAGCGATTGCGATGATTACGCATTCGCATCCGCTCCATTCACGTTTTTATTTACATTTTTTACTTGCACAGGTATTTTATACATTTATCTAGGTGCTTACTAATAATATGTAGAAGAAACATTAATTTAGGATGAAACAGGAGGTTAACGATGAACAAATTAAATCCATTTCCCCCTTGGGAAGAACATTACTTTTGGGTAAATATACTGTTAGACCATGCTGTATTTGTGCGGGATTATTTATCTCCTGTTGAAGTACAACTAGTAGAAGAAGCTAATACGTTTATCACAAGATTTACAAAGGTTAGACAACAGCTCGAGCAAATTCCGAAAATGAGCCAAATGGATTCTCAGAGTTTAATTGAATTCTCCAAGATATCAGCACAAATATCCTTTGATTATTACCGATTTGAAGGGAAAATTTTGAACTTAAAGATGTATAATGCAGTAAATATAAATATTACCCCGACCTATTTTAACGGGACATTAAGTGAGAATGCTGAATATTTAAGGATTCTACACTATTACATGCAAGGATCAGATTATCCACCATTACCATTAGTAGATTTACTTGACCTTTGGTTAGAAGACCAACTTGGCCATGCAGCTTTGTTAAGGAGAGCACTTGATGGTGTTGAGTTAGTACTACTGGAACGTGTGAGTAAACTAAGTCAACTATTTTCCGCTCATATTATTAAAAACGAAGCAATGAAAGGATATTTACGATTCCTTCCTCCACATTTTCCTGCACAAATCTTTTTCGCTCGTGAAGTTAGTGGAACAGTATTTGCCTTTAATCAGCTTGTAGAACAAGTCATCATACTTTATAAGGGAAAAGAAGTATTAAATTCTACCACTCTCCGTTTCTTAGAGCACCATTTTCCTGAATCGTGTTATTTTTTAACAAAGCTTAGTGGCTTTGTACCTGAAATGCAACAACAATCCTGCTCTCTATCCTCCTATTTTGTGAATCATAATCAGGTTAGTTGATTTGAATTTGCGCCTCTCTCCCCTCCTCCAGTATAAGTATAAAATTATACTAATTTGACATGATAGGAATGGAGGGATATGCATGAATATAAAATTTCCTACAGTTATATGCCCAAATTGCCAATCACAGCATGAAATTAACTCAGTTTTAACTGCCCAGTCTAATCAAAATGTCATATACGATTGCCCTGATTGTGGTTTTAACCTTAGAAATATTGAAACAAGTAAAGGCTAAAAAGTTAACTCCCCAATACCTTACATTCGCATTTTATCGAGGAAGTAATATACAATAAGTGTATATTGTATATTGGAGGTAAAAAATGAAAACTGTCATTCTATATACTCAAGAAACTTGCCCACCTTGTCACGCGGAAAAACTATGGTTAAAAGAAAATGGAATTGAATTTGAAGAAAGAGACATTCGTAAAAATGACCAATTTTTACAGGAACTAATTCAATTAGGTGCTTCGGCTACTCCAGCAACCGTAATTAAGGATGACAACGGTGAAGAAGTCATTTTAGGCTATGATCAAGAAGCGTTAGCTGAAAAATTAGGATTATAATTGACCATTTTTTCAAAAATAGAAATAGTCACCTTGCCGATTTTTTAGGCTTAGGTGACTTTTTTAAATTGTAATACAATATATAATTGTAGGAAAAAGGATATACTTAATGACATAGAAGATCGAGGTGCTTTACCTGAAAAAATCAATACTGTTTTCTTCATCCTTATCTATTATTCTATTTTTCTTGTTTTCACCAATTATTTTTCAATTAACGGACTACTTACATCCGATTGTTTTAGCAACTGTATTGCTTTGTTTGTGGGCTTTCATCACTTTTATAGTATTACTAATCCGGAAAGAAACCATTTCTATTTCGTATACCACTTTCCTTTTATTTCTAGGATTATATACGTTAAGCCTTTTAGTCTTATTATTTTTTCGTCCAAGCAATCAAAGTTATGGTACATACAACCTTATTCCTTTTTCAACTATTTACTTCTTTCTTTCAGGGAAGGTTAATTTGCTTATTTCCTTCTATAATTTGACTGCTAATGTAGTTTTGTTTATTCCATATGGTATTTTCCTTATGATTAAAGGTTGTAAATTTTCTAAAAGTGAATATATCTATTTACCTTTAGTTTCCATAACAGTAGTGGAGTGTTTACAATACATAACTCGCCGAGGAAGCTTAGATATTGATGATCTTATATTAAATTTAATTGGGGTGTTTTTAGGGTATCTCCTATATCCTGTATTTAGGAGGGTTATCATTATCTCTCGAGAACAAAAACGTCAAGTACAATAGAAAGACCCTTGTCTTCCACTGTACATGACGTTTTTAGTTAACACCTATAGCCCCCGCTACATCGTAATCACCAATATTTAACTCCAATTCCCTACCCTGTGCAAGCTTCGCTAATTCTGCCCCTAGATAAGGTCCAGCTGTTAACCCCGATGCCCCTAGTCCATTGGAAACTAATAATCCTTGATAATTTGGCAAAGATCCAATGACAGGTAGAAAACCTGGAGTGAATGGTCGAAAGCCCACTCTTGTTTCAAGGATTTTGCTGTCCGCTAAACCAGGTGCCACGAGCAAGGCTTTACCCAACACTTCATTCAACCCACCAGCTGTTACTCGTAGATCAAGTCCAGCATCATCCTCATGTGTTGCCCCCACAACCACTCGTCCATCTTCAAATGAAAGGATATATTGATCATTTGGCGGCATGACGACTGGCCAATCGCTAGTATCCATATTTCCGATTTCAAGGTGTACAATTTGTGCCTTTTGAGGTTTTACTAAAAATTCCACATTTAAGGGCTGTAAAAGTTCTTTGGCCCAAACACCACCTGTAACAATTACAAGGTCAGCTTCCAGAATCTTATTATTTAAGTTTACTCCCATTATTTGATTATTTTTATGAATGAGATTTGCATTTCCTTCCAGTAAACTAGCTCCATACTTTACTGCAGCATTCACAAGTGCTTGACGAAGGGCCCTTCCATTAACACGAGCTCCACCGCTTACGTAAACCGACCCATATGCTTCACTTAAAGGCGGAAATAACCTCTTTGTTTCAGTCTGGGATAGAATTGTGATTTCACCAATTTCAGGTGCTTCTTCACGGCGTTTGCGCGCTCGCTCTGCCATTTTTTCCAGTTTTTCTAGCTCTGTATGTAGACTAATAGCCCCCACTTGTTTATATCCTGTTTCCGTTTCTCCAACGTCGCTTAATTGTTCAATCAATGAAGGATAGTACCGTGCTCCCCCTTTTACTAGCTGATACCAGGCTTTATTCCGTCTTTGGGACAGCCATGGACAAACTATTCCCGCTGCAGCATCTGTTGCCTGACCTAAATCATGTCGATCCACTAAAGTGACTTCCACTTCCGCTTTTGCTAGGTGGTAAGCAGTTGATGCTCCTAATATGCCTGCCCCTACCACAATAACTCTCTGCATTTTGAACACCTTTTCTATTAATAATATTGATATCTCCATTATAACCAAATTCATGACTTTTCCGACTAAAACCAAAAAACTCTGTCTTCGTGACAGAGCTTTTTTTAGTAGTCTTAAGGTAAAAAAGATCCAAAACAATCTTATCTATAATTATTATGAATCGGCTCCATTACGGAGTCCTCTACTTTTCGAACTATGATAAATTTATCGATGTTATCCAATCCATGCAAATTTGCATTGTGATGATTAATGATTTGTTCTGCTTTTAAAACTTTATTATCTGTTGTGGAATGAGCGTCAGCGACTAGAGTCACATCATAACCAAGTGTGGTCGCTCTTCGACATGTCGTATCCACACAATATTCTGTTTTACAGCCTACAATCACTAAATGATTAGCTCCAATTGCTTGCAGTTCCTCATGAAGGTTCGTTCCATGAAAGGCATCTGTAGCAACTTTATGGATAATACGGTCACTTTCTAAAGGGGCAATCGCAGGGTGGATTTGGAACTCCTTAGATTCTTGTGGCGCAACATCTAAATCCTGTACATAAAGAATAGGTATTTCTCGTAATCTAGCATCCGAGATAATCTGATTAATATTAGTCAATAATGCCTCACTATTAAAAACATGACCAGATTCCGCTTCAACAATTCCAACTTGAACATCAATAATTAGTAATGCCGTTTTTTCGTTCATCAGCTTTTTTCCTCCAATAAATTCAATATGAAATAATATCACTCAAATGTAAGACGATAGCCTTTCACAATGATTCCATCATTAGCTGGTTCAAAGTCAAATTCGGGTAAACGTTGAAAGCCTATACGTTGATATAATTTCACAGCACTTTCCATGAAATCGGCCGTATGCAATCCAATCGCTTGAAATCCGTTGACTTTTGCCCGTCGAATACACTCCAAAATCAAAGCAGCTGCTATCCCCTTCCCCCGTGCCTCAGGAGATACAGCTAGCATGCGTATTTCAGGGTATTGAAGCTCAATAGCAGTACCTACATAAGCGTCTGTGTTAGCTGGAAATAAAACAACACTGCCTACAATTTCCCCATCTAACTCAGCAACAATACACTCCACTCCAAATTGAGTATCTTTATCCGAGAGAAGTGCATTTTTCAAGGTATTCCAATGTTTTTCAGGAATACTATTTGCGTGTTCTTCATATGATTTGATCCTTTGATTTCGGATATACGGTATTTCATCTTCTCTTGCATCTCTTATAATCATGGCATCTCCTGCTATTGCTGTTTTTATTTTTGTATAAGCTCTGTTAAATAAGAATGTTGTTTTTGGACAGATGGATGAGGACATAGAATCCGCTATTTGATCCATATTAGGCTATTTTCGTGTTTGGGCGGACATACAATCCGCTATTTACGCTATTTCATAGAATATAGCCTCTAATTATCTAATATAACGGAACCTGTGTCCGCAAAAGCCCTAAAAACCTCTCTTTTTACTAAAATAGCGGAACCAATGTCCGCAAACCCCAACCATATTGATAAAAACAACATTAAACTTTAACTGAGCCTTTGTATAAGAAATTTCTCTTCTTTTTTACTCAGTTCTTGTCGATTATGTTTAGTAAGAAATCCTGATAGATCCGGACCCTTTGGTAAAATTTGATTATGTCCCTTTTGATCATCACTCGCGATATGGTGCGATAGATGATAGTGCCTCTTAATCGCATCAAAATCTGTCGTATTCCCGAAGCCAGGTGTTTGATATAAATCTCGTAAGTAGCCCCATAAATGAGGAAAATCAATGATACGGTTTCTATTTGTCTTAAAGGCGGCGTAATAGGCCACATCAAATCGAACTAATGTGGAATAAAGACGAACATCTGAATCAGTAATAAAATCTCCAAATAGGAATCTTCTTTCCGAAAGGCGTTGCTCTAATTCATCTAATCTATCAAATAGGATGTCATATGCCTGTTCATAGGCTTCCTGTGATAAAGCAAAGCCGCATTTATAGACACCGTTATTTATATCATGGAAGATAACGTCATTTAATGCATCCATTTCAGCCCTTAAGATTTGCGGATAAAGATCTGGAGCATTTTCTCTATGAAATGGTGACCATACCGTTTCGAAGTAGTTTGTTAGTTTAAAATAATCATTATTCACGACCCTCTGTTCCTTCACATCCACCATTACTGGTACGGTTGGCCGCCCCATGTATTCTGGGTCTGTTTTCTTGTAGATTTCACTTAGATACCTAATCCCTAATATTGGATCCACTTTATTCTCATCTAAATAAAATTCCCAATCCACATGAGGGAGCTTTGGTCGCATTGGACCTGCAGTTCCTAAACTGATGACCTTTTCTAATCCAAGTATGCTACGAACGATTACAGCTCGATGGGCCCACGGACAGATTGCCGACCATAAAAGTCGATATCTTCCTGCCTCAACCGGAAGCTCACCTTCATTCGTTCCAAACGGTGTAATAAATCTATTTTTTTGACGATTAAATGACCCATCCACCTTCATTTCTTTAACGGTCCCAACTTTACATTGTTGACTTGATAGCTGTTCATTTACAGACATCCAATACACCCTTTCCTTCTATATATTTAGATATTCCACTTTCTCTTCAAATATCCCCCTATAAAAGCAAAAAAACTTCAATATAAAGAGCACTCCAAAATAATTCGGAGTGCCTACTTTTTACTCTTTTAAAATTAAATGCACTTGGAAATTTAGATTCCCTGTTTAATCTTTTAGTTATTTTTCCTTTTCTATCCATTCGATTAATTCAGATATCGCATCCTCAAAATCAACTGCTGCTGTACCATCCTCGGGGATTTGCTCCAAACTGTTCTGATACTCTTCCAGTTTTTCACATAGATCGTCCAAGTTTTCTCCTGAATTTAGTTTTTTTGCTTTATACTGCTTTGCTTTTTTCAAAAGTTCACGAAACTCGTCATCTTCACTAATTTCATCTGCGAGACTCCATACTTCTTGAAGAACCGTTTCTAACTTTTGTACAGAATTGTGCAATTTTTGTAACTTATCCATCGTCATTTCCAAATACAGCCTCATTTCATCATTGGAATATATCGTCTAATCATTGAATTTAAACCTATATATACCAATATAACTTTCACTATCAATTTTTACAAACAAACTTATAACCTCTTCTGAAACACTTTAAGGCAAATTGGTTGACACTATATATTTACGAATAGTAAGCTATCTTCACGCTTACTATTCGTAAGTAAAAAAGATTATCGGAGGAAAATAATATGTTATTAACGGAGCAAAGCCTCTCAACCGTTATCCGTGAACGCCACTCAGTTAGAAAATATGATCCAAATTATAAAATATCTAAAAACGAACTATCAGAAATGATTTCTGAAGCCACTCTTGCTCCTTCGTCTAGTAACCTTCAGCCTTGGAAATTTATTGTGATTCAGGACACCAATTTTAAAAAAGAACTTCGCACAATTGCAAATAATCAGGAACAAGTTGAAACGTCGTCAGCTGTTATTGCTGTTCTAGGTGATAAAGAAATGTACAACAATGCTGAAAAAGTTGGGCGTTGTGCTTATGAAGCAGGGCTAATTGATGAGGCAACAATGACACGTATGATTGAAGGATCTATCAAGTTATACTCATCCGCTACAGTAGAAAACAGAACCCAAATTGCGACCTATGACGCTGGTCTTGTTTCGATGCAGCTGATGTTGATCGCAAAAGCAAGAGGATATGACACTGTACCAATGGGCGGCTTCGATAAACAGAAATTTATTGATCGATTCGAGGTTTCAGATCGATATTTTCCAATCGTGCTAATTGCAATTGGAAAAGCTGCGGCTCCAGGTAGACAGACTACCCGCCTTCCATTAAATGAAGTTGTTAGTTTTATCTAACGCTTAATCTTAAGCAAATGAAAAAAAGTGTCAGGATGCACCCTGACACTTTTTTATCATTATTCCGCCATTTTTTTTATATAATTAATAAATCCATCTCTATGCCCTTCCTTATCAATAATATTTCGAACATAGTGAGGATCCCTTAACAATCCATTTTCTTTAGACTTTAATAGGTAGGGTTTTATTTTTTCATTCCTCATTAATTCTTGATACCATTTCTCTTCATTAAGTTCTAACCAAATGTCCTCAATGGTAGGGTCTTTGATTTTAAGGATATATTTACGCACACCTTCGATAATTAAACCACCAGCTATTAAGCATAAAAATATGAAAGTCATGAATGTCACTCTTTTCAGACAAATGTATTAGCACTTTTTCACTATGTATTCTTCGCATCGCAACCGCTTTTCACACCTACCTTCAGCAGTCATCATTACTTATTCATGCATTTTTTCAAATCAAGAATCGACTGAAGATGCATGCCCTCATGAAAAATAGTTCGAATTAATACCTGCTCAATTGTATACATACCCATTTCAGTAGGCGCAAATTCTTCATCTAATCTGTTACCATAAACCTCTTTAATTTTTCTTGGTTGATCCTTTAGTAATGCTATTAAATCCTCAATTGAAGGTGTTTCAGCAGTGAAATTCCTTGGAGAAGATCCATACCCAAACCAAGAATTAAATTGTTCAGGGACACCTACTTTTTCTTTCGTCACTGCCTCAATCCATAAATATTGGTCCAGATAAATATGACCTAAATTCCAACGAATATTATTATTAAATCCCTTCGGAACTAGTTTTGCTTCCTCATTTGACACATTCTCTACTGCTCGCAATATATCACTTCGATAACTTTCTAATTGATTAAATAATACTTCATGTCGTTGTTTCATCCAACAATCCCCCAATTAGTTGGTTTTTCAAATTGTGCATTTTTCATCTAGCAATTGAAATAACTGCCTTAAATTTTCCTTTGGTATTTTTTCATAACGGTCACCAATACTTAACTCAAAAGAGCACGTATCCATACTTGTTTCTTTTAGATTACTTGTTATACCAATTCCAGTTGCTACGTAAATCTCAGCTAAAATAGGTTCAAGCTTCTCTCTTTGTAGCTCAAAATGAACGTGGAACATGTTTGAAACTGGTTGTTTAGGAGTTGTCGAGATCGCATAGCACTGGTTAAAAAGTTCAGCCAATTCTCTCGCTTCATTAAAATACTGCTCCATTTTAGCTATTCGTAGATTGAAAAAGTATTCAGCACTAAGGATATACGGATAAAGACTAATCAAATCCCCACCATGGCGTCTTTTCCATACTTTTGATTCCTCTGTAAAGATATTTTCACCAGCTAAAATAGCCCCGGCCACTCCACCAATCCCTTTATAGAAAGAAATATATACACTATCAAATAGCTCACAGATTTCAGCTGCAGTTTTTTGATAATATGGAAGTATTTCATAAAGTCTTGCACCATCTAAATGAAGTTTGATACCGTTCTTCCGGCAGTAAGTCGAGATATCTTCTAGTGTTTTGTACTCCGGCAACTGTCCACCAATTTCCCGTTGTGGTAGCTCAAGCAATAAGCAGGATACTTCCTCCTCCAAGTGAACAACATCATCTAATTGAATCACCTTATCTTTATCAGCTAACAAAATGGTTTCAATATGGTGCAATTCCTTTAGACCATCTTCTTCATGAATTTCAAGATGACACAAAGGATGATACGCTACTCTTTTTATCCCTTTTCGGTCACACCATATTCTTAATGCGATTTGTTGAGCCATCGTACCGCTTGGAAAAAAAACCGCACTCTCTTTCCCTAAATACTCCGCCATTTTCTTTTCGAAATCTTCTATAACCATTCCATTGCCGTAAATATCACTTTCCAGCTCATCATCAATTTCTTCCAATGCCTTTTTCAAAATGTTAATATTTCTAACTCCATGTCCAGCTAATTGATAGGTGGTTTTTTTAAAAGCATTTAATAAAAGATTTTTCCCCACAGTTTACCAGCTCCTCCATCTAATAATTTTACAAAATGCTTTCATATCCCTTCTTTTTAGAAAAATACAATGATTTTTTCCTAATAAAGGGATTTCTACTAGTAAAAACGAATTTTTTCATAGTGGGACCTTGTTTGCTAAAAGTGGTTTTTAAAGAAGAGATTTTGAGTGATTTTCTGCTTGATTGGAGGATATATCTATGATGAAACTAAGTACAATGGTAAAAGTGGTTGCTACGGTAGATGGTGAATGGCGAAGCCCACTAGCGGAGCAAATTTTAGAAAACTGGGGCTACGATGAAGGTTCTGTTTACTATTTCCGTGCAAGCGCTAACTTTCTCTTTATCTTTAAGAAAAATAACAAAACATATTTTTTAAGATTTAGCGATTCTAGTGAAAAAGAACTTTCTTCGATTGAAAGTGAAATCGTGGTTCTTGAGTATCTTCGCGAAAAGGCTATTCGTGTCGCATTACCTGTTAAATCGTTAAATAATAATTATATAGAGACGGTTGAAACAGAAATTGGGACGTTTTATGCGGTTGTTTTCGAAGCTCTACCTGGTAAACAGTTTGAAACAGAGGAATTAGACTTAGAGCAATTTTTTAAATGGGGAAGCTCTTTAGGAGAACTCCACTCTATTTTCAAAATCATGCCTGAAAAATACCGACTTAATCGTAAAAGTTGGAGTGATCAACTAATAGAAATAAAACAACAATTACCTGTTTACGAGGCAGCTGCACAAAGAGAATTAGAACAACTTATAACTTGGTCAGATGGACTAAACATTTCAGAGAGTAACTTTGGATTGATACATTTTGATTTTGAACTAGATAACCAGCGATGGGACAATGAGGTCATTGGTATTTTAGATTTTGATGATTGTATGAATCATTGGTACGTTGCAGACATTGCTCTTGCTTTAAGAGATATATTCAAAAAAGAAGTAGATTTGGAGAATCCCTTTTTCCAAGAATTCTTAAAGGGCTATCAGAATGAAACTGATCTCGATTTTAGCCTTTTGGAGCAACTATCCAATTTTTTAAGGTTGCATAAAATTATGTCATTTACTCGACTATTACAGACTGTTGATGTTCAAGAAACTCCGGACCAACCTGCTTGGCTCTCTAATTTAAGGTTAAAACTACTTCAGTATATTGAACGATATCGAGATTCATTTGAAGAGCATTCTTTGATAAAGTAATTTTTTTTGTAGCCAAGCATATACATATGATTGGCTTTTTTCTTTGGTTTCGACTACATGTGAAAATTAGGAAATGGATTAGAACGGAAAATCATGTTATGATATTTTAGTCATGGTTTGAATCAGGAGATATTTGGTAACGCCTAAATCATATTAGATTTTTTTCAATTTGTTCATGTTTTGTTCATATTTAACAGTTAAGATAGATGATAGGAAAATTTGGGACAAAACACATATATGCAATTAATTAAATTTATGTAATAATAATGTGCTAGAAGGTAGGTGCATCAAATATGAATAACTTATTTCAAAAAGGTCAAGGTATTTTGAATAAATATATTGGCTTTTTCTTATTGACGGTATTTTTTCTTTGGATGAAAACATATATCGTTCAGTTAACGCAATTTGACTTAGGAATTGAAAATTCTTTACAAAAATTCCTATTATTTATAAATCCATTGGGGTCTTCCCTTTTATTTTTAGGTGTTGCATCGTTATCAAAAGGACGTAGAAAATATATTTGGTTATTAATCATTGATTTCCTTTTATCATTTCTTTTATATGCGAATAGTTTATATTACCGCTTCTTTAATGATTTTATTACGTTACCAACATTAACACAGACCCAAAATTTCGGTGATGTAAGTGGTAGTGTAGTTTCCTTATTCAAGCCATATGATTTCTTGTTCTTCATTGATCTTATTCTGTTAATCGCCTTACTTGGTTTCCGTAAAGTGAAAATCGAAACGAAAGACATGACTCGTTGGAAAGTGGCTGCATTATTTTCATTTTCTCTTGCGATTTCAAGCGCAAATCTTGCGATAGCTGAAACGGATCGTCCACAGTTATTAACAAGAGGTTTTGACCGAAATTATATTGTAAAATATTTAGGTATGTATAATTACACAATTTATGATGCAGTCCAAAGTACAAAAGCATCTGCGCAACGCGTTTTAGCAGATAGCAACGACATAACTGAAGTAATTAACTTTACAAAATCAAACTATGCCGAGCCAAATCCAGCTTACTTTGGTGCTGCTAAAGGTAAGAATGTTATTTATTTACATCTTGAATCCATGCAAAATTTCCTAATTAATTACAAGTTGCACGGTGAAGAAGTCACACCATTCTTAAATTCATTAGTAAATGAAAAGAATACGATGTACTTTGATAATTTCTTCCACCAAACAGCACAAGGTAAAACGTCTGACGCTGAATTCATGCTTGAGAATTCATTATATGGATTGCCTCAAGGTTCAGCTTATACAACTAAAGGTTTAAATACGTATCAAGCTGCTCCAGCGATTTTAGGTCAACAAGGTTATACATCAGCTGTATTTCATGGAAATTCAGGTACCTTCTGGAACCGAAATGAAATTTACAAATCATTTGGATATAACCATTTCTTTGATTCAAACTACTATCAAATGAATCCTGAAAACCTTGCGGAATATGGTTTAATGGATAAGCCTTTCTTTGAGGAATCGATTCCTTTATTGGAAACATTACCTCAACCGTTTTACGCTAAATTTTTGACTGTTACACATCACTTTCCATATCCAATTGATGTAGAGGATGCAACACTTGCACCTCATACAACAGGTGATAAATCAGTCGATCAATACTTTCAAACAGCCCGTTATGCTGACGAAGCACTAGAACAATTCTTCGTTTATTTAAAGGAATCAGGACTATACGATAATTCTATTATTATTATGTACGGTGATCATTATGGTATTTCAGAAAATCATACTAAAGCAATGGAAAAAGTGCTTGGAAAAGAAATTACACCTTTTGAAAACGCTGGTTTACAACGTGTACCATTCTTCATTCGTGTACCAGGTATGGAAGGTGGAGTAAACCACGAATACGGTGGTCAAATGGATATTCTACCTACACTTCTTCACTTGCTAGGTACTGAGACAAAGAATTATGTTCATTTTGGAACAGACTTATTATCTGAACAGCATGATGATTTAGTTCCTTTCCGAAATGGTGACTTTGTGAGTTCGACCATCACATCAATTGATGGTAAATTATTCGATTCAAGTACTGGTTTAGATTTAGCTGAAGATCAAATTGAACTGGCTAATAGATACGAGAAAAGCGTTGAGCAAAAATTATCATTATCTGATAAAGTAGTAAATGGTGATTTATTACGCTTCTATACTCCTGGGAACTTTACTCCAGTAGATCGTACTCAATACCATTATTTTGAAAATCAAGACAATGTAGCAAATGAGTGAACAACATAAATAAAAGGCTGCGACAAGAAATTATTCTTGTGCAGCCTTTTTGTTTTTCGGCTTGACAGCCTTTGATCCTTATCTATTAAGGCTTGGGCTGCATTTAATCAAACGATTGATTGAAATATATTTTTATAATGGCTGGGTAAACTAACTCTTCTATCGGACAGGTCAAGCTTGTTCTTATGCCGTTTTGTCCAATAGAGGCCTTCTATCGGACAGGTCAAGCTTGTTCTTATGCCGTTTTGTCCAATAGAGGCCTTCTATCGGACAGGTCAAGCTTGTTCTTATTGCGTTTTGTCCGATAGAGACCTTCTATTGGACAATTCAAGCTTGTTCTTATTGCGTTTTGTCCGATAGAGGCCTTCTATCGGACAATTCAAGCTTGTTCTTATGCCGTTTTGTCCAATAGAGGCCTTCTATCGGACAGGTCAAGCTTGTTCTTATTGTGTTTTGTCCGATAGAGACCTTCTATTGGACAATTCAAGCTTGTTCTTATGCCCTTTTGTCCGATAGAGACCTTCTATCGGACAATTAAACACTCACTTGTGGTGTGTACTTATAAGTGAAATAAATACCCAATTAAAAGGAAATACTATTTCCTAATTGAGTTACTTTATAATAAATCATGCATTCCAAATTAATACTTTTATAAGGAGGTAACTTTCATGCAGCTGTATTCCGTTTTTTATTATGATTGCACTGGTGCAAAAGGTGTTGCTAATTATGATGCTTCTAATCAAATACATGCAAGAGATCAGTTTCTAGCGCAACACCCTAATTATAATGTTAATTATATTGAGTCTCGCAACGAGGAAATGAGAAAAAGGTGACACACCCAGTATCACCTTTTTCTCATTATCATGAAATTATTTAGTTTCTTGGATAGCCATAGCCAGGATAGCCAACTCCTGGGTAGCCCACGTTTGGATAACCTGGGCCAGGATAGCCTCCAGGTTGAAAGCCACCTGGTGGGTAACCTGGATAGCCAGCACATGGATAGCCGCCACACGGATAACCACCAGGATAACCAAAGAATGGACGTGCTACTAATGCCGACCCTAGAAGGCCACCTAATAAACCTCCTACAAACGGCAATCCAAAACCAATAAATCTACTATCCTGGACCTGATGATGGTTACGGTAATAAGGGTACACTGCCTTACCTCCTTTTCCTCTAATCTTTCCTCCTTATTACATATGCAAGGAAATGGATTTTGGAGTGGGCAAGGCTTTTATCCAAAAGGGCTGTTTTACTTAAAAACTAATTCTTTAACGGTAGAAATGATACTATTTGGAGTACTAATTTGTTTATGTGCATGCACCTCTTGTCGGTTATCGAAATGGTAATGCCCGTTCTGATTATGAAGATATAACATTATAGATACAATTGAAAAAAGGAATATAAAACTAACAATCCTATACATCTAGTCCCTCTCCATTTTAAAGTGAAGTTGTATTTGAATTTGCGCCTCGTTTTATCATTTGGCCGACAATAATTAAAATGATGCCAACAGCCAGAAACATTAAGTCATACACTAAAGCATTGGGATCACCAGGTTTAACACGATGAATTTTTAGGAGATGGTGATTAGTGATGCCTTCAACAACATTAAATATGCCCCCACCGAACAAAAAACCACCCAGTAACAATCGTATCCCCTTTGAATGATCAGTTGGATTTCCAGCCAACCATAAAAGGAATCCTCCCACTACTAATGTAATCGTAACAGCAAAATGGAAGATCCCATCACTTAAAATTTGTCCATGACGATCCGTATCCATAATGACACTATGCCATTGTAATAATTGATGAAAAATGACACCATCCATTGCCCCTACAAAACCAAATCCCAATACAAAACTACCAATCATAAGCATTCTCTTTTTGGTTGTTAAGCCCATGAAATAAACTCCTTCATTTATAAATAAATTCTGAACATTAAATCATTATAGGCAATAATTGTACAGATATTCAGACAAAAAAACGCAGAGATTTATCAAATCCCTACGTTTCCTAGAATTAATCAATAGTTTTCGATACTCTTTGAATAAACTCATTAACTACACGAACATATTCCTCAGGTTGTTCACGATAACAGGAATGGGCGCTTTCTTCAAAAATATGCAATTCAGAATGAGGCACGAGACTGCTAAAATATTCAGTCGATTCAGGTGTCGCTTCATCATACCTTCCACAAAGAAATAATGAAGGAGTTTCAATTTCATGTAATCTTGGTGTGCAATCAAACTCTTTCAGATTACCTTTAACACAAAACTCTGAAGGTCCCCACATTGTATTGTAAACTTCTAAATTACCTAATTCCTTTTGCTTCGCTCTTTCTTCAGGGTCAACCTCAATTCTGCAAATAAATCTCTTAGCAAATTCACCCATCGCTGCCTTGTATTCCTCAGAATCAGTAGTACCATCCTCTTCGCAACGATTAATGATTTCTTGAACATCTACAGGCAATTGTTTTAACAATCTGCTTGCATCTTCTGCCCAACGAGGAGCACTTAAACATGGACTTGAGAAAATTGCACTTTTTACACCATTTGGCTTTGTTAATAGGAATGAAGCTAGTAAGGTTGTCCCCCACGAATGACCAAGAATATTGACTTCCTCTAATCCTAATCCTTCTCTTACCTGGCCTAATTCCTCAACAAAACGGTCCAACTGCCATAAAGCTGGATCAGTTGGCCCTTTTGAAAAACCTGCACCCAATTGATCATAATAAATGACATCTCGTCCAGCAGCCAGCTTATCTAAGCGATGTAAAGGCAAAGATGAACTTCCTGGTCCCCCATGTAACACTAATAATGGCGTTAAATTGTTCCCCTCCTCCATCACCCTGCGATACCATACCTTTCCTCCTGTTACGTTAATAAAGCCTTCTTCTATTCTCATAGTTTGATTCTCCAATCTATAGATCTATCTATTATTTAAATAATTTAAAGCAATGCAAGAAACATGTATTTTACACATTGAATTACAAAACAACTAACTTATTCTCCTCTAACGGCCTGTAGAATTTCACTTTTAAAATAAGTTAATGGATGAATGGCATCGGCATAATTATCACTTGTAAATACTGTAATTAGCTCATATTCAGGGGCTATAATGATATACTGTCCACCATATCCCATCGCATAGAAGGTATGCTGTTTTTTATTTTCATTCTCTAGGACCCACCAATGGTATCCGTAAAAACCAAATTTATAATTTGTAGCAATTTTAGGAGACGTTGACGTTTCTATCCATGATTTACTTAGGATAGCTTTATTCTCCCAGTATCCCCCTTGCAACATGAACTTCCCAATTTTCAGCATATCTTCCGCTTTAAGTGATAAACCAAACCCACCAATTACAATTCCTTTTGAGTCAGAGTACCAGTCATACTCTTTAATTCCCAACGGATGAAATAAATAATTCTCTGCAAATTCCGTTGCCTTTTGACCAGTAGCCTTTTGAAGAATGGCGCTTAACAAATGCGAGGCACCAGAATTGTAATACATATTTTCACCCGGTTCCTCAATCATTTTTCTTTCAGATATAAACTTCACCCAATCCTTACTATTAATCATAGGCATCGGTCTTCCACCCCAGGTAGAAAACTCTGGCCAATCCAATCCAGGTGTCATAGTAAGGAGATGCTCAATTGTTATCCTTCTCTTAGATTCCTCCATATTAGGGAAAAAATCTGAAATTGACTGGCTTACTCCATTTATATAACCTTTATCTATTGCAATACCAATTAATATGCTCATAACACTTTTGGTAACAGAATTTACTTTATGCACCTTTTCCTTAAGTTTTTTATTTCGATAATACACATAAACGAGAGTATCTTTATAATACACGAGGCAACTATTAATCTTATCTCTTGTAAACTTTTTATCTAGTTGCTTTAACCGTTTTTGAATTACCAAATGCAAATCACTCATAAAAAACCACGCATTCTTAAAAATTTTAAAATAAGAAAGGAAACCCAATTTATGGATTCCCCATTTAAATTAAGCTAATTGAATCGCCATGTTCTCTAGCTTAAAATTGGCCTTAATGACCCCAATTTTATCATTTCGAGCATTAAGTACTGGTGCATGAACATACTCTTCTAGTTTTGCAAAGATTTCTTCCGTTCCAATACCTAGTTGTCGCAGCACTTCCATCGTTACAACGCTAGTAGCACGCGGACTGCCGTCTTCTACTTTAATCGCAATACCAATACCTGTTTCAGTATCAGCTAAACACTGGACAGCTTCTGCACCAGCCTTAGCAACGATGCGCCCATTAAATTCTCTCATTAAATCGGTATCAAAACGATTTGTACCACCAACCATCTCTGGATGTTGAATCATCGATTTACAAATAGTCCCCAATACTTGAGCTCTTTTTCCATCCGCAAACACGTCAGGTTTAGCTAATCTAGCGAATCCAAGCGCGGCATTTCGCAAAGGCAACCCATGAACCGGTACCCCACAGCCATCTACACTAATTTGAATTTGCTCTTTTGGAAAACTGCACACATCCTCAATCACATCGAGAATACGTTGTTGCAACGGATGACCGATTTCTCTATAAGTATCTACATCTTCATTCATATGCACTGCAGAAGCAAGCATACCAGAATGCTTCCCTGAGCAATTACTAAATACAGGCGTTAAATCTTTTCCTTCACGGATTAGTTGTCTATAGCTTTCCATATCTCTCGGGATATGAGTACCACATTGAAGATGCTCCTCCTCTAACCCCGCTCTTGATAGGATGTCTAAAACCGTATTCCGGTGGAATGGCTCCCCGCTATGTGAAGCACAGCTTAGTGAAATATCTTTTGCTGAATAATGAAATGCATCTGCAGCTCCAGTTTCAATTAACTGAACGGCTTGAAATGGCTTCATGGATGAACGAGGAAAAGTAAATCGGTCAGCATTTCCATATGAATACAATAATTCCCCTTCTGCATTCACAACAGCAACATGAATATCATGTGTGCTTTCTAAATATTCTCCACGATAAACTAATACAGCATCACTCATATGAAATCGCTCCCTATTATCTATACTACTATGTAATTATCTTCGCATTTATTTATTTCGACTTCCGATGTAATTTCTCCTCTATTTCACTCTGGGTTTTAGTGGATTTAAAATACTTTTATTTCGAGCATAAAGTTGGTAGTTTTTTTAATGATTTCAGAATACTTAGGCAGGCGAAACACCTTTGGAATGTGCTATACTATAACTGATTTTCAGAAATTTTAGAAATAATAGAAAAGAGGAATTTATCATGAGAAAAGTAATTTATCCAGAAGTTTGGGACTTGGATGTATTTTTCCCAGGCGGTAGTGAATCACCTCAATTACGCGAACATTTAGATCAGTTAGCACCAGAAATCACTAGATTAGAAGAAAAGGTTCAGCAATTTCAAATTCCACAATCTTCATCAGATGCTCAAAAAATTGCGGAGATTATTGAAGATATCAGAGAAATTCGTACACAAATCGGACAAGCACGATCCTTTATTAGTTGTTTGCTTGCACAGAATACGAAGGACAAAAAAGCTTCCTTACTTCAAGGTGAAATCTCAACGATTACAGCCCGTTTTTCAACCGCTATGCAAAAATTTCAAAAGGACTTAACTAAAACGGACGAGAACGTTTGGCAGGGACTCCTAGAAACAGATGCTCTAAACGGTTTCGAATTTATCTTAAACGAGTGGCGTACTCAAGCAAACCAAAAGCTATCTGAAAAAGAAGAAAGCTTAATCACCGCTTTAACTTCAGATGGCTATGAGTCATGGGGCAATCTCTATAATTCCGTTGTTGGCGAAATGAAAGTGAAAGTTTCTTTAGATGGGGAAGAAAAAGAATTATCAGTCGGACAAGCTAATAACCTTCGCTCGAATCCTGATGAATCGGTACGAAAAGAAGCTTTTGACGCATTAGAAGCTGCTTGGTCGGATAAAGAGGATCTGTTTGCCAAAATCCTAAATCATCTTGCTGGGTTCCGTCTGCAAGTATACAAGAAACGCGGATGGGAAAATGTTCTTCAAGAGCCACTTGCCATTAACCGCATGAAACAAGAGACATTGGATGCGATGTGGGGAGCGATTAGTAAACATAAGCAACCATTTGTAAAATACTTAAATCAAAAGGCACAACTTCTTGGAAAAGAAAAAATACAATATCATGACTTGAATGCACCAGTATCCAAAAGCACGCAGAAAATTTCTTACCAAGATGCCGCTGAATTTATCCTGAAACATTTCGGTCAATTTGGTCCAGAATTAGAAAGCTTCTCACGTAAGGCTTTTGAAGAAGGCTGGATTGAAGCAGAGGATCGTCCAAATAAACGTGTTGGTGGATTCTGTACTAGTCTACCAATGTCAGAGCAATCAAGAATTTTTATGACTTATAGTGGAACAATCGGCAATATGGCCACGCTTGCCCATGAATTAGGACATGCCTTCCATTCTTATGCATTAAAACCAGTACATGGATTAAATCGGCAATATGCCATGAATGTAGCAGAAACAGCCTCTACATTTGCTGAAATGATTGTTTTCGATGCTGCTGTAAAAGAAACAACATCAGATGAAGAAAAAATCTACTTACTAGAAGAAAAAGTTAAGCGTAGTATGATGTTTTTCATGGGTATTCATTTCCGCTTCTTATTTGAAACTCGTTTCTATGAGGAACGAAAAAATGGAATGGTTTCAGCGGAGCGTCTTAACGAACTGATGGAACAAGCTCAACAAGAAGCTTATTGTGGTGCACTTGAAACAACAGATCCACATTCTTGGGCCAATACTTTACATTTTTATATAACGTACACACCTTTCTATAACTTCCCATATACGTTTGGATATTTGTTCTCATTAAGCATTTATGCAAAAGCATTAGAAGAAGGCCAAGGCTTTGAAGAAAAATATATGGCTTTATTACGCGATACAGCCATTATGTCAGCAGAAGACTTAGCAATGAAACATCTAGGTGAAGATATTACCAAAGAAGCATTCTGGGAAAAAGGAATTGCCTTATCCGTTAAGGATGCTGAGGAATTTATTCGACTAACTTCAATGGGTTGATTCATAAATTGGATTAAAACCGATTAAGATGCTATACCAATCTGTAAGTATAGAAACTTGATAAAAAAATAAAGGCCTGCCACTAATAAAACTCTTATTATGGCCAGGCTCTTTTTTATATTTTTTTATTAAAATAGACCTATCACTTAGTGTAAGTCCCTCTTCTTCCTCTAATCGAATATCGTAACTAAACAATGCTTGTCCAACTAGCTATATACATCACAGCAACATTCACAAAAACACCATTTTCGTTTTTAAGAAAGACGTTTAATGGTTAAATTACGATTTCTATAATAAATGGCCCCTCCTACTGAGGTAATCCCTAAAGATATTATATCGTCTGCATTTAATGATATATGATGAACTACACTAAATGAACCTTGTGCTAAAAGAACACTGCCAAAACTGGTTGAATTAATACTTGCTCCATTTCTTAAAATGTTAAAAACACCTGATGATCCTAATTGTCCTTCTAGAAAAATATGAGCATTTATTTCATACACACCACTATTTAATACCTTAATTTGAGTGTTACCCATTGGAACAGTGTTTAATACAGGTCCTGATTCATCAAATATTACATTTCCACCATATATTAAAGGTTGATTTGAAAATCCACTTAGTGAACCGTAACCTAATACTGCTGATTCCCCAGTTTCACCTTGAATTCCCTGTATCCCTTGAGGTCCTGGTGGCCCTGGATCACCTTTAACTCCTGGAGCACCTTGTAGTCCTTGTATTCCTTGTGGTCCTGGATCACCTTGTGGCCCTTGTATTCCTTGTATCCCTTGAGGTCCTGGAGGTCCTGCTGGTCCTTGTGGCCCTGGAGCACCTTGAGGTCCTTGTGCGACATTAATTTCTGGAACATCAAGTACTTCGGTAACTTCGGTAATTTCGGTAACTTCAATAACTTCTGGAACATCAGTAACTTTATTTTCATTAGGAACATTAATATCATCAGCAACACTTGCCTCTAAACTATCATGAACTTTGTCCTTCTCTTCCCCTTTGTCCTTTTCCTTTTCTTTTACCTTTTCTTTTACCTTTTCTATTTCCTTATCCTTAGCTTTGTCCTTATTTTTGTCTTTTACTTTGTCTTTTACTTTATCCTTACTCTTTCCCTTAGTTTTGTCGCTATCCTTAAGCTTGTCTTCTTCCTTCTGAGACATATTTTTCAACTCCATTATTAAAAGGTTTTATCTTATATTTATATTTAAGGATAACAAATATGGAATCAGACATTCGTTTAGAAGAAAAAACTTTTTATAAACAGGCTATCCAAAACGCAGTATATGATAAGCAATTAGAAAAATCCTAATCTTGAGCTTTGTTGTGCTCTTTACTAAATTGTACATTTTATAGGAGAACTTTAGATAGGTTGACTCATTCGAAGGGGAATGGTGTCCGAATCAGATTGTTATCATACAAAAAACAACAATCTTTACGAAATCAGCCTTAAACAAAAGGGGAACTTACCATATTAGGCAAGTTCCTTATTATCTCTTTAAACGAATATACAATTAAGAAAATTGGAGAACACAATGGCACTAACAAGTGAGGACATTGCATTACTCATCCCTTTTAATTTCCACGATAGATGCTTTTGTCGCTGCTAGAAGACCTGGAACCGACAACTCCAGTTGAATTCCAATTTTCCCGCCACTCACTACAACGGTTTCATGTTCCTTTGCACTATCGTCAATAAATGTAGTGTAATGCTTCTTCATCCCTACAGGTGAACAACCACCCCTAATATAACCAGTCCACTTTTGAATATCCTTAACCGGAATCATTTCAATCTTCTTTTCACCTGCTGCTTTGGCTGCTTTTTTCAAATCAAGCTCTGCCTCTACTGGAATAATGAAGACATAAAGGTCCTTGCTACTCCCCTGTGCTACGAGTGTTTTATAAACAATTCGAGGATCCTTGTTTAATTTAAGAGCGACAGAAACTCCATCAATTTTTCCATCTTTATTATCATAAGTCATTAATTGATAAGAAATATGATTTGAATCTAAAATCCGCATCGCGTTTGTTTTCCCCTGTGCCACGATTCATTGCCCCTTTTTCCTTGTTTATATTTTCCATTATATATGGAATCGAAAAGCATAGGAAGTCAAAAAGGGATGCCCCAAAACCGTAAAGTCTTGATTTAAAAACATCATATTTTCCGCAAACAGCCTTAATTTAGATAAACTTCCATCTCTCTACATCGCAAGGCACGATAGTAAACAACTTTCCATAGAATAGTTTAACAAGTTAATAGAAAGTTGGTGCAATTATATGGATAACTATTCCTTTCAAAACCTCCAAGAAGATAACATGTCCTTTGATCAGGTTTTTGAAAAGATAAAAAAGTTTATGAAGATAAATCCGGGTGGTAACTTTCGACTCATGGTAGGAACAGATTCACAGGTTCATCGGAAACAAACAGTTTTTATCACTGGAGTGGTCATTCAATGTGAAGGAAAAGGAGTTTGGGCATGTATTAGAAAGATAATTATTCCTCGAAAGATTCTGCATCTACATGAACGAATTTCTCTTGAATTATCATTAACTGAGGAAATCGTGTCATTGTTTTCGGAAGAAAGGAAGACACAATTAATTGAAATCATCTTGCCATATCTTTACCAAGGTGCAACCTTTACAATGGAAGGGCATATCGATATTGGATTAGGAAAGCGTAATAAAACAAGTGTCTTTGTGAATGAGATGGTTTCAAGAATGGAGTCAATTGGGGTGGAACCAAAAATAAAGCCAAATGCTTTTGTTGCTTCAAGCTACGCAAATCGTTATACAAGATAATTCAATTCCAGTATCATACCTCCGTGATTTCCTTAAGGAAAATAGGATAGTAACCTTAAGTACCAAGGCTTAAACCGATTTCAATCAAACGTTTGATTAAACGTAAAAATCCCCTTCCAAAGGGGATTCTCTCCACTAATTTTGATTCGTCTTTTCTTCCGGATCCGGTACTTTCCGAAAAATCTCTAAACCCTTCAAAAAAGCGTCCCCACCGATACCCGCCAAAATAGAAATGAAAACCACTCTAAATAAAGAATCGGTGTCAGCGGAAATGACAAGCACAACCGCTGTTAATGCTCCCATCAAAACCTCTTCAAGAAATCCCAAATAAATAAACTTTTTGGTTTTTCTAGGTTTGATGATCTTCCCCTTTTTCCTTACATGTCCAACAACGCCAACCAATCCACCAATCAACAAAGCGAAGACAATATTCATCAACAAGTGACTTCACACTCCTAAAGCCGAGATTTTTTAATACGGCGACCTTAGGTAAAATCTTGGTGTACTTCCATTATATAGATATTAATATAAATTAGAATGAATAAATATACCGAATTTTCCGTTTATTGTATAGGATAAGATGACTATTTCGGATGGACTAATAGTAAAAGAGAAACCTCCATTCTTGTTTAAGAAAGGAGGTTTCTCATTCTTTTTATTACATACATTCTAACTCCACACTCACAGTTGTTCCTTTACCAATCTGACTATCAATTTTCATTGTCCCATTATGCTCTAAAATAATTTTGTTACTAACCGTTAGGCCAAGCCCAATTCCTTTGTCCTTTGTTGTGTAGAAGGGGGTTCCAAGATAATGCATCATTTCCTCCCCAATTCCCACTCCTTTGTCTGCAAAGGTAATCAACACTCTGTTCTTTTTCAGCTTGACAACAGCAATATGAACAAGGCCACCTTTAGGCATGGACTCAATTGCATTTTTAATAAAGTTTACAAAAACTTGTTTTAACTGATTTGGATTACAGAGTATCGGGATATCACCATCTAGATATTCGTACTGGATTTGAACATTATACATTAATGCCTGAGGATGGAGAATTTTCACCGTACTATCTAAAATCGATATTAAATTTTCTCGCTCAAATTGAATGGCCTGTGGTTTGGCCAAGGACATAAATTCATTTACAATCATGTCAATACGATCAAGCTCTTCCATAATTATAGATAAATAGTTTTCTTCCGCCTCTCTATTATTACTTCTTTTCAATAACTTTGAGAATCCCTTTAACGATGTTAAAGGATTGCGTATTTCATGTGCAACCCCAGCAGCTAATTGGCCAATAATTGAAAGTCGATCTAGATTACGAAGGGCCGCATCATTTTTCAATCTGTCGGTAACATTTCTTCCCACAATGACAAACGATTCTATTTCCTTTTGATCATTATAGATAGGAGAAATATTATATTCTGCGTATATCACTTCGTTAGTAGCAGTCATCATCCTTTTTTGTACCAGCTGTGGTTCCCCTGTAGCTAATAGCTTCTGAAACATTTCAGTTAAGGGCTCCACTTCATCAGGAAAGACAAAATCCGTAATTTTTTGCCCAACAATTTCTTTTGTTGACCTCCCTGTAAGTTTTTCGTAGGATGGAGAAGCATATATAATCGTGAAGTCTTTTTTAAAAACTTTTATCATATCTGTCGTATTTTCAGTAATTAAATTGTATAACTCCCTTATTTTCTTTAATTCACGTTCCAAATTCACCTTTTCAGTTATATCACGGAAAATAGCGATGACAGCTATAATTTCTCCTTCAATATTTCTTAACGGTGAGTAGGAAACAGCGATATCAAGCACGGTTCCATTCTTATGAGTACGCTGTGTATTTAAATTGGAAAACACTTGTCCTCTTTGAACTGAATCAATGATTCCGTATACGGAGTCTGGATTGGGAAATTCTCTAATGTTTTTTCCGAGTACATCTTCCTCAGTAAAGCCAAAGATTTGAGTATACATAGGGTTCACTCTAATAAAACGATTCTTCATATCAACAATGGCAAATCCGTCAGCTGAACAATTAAGAAATAAATCTAGTAAACCATCGGGATTAATTAGTTCCTCAGATGTTTCATATTTAAAAATAGGGAATTCATTTGCCATATCGCTCCGCTCCAAACCACTTCATAATAATAATATCTTCATTTTACAGAATAATTAGTTAAATAAAAAGAGAAATCGATAGGAGGTAACTAAATAGATTGTTGATAAGTATTTTCCTTTACTAGAATTGGCTTAATTTTATGGGGATAACTTGTAAAAAAAAAAAAAATCCTCTTTTGACTGTGGACAATGCAAAGTTTATACACAATTGTAGATAAACACTTTTGAATTGTAGATAACTACTCCAAATATGAAATTAAAGAACTATGGATTTTGTGGATAAGTCACTATTGTTCAAAATAAATAAAGGCTGTTTTCGCAAAGATTGTTGCTTTTCGAACTAAGTTTAAACCCGTATTTATTAAGGCTTCGGGGCATCTTTTCGTCATTGTTTCAAGTTTTTTTGTGCTAATCTATGATTTTGTCTGTTATTTTAAATGCATTAGCAACAATGTTTACGAAAAGAGCCTAAATAAAAGCAGGAACCACATTTGGTCCTGCTTCATTTCTAATTAGATTCTTTTAACTTATTATATTCTTCCTTAATCTCATTAACTGTTTTCGAGATTTCTTCTCCCCAATGGTCATTAGCCGTTTTAAAGATGACTTTGCCATCTTTGTCCATTAATGCATAGCCTCTAAAAGCCGAATCGCCATTTTTCATACCTAAATGGTCAACCAATTCTAATTCTGGGTCAGAAACTAAATTAAGGCTATATCCGAACATTTCCTTAAGTGCATTGTGGAGCTCAAGCTGATGCTCAGGTGTGTCCTTACTAATGATGAACATCTCCACATCCAATCCTTCTAGCTCTTTCAAATTCTCATGCAACTGAACTAGTTGCTGTTGGCAAAGTCCTCAGGTGTAAGAGGTGATAAAAAAGAATAAAGTTGGTTTTTCTAATGGAAAGGAAATCTCTTCTTTGTCTTGGTTTAACAAAGTAATGGAGTCATTTAACTTCTTGTCTCCACAGGCAGATAAAAAAAGTACAGAAATGAGTAACAATAAAAATATTTTTAATTTCATATAAAGCTCCTTTATTTCTTTTGTATACAAAATTTTATAGGAAAAACTTTTGCAATACAAATCATTAGCCTTGATTACTCCATTCCCCCGTTTTTCCAAAACTAATAGCATCAAAAAATAAGAGACCCTCAATGGAGTCTCTTTTATTGTTTCATTTTTGGATCAAGGACATCCCGCAACCCGTCTCCCATTAAATTGAAGCCCAGTACTGTTAACATGATTGCCATCCCTGGAAAAAATAAAGTCCAAGGTGCCTGCATGATATAGTTCTTCGAATCGGCAAGCATTTTGCCCCATTCAGGTGTCGGCGGCTGTGCTCCCATTCCAAGAAATCCAAGTGCTGCTGCTTCAATAATCGCAGTTGCAATCGCTAAAGTTGCTTGGACAATGACTGGCGAAATACTATTCGGTAAAATATGACGGAATAGAATCCGCGAATCTCTCATACCAACCGCCCGCGCTGCCATAATATACTCCTCTTGCTTAACACTTAGTACCTTTGACCGAACTAAACGTCCAAAGTTTGGAATATTAATAACAGCAATAGCTATTAGTGCGTTTTGTAAAGATGGTCCAAGAATTGCCACAACAGCAATTGCTAATAATATACTAGGAAAAGCTAGCATGATATCGAAAATTCGCGAAATAATCGCATCGACCCAACGGCCATAGTAACCGGCAATTATCCCAAGTGCTGTACCAAAAACAACCGACCCTAGTACAGAAAAGAATCCAACCCATAAGGAAATTCTCGCCCCAAAAAGGACACGGGAAAAGATATCTCTACCGAAGTCATCTGTGCCAAACCAATGCTGACTGGAAGGTGCTTGAAATCGGTCGACTAATTTTTGTGCTTTATAATCATATGGAGCAATAATTGGTGCGAGGAAAGCTATAATAATAAAAAAGATGACAATTCCTAATCCTATCAATGCAAGTCTATTTTTACAAAAAGCCAGCCATGCTTCTTTCCAAGGAGGAACTAGCTTTTCTTCTTCAACAGGAACTACTTTTATATTTGTCGTTTTTTTTGCAAGTTGAGCCACTCTAAATCCCTCCTCTTACTATTTATTGTATTTAATTCTTGGGTCAACCACGACGTAGAGTAGATCGACAATCAAGTTAATTAATACGAAGATAGCCGCGATTATTAAGATTCCAGACTGGATAACCGGATAGTCACGGTAACTAATAGCATCATAGACATATCGTCCAATTCCTGGCCAACCAAAGATTGTTTCAGTTAATATCGCGCCACCTAATAGTAAACCCGTTTGTAAACCAATTACGGTTAGTACAGGAATAATGGCATTTTTCAATGAATGCTTGTAGACAACCCAAAACATTCTTAAGCCCTTTGCTCTTGCTGTCCGAACATAATCTGATTTCATAACTTCTAGCATTGTTGCCCGCGTCATTCTTGCTATAATTGCCATCGGAATTGTAGCAAGGGCCATGCTTGGTAAAGCTAAATGTTTAATAGCCGTAGTAAATTGATCAAAACGTCCTTGAAGTAAGGTGTCGACTAAATACAGATTAGTTATCGACTCTATTGGGTCGCGAACATTATTTCTTCCTGTCGTCGGCAACCAACCCAACTCGATAGAAAATCCCCATTGTAGCATTAAGCCTAGCCAAAAAATCGGCATCGATACTCCAACCAAAGCTACAACCATTGCGACATAATCAAACCATGACTTCGAAAACCACGCACTAATAATTCCAGCGTTTACTCCAATTACTACTGCAACTAGCATTGCTACCAACGTTAATTCGAAAGTTGCCGCTAAATATGGCCAAACTTCTTCGCTTATTGGTCCCCTTGTCCGTAAAGATGTTCCTAAATCCCCTTGGAGAAGTTGCCCAAGATAATCGACATATTGTATGTACCATGGTCGATCTAAACCTAGTTCTCTAGTTAAGTTTTCAATGGCTGCTGCCGTTGCTCTTTGTCCTAATATTACTTGAGCTGGATTTCCTGGTATCGCATGGATAATAGCAAATACAACAAGGGTCATTCCAAATAGAACTGGTATTAATGAAAATAAACGGCGGACCGTGTAATTAAACAACTCTTTCACTCCTTTTTTAAGTAGTGATCATATCAAGCTTCAGCGCTGGCTTTTAGCTTTTCTAAAAAAAAGGGGAGGAAAGCTCCCTCCCCTTTGGTACCTATCTTACTCGCGTTTCTTCTTTATTACTTTGCAAATTCAACATTAATTAATGACTCAGAGCCAGTTGGATGTGGTTTGTAGTTAACGACATCTTTTCCAGCAGCTAATAATGGAATGGAGTGAACAAGTGGTACCCAAGGAGCATCCTCATGAATGATTTCTTGAGCTTTCTTGTATAGTTCATTACGAGCATCTTCATCCACTTCTGTTTGAGCTTGGATTAGAATATCATGAAGCTCGTCGCTGCTATACATCGCACTGTTGTTACTACCAATACTATCTTTATCTAGTAATGTGTATAAGAAGTTGTCAGCGTCACCATTGTCACCAGTCCAACCAAGCATGAAGGCATCATATTCACCATTTTTTGCTTGATCTAAATAGGTAGCCCAGTCAACAGATTGAATATTAGCTGTAACGCCAATTTCAGCTAAACTTGCTTGGATAACCTCTGCAACCTTCATAGCTTCTGGCATATATGGACGTGCTACAGGCATTGCCCATAGGTCCATTGTAAATCCATCCGCATATCCAGCTTCCGCTAATAAAGCTTTTGCTTTTTCTAAATCATATGGATATGGTTCAATTGCATCGTTATAGCCCGAAATAGCAGGTGGCATTGGGTTTATAGCTGGCTGTGCTGTTCCACCGTAGAATGCATCGATGATGGATTGTTTATCAATTGCATGATTAATAGCTTGACGAACTAGCTTATTATCAAATGGTTTACGAGTGTTTGTTAAACCGATGTAACCAACGTTCATAGAAGGACGCTCAAGAACTTGTAAGTTTTCATTCGCTAAAACAGTTGCTTCATCAGAGTTATTTAATCCATCCATAACGTCAATCTCGCCACTTACAAGAGCGTTTAGTCGCGCTGTGTTTTCAGGAATAACACGGAAAATAACTTTGTTTAACTTCGGTAATCCTGCTTGCCAGTAGTCAGCATTCTTTTCAAGAGTGATCGTATCATTCTCTTTCCACTCAACAAACTTGAATGGTCCTGTTCCAACTGGATTTGCACGGTAAGCTTCCCCTTGTTTCTCGATAGCCGCTGGGCTAGAAATAGCGAAAGGAGACATCGCTAAGTTCTTAAGGAAAGGAGCTTGTGGTCTCTTTAATACAAATTTAACGGTATTTGCATCTACGGCAGTAACCTCTTGAATAACATGGCCTTCATCAGCCTTATATCCACCAAACATTGTATAGTAAGGGAATTGTTCTTCATTACCATTCATCCAACGGTTAAAGTTGAATACAACAGCATCCGCATTGAATTCTGTGCCATCATGGAATTTAACCCCTTGACGTAACTTGAATTCGTAATTTAAACCATCATCTGTTACTGTCCAACTTTCTGCAAGACCAGGATTGATTGTTGTATCCTGTTCACCAAATGAAACTAAAGTTTCAAAAATGTTTTCAGTTACTTTGAAGGTTTCCCCTTCAGTTGTTGAGATTGGGTCTAGAGAAACGGAATCCCCTCCACGGCCATACACAAGTGTATCTTTGGCAGGAGTTTCTTCTTTTACGACAGGATCCTTTTCGTCGTCGCTGTTTTGATTCGTTTTACTGCTGCATCCAACAAGGAACATGCTGATTGCTAAAAATGCAACCAATAGCGTCTTAAAAGTGCTTTTCTTCATAAGCGTTTGTTACCCCCTATTTATTTTTTTATATATCATTAATGCGGTTGCCTACTCGTATAAGTGGCATGCCACAGAATGACCATTCAAATTACGCTCTACTGGCCTTATTGATTGACAAATATCCATAACTTGAGAGCACCTAGTGTGGAAGGCACATCCTGAAGGAGGATTCGCAGGGCTTGGTAATTCCCCCTCTATTAAAATGGTTTCCCGTTTAATATCAGGATCAGGTATAGGTACTGCTGATAATAACGCCTTCGTATACGGGTGCATCGGATTTTCATAAAGTTCTTCACTATCTGCTAATTCTATTAATCTCCCTAAATACATTACCCCTACGCGGTCGCTGATGTGACGAACCACTCCTAAATCATGAGCGATAAAGATATAGGTAAGCTGGAATTCATTTTGAATGTCTTTCATCAAATTTAGCACCTGTGCCTGAATCGAAACATCTAGTGCTGATACAGGTTCATCTGCAATGATAAGCTTGGGCTTAGTCATTAGTGCTTTTGCAATTCCAATACGTTGACGTTGACCACCGCTAAATTGGTGAGGATATCTTCGTGCGTGGTAGCTGCTAAGCCCCACTACCTCAAGCATTTCCTGAACGCGTTTCTTTCGCTCCTGTTTATTCCCAATTCCATGTACAATAAGTGGTTCTTCGAGAATTTGCTGAATGGAATGACGTGGATTTAATGATGCATAAGGGTCCTGAAACACCATTTGAATATCCCGACGCGTTTTTCTTAACTCAGACTTAGACATACTCGTAATCTCTTTATCTTCAAAAAGAATACGTCCATCACTTGCTTCAATTAAACGCATAAGAAGTCGACCAGTTGTTGACTTTCCACAACCACTTTCACCAACGATTCCTAGTGTTTCTCCTTTTTTTACATAAAAAGAAACATCGTCAACCGCTTTTACATCTCCTTTTTTCCTTCCAAAAATCCCACCCGTTATGGGGAAGTATTTCTTTAGCCCATTAACCTCAAGAAGTAACTCCGACATGTTGGTCACTCCTTTCTTCCACTTTATGTAAGAAACACCGAACTTCATGTCCCTGTTTCTCCATTTTGTATAAATCAGGTGTTCCTTCAAAGCATGCTTCAAATGCTGAGTCACATCTTGCAGCAAAACGACAGCCTTTTTGGATGGTACCAGGTGTTGGAACACTTCCCGGAATACTATACAGACGATCTTTCTTCCCTCTTAAATCTGGCACAGATTTGAGAAGCCCCTTAGTATACGGATGTTTTGGATCCTTTAATATCGTTCTCACATCGCCATGCTCCACGATTTGCCCAGCATACATCACAATCACTCGTTCACAGATTTCAGCGACTACCCCTAAATCATGTGTAATGAGAATAATCGAAGTGGCTGTTTTCTTATTTAAATCTTTCATCAAGGCAAGGATTTGTGCCTGAATCGTTACATCAAGTGCTGTCGTAGGCTCGTCCGCAATTAGCACCTTAGGATTACAGGCCATTGCCATCGCAATCATAACCCTTTGTCTCATCCCACCTGATAACTGGTGAGGGTTTTCCTTCAATATCCCTTCGGCCCTAGGAATTCCAACTAGCTTAAGTAGCTCAATACAGCGAATCTTTGCTTCTGCCTTTGATAAATCCGTATGTAATCGTATGGCCTCCATAAGTTGGTTTCCTATTGTGAATAATGGATTCAACGATGTCATTGGTTCTTGGAAAATCATCGAGATTTGGTTGCCGCGAATTTTTCGCCATTCTTTTTCGGAAATATTTTTTAAATTCTTCCCTTCAAAAAGAAGTTCGCCATTTTCAATTTTACCTGGCGGTGTAGGAATCAGACCCATCGTTGCTAATGAGGTGACACTTTTGCCACTACCCGATTCACCCACAATCCCTAATATTTCACCTTCATTCAATTGAAAACTAATTCCATCAACTGCTGGAATAAACTTCTTTCCAGATTGAAATGAAACCTTTAAATCTTTTATTTGAAGAATAGGGTCTTTACTCACCATTACACCCACCTAACAATTCTGTATTTTTGTAATTATCTGATTATATTTAATATTATAATATATTAAGACACATAGCAATTATTACACACAACACTATTAGTAATTTGTCGTAATTTGGCATTAAAGTAAAAAAAAGTGAATATAATCCAATTCCTTTAACACATCACCGTACCAGGGGACAGTCCCCACGTACTTTACTGCATTAAAGCATAAGAAAATAATTACTTCTATTCTCGAAATAATCCTTTGACTAAATTTTCAATTAATATAGAATTAAGATTGACCATATGGTTATTTACAAGGGGGATTGTTTAAATGGAAAATACAGTTGAAAAACGCCTAACTCGTTCTGAAGTGCCAGTCGAATTGACATGGAACCTGAATGATTTATTTCATTCTGATGAAGCATGGGAAAGTGAATTAAAACGAATTGAGGAAGATTTAGCGGTAGTTGCAAACTATAAGGGAACTTTTCATAATGGTTCGAAAGCTTTCCTAAAGTGCTTACTTGCTCAGGAACAAATTATGATGAAGCTTATCAAAGCTGCTACCTTTGCTAGTTTAAGACAATCAGCCGATGGAACAGATTCTGTTAATCAAGCAAACTCGTCAAAAATGTCCGCTCTTAGAACAAAAGTTAGTGCCGGCTTATCCTTTATTGACTCTGAAATTCTTGCCTTACCTGAAGGAACCATTGAATTATACATAAATGAGGAAGCTGAGTTAAAGCCTTTCCAGAAAAACTTACAAGAGTTGATACAGAAGAAAGCTCATACCCTGTCCCCTGAAACAGAGGAAGCACTAGCAGCCCTCGGGGAGGTCCTTAACGCACCATATCAAATTTTTGGCATGAGTAAATTAACGGATATGCAATTTGATTCTATTAAAGATGAGAACGGAAATGAGCTTCCAAACTCCTTTGCTTTATTTGAAACACGATATGAATTTTCATCTGATACAAAAGTTCGACGAAAAGCCTACCAGTCATTTTCGAAAACATTAAAGCAATATAAAAATACCTTTGCAACAACTTATGCAACAGAAGTAAAAAAACAAGTAGCTCTTTCACGTCTTAGAAAATACGATTCTGTTACAAATATGTTATTGGAACCACAACAAGTGACAGAAGAAATGTACAATAATCAGTTGGATATTATTACAAAAGAGCTAGCACCACATATGCGCCGTTACGCTGAATTAAAAAAGCGTGTACTTGGTCTAGATAAGGTACTTTTCTGTGATTTAAAAGCACCTCTAGATCCAGAATTTAGTCCTGAAATTAGCTATGAAGAAGCAAGCACTATGATTCTTGAGGCATTAAAAGTGATGGGACCTGAATACACGGAGATTATGGAGAAAGGCCTTACTGAAAGATGGTGTGACTTATCTGATAATGTTGGTAAGTCTACAGGTGCATTCTGCTCAAGCCCTTACGGCTCACATCCATATATTTTAATAACCTGGCAAAATACAATGCGTAATGTATTTACACTTGCTCATGAGCTAGGGCATGCTGGTCATTTCTATTTAGCTAATAAAAATCAACGTATTATGAATACTCGTCCATCTATGTATTTTGTTGAAGCACCTTCGACAATGAATGAAATGCTATTAGCTAATCATCTTTTTGCAAAATATGATGATAAACGTATGCGCCGCTGGGTAATTCTTCAGCTATTAGCTACTTATTATCATAACTTTGTCACACACGTCCTTGAAGGAGAATATCAACGTAGGGTATATTCACTTGCTGAAGATGGAGCAGCCTTAACAGCTAAAACTCTTTCAGATGTTAAAGGCTCTGTCCTTTCCGACTTCTGGGGTGATTCAGTTGAATTAGATGAAGGGGCAAGCTTAACCTGGATGCGTCAGCCGCATTACTATATGGGACTATACTCTTACACGTACTCAGCCGGTTTAACTGTATCAACAGCTGTTTCCCAGATGATCAAAGAAGAAGGGCAACCTGTCGTGGATAGATGGTTAGACGTGCTTCGCGCAGGCGGAACGATGAAACCACTTGAGCTAATGAAGCATGCCGGCATCGATATGTCGAAACCAGATGCGATACGTAAAGCCGTATCATACGTTGGGTCTCTCATTGATGAACTAGAACAATCCTATGAATAACCTATCACTTTAACGCAATAACGCACCGGGGGACAGTCCCCCGGTGCGTTATTGCGTTAAAGTGCATTTCATTCATCCTCATTTTCATACATAATTCTCACTTCTTTTGGCAAAATAGGTAAAAAACGGCCGGAGTTGTATTGGATGTTAAAAAATCTAGTTAGCTTCATTTCTGACAAATTTAAAATCAAAAATGACTATCCGGAACAATTATCTACGGATGATATAAAGCTTAAGGAACA
>NZ_CAKJTG010000004.1:121875-256835 GCF_917563885.1 Pseudoneobacillus rhizosphaerae
AAAAACGGCCGGAGTTGTATTGGATGTTAAAAAATCTAGTTAGCTTCATTTCTGACAAATTTAAAATCAAAAATGACTATCCGGAACAATTATCTACGGATGATATAAAGCTTAAGGAACAAAACATTGATACAAGTCTCAAAAAAAACATTGAAACTTTTGAAAGAATTTACTTTATTCCAGATAATACAGATGTAAAAATCCGCCACCTTTTCATCCCTGGAATCAATAAAAAAGCAGCAATAATATACATTAGTTCAATTATGGATACAAAAATTATTGAAGAAACCGTTATTAGACCACTACAAAACAATCAACATACCACAATAGAAATTACTAACATTATATCGGCTGAATCCGTTTCAACCGCTGAAAAAATAAAGGATGCATTAAAGGAGATTAATAAAGGTAGTTGTGCTCTTTTTATTGATGGAGAAGATCAAGTCTATCTTATTGGGGCGGCCAATTTTCAGGGGAGAAGTATCGAAAAACCTGAAAATGAAGTTTCACTTTTAGGTCCAAAAGAAGCTTTTAACGAAAAAGCCATGACGAATATCTCTCTTATTAGGAAGAAAATAAAAAATGAGAATCTTATTATAGAAGCCACAACCATATCGAAACGATCAAAAGATGAGCTTTACATTGTTTATGTAAAGGATCTTGTAAATGAAGAACTTCTCAAAAATATAAAGGATAGGTTAAACACTATTGATATGGATATCATACAGAATCTATCCATTTTAGAACAAATAATTGAGGAGAGACCAAAATCGATTTTTCCGACCATTTTAAATACAGAAAGACCCGATCGTGCCGCCTACTTTTTAGAGGATGGATTTATTGTATTAATTATGGAGAATTCTCCTTCTGCACTTATTTTACCTGCTACCTTTTGGTCCTTTTTCCATTCAGCGGATGATCGCTATCAACGCTTTCTATATGCCAATTTTACTAGAGTAATTCGTGGCTCCGCCTTATTTATCACGATATTTATCTCTGCTATTTACGTCTCAGTAACAAATTACCATGCAGAAATGGTTCCTTCCGATCTATTGTTAGCCATATCTGCTACTAGAGAAAAGGTTCCATTTCCAACCTTTATTGAAGTATTGATGATGGAAAGTGCCTTCGAACTTATAAGGGAGGCTGGCTTGAGAGTTCCTAATCCCATTGGACCTACCATCGGAATTGTTGGTGCCCTCATATTAGGACAAGCAGCTGTTCAGGCAAATATTGTCAGCCCTATTGTCGTAATTGTGGTTGCCTTAAGTGGACTAAGCTCCTTTGCCATCGGTGATATTAGTATGAATTTTGCCATTCGTATCATAAGGTTCGGTATGATAATAGCAGGAGGCGTTTTGGGAATATATGGAATGGCTGCCATTTTTACAATTGGTCTTTTTTATGTCGTTTCCATCAAATCATTCGGTGTACCTTATCTAGCACCCATGACACCAAAATATATATCTTCAAATGATACTATTTTCAGAAAACTTACTAAAAACGAACGATTTAGGCCAGGATATTTAAAACCAAAAGATGTCACGAAAAAAGCAGGAGATTCATGATGGAACAGCATACTGGAAAAATTGGGATAAGAGAATACATTGCCATGGTCATTTTAATGATTGGCACCAAACTAGCAGACGATTTACCCTCTATTCTATTTCAAAAACTTGAGAATGCTGCTTGGTTTACACCAATTATAGCTGGCTTCATTTCAATTATTCCTATTTTTTTTCTAATAAAAGTATTATCACAATATCCAAAGACCAATTTAATGGAAATTCTGCAAATTATTTTAGGCAAACCAATAGGCTACTTATTTGTTTTCATGCTATGGATAATGGGACTCGCAGCAAACACTTTTGACACAGCCATCTACACAGATATTATAGGGACGATGTATTTTACAGAAACCCCTACTATCTTCATCTATATCGTATTGATGGCAGTCAGTGCGTATGGAGCCAAAAAAGGGCTTGAACAAATTGGCTCCGTCGCAGCATCGGTCATTACTTACATTAAAGTTTCTTTGTTTATTGCGTTGATTTTAGCCTTTTCCAATGGGAATATTAATTATATCTTCCCTATCTTTGGACCAGGAAAATGGGAAGTCGTAAAAGAAAGTAGTCTAAAGGTTTCTCTTTATATTGATTTTATTTATTTAGGTGTTATCGCCTCTTATGTAAGTAGTACGAAAGCTTTTACTAAAGGAACTTGGATTTCTTTAATCATAGTAATAATTGAAATTCCGATCGCCATGCTTGCCTATTTATGCCTATTTGATTATGAATCCGTCAAGCTTTTGAACTATCCTTTTCACGAAACAATTCGATACATATCTCTCGGATTTCTTACTAATATCGAAACCTTTTTCTTCCCATTTTGGTTATTAGCTAGCTTTGTTCGATTTTCCATTTATCTATATATATCGGCAGTCATGTTTGGATGGCTTTTTAAAATAAAAAATTTTGAATATCTCATCCCACCCTTTGCAACGCTACTCGTTATTTTGGGAATGATTCCTGAAACACCAACCTTTACTGTTGCGGATATGAAAGCAAAGGCATTAAGCTTTGCCACTCCCACATTCTTTTTTCTACCATTAATATTGTGGAGCATTATGAAAATTAGGGGAGGTAACAAAAATGAAAAAAAGGAGATGTAAGTTACTTTCTATTATCCTTCTTTTACTTGTCTTATTAAGTGGTTGTTGGGATCAAAAGCAAGTAGATAAAAGAGCCTATGTTTATGCAGTCGGTATGGATATGGCTGACGAAGAAAACAAATTCAATATTACCTATTTAATTGTTAATCCTGAGTACGGTTCTCAAGTTTCAAGCAACACAAACGAAAGTCCACAGGAGCTCATCACATTTGAAACCAATGATTTAATGACTTCGAAAAATATAGCCAACGTTGTCATTGCAAAAGAAATTACGTATGACCTACTTAGGGTTGTTATAGTCTCAGAAAAACTTGCAAAAGATAAACGATTTATTCGTTGGATGTACGATGCAACTAAAGATCGTGAAATAAGAAGGGATAGCTATTTTATAGTTACAAAAGAAAATGTCAGCACATTTTTAAAAGTAAATAAACCGAAGCTTGAAACAAGGCTAGACCAATACTTTGAACTCATTCTTAAGAGAGGTATCGATAACGGAATGATACCCGATATGGACCTTCACCGATTTTTTAACATTACAGAGGCAGATGCAGACCTTGCCTTAGGCATCTACGGCACAACTCAAGGTAATAATGAAGATACTGGAAAAGTAGAAGACCAACTTTTAGCCGGCGAATTAAAAATAAAAGGTGAAACGAATGCAACACAGTTTTTAGGGTCTGCTCTCTTTAAAGAGGGACAAATGATTGGCAAACTAAATGCAGAAGAAACAAGAATTACCATCCTTTTAAATGATACGTTGGAAATGTCTGATGTATTAACCACCTATCCGGACCCATTTGATAAGGACTTTCGGATTGCTGCAAGATTAATAAAAAAGCAAAAAAACAAAGTAAACATGAAAATAAAAAATGGTTCTGGAGAAATAAACGTAACCATTCCTCTTATTATTGAGATATTGTCTGACCACAGTATGGTCAACTATGGGCGAAACGCTGAAAAAAGAAAAGAATTAAAAAAGAAAATTGAAGATAATTTATCAGCCAAAATAAATGACTTTGTTAAAAAAACACAGGAGGAATATAAAGGGGAGCCTTTTGGCTGGTCATTACTATCGAGGCGCCATTTTAAAACGCTATCTGAATATGAAAAATTTGATTGGATGAAAACCTATCCTACAATGAAAGTGAATGTAAAGGTTGATGTTCGATTTGGGGAATTTGGCAAACAAGGTGAAGTGCCTAATTTGAAAAGAGTGAGGGATTAAGGTGAATGTTTTTATCATTTTGATCGTGATCATCATGTTTTTTTATACTTCAGGTTTTTCTTTTCAACTTTGGAAAGAAAAAAACAGGTTGGGGTCAATAGTCGTTCTAATTTTGGCCCTAGCAGTAGGGATAGCTCCCTTTTTTACGATTCTCCGCTAAAATTCAATATGGTGGTTGGTGTCGGATTATTTCATTTCCCGGTGCCAACTAACTAGTTTTACACAATAGTGTCTAACTTCCATCTATGTGAATACTATATTAGGAATATGAATCTGAGGTGAATTTATGAACTCATTCCAACTTCCTACTATTCTTTGCGGACCAATCGTTCGACGAGTAGAGCCAGAAAAGGCTTATATATGGATTGCTTTATGTAATCCATATCATATTGAGGCTTCGTTATACAAGATTAACTCCAATCTCTCCTATCAATTAATTCCTACTAAAACTGACACCAAGACCATCCAAATGGGAAATCAACTCTATGTGTATTTAGCTGAAATTAGACCTAGCGAGGGTACATTACCAACTAACATCCTTATTGGATATAATCTACATTTTAGACGTGATTCAGAATATCTGGATCTGAGTAGTTTCAATTTACTTACTCCTAACTCTCCACAATCCATCGTTTATGGACAACTAAAATATCCTACTTTTATTATTAAAAACACCGACACTCAAATCCTTTACGGCTCATGCCGAAAGCTACATTCAGAAGGAGAAGATACACTCGTTCAGGCTGATTCATTAATAGAAAAGCAATGTATTAATTTAGATAATCGCCCTGATTCTTTGTTTCTTTTAGGTGATCAAATATATGCAGATGATATTGCCGATCCGTTATTACCAGTCATTTCAATCATTGGTAAAAATCTAATAGGTCAAAAAGAAAACCTACATCAATTAGAGCACCGCCTTAATCAAGCACCCTTTCAAACCTCACTTCTCCAAATAAATGGCAGACAATATATAATGGAGAATTTTTGCCAGTTCACTTCTACTCACTCTCACAATCATTTGATTGAATTTGGCGAGTACGCTGCTCACTATTTATTATCATGGAGCCCAGACCTTTGGGATCTTGCACATGAACACAATTTATTCAAATCCTTTGATGAAGCAGTAACAAATAATGAAATATATTTCGTATTTACGACTGAGGAACATCAAATAAAAGAACAACTTTTTGAAAAAAGGAAAATAAAAAAGCGTTACCTAGAACAACAAGAAGCACTAACCTCAACTCAACAAAACCTATATAAAATACGTCGTCTCTTCGCCAACATTTCTACTTATATGCTCTTTGATGATCACGATATTACAGACGACTGGAACCTTTCCTTCGATTGGAAAAACAATGTATTTAACGCACCTTTAGGAAGACATGTTGTGGCAAACGGTTTATCTGCCTATTGGGCTTTTCAAGGTTGGGGGAATCAACCAGATTCATTTGATTCTTCTTTTTTAAAAATCATGAGAAAGTATTTTCATTCCTTAACGAATGGGGAGGTAACTCATTATCTCGAGAAATGGGTAAATCTACTGTGGAATTTCAACCGTTGGCATTTCGTAACATCAACCTCTCCCAAATCGCTATTCCTTGATACACGAACACAACGTGAATATGAGTTTCATCCACAGCCTGTTAAATGGATTAAACACATAAAAGAACACCCACCTTCACCAAAATTAATTAGTGAACACGGATGGCAAATAGCCTCTCAGCTTCTTATTGAAAGTGGTTGGAGACGCAATAGTCCATTAATAATCGCTTCACCAACACCCGTATATGGCCTTGGTCTTATCGAGTCCTTTTTAAATGATTATATCTATCCACTTAGAGTAGTAGGAGTGGAAATTCAAAATAAGATTGACTTTGAGGCTTGGAAATATAATGGTAGGGGGTTTACGGAATTTCTTCAACTTGTCGCTACCTGGAATCCTAGCCAATGTATTATTTTATCAGGAGATGTTCATTATGCCTCTGCTGTAAAATCGGAGGTAACCTTTTTAGATGGGCAAGTGCTGGATATCCATCAATACACAAGTAGCCCAATAAAAAACATGAGTTTTTCAGGAGTTGGTGGACTTCTAATGAAATTGATTATGAAGTGGAATAGCTTGAGTAGAAAAAATAAAGGGATTAAAAGATACTGCGATTCCTCCTACCATATTGTAAAAACTACAATCCCTCCAGCGTCCTATATTTGGACTGACAATCTAAAATATTGTTCTTTTGAAGAAGGTTCTATTATTGAAACGAACAATAATCTCGGTCTTTTATCCATTACTTCTAATTTGATTAATAATAAACTTTTAGAAAATAAATAATGGTGGTGCCTATTGCACCACCATTTCTCATGTTCTACTTGCTCATTTTATGACGATCAAAGTAGATTTCTTTTATGGAATTAGGTAAAATCTCATGTTCAATAGCCAACTTGATCTTTTCCATATAATTCGGCTGGATTAAATGAATTAATGGTTGTTCAACGTTATTAAAATTTTTAAGTGCACTAAGTACCTTTTGATCCCATTCCTGATGATAATGGAGTATGTCATCTGGATATACCCATTTTCGACTCGTCCCTGCTTCTGGAAGACACTGAAAGGGTTCATCAATATTAAGCGAACCATAGTCATCCGTTAATTGCTCGCCTGGATAAATATCTCGAATAGCAATTTCAAATTCATATGCGGTCCCGATGCAATTTGCATGGAAGCTGTGGTTCACGAAACGTCCAAGATCCCAACAAAGAATATATTTTCCGTCCTGATTTCGGTAGGAGTATTTTTGAATCAACTCACGTCTTGTATTATCCACTGAATCCACAAACCCTGGATCTATGATTTGATCAAGATCATCCAATGCCCATGTAATTGTTCCTTTTGGAATAAATTTTGTCGCGAACACCCCGTAACCTATTTGGTTATTTATATAGCGCAACTCCGTATGTGGATAAATCATGTCGAGTATTCCCCTCTTCAAACTTGGTTTTACCCATAAAGTATGCAGATGAGGTGCAGTTGTTGAAAGAAATAAACTTGTAAGATGTTGAGACTAAAACAAGTAAACAGCCAATTTCAGTAATCAACCGAATATCAGAGTCGATACCTCCCTAACGTCATATTTTAATTACCTCCACTTTTTCAAAACTATCCATTTTTAACTGTCCACTCTCATAGTCCTCTAAGACATGAAATGGTATGGTTGATAGATGCTCTAAACCTGCCATCCGATACTTCAACTGCTCTATATAATCCTTCCGTTCCTTTTCACTCACTCCTGAAGGTACAATAAACGGTTCAATGACATCCATTCCACTAAAGTATAGAATCTCATGTTGTATAGAAAATAACCGTTCTTTCATTTCTCCCTTTAACCCCTTCGGACCATAACTGCCTAAATGTCTTCCACCCGTTGTCAGACTAAGCATTGCCTTTTTTCCTTTGAAATTGCCATGGTTGTAGACCCCAGGTCCATACGCAAAATTGGCTGCAAACACTCGATCAAACCAGCCCTTTAAGATAGCAGGAGCCGAAGTCCACCACATTGGAAATTGAAAAATAATATAATCTGCCCAACTTACCTTTTCACGCTCAAGCCTCAAATCCTCTGGAACCTTATCTAGATTTTTTGGTACGACCGTATCCTCCATCTTGGCAACGGGGTTAAAGTTCATTGCATATAAATCTGATACTTTTACGGACGCTCCTCTATTTAATAAAGCTTCAATTGTCGCATCCTTCAAAGCAGCATTATAGGATGTTGATGATGGATGAGCATATACAATTAAGACGTTCATTTTCATTCCTCCATAAAGTTCGATATACTTATACTTGTTCTAAAAATATAGAACTGTTTAATAAGTTCATTATATACGAAATAATATAATTTGCAACATATTTCCATATTTATTATTTTTTTCTATCGTGTTAGAATGTCTTTAACAAGAGGTGAAGAAAATGGGATATAGAGTGGTATTTGAGTTTTCACCACTGTACGAATTGGTGAATAGTCTCGAATTATTTTTGACAAAAAGGTCAATCAAAAACGTAGAAATTGGAATGGGTTGGATTAAGGAAGTTCAAGAGAAGTTAGATGTTGCTAGTGTGGACTTTGGTAACCATAAAGAACATCCATCCTTCTGTTATTTATATTTGTTGATTTGGCAATCTCCTGAAAAAGAAAATGTAGATGACTTTTTGAAGTGGCTAACTTCTCTACAACCTGGTAGCATCTATGAAAAATTATTTTCATACGTATCTGAATCATTACCAACTGACTTGGCTGGGATTCGAGACCAGTATGTGGAACTCATCAGAAAGTGGAATAACGCTTATTTTTCAAAAATAGATTCTGAAATTCTAGGTATGTTAAGAGATTCAATCATGGAATGGGAAGGAAAAACTATTAGTGAAGACCCCGTTCAATTTGTTGAGAAGATTTCTGGTGGATTAAAAATTGAACAATACGATGGGCTACACCAGGTCATTCTTACACCTACTTATCATACAAACCCGCTAATCATGATTAGTAAACTGAAAAACATTGCCCATATTTTCTATCCAATTGATATTCCTGAAAATGACCCAGATCAGCCTTCAAAAAAATTAATCCGTTTAACAAAGGCATTAGCAGACGAAAACCGCCTTCGTATCATCAAACTTTTATCTGAAGGTCCGAAAACCTTTACAGAAATTCTGCAATATTTTTCTGTCTCCAAAAGCACCGTACATCATCACATCATGCTGTTACGAACCGCTGGTCTTATTAGCTCTTATCATACGGATGAGTGCGGGACAGAAACCTATATTTACAGACCGAGTGGAATGCAAGAGCTACAGGAAAATTTTCATGAATATCTACAAAAATAAGCTGCCGATATCGGGCAGCTTTTTTCTGTAAAATAATTCTAAGAATAATTAGATATGTCAGGTTATATAAAATAACATCTAATATAATGAATTATATTCATATTTTAGTATATACCGAACTAACTATTAAACGAGAGTGGTGAGAACCTATCATGGAAAACGAACAGTCTTATAAAGATAAAAAGGTGATAACAATAGGCGTGGTCCGAGAATTAACTGGTCTATCCGAGAGACAAATCCGTTATTACGAGGAAAGAAAGCTTATTTTTCCAGACAGATCTTCAGGTGGTAGCCGAAAGTATTCTTTTTCCGATATTGAATTGCTTATTGAAATTGCTAACAAGATTGGAGATGGCGTTCAAACTTATGACATAAGACAAGAAATGAAGAAAAAACAAATCGAAAAGGACACAAAAACCATCCGAAATAAAATGATTCAAGGTCAGCTTAATGCTCAGTTTGGCATCCGTAAACAATAATCCCCTTTAAGAAATTTAATTATCCTCTAAGCAATTAATCTAGCAGGAACCATTACCGCTTTTTCCTCACATGGCTAGTAACAGGAAAATCAAAATTAGGAGAGGCAAAAGGAAAAATTTCTTGTTGTCTCTTTTTTTTTGCTTTACTTTCTATTGACAAATTTTCTAAATATTAATATAGTTTTAAATGTCAACCAAATCTACATACTAGTTAACAATCAAAAAAGGAGTGAGACATATGACAAATCAACAACTTAAATTAAGAATGATGATTGTCACTGCACTATTCGCTGCAATCATTGGGGTTTTAGCACAAATGACGATTCCGCTTCCACTTGTTCCAATTACAGGTCAAACACTAGCAATAGGACTAGCCGCAACCATTCTTGGTTCTCGTTATGGAACGTTATCTGTTATTTTATATATCATTATTGGAGCTGTCGGCGTTCCTGTCTTTGCAGAATTTTCAGGTGGATTTTCGAAGCTTGTTGGTCCTACTGGTGGATATTTAGTTGGATTCATCCCTGCAGTCTTTCTAATCGGCTTCTATATGGAAAAAACGTCCTTCAATTTCAAAAACGCCATGATTGCTAATAGTATTGGGATGCTGATTACATTGGCATTCGGAACAGCTTGGCTCAAAATTGCTGCGGACCTATCCTGGACAGCTGCATTTAAAGGTGGATTTACTCCATTTATCATTGTAGGTTTGATTAAAGCAGCCCTTGCTTCATGGATTGGGGTTTTAGTTAGAGACAGATTGATTTCTGCTAAGCTTTTATTTTCCCAAAAAACCGAGCTACCAAAATCAGCTTAAAAATTTACTACAAAAAATGCAGGATGCGTAGACCGCTCCTGCATTATTTTAAATAAATTAGAAAAATGCCTTATATCTTTCTAGCGACCTCATACTTAACTAATTGCGGTGGCTCTACAACCATACCTACAGTAGCTTCCTTAAAAGCCTTATAATGAGCTGTTCCAAAATGATACTCAAGAGCAGCAGCGTCCTTCCATTCTTCAACCATTACAAAAGCATTTGGCACTAGTGTATCCTCATAAAGATGGTAGCTGTTACATCCCTCTTCTGCCTTTGAACCCTCCATCACTTGACGAGCATGTCCAAGATATTCCTCACGTTGATTTGGATCTACTTTAAAAAAAGCATGCAATACTAACATTTATTCTCCCTCCAATAATATAATTTTTTCATTTTCTTAAAACCAAAAGTTGCCAAAAGCAACTCATTTTCGTTATTGTAGAATTAAAGATTTTTAACTATTATTTCCATTATTATTCTATGCTTTCTGCCACTTATTTTCAATTTTTTGTATCATCATAAATTAGAGGAGTTGATTGTTAATGAAAAGCTTATCGGAAAATGCGGCATTAATTATTATCGATGTCCAAAAGGCCTTTTATGATTCCAGCTGGGGTAGAAGAAATAATCCGGATGCCGAGAAGAACATTGTGAAAATCATGGATTATTGGCGTGCAACTTCAAGACCAATTTTTCATATTCAACACGTATCAAGAACGAATGAAAACTCATTATTCCATATTTCAAAACCTACCCATGAATTTAAAGAGATGATTCAAATTCTTGATGGTGAACCCATTATTCAAAAGACAGTCAATAGCTCTTTTATCGGTACTGACCTTGAAAGCAGATTAAGAAGCAAAGGAATTGAATCTGTCATCATTGTTGGTCTCACTACGAACCATTGTGTCGAAACAACGACAAGAATGGCTGGCAACTTAGGATTTAACACCTACTTAGTAAGTGATGCAACCGCTACCTTTGATCGTATCGGACCAGATGGTAAAACCTACTTAGCAGAAGATATCCATCAAATGACGATGGTTAACTTGAATGAGGAATTTGCCACTATTATTGATACGAATTCGTTAATAGAACTCTCTTAATATATAAAAAAGTGGATATTAGCATAGCTCTATCCACTTTTTTATTTTAGGCTCTGTTATAACTTAATGTTGATTTCACTTTGTTTGAAAAATAGACGGAGAAATTCCGTTTAACTTGGAAAAGAAGCCTATTTCCTTAAAAATAAAGGAAGTTTTTCCGTTTATATGATTCAAATCTATGGATTTTGTCTTATTTTGAGCAGTTAAACGGAATTTCTCCGCTTATATCTGCTTCTTAAGTTCAAATATTTACATTAGACGGAAATTCTCCGCCTATCAATCCCCATACCTATACGAAAATCAACAATGCATAATAACAGAGCCTTATTTTATGTTGTCTGCCTTACTTGCAATTTTTTCAAAAGCATTCTCAATACAAATGGCATGATTAATAGGATAAAAAACAGTCTGAACAACTGATACGCTGTCACTATTGAGACATTTGCGTGAAGTTGAGCTGCAGTAACACCCATTTCAGCCACACCACCTGGAGCAGCTCCCAATAGGCCCGTTAGGATGGATACTTCCATTAAATTCGGTATAATATAGCCAATAAATAAGGAAAAACCTATTGTACATAAACTAAGAAGTAGCGACATTATTAACACGAGCTTTAAGTTCTTCGCCCCCTTTAGAACCATTAATAAACCAATATGAGACCCGACAAGTAATTGGGCTAAATTTAAAATGAAAGTCGGAAGAATCGGGGCTTTGAAGCCTAAAATCACTAAAAAAGCAGTACTCATAATTGGACCAATAATGATAGCAGTAGGTAATTTTATTTTCATAGAAAGCCAGGTTACTAGCGGTACGAAAATTATATAAATCAAGGAATCAAGTAATTCGTTAATCCTTGGTGCATTAGCCTCATTTTGAAGCGTAACCAACATTTTAGTTACCGATTCATCAGCTATAACTGCAGCTAATATCGGTACTATTGTAATGACAGAGAGTAATCTCACGAGTTGTATAGTCGTAACCGTTGTTATGTTTGTTCCTTCAATCTCCTCACTTAACGCAACCATATTAGATAAACCACCTGGAATACTCCCCAAAATTGCATCTTTAACATTTAGTTTTCCTATAAAAGAAATGACAACCGCCATAAAGATACTAAAAAGAACGGTCGCCATCGTGATGGTTAGCATGAGTGGTAAGTGATCCGCCACCTGTAACACAGTATCCATCGTAAATGATGTTCCTAAAACGTAAGAGAGAAATAATAAACCTGTATTCTTATAAGCAGATGGTAAATTCAATTGGTAATTGAAACGAATATTAGCTATCATGACAGAAAATAGAGGTCCTATTAGCCATGGCAGCGGAATGTTCATAAGATGAAAAAGTAAACCTCCAATACCTGCGATGAGAATTGTATAGGTAAGCTTGAATTTATTTGTTACCATTTCTTCACGACCTTCTCTAAAAAGAGCTAAAAATAGACAAATACCTCTTAGTAGCTTATTCTTGTAGACACTTAATCTAAATTATTACTTACCATAATCCCCATGACAAGGTAAAAGGATTCTATTTAAAGGAGTTTTCTATGAGACCGCGGATTATTTTTCGAATCATTCTCTTTCTTATTATCTATTCAACAATTGGATTTTATATTAGTTGGAACGGATGGGCTTGGCTCAATCAGGTCTTTGGTCTAGAAAACAAATGGCTTTATGGACTGATAGCTGGGCTTTTGTTTTATTCTTATCTAATTGGTCGTGGGATCAAAAAATTGGCTATCTTTAGAATTATAGGCTCGTACTGGTTCGCTGTTTTGCAGTATGCCCTTTTGTTACTTCCTATTACTAATATAATAGTTCTGGTTCTGACTTCTGGTGGTCTTCCAGAGGATCAAGTCGTCGCTTGGGCAGGAACTATCTTTCTAGTAATATTCGGTATTCTATTTTCATATGGAACTTTCAATGCCTATAGTCCCGTTGTTCGAACCTATGCTGTTACGATTCCAAAACAAACAAATCAATTTTCCAAGCTTCGGATTGCGATGGCATCGGACATGCATTTCGGTCATTTGTCTGGTTTATCACATCTTCAGAGATTGGTAAAGGGCATTAATGAACTGCGTCCGGATATCATTCTATTACCTGGTGATATTATTGACGATGATCCTGAACCCTTCATTCAAAAAAAGATGGGGGATGTGATGAGTCAGTTATCCGCACCACTAGGTATATTCGGAGTGTTAGGTAATCATGAATACTACGGACGGGCAATTCCTGAATTCGTTAAAGAAATGGAACGCATTGGGGTCAAAATTTTACAAGATGAATTAATTGAAGTAAAAGAATCCTTCTGGTTAGTAGGTCGCAAAGATAAAACGGATTCAAACCGTCAGCCAATTGATCAATTAATATCTAATCTTACTTTGGATAAACCCGTTATCATGATGGACCATCAACCCGCAGAAATTAAACAGGCTGCTAAATCTGGTGTCGATTTGCTTCTTTCCGGACATACCCACCGCGGACAAATGTCACCAAATCATTTAGTGACTAAGAAAATGTATGATTTAGATTGGGGATATCAAACGTTTAATCAACTGCATGCTATCGTTTCGTCTGGATTTGGATTTTGGGGACCTCCCATTCGTATTGGAAGTCGCTCGGAGATTGTGCAGATTGAGGTTACTTTTACTAAGGACATTTAAACAAGAAAGGCGTCAAGCACACCAACGGTAGTAAACACCGCCTAAGCTTGACGCCATTCCACAAATTTATGCATTCTTCATGCCAGTATATATCTGAATCGCATCACGTAAAAACTCTGCTGTTCCTGGTTGTTCTTTATCATAATATGCCGTAAATCTCTCATCATCGACATACATTTGCGCCAGTCCAGCATGTGCTTCCTTGCTGTATTCTGTCCAATAGAAGCATAACCATTGCTTATGCAGGTCTGCCGCTTTTTGAGCTAACTCACCGGCAGGGTCACCAGTTGCAAAGGCTAGAGCCAAAGTTTCTTGAACTTCTTCCGCAAGCTTCGTTACTCGTTCATGCTCTTCTTCAGTCATGTTCATTAGTTTAGCATTCGATTTATCAACCTTAGCATTACCATACTTTTCACGAATTTCTTTTCCATATTTTCCCTCATTATCATCAACCATTTTTTTCTTAAAGCCTTCAAACTTTTCTTTATTACTCATTTTCATTCTCCCTTCTGTTAACGCAATCGTTTTATCGACATTCTTTATTAATACTTCTAGTTGTTCTTTCTTTTCAAGGAGTTTTTCGCGATGTTCTTTCAGTGCTTGCGCTCCATCGAAGGAAGGAGCCGTAACGATCTCCTTTATACTATCTAAACTGACACCCAATTCTCTGTAAAAAAGAATCTGCTGCAGCAGATCAACTTCCGCTTGCCCATAAATTCGATACCCCGATGAATTAATTCTTGCTGGCTTAAGAATTCCAATTTCATCGTAGTAACGTAGGGTTCTAGTACTGACTCCTGCTAGGCTACCGAGCTTCTGCACCGTATATTCCATTCAAATCACCTCTCTTAAACTTAAGATACACCTTTACGCAGCGTCAAAGTCAACAGCAATTCGCTTATTTTTTTAAAATTAGTTTCAATAAAAAACGGATGATACTAATGTATCATCCGTTAACTTTTCACCTATATAAAAAACATATTATCATTCTGTTTATCTTCATTTTTTTCCACTTTTTGTGAAATAACAAGTTTATTTTTCCCTTGCTTTTTTGCCACATATAAGGCATTATCAGCTGATTTCTTTAGCGAATCAACAGATGAACCATGATAAGGATACGTTGCAACACCTGTACTAAATGAAACATTGATCTGATGATTAGAAACATATATCGGATTTTGTACGTAATATTCCTTTAATCCTTCATACAGAGCTTCAATTCCATGAGGTAAATCAGCAGTTATCAAAATCATAAATTCATCACCAGCATATCGATAGCCTTCAATATTAGAATTACTAATCATTTTAATTCCATTTGCTATAACCTGTAAATACAGGTCGCCAATATCATGGCCATAATTGTCATTTACCTTTTTCAAATTATCTGAGTCTATCATAACAAGGATGATTTCTTGATTGCTTTCACTTATTAGCTTTGATAAATCCTCATGGAAGGCTCGATGATTTTTCAAACCAGTAAGCTCATCTGTTTGTGACATTTTGTATATTTGCTCATAAAGTCGTGCCGTTTCAATCGAGTTAATTACTTGGGTCCCGATAATTTGCAGAAGCTCTTCATGCTCTGTGCGATAAGCGAAATCGGAATAGCTCTGTGCAGAAATAACACCTTTTACATGTCCATCAATAATAACAGGAACAAATAGACAAGCGCTCGTTGCGTTTTCTCCAAATGTGGCTGATTCACTGAAAATAGCTGATTGGGGGGCCTTTTTCTGATGGATGATTTCCCTAGAATTAATTACCATGGAAGTATAGTTATCACCAAATTCTACAATCTCTTTAGGATAAAACTTACCATGATCTACCATAAGGGCAAAATGAATATGTGTGTCTCCTTCTGTATACAGCGCGATATAAAAGGCATCTGTCGCCATAACCTGTGAGACCATTTCATAAGCTTTTTTTAATAAAGTGTGCTCGTCCAATGTCTTACTACAAACTTGAGCAAAATCATGGAGAATTTTATAATGCTTATTTAGCCAAGTCATATTTTCCATTTGTTCATTTATTTTTTGTAATTGTAATAAAATCGAGTCGACAACCTCTTGGTTCTTATTAGTTTCCTTGCTACATTCAAGGAAATTATTAATCTCTAAAGAGAGATTCTGTCTATCAGAACCAATATTACTTAAAAGATTATTGATCATATTTAAAACTTGCTGAGTTTCATTCATTTGATTGATATTTACCATAAGAAACACTTCCATAAAAATAAATTTTATTCAACCAAAAAATGTTCAAATTTTCTGACTAATCCATGTACCGTAAGATATTATTAAAAAGAGACTAACCGACTACCGATTAATCTTTCCGCTTACATTATTACAGTAACATAATTTAAATCCCCTATAAAATACAATATAATCCTTACTTTAAATATATATATCTTTTTCACTTTAGTCAATTAGAGAAGCATATTCACTAGGAATTTCACCTATATTAGTAAACGAACATGTTAAATAAAAGTAATAGAGGTGTGCTGATGAATTTTCGGACTGAAAAAGATACAATGGGTGAAATAAAAGTTGCTGATAATAAATATTGGGGTGCACAAACGCAGCGTAGTAAAGAGAACTTCAAAATCGGAATTGAGCAAATGCCAAATGAAGTGATTACTGCATTTGCCATTTTAAAAAGAAGTGCAGCTATTGCTAATGAAAAACTCGGAAAGCTAAGCACCAATAAAAGTAAAGCCATCCAACTAGCTTGTGAGGAGATCATTGATGGTAAACTGAACGACCATTTCCCTCTAGTTGTATGGCAAACAGGAAGTGGCACTCAGAGTAATATGAATGTTAATGAAGTTGTTGCGTTCCGGAGTAATAATTGGCTGCAGGAAAAAGGGACTGAAGAAAGGGTTCATCCAAATGATGATGTGAATATGAGTCAGAGCTCTAACGATACCTTCCCAACTGCCATGCATATTGCCTGTGTAAAGGAAGTATCGGAAAAACTAGTTCCAGCAATCGAACAACTACTTTCCACTTTCAAATTGAAAGAATTAGAATTTGCTTCTATCGTAAAAATCGGAAGAACCCATCTCCAGGATGCAACTCCATTAACACTTGGACAAGAAATTAGTGGTTGGGTACATATGCTACAACGATCAAAAGAGATGGTTCTAGATTCTATTAAAAAAATGTACGCATTAGCCATTGGAGGGACAGCAGTTGGAACAGGCATCAATGCTCATCCTAAATTCGGTGAAATGGTGGCTACAGAGATTTCGACCTTTACGAAGCTCAGCTTCTATTCTTCTATTAATAAGTTTCACGCTTTAACAAGTCACGATGAAACCGTGTTTGTACATGGTGCGTTAAAAGCATTAGCTGCTGACTTGATGAAAATCGCTAATGATATAAGATGGTTAGCGAGTGGACCACGCTGTGGAATTGGTGAAATTTCCATTCCAGAAAACGAGCCTGGCAGCTCAATCATGCCAGGTAAAGTAAATCCGACCCAAAGTGAAGCCATGACTATGGTGGCTGTTCAAGTTATGGGAAATGATGCTGCGATTGGCTTTGCAGCTAGTCAAGGTAATTTTGAGCTAAATGTATTCAAGCCTGTCATCGTCTATAATTTTCTACAATCTGTTCGATTATTAACAGATTCAATACGATCGTTCAATTCCAATTGTGCCGTGGGAATCGAAGCCAATGTTTCTGTTATTACTAAGTATTTAAATGAATCATTGATGCTCGTTACCGCACTCAATCCTCACATTGGGTATGAAAAGGCAGCAGCTATCGCTAAGCATGCTCATAAAGAAGGACTATCATTGAAGGAAGCCGCTATACAGCTGGGATTATTAACGGAGCAGGAATTTAATCAATTTGTTAACCCTGAAGAGATGATTTCCCCAAAGGAATAATTTGAAAGCAGGAATCAAAAGTGATTCCTGCCTTTTTATGCTCTTAATAGGCTAGTTTATAAATCATAAATCTCTCATTAGGATTGTGCTTATATAAATCCGCCAAAGTAACTTCCTGTTTAAATCGAAACGAAGGATGGTTGTTTAAAAAATAAATATAGTCTTCAGAAGGATAGTAGAGAACTAGTTCAATCTCCCTCTTTTCTTTTTCAACCGATACTAAAATATTGTTTACGACTATCATAAAAATTTGTAAGGAAAATGGATTAAAAAAATAAAACCGATTATCCTTAGGGTTAATTTCGTACTCTTCAGCTAAACAATTTTGGAAATGAACTAAATTCTGACCTTTATTAGACTTTTTTAAATAATTCCTCCGATTTATAATTGCATCCTCAAAGAAGGTTTCATTCATTTCTATACCAACAACGGTTGACTGAAAGCGATCGTTAATATAAAAATTTAATCTTCCTTTCCCACACCCAAAATCAACAACACGATCACTACCTTTGAGCTCATAATGCTCAAATAATATTTCTAGTGCACTATAAGGGGTAGGTTCATATCGATGATAATGCAAAGACCCATAGAAGCCCTTTTGATCTCCCCGCGTGTATATGTTCAACAAATCATCATAATACTTTTCTTTCATAAAAGAATCCTCCGACCATGTGAAACTAACTACTCACATTATATCAAAGGATACCAATACATTTTATGGTATTTAATGTTAAAATCAATTACTCTTCCTCCGCTACTTCTTCATACGCCGAAGGGTCTATAAAAAAGTCGTATAATAAATAGATAATCAAACCAATAGCTGTTATCAAGAATCCCCAACCAAGTATGATCTGGTCAATTACTAAATAGTTGTTACATAATGGATTCGGTGCATTGATATACAAGTAGCCTATACCAATAAAGGCAACAGTAAAAAAGATAATAACAGAATTCTTCCCAATCGAACTAAGCTTCTTCCAACTATCCATTAAGGGAATCCCTGCTAAAAAAGGTAAACTGATAAATTTAAAAATTTCCACACTCTGGCTCGTTAAGGCCTCATCCATCGTTCTCGGCATCATCCAGTACGACACGATAATGATAAATAAAACAATTCCAGGAAAACCATTTTCATTCCATTTTTCAAAAAATCTAGGATACCGCTCTTGAAAGAACCGGGCCATAATCATTCCTATGATAACTAGCATCGGCATCTGCATATGCATATGAATGATCATCACGGATTCCATTAAATTAGCAACAGGAGGGAGTATTAACGATATTAGCAGCAATAAGCCATAAACCAATCGATTCATACGATTACTCCCCCACTTCTTCATCAAGAATATTTACAATCTTCGAAGCCGCTTCATCAACCTTCGTGTAATCCAATACATCTTCTAATTTACCTTTTTTATCCACTAAATAAAAGGCAGAATTATGCGCGAAATTTCCATTCCCATCAGGAATGACGATTACCCCAAACTTCTTTAGCAATGAATCTAATTCTGATTGGTTTGAAATCCTTGCCATTCGCCATGTTTCCCCATCACTATTAAAATAGTCTTTATAACTGTTTAATCTAGCTGGGGTATCTCGCTCTGGATCAAAACTAATACTTAAAAAGACTATTTCTTTTCCTCTATATTTACTAGGCAACAAATCATATACTTGGCCCATGTTATGTTCTAATTGAAGGCAAACGGTTGTACAGGAGGTGTACATAAAAGTAATCAATACATATTTATCTTCTAACTCTGATATTGGATATTTTCGCCCACTGCTATCCTCTAAGGTTACATCTGGGAATTTAGGTTTATCCTCAATTAACTTATTTACTCTAGCTGTTTCTGCTGTATAGGCAGTAAAACCATCCGTACCGATAAAAAATAACACACATCCAAACAATAAAACGATTGCTATTGAAATAACGTTATTTTTATTTTTGATCATTGAGATCACTTCCCAAAATGATTTTTATCCTTAATATATTACAAAGAGATAGCCCCACTTTATGAGCTATCTCTTTTTTAAAAGATTGATGTCTAGCTCCAGCGGCTAGCCCCTGATGGTCTAAACGCTTTCGCTTTTCTAATTAATTACCAAGTCTTAAACGGTGGTGATCCTGGAGGTGCATTTACAATCATATCAACTATTGGAATAACATATGCCATTCCGACTACGATGACTGTAAGAACAACCCATAGTCCCCAACGCTCTGTCCAGTATGGAGTTTTTGGAGCATTCTCTTCTTCTTCTGCTACAGGGAATTCTGTTTCTCCCTTTGGCGCAAAGAACATCATGTTGAATACTGCGTATACTTGAATAATCACACCAATTGTTAATAATGTAGCACCAATTCCTAACATTGTTAAATATGGGTCCCAACCTAATGTTGATGAGAACTCTCCATATGTTGTATAAGAAGTTCTACGTGGTGCGCCTAATAAACCAACTGTATGCTGAGCACCAGACATCATTATCATAGCAATTGTCCAAATAATCGTTTGAACGATACCTAATTTATTCATTTGAGGTGTTAATACCCGTTTTGAGATATAAGGAATTAACCAATAACTTACTCCGAAGAATGTCATTACTACTGACATACCTAATGTTAAATGGAAATGTCCAACAATCCATAATGTATTATGAACAACTCCGTCTAACTGGTTAGTACTTTGAACGATACCACCAGCACCAGCCGGAGCAAAAGCAGCCATTGCGATAAAAGGAGATAAGAAACGAACATCTCCCCAAGGTAATTTTTTAAACCAACCAAATGCACCTTTTCCACCTTTAGCTCTGCCAGTTCTTTCAAAAGTTCTAAACATAGCATACGCCGTCATTAAAGATGGGAAACCAATTGCTAAACTCATAAATACGTGCATGAACTTGATTTCTGGTGTAATACCAGGATCAATGATTTGGTGATGGAATCCACCAGTAATATTCATGATAACTAAAGGAATTACAACCATACGAGTTAAGAAGTCGTTCCAACGGTATCCACCGATAATTTTCGGGATAATGCAATACCATACAGAAACAGCTGTTAAGTACCAAATATTAACCGCTGTGTGACCAAAAGCCCAAAACAGGGTACGTGCAAGTAATACGTTAATACCATCAGTCCAACCGAGTGTCCAAGGAATAATCATAAAAAGTACTTCTACTGCAACAAAGGCTGTTGCGCCAACTAATAGTACAAATGATCCTGTAGCAAAGAAAGCTAAAATTGGAAGATGCTTTCCTTTGTTATTCTTTCTCCAATTGGCAACTTGGATAAACGCTCCAATTGAAAGTGCCCATACACCCAAAACAATAAATACTAATCCGAAATAAAATACTGGGTGAGCTGCCATTGGCGGATAGAATGTATACATAACTGAAGCTTCATTCAATAATAAAGGGATAAGAACTAATACAAATCCGAAAATTTTAAGCCAAAAACCAATCCAAGCTATCTTTCTTACTTTCGGAAGTAGCCCGCCTAGAGTATGAGAAAGGCCTGCGTAATAGTAACCAATCATAAAGAAAGCCGAAAGCACAACAACCAAAAGCAAACCGTGAGCTGTTAATACTTGATAATAGTTAAGCCAGCTTGGTAATTCTAAAAGACCTGCACGGTTTAACCCTTGTAATAAACCTAATATTCCACCAAGAAATAATGCTATAAATGCAACAGACATATATGCTTTCGTTATTAATGCATCCTGTAGGTTTACACCCAACACTTTATTTGCTTTTTCTTTAAAAACTGTTTTTGCTTTACCCGCTTGTGGTATAACTGTTTCCACTGGTCTTCCCTCCTTATTTAACCGTAATCGTAGTACTCATAACTTGGTGACCTGCACCACAGTATTCATTACACAACACTAAATATTTGCCTGGTTTATCAAACTTTTGAGTAATTTTTGTGATATGTCCTGGCATAACCATCGCATTTAGGTTCGTGTTTGCTACCTGGAAACCGTGGACAACATCTTTTGACGTCATTGTAAAATGTACGGTTGATCCAGCAGGAACTTCGATATTAGCTGGATTAAAGCTGAAAATTTGTAACGTCATAACCACTTCATATTCATTTTCACCAATTTGTTTAATACCAGGTTGGTCAAATGGTGCGGTTTGATCAACTTTTTGTGGATCTATCGTTTCTTTATGACTTGGTGGTCCCATTTCCAAGGCGAATCCTTGATATCCCGTGATAAGCATGAATATCATGATCATACCGAAGCTTAAGCCAAGCCATATTTTTTCATCAAGATGCATTTTCATCTTTATCCCCCCTATACTCTAGCCATAAATAGCCCAAATAGTACAAAATACGTTATAAGAATAACTGCTCCAACTATCCCAACGGAGATCCATGTTCCCATTTTTGAATCGTCTTCTTTTTCACGGTTAACTTTTGTTGCCACTGAAAATCAACCTCCTTTAATGTGATTCATACTTACATAATAGGTGGGAACGATTATCAGCGTAGTGAAGAAAATCACATATATAATGATTTTTCAATCACAGGTATGTGAATTTTTTTCAAATAATTATTGTCATATCATATCAATTCATCATCTAAACCTATATACGGCAACGTTTTCACTATTATCAAACAGTAAACAATGTTATTTACCTATATTTATTTTCGGTCAGTTTTGTCGAAAAGAGCAACCATGACAGTTTTGTGAACAAGATCCGATAGACATGCTCTATCGGACTTTTCCTCTCCTTTGAACGCTCGTATTGTCCGATAGACGTGCTCTATTGGACTTTTCCTCTCTTTTGAACAACCGTATTGTCCTGAAAAATCACTCTATCTAGATCAAAAAAGGCTGTCCCATTATGTTGCCATAAAGGCAAACATAATGGGACAGCCAATATTAAAATATAGGTAATGTTACGATAATCATCGTAAGAAACAATATCGTTATATAATTTACAGAATATAAAAAGTTCCAATGTGCCCATTTAAGATCGTTTTTCATGAAAAAGCCGCTAAAACTTAAAACAATCCAACCAACATTTAGCAAAGTTGCAATAACCAAAAAGGTATTTCCGAGTGGTGCTAAATAAAATGGTAACGGAAGTAAACAAGCAACATATACAACCATTTGTCTTTTGGTCATTTCAAAACCATATACAACTGGAAGCATCGCTACTTTAGCTGCGGAATATTCATTGCATTTCTTCATAGCAATCGCAAAGGTATGCGGCATTTGAAAAACAAATAAAATAAGAAACAGGATGATAGGAACAATATGGAACCCTGGTTCTAATGCTGTCCAACCAATTAACGGTGTTACAGCACCAGATACACTCCCAATTACGGTATTCAAAGTGTATTTACGCTTTGACCACATGGTATACAAGACGACATAAGTAAACCATCCGACAAATGCGTATATTGTTGATTCAACTGTTGTAAACAATAACAGAATAAAACCAACTATAGTAAAGGCAATTCCCATCGTTAACACTGTCTTAAGGGAAATATGACCTGTGACAGTTGGACGATTTTTCGTTCGATCCATCACTGTATCAATATCAACATCGTACCAATTATTAATAATGAGAGCACCAGCCATAACCATTGTACTCCCTAAAATGGAAAACAAAAAGATGTCCCAATGCTCTGCGAAAGAAGCATTTGAAAAATATAACGCTAACCAGAACCCTGTAAACACAGGTAATACATTAGCTATTAAAACAGGCAATTTAAATAGTGATTTTAAGTCCTTGATTAACGTAGAAGTATTCTGTTCGGTCGATAAAGTAACTTTCCTAACCTCCTGTAGTGAAGGTGTCTCTGCTTTACTCATCTAATATCCTCCCCTACGAATTAGTACAAATAATACCTATGTCATAATACTATATTTAAAGGAATCTGTCATGCTTGTTCCCTTATTAGTAATTGTTTACAAAAAAAAGCGACCCCTCAAGGTCTCTATTTTAATACCTTTATATCATTAAATCATAAACCAAGAATCAAGAATATATTTTCCATCACATTCATTGCCACTTTATCGATATAATTATTTTCAAACAAACGTTTGATTAGTTTTACAATTGATACGCTATTTCACTGGATAATTTCTACTAAAACAAAATTCTACATTTTTCTCGTTATATATCGATATAACTTTATACCTATATCCCGGTTTTTACAGCATATTGGGTCACCAAGAAAAGTACCTCGTGACCCGCTTCTTAGATGTAGGACAATGTCACCCTTTCCTACCGCTAGATTGTTTACACCAAAATTCAGACTCTTAGCGAGCCGCGGAAACCTCTAGCAGCATAGTAGGATTCCGCCCCATTGTGGTACACAAAAATAGTGTCGTAGCGTCGATCACAAAAGATCGCTCCACCGAGTTTCCTTATATTAGCAGGTGTTTGCACCCAGCTCGATGTTTTAGTATCAAAATTCCCAAGTTGCTGCAGCTCTCGGTATTGTTCTTCCGTTAAAATTTCAATCCCCATGTCATTTGCCATACCCATAGCGCTATTGTGTGGTTTATGTGCTTTCCTTGATTCCAATGCTTCATGGTCGTAACAAACACTTCTGCGACCTTTAGGACTTTCGGCTGAACAATCATAAAAAATATAATCGCCAGCCTTTTCATCATATGCAATAACATCCGGTTCACCATCAGTTATTTCCATTTCGTTGAGCGACCACAGTTTTTCAGTATTAGTTTCTAACTTTACTTGTACCTTATCCCATTCAAGTCCTTCATGGCGACTCATGTTTTTTTCAAAACGGTCTTTCAATGTTCTGAGTAATACTTCACTTTGTTCAGGTGACAACTTCTTTTTTACATTAACCATAATAAACCTCCTCGTATACATGTTTAGGGGGGACAATGTCACCACTGTCCCAATTTCAATCAGACGTTTGATTAAGATATATGTTCGCTTTTTTCATGAAAAGTAATCGTACCTTGCTATTTCAACTTAATACTCACCACTGCTTCCACATGACTCGTCTGTGGGAACATGTCCACAGGTTGAATATATTCAACCTGATAACTCTTACTTAAGATATCAAGGTCCTTCGCCAATGTGGATGGATTACAAGAAACATAGATTATTTTAGAAGGCTTTACTTGTAAAATGGTTTGTAACAGCTGCCCGTCTAAGCCAGTTCTAGGCGGATCCACGACGACGACATCAGGATGCCAGCCCTTTTTAACCCATTTCGGTAATACCTCTTCCGCTTTTCCTGGAACATATTTTGTATGTGTAAAACCGTGACGTTTGGCGCTTTTCTTTGCATCATCGATGGATTCCGCAATGATGTCCATTCCTCTTACTTCAGCTGCTTGGTCTGCTAACCATAAACCGATAGTACCGACGCCACAATATGCATCCACTACTTTTTCTTTCCCTGTTAGAGCAGCCGCCTTTTTAACTTCATTGTATAGCTTGATTGTTTGCTGTGGATTTAGTTGAAAAAAGGTTCTCGCCGATAGTTCAAATTGTAAATCACCTAATGTTTCTTGAATAAAATCCTCACCGGCCAAACCATATGTTTCTTCTCCAAATATGAGGGAGGTTTTTTGTTCGTTCACATTTTGAACAATCGATTGGACCTGAGGTAATCGTTTTTGGACTGCTTCGATAAATTGATCCTGTTTCGGTAGCTCCTTTTGATTGGTAATCAAGACAACTTGAAGTTCGCCCGTTTGCACGCCGACACGGGTAACGATTGTACGAACGATTCCATTACGAGTTTTTTCATTGTAAATAGGTATTTTTAATTCTTCAAGAATTTGTTTCACTTTAGCTGTTGCTTCATTTGTTTTTGGATGCTGTACCGCACAGTTCTCAATATTGATAAGCTGATGTGAGTTTAAACCATATAAACCAGCTAATACTTTTCCGTCCTTTTGCTTAACCTGAAACTGATTTTTATTTCGGTAACCCCATGGGTCTTCCATGCCTATTGTTTCTCTAATGTTTATCTGGTCAATAGGTAGCTTCGTATGGCGTTCAAGAGATTGAATGATGATATCTCTCTTTTCCTTCAACTGTTGCGGATATGCTAAATGCTGCAGTTGACAACCGCCACATTGGTCATAAACAGGGCAAAGTGGTTGAACACGATGCTCGGATTTTTTTCGGATTTTCTTTATTTTTGCCTCTGCAAATTTCGGATGAATTTTAGTCGCTTCTACAACTACTTCTTCTCCTGGTAAAGCCCCGGGTACAAAGACAACCGTCCTCTTAAAATATCCGACCCCTTCACCATTGATTCCTAACCGTTTAATTGTTAACGGGAAAGTTTGGTTCGGTTCAATTATTACTGTTTGATCTTTTCTCATTTATTTCAACTCCAAGTAAATTTGGGTTTATTCAATACTTCTCCACAAATAGAGGGATGCATAGCTTAAATAAGGTTCCCATGGTTTTTTATATAATTCGATTTCTTCTAGTGTTGGCTTTCGTTCTAATTGATATAACTTTTTTAATGCATTTTGGATACCGATATCTGTTTTTGGAAAGAGATTAGGTTTGCCATAACCAAACATTAAGAGATTTTGGATTGTCCAAGGTCCTACGCCTTTTATTTTAATCAATCGCTCGTAGATTTCTTCCTCAGATAACTCCTTGATGGCATCAAGATTGAGGTCCCCTTTCACGATTGCTTGACTAACCCCAATGACATACTCCGCTTTGCGCCCACTGAATTGCAAGGCTCTTAACTCTTCAACTGCAAGCGTAGCTATTTTTTCAGGAAGAGGGTAAAACCAGACTCCATCCTGTTCAAATCCAAAAGTATGGACAAACCTCTCGGTGAGTTTATGGGCAAAGGCTAGATTAAGCTGTTGGTGAATGATGCATTTCATGAGACAGCTGTAAGGGTCAAAGTCTAGTATAAGCGGAGTGCCGTAATGCGTTTCGAATATCTCCTTAAGAACTGTTTGGCTAAAATGTTGGTGAATGTTTACTAGCTGTGTATTCCATTTTAGGATTTCGGCTACTTTTTCAATGGACCTAGCCTTTAAATTCCCCTTGTTGCTTGACAGTTGAAATTTAGGACTGTCTATCGTTCCTATGCTTTTTATTTCGATAATTATTGGTTCCGCTTCTATCCATAGTGGCATTCTTAATGTAGACGTTACTAGATTGACTGCAGAAAGTGGGTCGAGTGATAATCTATCTAAAACACGATTAAAGTCATAGGGTCCTTCTATTTCTATTATTTCCTGCCACACTACCTTTTCCACCTTTACACATTTTCTCGTATTATAGCATGGTATTAAGGTTTTAATAAAATTCCATGGTGGATGTATTCCAAAAGAACAAAAGAATACTGAAAACCCCGCCTGATAACCTATAACGATCATCAGGCGGGGTCTTTTAATAAAGCATTTCTTCTTTCAACATATGTTTAAACATAAAGTCATCTAAGCTTTTAAATTCATATCCTTGTTTCTTTAAGTCCTTCAGTACCCTCTCTAGTGCATCTGCATTGTCCTTTGAGACTGTATGGAGTAGCATTATCGATCCAGGATGTACTTGGCGCATAATATTGTCGTATGCATATTGTGCACCCTTCTGTTGGTCAGTGTACCAATCGACAAATGCAAGCGACCAAAACACATGAGTATATCCGGCATCCTTTGCTAAAGCCATTGTTCTTTCGCTAAAGACACCTCTTGGTGGTCGAAGGTATGCCATATTTTTCTTTCCAGTTAGTACTTCGGTTTCAGCACGAACCTTTTCGAGTTCTTCTTTTAAACGTTGATCACTAACTTGAGTCAGGTCAGGGTGGTGCCACGAGTGATTTCCAACAATATGACCTTCTTTTGCCATTCGCAAAACTAATTCTGACGCCGTGTTAAGATAATGACCCGTGACAAAAAATGTTGCAGGAACCTGTTCTTTTTTCAAAATGTCAAGAATTTGTGCAGTATAACCATTTTCATATCCATTATCAAAGGTTAAGTAAAGATACTTTTTACTAGCATCCCCTTTGTAAATGGCACCATGTTTTTCAATAATATTTTCAAGTGGCTTACCTGCATCGGCGGGTTGGCCATCTTTTCCTTTCTTGAAGCCCCAATTAATCGGTGAATTAGAAAAATCAGCATGCGCCACATTAGTACTTGTTATTAAAAAAACAATTCCTAAAAGGGTGAACAACTTTTTCAACAAAATAACTCCTCCCAACACATTTTTGTTTATTATTTGTAATAGTGGTGGGAAGCATGAGTGCCAGGAGTCATCCAATATTTGGACAACGCCTGGCACCCATTGTTTTATTTAAAAACCTTTTCTTTAAATTGCTCTAGTTTTTCCAAAGATGATTGGTCAACATCTGCATGTAAGCTGTTTCCGTGTGAATCCATTGTCACAACCGCCGTGAAGCCTTCAACCTTTAAATGCCACATTGCTTCTGGTATTCCAAATTGCATTAAGTCGACGCCCTCTACTGATTTAATACAATCTGCATAGTATTGAGCTGCTCCACCGATTGCATTTAAGTACACTCCACCATGTTCTTGAAGAGCAGCGAGCGTTTTAGGACCCATTCCACCTTTACCAATAACCGCACGGATACCGAACCGTTTCATAATGTCCCCTTGGTAAGGCTCCTCACGGATACTTGTAGTTGGACCAGCTGCTTTTACATGCCAATTACCGTCTTGATCCTTCAACATAACTGGTCCACAATGATAAATCACTTGGCCATTTAAATCGACAGGTGAATCGTTTTCAGACAAGTATTTATGAATCGCATCACGACCTGTGTACATCATACCGTTAATTTGAACAACATCACCCACTTTTAACTCACGGATTTGCTCCTCTGTAATTGGAGCTTGAAGTGTAACCACTTTTTGTTCGGTTGCACTTTCCTCTTCCACTTCTTTTGAAAAATCAATTAGCTCCCCTTCTTGGTACATCCAGTCATTGATTTCTCCTGTTTCTGGATTTATAGCAACACCAAGACGGCGGTATGCCCAGCAGTTATACGCAACAGACACAAAGAAACTCGCTGGTATACGGTTAATAACCCCAACCTTACAGCCTAGTAGCGTTGTCTCCCCACCAAAGCCCATTGTTCCAATCCCAAGCTTATTGGCATTTTCCATTACATAATCTTCAAGCTGTTTTAGTTCTTCAATTGGATTTTCATCGTCTACAGAGCGGAATAATTGATCCTTCGCCAGTTCATAACCAGATGTACGATCTCCACCAATTCCGACTCCTATAAATCCAGCACTACAGCCTTGTCCTTGAGCTTGGTAAACCGAGTGCATGATACATTTACGGATACCATCTAAATCACGCCCTGCGCGACCAAGACCTTCTAGTTCACACGGTAAGCTATATTGAATGTTTTTATTTTCACAACCGCCACCCTTTAAAATTAAGCGTGCGTCGATATAATCCTTTTCCCACTGCTCGAATTTAATGACAGGAGTGCCTGCCCCAAGATTGTCACCGCTATTATCTCCAGTAAGTGAATCTACAGAGTTGGGACGTAGTTTGCCATCTTTAGTGGCATCCGCAATCGCCGCATAAATGGCTTTCTTCATTTCAAGTTGATTTGCTCCAACAGGTGTTTTAATTTTAAAAGTAGGTAGTCCAGTATCCTGGCAAATTGGTGAAACTTGTTCATCAGCCATTGTAATATTATTTGTGATAGTCGCTAAGCTCATTGCTGCTCTCGTTCCAGCGTTTTCTCTAGCTTTCGCAGCCTTAATTGCGCGACGAACGTCTCTTGGCAGCTTTGTAGAAGTCTCAACAACTAGCTTGTACATACTCTCTTGGAATTTCTCCATTGTCATGTTTCGTTTCCCCCTTTAGCGTGAATCCCCTCAGATACCACTTTTTTTATAAAATCACATCAATTTACACCGTTTATTATACTCCTCCCACAATTTTATTTAAAGAATATGCTTTGTGAAAGCTCAATTTTGATTTTAGGAAGAAAAAGTAAAATATTCCCGAACAGAGTTGAAAAGTGGCCTATTAGAGGTAAAACGATTCCATTATGAACAACTCTGCGCATAAAAGTCGAAAGCCCGCTCATAAAAATCGCAAACCCCGTATAAGTTGAGGCTAAAAATCACCGTTTACAGCAAAAACGCGAGTAAACATACAAAATATAGTTGTAGTCTTATTAATTTATTCCAAAAACAACAATTCTGTTTAACGAAACCAAAGAATAAGAAGTGCACCGTTTAAAAAAGTTGAATTTTCCAAAAGAAAAGAGCCCTACGTAATTGTGTGGGCTCAGCTTTCGTCTCTACCATTAAATTCTTTACATTTCGTTTCCAAGTCGTCAATCATGCTAATCAGGCGATCGATATCTTCTAAATCTACCTCTTCTGGATCGATGGTATCTAGTACGTCAGAAAACATATTTAAACGTTGTTTTAAAAATTGAACTTGTGTGCCTTTTTCTTGAATTGGACTACCCATGCTGTCATCCCCCTTCTTTGCTTGTTTTCATAGTACAGAAAAAATCTAGTTACTGCAATATTTACAAAAAGCCGGAGTAACAACTCCGGCTTTAACCATTATCTTGGACGTTCTGGTGCAACAAACCCAAAGCTAACATGGTCCTGAACTGGAATCCAAGCGCCAATTCCTTGAGAGGTTACATTTTTTACGACAATCATCTTTTTGTTACCTTTTAACATTAGATAAACCTCTCCGTAAGTGACCTTACCTTTTTCATTTACAGCTGGGGCGTAACCATAAAGATAGCCCAACCGATTTGGAGGAATATTATAGATTTGGTTCTTTTTCGTTCCTCCACCCACGACTGTCTCAAATGCAAGTGGTAAATTGGTTTTTTTCATTGCTTTTAACAGCATCATTTTCTTTACATCTTCAGTATTTTGAATTTTCGCAGTTAAGCCACCACGAACAATTTTTTGTGCTTCTTGTACGTAATGGATTTGATAAGGCAGTTTCCCACCACGATTATCAAAATAGTTTGTATTTATTCGTTGATACTCCCAATTTGGCGCGGTTTCTGTTGATTCATAATTGAGAGGCCACTGCCCTAAATAAATGATAGCTCGGTACCCAATCGCAAAAGGTGTACTATTCACACTCGTTTCATTTAACATCCGAATTAAATCTGGGTTTTCGATTTTGACTTTTGAAGAATCTAATAACTTCTGTGTTAAATCACTTGGCTGTAGTAATGGTAAATCTTGTGTTGAATTGGGATACGTATTTTCTTTTGTTATGTTCATAACAGAATTAGGGATCTGGTACTTCGTTGTTGCCTCTTTCGTTCCCTCCCCCAACCCAGGTGTTGCAAATGAAAACATGAGTACAATTCCAATCATTATGGAAGCCATTTTCTTCATAGTTGAAACTCCTTTCACTAATTGCATACACTTTGCTCTTAGTTTTTTCGGAGTTGTCTATTATTATCCATCATAAATTATATTTTGACATTTAATCGAGTTGCTACTTTTTCAATAAATGGGACGAACAGCTGAATAGATGGTCCAATCCCAATGGTAACAATGATAGTCCCATATCCAATCGGCCCCTTCACAATTAGAGCCAATACTAGAGCAATGAGTTCGCCAATTGTTTTGGCTACAACAAGACTAACATTTAGTCGCTTGCTTACCCCCATCATAATATTATCAATTGGATTTAAAGGGAATTTAGGTTGCAAATACATAGCTACTCCAAGACCTATAATTAGTAGCCCTACAACTAAGGTCACTAATTTTAACATAAATTCATCCGGCTCAAAGTTTCTAAATACAATCAACATCCAAAAATCAATTAATGATCCGATAATAAAAAACGTAAACACGGCCATATAATCAGGTCTACTCTTCAGAAGAACGGCATTTACAAATAAAAGAATGATTCCAATAATAATCACAAAGTTTCCAACCGTGAACCCATAAATCCTTGATAATCCAACATTTAAAGCATCCCATGCCCCAACACCCATATTTGCTTTAATCGTTAATGAAGCACCTAAACTCAATATAATAATGCCCAGTAACCAAAATAATAATCTTTTTATAAAAGACATTTATTTCTCCCTCATCCTGTATTATTTTTGTAACGAAATTGTAAAAATCTGAATATTTACAAAATTAAATATCTAAGGTATACTCATCTTAACTTATTACAAAAGGAGGGTCGCTAGCATTCGATTCGCTAAAAAATTTTTAAGGAGGATTGGGACCGAATTTTGATAAACTTTCAACGATCGTGTTTTAAATAAAACTAAACATGAAGGTTGGTGATCGAACCCCAAAGAAAATTAGCGAATGAATAATGACCTTTTGTAAAAACACAAAAAAACATGTTAGAAAAGACCAATTGTAACATATTTTACCTGTTACTGAAATACTTAAAATCAAAAAAGACTCTGCGCCAAAAATTTGGCACAGAGTCTTTTTTCACTTATAGAAGATAAAATCCAATCCCCATAATAAAGTAGGCTGCTAATAACGTTAATCCCTCAAACCAGTTCGTTTCACCGTCATTCGAAATAATGACAGTCACTAATACAGCGGATACCATGGCAACTAATTCTGGCAAGGTAAAAACCAGAGGCATAGATGTTGGGAAAAATAAAGAAACGAGCACAAGTACAGGTGCAACAAACATCGCTATTTGTAGTGTTGACCCGACAGCTATTTCAACGGCAATATCCATTTTATTTTTATAAGCCAAAATAATAGCAGAAGCATGTTCAGCCGCGTTTCCGACAATCGCAACGATGATAACCCCGATAAATAGCTCTGTCCAACCAAAGGATTCTGCAACTACTTCAAATGTATGGACAAGGTTTTCCGATACATAGGCAACAGCTATAGTTGCGGCAAATAAAATGGCAACCGCTTTGCCTTTTGACCACTCAGGCTCTTCCTTCTCATGGTCGGTCCCTTCCGTTTCACTTTGATAAACCCCTCGATGAGAGACAAGCTTAAAGAATAAGGCAGCTAAGTACAATGCTATCAAAATAATCGATATTCCAACACTTAGATTAAGCGTTTTCTGTTCATTCATTTCCATTGAAAAAACTTCTGGAATGACAAAAGCTACAATAATGGCAAACATAAGCAATCCTGAGTTATGCCTAGCATCATAAACATTAAAAAGCTGTCGTTTATATTTGATTCCACCAATAAAAAAGGAAAGTCCCGCTACTAATAATAGGTTCCCTATAACCGACCCTGTTAAAGAGGCAAGCACGACCCCAATTAAACCTTCCTTTAAAGCAAAAATAGAAATGATCAATTCCACTGCATTTCCGAAAGTGGCATTTAATAATCCACCAATCCTAGGACCTGCGACTACCGCCAAGCTTTCCGTTGCTCTACCCATAAAGCTTGCTAATGCGATAATGGTTAAGCAATAAATTACAAATAGAATCGTACTTGGCCAATGCATTAATGAACCGATGACAGATAATGGAACACCGACCAAAGTGAGAATCATAAATATCTTATTCGCCATATACCTTCCCCTTTCAATTATTCCATAATTATACATTATTAATGAAAGTTTACACTATTTACAAAAAGAACGAAATTTAAAGCTCTTGCAATCTCCTGCTTTTCTCGCTAACATCATCTAGTAGTATTATTATTAGTAAAATGGACATTTTGCATTCCTCATTTAGTTAGGATATCGCCATGTCCATGGAAAAATACAAACATTTGGAGATACTAGTATGAGTGAAAGCAGATTTCGATTTTGGATTTTAGTTAGTATTGTGGCAATATCTGGATTTAGCCAAGGGATGCTATTACCGCTAATTGCGGTTATTTTTGAAAACAGCGGGGTCTCTTCTTCATTAAACGGCTTAAATGCTACCGCCTTATATATCGGTATTCTTTTAGCATCACCATTTATGGAACAGCCATTAAGAAGATATGGTTATAAGCCCATTATTATTCTTGGCGGTTTTCTGGTTATCCTATCCTTAGCCTTATTTCCACTTTGGAAGACATTTTGGTTTTGGTTTTTCCTTCGTCTTTTAATTGGAATAGGAGATCATTCGCTTCACTTCGCCACTCAAACTTGGATTACTTCCTTTTCACCAGAGAATAAGCGTGGACGTAACCTCTCCCTATATGGTTTATTTTTTGGGATTGGATTTGCAGCAGGTCCTTTAATGACACCACTTGTAAAGATAAATGAAGCATTACCGTTTATTGTGTCTACTGTTCTCTGCTTAATAGGGTGGATATTTCTATTTGCTTTGAAAAATGAGTATCCAGAAACAGATATTCGATTAAATTCTTTTTTTGATACCCTAAAAAGATTCTCAGCTGCTTGGAAATACGGATGGGTTGCATTCCTACCTCCATTTGTTTATGGATTTTTAGAATCTTCCTTAAACGGTAGCTTCCCGGTTTATGCTTTGCGAATTGGTCTAGACGTGACCAGCGTTTCCATGTTATTAGCCTCATTTGCGGTTGGGGGCATCATTTTTCAACTACCATTAGGAATTATTAGCGATAAATGGGGACGAAGAAATGTTTTAATTCTCATTCTATTTCTTGGATTTATAAGCTTTACGGCAGCAAGCTTTTTAGAACAACAATCTTATCTTGCCCTTGCTGTATGCTTATTTATGGCAGGTATGTTCGTTGGTTCTACTTTTTCATTAGGAATATCCTACATGGCAGACTTAATGCCGAAAAATTTATTACCTACTGGTAATTTAATGTGTGGGATTTTCTTTAGCTTTGGAAGTTTAGCAGGACCTTCGATCGGTGGTTTATTTATTCAGTTTTTTAAGCAAATAAGCTTCTTTAACATTATTAGTACATTATTTTTAGTGATATTTTTGGTTCAGTTTTTTGTTAAGGAGAAGTCTTTGTTAACCGTAAAGCAATAGAATGACTATTAACACCTCCAAATTAGGAGGTTTTTTTGTACTTTAATAAATGAGAAGAACGATATATTAGAATTAACGCTTAAGGCATTATTACCTTACACATTCACTGATTTAGATATGTAGTTAATTCAAATTGGATACTGAAGGGCAAGTTTTGAGTAATCCTTTTTCAAAACATGCCCTTTTTTATTTGATTGTTTTGTCCAGTTGAGTACGAAGTCACTCGGCGGATTTCGGTAATTAATTATTTCATTATACCTTTTTTCAAACAAACGTTTGATTGATTTTATAAACAGTAGTGCATTTCAGACAGTTCATTCCACTCACGCAAAAATCTACATTTTTCGCGCAGTATACCGCTATAGCATCCACTACTATATTCCCTCTTTAATAGCTTTAAAATATTCTATTTAAAAACCCATATGATGAACCACTTTACTTCACCTCATTCCTCCAGGAATCCTTTAAAGAAACAATCCTATTGAAAACAAGGTTTTCTTCTTTTGAGTTCTTGTCTACACAAAAATAACCATGTCGGATAAATTGAAATTTGTCCTCTACCTTTGCATTTTTCACTGAAGGTTCCACTATACAATCTTTATGGATGAGCCTAGAATGCGGGTTAACCTTCTCAATCCATTCTTTCTCGTTATCTTTCAACAAATTTTCATCTAGAAAAAGTTTGTCAAATAAGTGAATCTCAGCCTTCACTCCATGCAGAGCTGACACCCAGTGAATGGTTCCCTTTACTTTTCGACTTGTGAATCCTGTTCCACTCTTTGTTTCTTCGTCGTAGGTACAACGCAGCTCCGTTATATCTCCTGTTTGTTCATCCTTGATGACTTCATTACATTTAATGAAATATGCTCCCTTTAGTCGAACCTCAGCACCTGGGGATAAGCGTTTAAACCCTTTCACTGGCGCTTCCATAAAATCTTCCTTTTCAATATAAAGGGCCTTTAAAAAAGAAACTTCTCTTTGTCCCAACTCTGGATTCTCCACATTATTCTCGATCGATAAGAATTCAGATTGATCATCTGGGTAATTAGTTATGACCACTTTTAATGGATTTAAAATCGCCATTACATTATTCACTCTCAATTTAAGATTATTTCGCAGTGAACTTTCAAGCATCGCATAATCTACTGTGCTTTGATGTCTAACTATACCAATTTGATCAACAAATTTCCGAATACTTTCAGAGGTAAACCCTCGTCTTCTTAGACCTCTTATGGTCGGTAACCGCGGGTCATCCCAACCATCCACAAATCCACCTGCCACTAACTCTCGCAAATACCGCTTACTCGTTACTACTCCTGTTAGATTCACCCTTCCAAATTCCCTTTGCTTTGGTGCATTTTTAATATTCAAATTTGTTAAGACCCATTCATAAAGTGGACGATGATCTTTAAATTCAATTGAGCACAATGAATAAGTTATCCCTTCGATCGCATCTTGTATTGGATGAGCAAAATCATACATCGGATAAATGCACCATTTTTCTCCTGTTCTGTAATGATGTGCATGGATAATTCGATACAAAATAGGGTCCCTCAAGTTGATATTAGGCGATTTCATATCCATTTTTGCACGCAGCACCATCGATGAGGTTGGAAATTCACCATTCTTCATTTTTTCAAATAACTCCAAGTTTTCATCCAAGGTTCGAGTTCTGTACGGACTATTTTTACCAGGTTCAGTTAATGTTCCTCTGTACTCAGTGATTTCCTCTGGTGTTAGTTCGCACACATACGCCTTCCCGTTTTTGATTAATGTCACTGCTGCTTGAAATATTTCATCCGAATAATCCGATCCATAAAAAATTCTCTCCCCCGGACTGTATTCAAGCCAGTTAATATCTTCTATGATGGCATTCACGAATTCAATGTCTTCCTTTAACGGATTTGTATCATCAAATCGTAAATTAAAATATCCATTATACTTTTTCGCTAACATATAGTTAATGTGAATGGCATAGGCACTTCCAATATGCAAATAACCATTTGGTTCAGGCGGGAACCTTGTACATATAGGTTTAGTCACATGATTCATATCCTCTTCCAAGAGTTTATTCAAGCTGCCAGAAAGCAATTCATTTTCCTCAAACATAACAAATCCTCCTTTATTTTGTACATTTTTCCCAATAAAAAAAATCCCACCCCCAAGACCAATAAATAGTCTTGGGGACGAGATTATATCGTCGTGGTGCCACCCCAGTTCATTCATATGTTACCATATGAACCTTTTCAAGTACGGCATGACAAACCATGCTTATACTCTAGCTCGATAACAGGAGCTCCTGTCACACTATCCCTTAGTAAAGTTCCAATGTGCCGCTCAGAGACTTGGTTCAATAAATCATTCCTGCTCGTTTTCAGCACCCAGAGCTCTCTGTGAGGAATTCATTTACCTACTCTTCTCATCATCGCATTTAAATTGTCTATATCGTATCATCTCAAAAACGGTATGTAAAGAGACGATATGCAGGTATTGACAAAAGGCAAATTAGCCAATTTAGTTCAGTGGCGAACATATTTAAGTTCAATCATTTATACCAGATCGCATCATTGTAAAGTCTACTTTTACATTCACTTTAGCGTTTGGATACATTTCATGCCACTTTTTCTTCGTAAGCTTCGAGTTACGAACAGAGAATCTATATACTTCCCCAAGACCAATGATATCTGAATTTTTGGATTGACAATAAGCAATGAGGTTTTCAACTCGTTTTTCCATTTCTTTTGAAACTTCCTTTTCAAACAGTTTTAAATTACTTGACTTAGTCAAATCAATATCACTATTGATATCAATCAATCTTGCATTTAGCTTTACTTTTATATCAAATTCAAGATTCTTTTTGTTTACAAGCTTTATATCACTATTACTATGTATAGTATCTAAGGAGATAACTGTCTTTCGTTCTGAATGACTTAATCCCCTCAACTTTGGTGATTCACTCATAAAAATTAGTTCTGTACTTCCAGCTTTGTATTTATCGTTAATTAATTTCAGATAAAAACTTTGATCTGTAGAAATTCTACCAACTAAACGGTCATCTTTATAGATCCCAACTCCAGTAAACTTAACTTCCGAGTTATCTATTTTCTTTAGAATCGGAATAAATGGATCTCGTCCTGCTGAGTAGTATCGATGTAAAACCTCCTGTAAAGTAGCAGAAGGCATAATTTCATCTTTTGTATTTTGTTCTATGAGTCTAAATAAGTGTAAACCAATATTAGGGATGTGTGGATCTTGCAGGTTTAACAAATCCCTAGCCTCCCCTTCCACAATGGAAAGGTAAGATAGATCACTAATCGCGGGATCTTTCGCTAATGTATCTGAAATATGAAGCATACGCTGATGAGCTAATTCTTCCCCTAGTAGGATAACTCTTAGCTGTCCCGCTAACAATCTCTTTGATGTCTTCTTATTAGCCGATGTATTAAGGCCCCTTACGGAATAGGCTTGGGTTTCTACTATTTTTATATCGGTTTTGGCATCAGGCTCAATCTTTAATTCCACCGCGGTTCCCTTAATCAATCCTTTTTCTCCTTCATCATATCCAATGGTGGTAATGAGTCCGATTTCTTCAAGTATTTGGGGTTCAGCACAGCCAGTTAGGTTGAAAAAGGCTAACAAATATACAGCTAATATTCTCTTTTTTATCATATTTGTTTCTCCTTAAACCCTTTTATTTTCTTTTTAATTAGTACGAAAACAAACAAAATTATAGGATAACAATAAACAAGATAAAAAGCAGCAAGAGCAAATTTATCATTAAAGGTGTTGATTTTCATACGTGTATTAAGAAATAAACTAGAAATAAACAGGATTAATGAAAATATCCAAATAAAATTGGATTCGTTTATGTTAAATGTTCTATTCATTCCTCGTACAGCTGCCCATAAATATAGCATGATATTAGGAATGATAATCAACATCCAAAATGCGATGGCTATGTATTCCATTCTCTCGATAAAAGGAAGCTTGACAATTTTAAATAAGGAAAGTGTTACCCAAATTGATTTTTCTAATTGACCAGAACTAAAATAAGCAATTGCTAATAGCATAAGTAGCAAATATAATATCGTCGTAATGGCGATTGCCAAGTGGGCAAATTTCTGAACCTTGTTCTTCTCCTTCAAATGAGGATAAATGACATATAAGATTTCAAATCCAATGACTGTAAATGTCATTTTGAATGTACCTTTTAAGATGGCTGGAATATTGCTTTCCAAAATTGGCAAGAAGTGAGTGTAATCGGAATAACGAATTGGATATCCAATAAGTCCTAGCATCCACATAGATAACACAATATTAAAAAAACTAACTCCCACTATTACACGAATCCCACCTGTAACTCCGTATACCACTAATAATAATAATGAAATCGATAAAAACCAGGTAGGAACTTGGGGAAACATCCAAGTTTGGATAACCTCTATATAATTTTTAAGAATCACTAAAGAAGTTACCAAACAATAGAAGATATAAAGACAATTCATCATCCTTCCAATCCACTTACCATAAATGTCATGATGAATACCATAAATATCAGAAGAGCCGTAATATTGTAATGTTTTTATCATAATAAACACAATCATATGGGTTAGAATGCCAGAGAGAATGACAGATATCCAAGCATCCTGCTTGGCCTCCAAAAAAATGATTCTTTGAAAACCCTGTATTCCAACACCAACTTGAATATCATGAATAATAAAAAATACTAAAAAGGTACTTAACAATAATTGTGGTTTAGGTTGATATTGAATGTCCATCCTTGTTCACCTGCCTATTTCGTTCATTCTTTTTCTTTTGCAACTGAAGGATTGTATTTATCAACATCTTCTGGCCGAGTTTGATTAGGTCTTTTGGCAGTAAAAGTTAATGGTAGTCTAATGATACTGTTCTTCCAGTCAGCTAAACGTGGTGGATAAAATGGCGTTAGAAAAGGTGTACCTAGACTGGATTGTCGCAATAGATGGATAAGTATAAAGCAAAAACCGAACATAATCCCATAAAATCCCCAAAAACCTGCCAATACAATGATAGGAAATCGCAAAACCCTTACAATGTTTCCCATTGAATAATTTGGTGTTGTAAAAGAAGCAAGGGCTCCTAAGGCAACAATAATAATTAATATATTACTTGTAAATCCTGCATCTACTGCTGCAGTTCCGATTACAATACCTCCAACAATACCCATTGATTGCCCTACTTTAGTCGGTAATCTAGCAGCTGCTTCTCTTAATAGCTCAATAAAAAACTCCATTATCAATGCTTCCATTATGGGTGGGAAAGGTACCCTTGCCCTAGATTCACTAAGAGGAATTAACAAGGTTTGTGGAATCACTTCATAGTGAAAGGTCAGTGAAGCCACATAAATAGCAGTAAAATAGACAGAAAGGAATAAGGCAAAAATTCTTAACAGCCTTAAAAATGTAGCCACTTGCCAATTGACATTCTTATCCTCCATACTTTGAAAATATTCTAAAAAAGATTGTGGACATGCAATGGCTTGAGGACTTCCATCTACCATAACAACCAGCTTTCCCATTAATAGCCAACTACAAATTCTATCTGGCCGCTCTGTTAGGACCATCTGCGGAAAAATAGATAAAGAGTTATCTTCAATTAATTGGACTAAAACCGAACTATCTATAAGTCCATCCATATTGATTTTTTTAATCCTATCACGTAGAATATCTACCATTTGTTGGTTGGCAATACCATGAATGTGAATCAATGAAACAGCCGTAGTAGTTCGCTTTCCAACTCTAATATCTTCAATACTAAGATTGGGATCAGCAATATATTTTCTAATTAAAGATAGATTTGTGCTTAGACTTTCATTAAACGCAATCTGCGGACCAATTACTTGTGACTCATTTATGGCATTTGATAAAGCTCGACCAGTATTTGAAGCAATTCTTGCATAAATAACCTTATCTGCACCTTCAAGATGAATGATGACATGTCCACCAATTGCCGATTGAATCACTTTATCCATCTGATTGGTTTTGTCCATGATTCCAACCGATAGTTGTCCCATAATATTTTCAATGCTATGAAACGATTGGTTTTTAATTTGTTCAATAATATCTTTATGGAGCAAGTTCATATCGATTAAAGTATGAAAATAAAATAAAGTAATTCCTGTACCTGGTACCTCTGTTTCTACTATATCCGCACTATTTTGCAGTCTTCTCCTGAATTCAAGTGACATTCTTTCCCTATTTGTAGGTATAATGTTATCCGCATCTTTTGATTTTTCTTTTTCCTGTTTGTTAGTAGACAAGGTTTTTTTGAAGAACATTATGGCTCCCCTTTTAAAAATAAAAAATTATTCACCTTATTGTTCACCTTTTACTTCCAATTATTCAAATCGGCATGGGAACGGCTTTTATCAAATTAAGTAACTAGTTGAAGAATGAGCACGCTTTATGTTTTCAATTGAAACTATTCTGATGTTCATCCGTCATATTGGATGAAGGGAGTGTTCGTCTATGGTAAAAAAGTGTCTCACGTTTATTTTAATTTCTGTTTTGATGATTTTATCTGCTTGCGGAACCAATTCCTCTGTAAAAGAACAGGGACAGGCTAGCAACAATTTGAACTCAGTAGGTAGTAATGAAATTGTTAATATGCATGGAAATGTAAAAAATTTAAACCGATTGGATTTTTTTGTTGAAAACGTTACCGCTAAGAAATCTGACGAGGTTAAGATTACCCATTACACCATTGAAGGAGATCCAATTTATGACACGGTAACCTTTGATGGAAAACAACTTAAAATTACTAACGATAATTCAGAGGACAAATTTGGTTCAGGGGAGATTTTTACGTATACATGTAAAAATTTGACTAAAAACGAATCTGAAACGGGGTTAGAATATTTGCTAATTGATTGTAAAGCACCTGATGGCAGTAGCGGAAATCATCCAATCGTTTCGATTCGTTATAACTTAGCTGAACAAGACTATTTCGCCTTTCGTCTGGAATATGGGGTAAATCAAAAAAATGTGATTGATACAAAAAACCAAGAGATTGTTAAAGACCTCCAAAATGGAGAGATGGCAACAGTGATGGATTTCCAATTTTCCGAATCGGAAATGCAGCAAATCTATAAGGTTTTGGTGATTGGGGGATATCTCGGTGAAAAACAAATCTCGACACAATGTAAGGAAAAGCCACTGTATAGCTACAAACTAAAGGTTTGGATTAATCAAGGTGAACGTGAATTTGAATGGAACAGGTGCGATATGAGTGAGGATGGCAAACAAATGACGAAAGTCGCAGATGATATTATTGCGATTTTGAAGAAGAATGAAACTTACAAGGGATTACCAGAAGTAAAGGGCGATTATGAATAAATATAGAAAAACGGCCTCCACTGTTATATTGGAGGCCGTTTCAAACGAGAAGCTTATTAAGCCTCTTCTTTAACCCGCTTCGGCCGATTCACAATCACAATTCCCGACACCACGAGTATTAATCCAGCCATGACTAAAAAGTAGACTTCTTCCCCCAATAAAAACGAGGACAGGATTACCCCAAAAACAGGCACTAAAAACATGTACAAGGAGACTAATCCGACTTGGTTATACTTCATCACATTATTCCATAGGATGAATCCAGCTGAGGATAAAAAGGCTAGGTAGAAGAGCATCCAGACGGCGTTTGCACTAAAGTCAAACGGAAATAAATTGGAAGAAAAGCTGCCGACTAATAACAAACCTAAGGATCCAAATACCATTTGATACGCAGTCAAATACCCTACTTCCATATCACGACTACCATTCCTAGCAAGGATATTTCCGAAAGCCCCAGATAACATAGCTAACAGTAGGAGAAGTTCTCCCCAGCCGAAATCAATGGTAAACTCACCTTTAGGAAGATTGGCAAAAATAACTCCAGCAAATCCCAATGTCATACCAATCGTTTTAATCATATTAATACGGTCATTCTTATACATGAAATGAGCGAGGATGATTTGAAAAAAAGAAGTCGTCCCTGCGATAATCGAGCCTTGAATTCCAGTTGAGTAGCTCAATCCAATATAAAATAATACATATTGAAAAAAAGTTTGAAAGAGTCCTATTTTAATAACCGGTAAAAACGTTCTTTTTTGAAATAACATATTCTTCTTTAACAAAGAAAAAAAGATAAGAATCAACAGTCCTGCTAAGAAGAATCGATAACCAGCAAAAATCATTTGCTCGCCGATTTCTTCGGGTCGAATGTCTAAGCTTTCATAGCTTAATTTAATAAACGGAAAAGCACTCCCCCACAAAAAGGTTGACCCCGTTGCGGAAATGACGATTCCTAATGGATGGGTAAAAAATCTTTTTGCGTTCATAATTTCGCTCCAATTTTAGTTGCAAATTCTTTCCTAGTTCATAAATTATATGATAAGATTAAAATAACTACAATTAAATGTTTTCTGGCTATCATGCTGTCACCCTCGCTAAAAATCAATTTTGATTTTTACTAGGTGGCAGCTTTCGTGTTTTTTAAGGGTAATGATTTTGATTATTTTTCTCACTTAGAAGGAGGGAATGGAAATGGCGGAACTAGCATTAGCCAAAACGGAAGTCGAAAGGCACAGCGTATTTAAAAAAGTAAAACCACATGCTGAATTGATTGCATCGGTACTATGTGGCATTCTCATTTTAACAGGTTGGCTCTTAGAATTTACCAATCATGATACCACAGCAATCATCGTCTATGTGCTGAGCTTTATTATTGGAGGATACGCCAAAGCAAAAGAAGGTATCGAGGAAACCATCGCCAACAAAGAATTGAACGTTGAAATGTTAATGATTTTTGCTGCAATCGGGTCGGCCATTATTGGCTATTGGACAGAAGGGGCCATTTTGATATTCATCTTTGCTGTAAGTGGTGCACTAGAGACCTATACGATGAATAAAAGCTTTAAAGAAATATCATCGTTAATGAACCTCCAGCCTGAAGAAGCACTTCGAATCCATGGTGGAATTGAAAAAAGAGTTCATGTGTCTGAATTGATTGTCGGTGACCACATTTTAATAAAACCAGGGGAACGCGTTCCTTCAGATGGGAAAATATTAAAAGGCATTACCAATATCGATGAGGCCGCCATTACAGGTGAATCCATTCCAGTAACAAAAAACATTGACGATAGTGTATATGCTGGTACCGTTAATATGACTGGTTCGATAACGGTTGAGATTACAAAACCGAATAGTGAAACCCTTTTTCAAAAAATTATCCAGTTAGTACAAAATGCGCAAAGTGAAAAGTCACCGTCACAGCTTTTTATCGAAAAATTTGAAGGCACCTACGTAAAGGTCGTTTTAGCAATTGTTGCGTTAATGATGGTCCTTCCCCATTATGTTCTCGGCTGGGACTGGACAGAAACCTTTTACCGAGCAATGATTTTATTAGTAGTTGCTTCCCCTTGTGCTTTAGTAGCTTCCATTATGCCAGCTACTTTATCAGCCATTTCGAATGGAGCAAAACACGGAATTCTTTTTAAAGGTGGTGTTCATCTCGAGAACTTAAGCCATTTAAAAGCGATTGCCTTTGATAAAACAGGAACATTAACAAAGGGAAAGCCCGTTGTAACGGATATTCATATTCAAGACGGGGAGGATCATAACGATTTATTATGGAAAATAGCATCGATAGAAAATCATTCTAATCATCCTCTTGCTTTGTCCATTGTTTCGCATGTGAAGAAACATTTAAATAAAGAACTACTCCATCCTGAGACGATTGAGGATATGCCCGGAATGGGCGTAAAGGCAATAATTGGCGAGGAGTATTGGAAAATAGGTAAAGCGGACTTTATCAGTGGGCTAAAATCAAATCATAAGCTGATAGAAAAGGCGAATCTGCTGGCCAGTGAAGGGAAAACAATCGTCTATGTACAAATAAATAATCGAGCTGTTGCCCTCATCGCACTTAAGGATGTTGTTCGTGAGGAGGCTAGTAAAGCGATTAAAGAGCTTAATAAGCTAGGGGTATATTCTGTCATGCTGACTGGGGATAGTGAAAAAACCGCAAAGGTCATTGCATCAGAAAGCCTTGTAAATGAATATGTGGCTGAATGTCTACCTGAGGAAAAAGTGAATCAGCTAATAAAACTGAAGGAACGCTTTAAGACCGTAGCAATGGTTGGTGACGGCATTAATGATGCACCAGCACTTGCTACAGCAAATGTAGGGATTGCCATGGGCGAAGGCACCGATGTTGCTTTAGAAACAGCCGATGTCGTGTTAATGAAAAATGATCTTCCACGAATAGCAGAGGCGATTCGTTTATCAAAAAAAATGAATACAATCATTAAACAAAATATTGTCTTCTCTTTAGTTGTAATCACATTGCTTATTTCATCTAATTTCTTACAAATATTAGATTTGCCTTACGGGGTTATCGGTCACGAGGGAAGCACGATATTGGTCATTTTAAATAGCCTTCGTCTTCTAAGATAAGTGAAAGGGGTGACATGGTCACCCCTTTTTAATTAGTGATAGCTATTTGAACCGTTAGCTGATCCAGATGTTTTGTTCCCTTTAGCACCTTTTGATTTTTGCTTAGTACTACCATCTTTTTTTGTTTTTTTAGTCATCGGTTGTTTACCTCCCTATGATGTAAAGGGCTCTTTAGAAATCATGCCCTCATACCAGTAGTTTGGTCTATTGTCCTTTTTCTATAGTAGGGAAAATTAGACATACTCTTAACACCCTTCTCGTTTACTATAATAAGCATTTATTTCTCCGCCTAAAATGATAATAAAGCCCGAAAGGTAAAACCAAATCATTAAGACGATAATCGCTCCGATACTCCCATATGTTGCTGAATAATTTCCAAAGTTTCCAACGTAATAGGAAAATGCCCAGGATGTAAGTACCCAACCAACCGTTGTAAAAAAGGCTCCACGGATTACACTGACGCATTTAATTTTTTTATTAGGTGCCATCCAATACAGCACTGTAAAAACGATAAATAGGATAATGGAGCTAACTAGCCATCTAATTGTATTCCATATTGTTAAAAACTCGTTTGATAAACCAAACTCCGAGAAAAGAAATATGCCAATTTCTCTTCCGAAAACCGGGAGTAGCAAAGCTAAAATAAACACAAAAATCATCGCAAAAGTAAATACAATGGCCATCCCTCTTGCGACAAGGAAATGCCGTGTTTCTTTAACATCATACGCTTTATTAAAAGCACGTACAATGGCATTAATTCCGTTTGAAGCTGACCAAAGTGTACCGATAATCCCGATACTTAAAAGCTTCCCATTTTGATTAGCCATAATATCTTTTAAATTAGATTCGATTAAAGTCATTGCTTCCCCTGGAGCAAAATCACGTATTACTCCTAATAAATCCACCTCTGAAATAGGTAAATATGGGATTACGGTCACTACAACAATTAATAATGGAAAAAGGGACAATAGAAAAAAGTAGGCTAACTGAGAGGCTAAGCCTGAAACATCATCCTCCTCCATCCGGTACCACATATCCTTAATAATCGATTTGTTTAGTCCTTTCAAGACATCACCTCTTACTTAACTATGCTCTTTCAAAAAGGCTTCCTTCGTTTCTTTGACGAGACCAGTCACTTCAGGTGTTAGCTCACGTATCTCATCTATTTTCTTTGTAATAAAAGAAATATCTTCACTTATTTGGCTTGCAGTTTCTTTAAATTCCTTGGTTTTCTCAATTACAGTTGTTGCTATTTCTTTAGGATGTGTAAAACCGTAAGAAATATTTTTTGCTATCTTACCGTATTTATCACCCACCGCATGTCTTGTATCTCGATCCAATAAGCTGATTAGTCCGCCAGCAATTGCGCCAGCCAATACGCCTGTCCAAAACTTATTTGTGTTCCCCATATTTAAAACGCCCCTTTGTTCTAAGTTGTTTTCATTTAATCCATTTTACCAAAACTTAGCAATGAAGAAAACGAGATCCCTTCTTTCCTCACGGTTGACTTTTGATTTTAAAAGTGAAAAGATAAATTGTAGTACTCTTGGGGAGGATGAATATTTTGGATTTAACTCAAAAATCGGTTGAGAATGTGGAATACATGATTGAAAAGATAAAAGAAAAATTAAAGGTTTTAAACTTCGCGGCCATTAAGCCGTCACACTTTGATGAAGAAATGTACGAGGAATTAAAGGATATATATGATTTAGTGATGAAAAAACCTACCTTCAGTCCTAATGAAATGCAGGCCATTGTTGAAGAGTTAGGAAGCTTAAAAAAGTAAATGATAGAGGGTTTGCCAGGTGGCAAACCCTCATTTTTTTATTAAATCGAATCTTGATCCGTTAAAATGACTGGACCATCTTTTGTGATTGCAATCGTATGCTCATACTGCGCTGAATATTTTCCATCAATTGTTCTCGCGGTCCACTGATTATCATCCATTTTCGTTCGGTAATCTCCTACGTTAACCATCGGCTCAATCGTGAACACCATTCCTTCTTTAATCCTTGCTCCCTTACCAGGTAAACCAAAGTGAGGGACATCGGGTTTTTCATGAATTGTGTTCCCAATCCCATGACCAATAAAGTTACGTACAACTGAAAAACCTTCTCCCTCTACGTACGTTTGAATCGCATGTCCGATATCACCAATTCGATTTCCAGGCTGAGCTACGTCAATCGCTTTATATAAAGAATCCTTCGTTATGTTTAATAATTTTGTCGTCTCAGATGAAACCTTTCCGACTGGATAGGACCAAGCCGAATCGGCTAACCCTCCATTTAAATTAACTACCATATCAATTGTAACGATATCGCCCTCTTGAAGTGGTGTTTTTCGAGGGAAACCGTGGCAAACCTCATCATTAATACTTGCACAGGTTGCGTATTCATAACCTCTATACCCCTTTTGTTCAGGAGTCGCCCCATACTTTTTTAAAAACTTCTCCACAAATGTATCTATCTCCCAAGTAGTCACTCCTGGTTTTATTAACTTGGCTATCTCTTTATGGCAAGCCGCAAGGACCTTCCCTGCCTCTCGCATTTTTTCAATTTCGCGAGGTGATTTTAGGACAATCATATTTCCCCTTCTTTCCGTGCTTATCATTTCCAACACCATCATTAAGTTACCTATCATTTTACTCCTTTTTTGACTACAGAAAAAGGAAAAGGCATATTATTGCTCAATATAGTTTTTTCAAAAAACCATTAGTTATTAAATGTCAATACAACAGATAAATTTTTATTATAATATTGTCTATTTTATGACAATTGTCATATAATAGTTACTAATATATTGACAGTGAAAATCCATTGAAAGAAGGGAAAAATAATGACTTTTTTCCACATATTAAACTATTCAATCCCCATCGCGTTTATTGTGATATTCGGTTTTTTTCTAGATAGAATATGTAAGCCTGTAAAAGAAAAAGACTATGAAAAATAGTCTTTGAAGATCAATAAAACTTACTATCAATTTTTTGTTGGTAATTTTTAAATACAGAGGAATTCGTCTTTCCTCCTCTTTTTGACATCATCTGATTGAATCGGAGCAACTTTTCATTTAGATTTTTTTGTAGCTTCCCTTTTTCCTCTGGATCCTTACAATTTTTCATTAAGCTTTCTAAGCTCAGCATCTCTTGCTTAATTTTGTTTTCCTCTGGTGTAAACCCGGCATTTTTCATTAATTTATACGCCATTCGTAATTCCTCAGGAACACCTGATAAATCTTCTAATACAAGGGGTTTCCCGTAGCCAGGAAGATTATCAAACTCCCCATCTTCCATAGCCTTTTTTATTGCTTGTTCAGAAAGAATACTAAAATAATCCATGAATCACGCCTCCTTACGAATGATTTAACCTTATAGTTATAGTATAAATTAATCGTAGAAAAATTTCCTTTTTCTACATTTAAATTAATATTTATATCGCATTTGATCACTGCCGACCATTTACATACTCCGCTCTTTATTCGGGAAACCTATGTTTGCCAAAGTGAAAGGAGTGGATAAGAAATGGCTCGTGGAAAACATTTTGAACATAAAAAGAAAGGTCACCCTGGCCCCCTTCCTGCTAACAACCAAGTAGAGCGCCATGCAAAACAGGCTATTGAAGATGAAGAATTCATCGTGACAGTAGAAGCTTTTAAAAACCGTAGAGAAGAATCGGAATGAACATATTTAGGGATAAATCCATTCATCGGATTTATCCCTTTTCATCTAATTCGCTTCTTGCTTTGGTGAAGAATCTACGACCATTTCTTCAACATTTGTATTCCTCATCCAGCTTGCTAAAGCCTCAATATCTGTAGAAAAGATTCGATCCTTAACAATTGAAGGAGCCACTTGCCTAGCATTCTCAAATAATCCCCTCGTTGCACTAGCCATTTGCTCAACACCACGATATTCCACCGCTTGCATTGAACAAAGTAGCTCAATTGCCATCACTCTTCTAGCATTTTGAATAATTTGATAAGCATGTCGCGAGCCTATTGTTCCCATACTTACGTGATCTTCTTGATTTGCAGAAGACGGAATCGAATCAACACTGGCTGGATGGGCCAACGTTTTATTTTCAGATACTAGTGATGCTGCACTATATTGCAAAATCATAGCTCCTGACTGTAGGCCAGGCTCTGGGCTTAAAAACGGCGGTAAGTCGTTTAATTGCGGATTCACTAAACGTTCAATACGGCGTTCAGATATGTTCGCTAACTCGGCAACCGCGATTTTCATAAAATCCATGGCAAAGGCGATTGGCTGTCCGTGGAAGTTCCCACCTGAAACCACCATGTCACCATCATGGAAAATTAATGGATTATCAGTTGCTGCATTGATTTCAATTTCTAATTTTTCCTTAATATAATCCAATGCTTGCCATGAAGCCCCGTGAACCTGAGGGATACATCTTAATGAATAAGCGTCCTGTACGCGGATTTCCCCTTGTCGGGTGGTTAGCTTACTATCCTTTAAATACCCACGAATTCTAGCAGCCGTATCAACCTGTTGCTTATACCCTCTAGCAACATGAATTTCTTCTGCGAAGGCATCAGTAATACCTTTTAGTCCCTCCATCGTCATAGATGCAATAAGCTCACTTTGATAGGCTAGATTTTCTGCCTCTAAGTAACCAACTACACCCATCGCTGTCATGGCCTGTGTTCCGTTGATTAGCGCCAAACCTTCCTTCGCTTCTAACGTTAGAGGAGTTATGCCTTCTAAAAATAAAACTTCACCTGCAGACAATCTTTTCCCTTGATAGAACACCTCCCCTTCTCCAACAAGTGGCAATACAAGATGAGAAAGTGGAGCCAAATCTCCACTAGCCCCTAATGACCCTTGCTGTGGAATGACTGGGATAATATCTTTATTAAAAAATTCTAGCAGACGTTCAATGACTAAAGGTCTAATGCCCGAATACCCCTTTAATAGGGCATTTGCTCTTAATAAAAGCATTACTTTGGAAACAATCTTCGGAAATGGTTCGCCGACTCCACATGCATGAGAACGAATTAAATTGATTTGTAGTTCTCTAACATCATTCTGATCAATTGGAACATCACTAAATTTCCCAAAGCCCGTATTGATGCCATAGACGACTTTTTTATCTGCAACAATTTTATCAACAGCATCACGGCTTTTTTGAGCAATGGCTAGACTTTCCTTTGATGCTTTCACCGCTAATTTTTTTGTAAGTATCTCTTTTACTGTTTTTAATGTTAATAAATTCCCATTTAATTCAACCATCTGTCTCGCTCCTCTACCACTTTAATTAAATAAAGAAAGAGCCTGGATTTTAGTTAATACTAAAATTCCAGGCTCTTCGCAACCATATATGTGTATGAAACTTAAATCCATGAGTCATAACTATCCACTTCTTTCAAATGAAAGTGTAAATATTCAAAAAATATATCACTACTAATAGTTTATGTGTCTTATCCTATTTTTGTCAAGGTGGATATGTTTTCGGTATACTAAGTGAGAGAAAAGGAGTTGTAAGCATGAAATCACTTATTTTAGCTGAAAAACCAAGTGTAGCGCGAGAGCTAGCGCGTGTCCTTGGCTGCAAACAGCAATCAAAAAGCTACTTAGAAGGTCAACAATATATCGTGACATGGGCACTTGGCCATTTAGTTGAATTAAAAATGCCAGAAAAATATGATACGAAATATCGCACTTGGAATTTAGAAGACTTACCGATTATTCCGGATAAAATGGGCTTAGATGTGATGAAACAAACGAACCATCAGTTCCGGGCGATCGAGAGTCTCGTCAAGCGAAATGATATTAAAGAGATTATTATTGCAACAGATGCGGGACGTGAGGGCGAACTCGTTGCTCGCTGGATTTTAGAAAAAATTAAAGTCCGAAAACCGCTAAAGAGACTTTGGATTTCATCCTATACTGATAAGGCCATTAAAGAAGGTTTTAAAAATCTGAAACCTGGCCAACAGTTTGAAAATCTCTATCAATCAGCTATATGTCGTGCAGAAGCAGACTGGCTGATCGGTTTAAACGTTACTAGAGCACTGACTACTAAGTATAAGGACCCCCTTTCAGCAGGGAGAGTGCAAACACCAACGTTGGCGCTGATTTTAGAAAGGGATAATGAAATTCAGAAATTTGTTCCAAAGGAATACTGGACCATAAAGGTTCCAATCGGAACGAGTGAAGCCGAATGGGAAAAAGATGGGGAGAAGAGAATTTTTGAATTAGATACAGTTAATCGAATAAAAGAAAGTCTCGAGAATTCGGAAGCCATTGTTGAAAATGTAAAAAAATCTTCCAAAAAAGAACCACAGCCACTTCCTTATGATTTAACCGAATTGCAGCGTGACTGTAATAAACGATTTGGCTTTTCTGCTAAAAAGACATCAACTGTACTACAGAGATTATATGAACAATATAAATTGGTCACCTATCCAAGAACCGATTCACGATATTTAACTACTGATATGGAAGCGACGATGCTAGAGCGCTTACAAGCGATGCAGTCTGGATATAAAGAAGAAACAATCCTTCCGATTAAAAATCGTGGAAAAGTTTCGACTAAAAAAGTATTTAATAATGAAAAAGTAACCGATCACCATGCGATTATTCCGACGGAGGAAAGACTTCGCCTAGATGTATTGGATAACGATGAGCGTAAGGTTTACGATATCATCGCTCGCCGTTTCCTTGCCTTGTTTTACCCAGAATACGAGTCTGAAACTACCCAAGTTAGTTTAAAAGCAGGCAACGAAAAACTTGTTTTAAGGGATACAACGATTATTAATCTTGGTTTTAAAAAGGTGATAAACAAAGAAACAAGTACACCAGAAGTAAGTAAAAAAGTAAGCTTAGAGGTCGGTAAAAAGTTTCCGATTAAAGCTGTACAAGTCATTAAAGGTTTAACAGAACCACCAAGTCGTTTTTCCGAAGCCGATTTATTAGGAAGAATGGAAAAGTTCGGATTAGGTACCCCAGCAACCCGAGCAGATTTAATTGAGAGAATTATTGAAACAGAAGTTGTAGAGCGTCAAAATGGTAAGCTTTTTCCGACAGCTAAAGGGAAACAGCTTTTTGAACTCGTTAACGATGAACTGAAATCCCCTGACCTAACAGCAAAATGGGAGAAACAACTAGAATTAATTTCAAAAGGTAAAGCTAATCCAAAGGAATTTTCACAAAACATTCGAAAGCTAACCGAAAAGTTAGTTAACGAAGTGAAGGGCAGTAATAAATCTTATAAGGCTCATAACTTAACGGGTTCCAAATGCCCAGAATGTGAATCATTTCTTAAGGAACGGAATACGAAAGAGGGAAAAATTCTCGTCTGCTCTAGTCACGAATGTAGCTACCGCCGACGTAAGGACCCTAAGCTATCTAATCGTCGCTGTCCACAATGTCGTAAAAAGATGGAAATACACGAAGGTAAAGCTGGAGCCTATTTTCAATGTCGCCCATGTAATCTAGTCGAAAAAGCAGAACACAAGAAGAAGGCTGTTTCTAAACATGAAGAGCGAAAACTTGTGCAAAAGTACTCTGGCAAAGATGATGACTTTGGAACAAGTCTTGGAGATTTGTTGAAGGCTGCTTTGAAAGATAAAGAGTAATTATAAAAATTATTGGCCCGCCTGCTTAATCGCAAGACGGGCCAAATTTTTTATTAACTGATTTCTCGATTATCCATGATGATTTCGTCGCTTTTATAATTTTCCTTTAACCATGTAGCCATTGTCTTAAGTGCATCTTCATGAATAGGACGTTTTAATATCTCTTTAAAGATTTTTCGCATATTCAAAATGCTCTTAGGCTCCGTTTGTACTCTAAGACCATGTTCCATATTCGAAATAATATGAAACTCACTTTTACCTTGTACTAGATTGGATAATTCATTTAATACTTCTCCGTCTACTAAAACATCTTTATTCCCCTGTAAAGCAAACACTGGACAAGTCACCTTTTTCAACGCTTCTCTTGTGTTGTAGGCATGATGTTCCCGCGTCCATTTTGCTGGGTACTTAAAGAAAAGCTGAATTTTAACAATGTCTTTATCTGACTCCATAATTTTCCGCATTTGCTTTTCAAATTGTTTTTCGCCCTTAACATCTATTTTCAATTGACGGTATAACCACCCTTTAAACCCAGGTAATTCTTGTAATTCCTTATAACTTAGCAAACGCTGTTTATTTGTCGCTTCAATTACATTGTCTACTCCACCTGAAAGTAACATAACTCCCGCTAGATTAAAAGACTCTGTAAGTTTAGTTGCAATGACAGTTCCTTCACTATGACCGCAAACAATAATTTTTTCTGTATCTACATTTGGGTGAGACTGTAAAAACTCAATCGATTTCTTCGCATCTTCAACTAAGTCGGATAATCCAGTCGCTATCCACTCGCCATCACTCTTACCAGTCCCTCTTTTATCATATCTAAATGTGACAAAACCTAAATCTGTCATATAATGAGCTATATCCTTATAAAGGTTAGTCGGATATTTCCCTTTACGATCGTTACCATCTCGGTCTAATGGTCCTGATCCCGCTATGATTAGAATAGCAGGATATTTCCCTTTTCCTGCTGCAGGAACTCTAATAGATCCGTAAATTGTGTTTTCACCATTTAATTTGATTTCTTTTTCCATTTTATCCACTCCTTAGTGATTTGGTTTTTCCGGTATGATGATTGTTGCAAAATTTCTTCGTTTCCGTTCTGGTGTTGGTTCATTTAGCATTGCTTTTTGATAGAGGGAACTGATACTTTTTACTAATTCGATAAATTCTTCATCCGTTAAATTAAGATTAGCTACTCGATAACTGACACCATCCTTCAATAAATCAATCTCTCCTCGATTCAAGTAATTTTCATATAATCCTACCAATTGAGTAGTGAAGGTGAAAAAAAGTTCTAAATGTTGATCTTTGGAAAAGTTTTTAAATTCCTCTGGTGAGTTAATAGACTGCTCTTTTAATCCGTAAACCTTTTCCACTGTCCCACGAATCTGATTTTCTTGAACTACTTCAATGACATCCGCTTCTAAAAGTTTATTTAAATGTCGATACAGTGTTGCTTTTGGTACATCCGTTAGTCGTTCAGCTATTTGTTGAACATTTAGTTTTTTGCCATTTAATAGCGATTGGGTAATTTTCATTCGTACTGGATGTAAGATTAATTTTGTCTTCGAATTTTTCACGTTAGCCCACTCCTAATTTATTCATTACTCCGATTTATTATTATCATTATCGATAATGATAATAATAATGCAAAAAAATTTAGTAACATGCAATACAACATTTTTTCAGTAGTTATATTATTCTCACTTATGATAATAATATACAAAGTGATAACAGTCAACTATTTTTTTTACTACTTTTTTTGTCGATTAATTTCGACTTGTAAACGTTCACAAAGTTGTAATATAATTATACTAATAAGTAGTTGAAAATATCTTTGTAAATGTATATATTAAGGGGTTGATGAATAATGGAATGGTACGAATACTTATCTCCTCATACGTTTTCAGGCGTCCTTACATTTGTCGGCATTTTTACATTTGGTGTAATTGCACATATTAAGGTCTATTCCTCTAAACAACACCAGATTAATTTTGATAAAGATAACCATTTAGTCCAATAATAAACGACAGATGACTGTCGTTTTTTTTTGTAAACTTTTTGTTTTCTTTTTATAGATAGAATCGGTACAATAAATAGGAAGATTCTGATAAAGGGGTTTTGTAAATGACTGATTTTCAAACAAAATTAGAAAAATATGCAGAGTTAGCCGTAAAGGTTGGCGTCAATGTTCAGAAAGGGCAAACTTTAGTTGTTAATGGGACACTTGATGCAGCAGAGTTTGTAAGATTAGTGGTAAAAAAGGCATATGAAATTGGAGCACATAATGTTATTGTCAATTGGACTGACGATATGGTTTCTCGTCTAAAATATGATTTAGCTCCAGATGAAGCATTTTTAGAATATCCACAATGGAGAGCTAAGGAATTAGAAGATTTAGCTGAAAATAACGCAGCCTTTATGTCAATCGTTTCTTCTTCACCTGATTTATTTAAAGGTGTAAATCCAGAGCGAATTGGCAACTTCCAAAAAGCAGCTGGAACCGCTTTAAAGAAGTATCGTCAAGCTACAATGTCTGACAAAGTAAGCTGGACGGTAGTGGCAGTTCCTTCCGCAGCATGGGCAGCAAAAGTATTCCCGAACGAGCCAAGTGACAAACAAGTACATATGCTTTGGGAAGCGATTTTTAAAGCAACGCGTGCAGATTTAGAGCAGCCAGTAGAAGCTTGGAAAAAGCATGATCAAACCTTACATGAAAAGGTACATTATTTAAACGAAAAGAGTTATCAAAAGCTTCACTATAAAGCAACAGGAACGGATTTAACGGTCGAGCTACCTTCCAAGCATTTATGGGTTGGAGCAGGAAGTGTAAATGCAGCAGGACATGACTTTATGGCAAATATGCCAACTGAAGAAGTGTTCACGATTCCTCTTAAAACAGGTGTTAACGGTACTGTATCTAGCACCAAGCCATTAAGCTATGGTGGCAATATTATTGATAACTTTAGTGTTACCTTCGAAAATGGCCGAATCGTAAGCTTTAAGGCTGAACAAGGGGAAGATATTTTAAAACGTTTAGTTGAAACGGACGAAGGCTCTCATTATCTTGGAGAAGTAGCTCTTGTCCCACATAAATCGCCTATTTCAGATACAAACATTCTTTTCTATAATACGTTGTTTGATGAAAATGCTTCGAACCACTTTGCGATTGGAAATGCTTATGCATTCTGTCTTGAAGGTGGTAAGCAGATGACACAAGAGGAATTAGTGGAGAATGGTTACAACGAAAGCTTAACACATGTTGACTTTATGGTCGGTTCAGCTGATATGGATATTGATGGAATTAAAGCTGATGGAACTGTTGAACCTATCTTCCGTGGCGGAAGCTGGGCGTTCTAATAACACTTTGTTACCCGTTCAAAAAAGAAAACTCGCCATTTTAATTGTAATGGGTTCTCTTTTGAAGTGCAAAATCAGTAATTACAATACCAATTACGTAGCAAAAAGCATGCTAATTAGCAATTTAATCATCATGCTTTTTAGCTTCTGAATATTATCCGTGATATTTCAAAGTCGTAATAATGGTTTTTAAACAATCAGTTTTATAAGGGAGAACAGATAAACACTCTATCTGATAAATAGACGGAGATATTCCGCCTAATTAGAAAATGACATTGAAAATAGCTAAAATAGACGGAGATATTCCGCGCGTAAATATTTTTGTGTAAATGATTATACTGTTTGAAAAATGTCTATCTTAATTCATGTGCTCTTACCTACTAGGGGGATAGGGCAATGCTGGGGAGCAACCCGAGCACCTAGTAGGGTTCTGTACAAAAGGAGAGGCAGAACCTCTCTTTTTTTTATTCCTTCTGGGAGAACCAAAGCGGTAAACCTTTGGGGCATAGCCCCAACACGTCAAAATATTATTGATCGGACACTTTCTTAAGTCGACCTTCATGTAATATTGTTAACTGTGCTAAACATTCTGACCAACCCGGTACAGGTTTAGTCCAGGTCTTAATAATATTCATTGTAGCTAAGTAAATCATTTTACGTAGAGACTCATCTGTTGGATAAGAGGTCTTAGTTTTGGTAACCTTTCTTAATTGTCTATGATAACTTTCAACTGAATTTGTTGTGTAGATAATTCTTCGAATTTCAAGTGGGTAATTAAAAAATGCTGTCAGTTCAATCCAATTCTTCTCCCAAGATTTAATGACAACAGGATGCCTATCACCCCAAGTTTGTTTAAAAGAATCAAAGGCTTCTTGTGCCTCATCTAAATTAATCGCTTTATAAATAGACTTTAAATCATCTACAACTTGCTTTCTTTCTTTGTACCCAATGTACTTCACGGAATTACGTATCTGGTGGATAACACAAAGCTGAATATTTGTCTTAGGAAACGAAGCTTCAATTGCCTCAGAGAACCCAGAAAGCCCGTCTTTACAAGCAATTAGGATGTCTTCGACACCTCTACTTTTTAAATCCGTACAAACCCCTAGCCAAAAACTAGCACTCTCACTTTCGCCAATCCAAATTCCAAGAATGTCCTTAATACCAGCAGTATTAATACCTAAAACAGTATAAGCAGCCTTGTTAATAATGCGACTATCAACTTTTACTTTAAAGTGAATAGCATCTAGATAGACAATAGGATAAACCGGATCGAGTGGGCGTGATTGCCATTCAGATATCATAGGTAATATCTTATCTGTTACCTTACTAACCATGGTAGGTGACACATCAATCCCGTAGATGTGTTGAAGGTGATCTTCAATATCACGAGTAGACATACCTTTTGAGTACATATAGACAATTTGTTCCTCAATTCCATTGAGAGTTCGTTCATGTTTTTTGACTATTTGTGGCTCGAAAGAGCCGTTTCGGTCGCGAGGAATTTTAACTTCAGTCTTTCCATGAGTAGTCTTAACAGTTTTTTTAGTGTATCCATTTCGACTATTTCCTGTATTGTCACCTACTGCATCATGTTTCTCATAACCTAAGTGGGACTCTATTTCAGCTTCAAATATTTCTTGTAATGTATCCTTAAATAAGTCCTTAATCTTATCTTGAATATCCTCAACTGAATTACATTCTTTCGCTAATGATTTAATTAACTCTTTGTACTGATCTTGCATAAATGATCATCTCCTTAATTGTCCATTATTACCATTTACACAAAATTCAGTACACTCTCGAGATATTCCGCTTATTGACTCAAAAAACATAAAATTAATGGATTTTTCTTGGCTTAAGCGGAAAAACTCCGCTTATTTAGCCCGAAAGGAGCTCCATTCTGAATATAAGCGGAAAAACTCCGCTTATTTTGCTTTCACAGGTCAACTTATTAAGGACAAGGCTTCTTTCTCCTAGATGCATCTATTTTATGTTTAAAAATCTGCCATTCCTATCAAATTTAACGAAGTATTAACAACCGTTTTAGCATATAAACTAACAGCATGAGAATGGTCATTCTCACTCTGCTATTCGTAATGCTAATTTCAATGTTAATTCTCAAACTAAAATGTCATAAACGTTTTTATACCAATTAAAAATAGCATGCTAAATCATATGTGATTTAGCATGCTATTTGAGCTGTTTTTTCAAGTTTTGCACTCCAAAAGAGAACCCGTTAAATCTAATTGGCGAGTTTCTTTATTTAACGATTATCAATTTTCTCTGGGTATAAGTCATGATTCATCATGCGATACTCAGCCATTTGCTCGTATTTCGTTCCAGGTCTTCCATAGTTTGTGTAAGGATCGATCGAAATTCCACCTCTTGGTGTGAATTTACCCCAAACCTCAATATATCTAGGGTCCATTAACTCAATTAAATCATTCATAATGATGTTGATACAATCCTCATGGAAATCGCCGTGATTTCGGAAACTAAATAGGTAAAGCTTTAGAGATTTACTCTCCACCATCTTAGTTTCAGGAATATAGCTAATATATAATGTCGCGAAATCAGGCTGTCCTGTTTTCGGGCAAAGACTAGTAAACTCAGGGAAATTAAATTTTACAAAATAGTCTCTGTTTGGATGTTTATTATCGAATGCTTCTAACACTTCTGGAGCATATTCAAAAACATATTTGGTTCCTTGGTTACCTAACAAAGTAACTCCAGTTAGTTCATCATCTCTTCTTCCACCCATAGGTAAAACCTCCTTAAATATAGAACTGTACAAACGTGGAGGTACGCGCTTTAAAAAGATTGACTAAAAATAAAAACCATATCGCAAATGAGATATGGTTGACGAAATCAAGTCAAATCCATAGTTTTTTATAGAGGGTTTCGCGCTATGAACCTCTCCCGATTTAAACGGGAAGCTTATACAATTTTCATTAACAATAGCAACTATATTGAAAATCGCCGCTTCTGTCAACGGAAAAATTTATCAGCCACCCCCTCATGTTTAGAATAAATCTACTGTGGTATTATTATAATGGTACAAGAACTAATTTTGGAGGATATATGAACATGTGGAATGAGTTTAAGAAATTTGCATTAAAAGGAAATGTTATTGATTTAGCCGTCGGGGTTGTTATTGGTGCGGCTTTTGGAAAAATTGTAGCTTCTTTAGTTGCTGATATCATTACGCCTTTAATAGGATTATTGGTTGGTGGCATAGACCTGACTAAGTTATCCTATTCATTTGGGTCTGCAGAGCTAAAATATGGCGTTTTCCTACAAAATATTATCGATTTTCTAATTATAGCTTTTGCAATATTTATATTTGTTAAAGCCATTAGTCGTTTTAAGAAAAAAGAACCAGCTGTCGTAGAAGCACCGGCTAAACCCGATACAAAGGAAGCTTTGTTAATGGAAATTCGCGATTTACTAAAACAAGATGCCGTGAAAAAATCCCACGACTCTAACTAGGACAAATTTTTTAATTGTATGAAACCTTTTTGCATTTAATATCGTATTATCTATTAAAATTAAATTGAAGAGGTGAAAAAGCATGTATGTTCAACAGACTGTTACAAATGAGCATCTTCCTGCTGTATTAAGAGCTTTTGCCCTATCTTTAGCAATTGCTGTAATTGGAACGATGACTGGTACTTTTGTGCCCGATAGTTTATTTTTGCCATTAGTATTTTTAGAACTTGGTATGTTAATTTTTGCTTTCTTTTTACGTAAAAGAAAAGCTATTTCTTACACGTTCTTATATGTTTTTACGTTCATTTCTGGGATTACTACTTATCCTATAGTTTCTCATTATCTAGCTCTTTCTGGTGCTAATGTCGTAATCTCTGCATTAGGAACTACAGCCATTGTCTTTACGGGACTTGCTGTTTATGCCACTACAACCAAAAGGGATCTTTCGTTTTTAGGCGGAATGCTAATGGCTGCCTTACTAGCTCTTATCGCCATTTCTATTTTTAACGTCTTCTGGCCGTTAAGCTCCACTGGTATGCTCGCTTTCTCGTTTGTTGGAGTATTAGTATTTAGTGGATATGTATTATTCGACTTTAATCGCATGAAGCATTATGGTGTAAGTGCAGAGGAAGTTCCTTTAATGGCTTTAAACCTTTATCTTGACTTCATTAATTTGTTTATCAGTCTGTTACGTATTTTTGGTATTTTATCAAGTGATGATTAATGAAATATTGAAAAGTCCACTCTCCTAAGAGTGGATTTTTTTTTAATGATAATTAAGATTCTCAATTTGTGATTTAGCTAACAGTTAAATTAATCTTTCCTATTTATAATGTAGTTAACTTAAATACCGATTAGAGGTGAGCTTTTTGATTTTTGCTGATGTCCAATTTCCTATAGAACTCTGGCTTTTTCAAATATTGATTATTCTATTTCCTATGCTCTTATTTCAATCTTATTTTCGAAAAAAAATCCAATCCACTAATCAACGGAATTTGGTACTTGGAATCCTATGCGGTTTATCTATTTTACTTTGTATGAGTGCTCCTGTTTCAATCAATAATGGCTATATTTTAGATTTCCGCTACATTCCACTAATACTTGCCTTTTTATATGGTGGGTACCGAATCGGGATTATCCTTTCAGTTATGATTTTAGGTTACCGTCTTTATCTACTAGGTATGGATGGTTTCTATTTTGTTCTTGCTGTAAATACTCTTTTAGCAACAATTATTTATTTCACCCATCATCACTATAAAAATTATAGCTATAATGTGAAGGTTGCTTATTCCTTCGGTTTAATCACTTTTACTATTTTCACCTTTGCTATTGGATCTCAATCGTTAAATAACTTTACAAAATTGAGTACAGGTCTTGGATTATGGGGATCGTTTTTGCTATTAAATATCATAACCATGTTTATGACCATCTATATTAATGAATCTTTAAGAGAAATGGAACTCATTCATTATGAAGTATCTGAATTCGAGAAAATGCATTTAATTAGTCAGTTTTCGATTAGCATTGCTCAGCAAGTGCAACTGCCTATTACCAAAGTTCAAGAAACTTTAGGAATACTTCAGCATGGTGATACAATAACAAACCAAACGCTTTACCAGTTAAAAACAGGATTAGATGAACTTGCCTCTGCTAATAAAATATTAGACGACTACCTCGTTTTAGCAACTAATAGTGAAAAAGAGGAACGTCTTTTAAACATTCATGAAGAAATGGAGCATATTTTAAAATGTGTCCATACTTATGCTCTCATTCATCAAGTCGAGTTAAGCTACATTCCCTCTTTTGAAAAGGAGCTATATATTAAAGGCAATCGAAGCCAATTTCAACAGGCGCTGTTAAATTTTATTAAAAATGGAATCGAAGCGATTAAGCAGAACGGGAAGCTGGAAATTGCGATTCATGAAATGCTTGAATCGATCTATTTTGTCATTGAGGATAATGGTAAAGGTATGAATAAAGAGCAATTGAACAAACTTGGAGGTCCGTTAAAATCTCATAAAGAAAACGGCACTGGTCTTGGAACGATGTTAGCATACAATATTATCCACTCTATGTCCGGTAAAATTGATGTGTCCAGTGAAAAAGGAAAAGGCACCACCTTTTCAATTATTCTACCAAAAGCTAAGAAGGCTTAAAGTCAAGCTATTAGTAGGGGTCCTCCCTATTAGTAGCTTTTTCTAATGTGGAAATTTTAGATAACACGTTTTAAAGAGTAATATCTATCCTTAATAACAATACAATATATCATACTAAGGAACTATGAAGGGAGAAATAGTATGACATTGTATGAATTTATTGTACTTATTCACGTCATTGCAGCGGTCACAGGACTTGGGTCAGGCTTTGCATTGCCATTCGTATTAAAAGGGGTTAAAACAGCGGAACAGGCGAAGTATTCTTTAGGACTTAACTACCTGATCGAGAAGGGAGTTAAGATTGGAAGTATTGCCCTTTTATTAACTGGACTTATTCTTGGAGCTTTAAATACTTCACTTTTTACAGAGGTTTGGTATATTTCATCCATCATCATTTACTTAGCCGTACAGGTAGTTGCTGCTGGTATTATGCCAAAGAAAATTAAACGCATGGAAGAAATCATTAACGCTCATAACGGTAACGAATTACCAGAAGAATTCACAAAGATTAACTTAGAACTCAAACCACTCAACGCAATCCTACATACTGCTGCAGTACTATTAATCATCCTAATGGTATTAAAACCTTTTTAACACGTTAAAGCAGTGGGGGACAGTCCCTCACTGCTTTAACGCACTAAAGAATGTTTAAAGGCATAGATGACGGCTTGTGTACGGTCTTGGACTTGGAGTTTGCTTAAAATATTACTGACATGTGTTTTGACTGTTTTTAATGCAATAAATAATTCATCAGCAATTTCTTGGTTTGTTTTACCTTCTGCCATTAATAATAAAACTTCTAACTCACGGCTCGTTAATTCTTCATGGGGTAAATGAGTGGTTTTTTGGCGCATTTTCAACATCATTTTTCCGGTTACTTCTGGTTCTAGAACTGATTGCCCATTATACGTAGCTCTAACAGCGTTAGCAATCTCTCCTGCTTTTGATGTTTTTAACATATAGCTAGTGGCACCTGCTTCTAAAGCTGGGTAAACCTTTTCATCATCTAGAAAGCTAGTAACGATGATCACCTTAGCTTCGGGCCATTGCTCAATGATAAGTCTTGTTGCTTCGATACCGTCCATTTCTTTCATTACTAAATCCATTAATATAATATCTGGACGCAAGCTTAAGGCTAGTTCAACACCACGTCGACCATTATCCGCTTCCCCTACAACATCAATATCAGGTTGGGCAGATAAATAAGCAGATACTCCTATTCGAACCATTTCGTGATCATCCACAAACAAAACTCTAATCATCGTCCTCACCCTTATGTGTTATTGGTACTTTTACCTCTAATCTAGTTCCTTTATTTTTCACACTAATCACTTTTAACGTTCCGCCGACTTCAACTGCTCGTTCATGCATAATTTGCATGCCATATGAGCCTGCTTTGTCGTCCTTCACTTCAAAACCGACCCCATCATCAACAACTCTCATAATAATAAGATCATCTCGCTCGATTAAAAGGACCTCTAGCTTAGTAGCCTTAGAATGACGTAGCGTATTGGATACTGATTCTTGTAGAATGCGGAATAGATGGTCTTCAATTCCTTTGTCTAAGGAAATATCCTCGACCTTCCATTGAATTTCCATTGTAACCTTCTGAGATAATTCAACTAAGAGCTCAGCAATTCCTTCTTGTAGCGTTTTACCTTTTAAAGCGGCAGGGCGTAAATGCAGTAATAATGCCCTCATTTCTAACTGAGATTGATGAATCATTTCTTCCACCATCCTCAGCTGCTTTGTTTCACGGTCCTCTGACTTAGGTCTAATTTCATTGATTGCTGACATCATCATTGAAGCCCCAAACAACTGCTGGCTCACTGAATCATGTAATTCACGTGCTAAGCGATTCCGTTCCTGAGAGATGATTTCTTGGATTCGTTGTTCTTGGTCCTCTACCTTTTCGGTTACCATCCGTTGCGAAACCTTAGCTTTTTCAGTTATTTGCTTATAAATTTTTTCAATTCTTTTATGAATCGTGTCTACTTCTTCACACGCATTTAAATTGGTTAGTTCAACGGCAACTCCTTCCTCCAACTGATGAAGGAGTCTGTCTATAGATAATAGATTTTTTCTCCAAAATATTCCTGAAAAAACGCCAAAAAGGATACCAAGCCCGATACTAACTGCTGGGATAAATAATACAAATGGAATATCTGCAATATCGCGTTCCCAAAGCTCCCACCAATCAGTCAATGGGAATACGTATAAAAAAGCTAAAAATGAAAGTCCCATCATGAGAATTGAGAAACCAGCACCCCACAGTACCTGCCTCTGAAGTGCACTCATATTCTCTTCACCTCGATATCTCCAAGGAGAACAGAGGTTATGATTTTCACCTTCTGATCAGCCTTCTCATAATCAGGCGTCTGAAGATGGAATACCTGATTGAGCATTTTAGCTTCATGAAAATCAAAAACGGTTGTCGTACCAAGCAGAACTGAATGCTGCACTGAGACTTCATAATCATACGGGACAAAAATTTGGATATTCCCAATAAATTTCCGTATATAAATAACTGTTTCACCCTTTGGTATGACCGTATAGCTGAGGTCAATAATAGAGTCTCCCACTCCTGATTGAATGTTTATATCATTCCACTCATAAACATGGTTTGGAGTACGTTGTTGTCCGAAAAGAATATTCCGAAATAACGGTTTACGCCCGATCACTTGTTCCCGAGGTTTATTTTCTGTTGGCTCCGACACAACAGGACTTACAATATTAGGGGCACGTTTTGACTGAGCATACTGGATAACAAAATGGATGAATATTGCTAACACTAAAAAACGGAAGGTTATCATATGAAATATATTTATGATTAAAATGACGATACCTCCCCAAAAAAGGAGCTTCCCTCTCTTTTTCGGCATTGATTTTCGTCCAAGGTAAACCATGATTATGGAAATAAAAAGAGAGAAAATAATTCCTTGATTTACAAAGGCTACTTCCACTAAGAGGATAACTGCGCCGATAAGTATAATCCAACTAATATATTCACTAGTAATCTTCTTTAACATTCACTTACCCCCTCTCTTTCTTTTCCATACATTTATTATTTTTACATCTATTGTTAGTCAAAAGGCGTAGTGTAACCCTACGCCTTTTTAGAATACCATGATTTACCTATGAAATAGAATGAGTTTCTTCAACTTTCATTTCTTTTTCTAGTTGGGCTATTTTAGCATCAATTGTGCTACGGTAATAAGAGCTGTTGACTTGATGCTCTAAACGATCTAAGTAGTTTTCAATTTCCTGAAATTTAGATTGAGATTGATCAGAGTGTTGATTTGTTTCTAGCACCTGATCCATTCGATGATTGGCACGTGTTACATTTTCTCTCCCCATAAGCTCCATACGACGAATGTTCATATCCTTTAACTTATGCTTCATTTCTTCATATTTCTTCTCTAAGTTATTTAATTGCCCTTGAACAGTCTGTAATGAGCCTTCTAAACGAACCACTCGTTCCTCAAATTGCTGTTGCTCTGCTGTAGCGAATTCGAACAATTGTTGTTCACCTGCTTTTTGCGCCACTTCAGCTTGATGCTTACGCTTGTTAGCCATTTCAGTTGCATAACCTAATTCACGTGTAAACTCTTCTCTTAATTGATACTGACGTTCTACTAGCTTACGTACCTTTTCAGTTTCTAGCTCGCTTTGACGTAAATATTGGTTTAATAAAACAATCGGATTTTTCTTTTCCTTTTGATCCATTACATTGTGCAAATCAGCTGTAATCATATCTTTTAATCGTGTAAATAAGTTAGTCATCGTATTATCTCTCCCTATTATTAGTATTGTTTCAATTCATTCCATTGCTTTTCAAAGTTAGCAAATGGATCATCACTTTCTTTAACAACAGCTACTTCTTTTGACTTGTTCCATTTCTTAAAAACTACATATAGAACATAAGCTGCAACTAAACCTAAAATAGCTGGTAAATTATGTGCCACTATAATTAAAGTAATTAACCCAATTGTCGCCCAGCCAATCTTTTTCATCGTACTTTCAGCTCTAAGGAATTTCTTGAAAACGAAGTAAAGAACTAGCAAGCTAACAGCAAAACCAATCATAGGACCGATTGTTGAAAAAAGAACCATTAAAGCAATCCCACCAAGTACCAACAAACCAAATTTTTTCATTTTCACTTCCTCCTTTCTTTCTTATGTACTCATCTTACCTATTTTGAAAATTTCTCATAACGAGCTAGAGCTTTATTTTGAGATAGGTCTTGAGGCTTAGAAGAAGTAGGACAGTTAAAATGGCACCCCCATTAACGCAGTAAAGTGCTGGGGGACAGTCCCCCAGCACTTTACTGCGTTAATGCGTTATTTTTGTATAAACATTTGTGTCCAGTAGGTTCCATATGAGCCACCACTTGAGTAACCTACTCCTATTTGATTGTAGGATGGACTTAAGATATTTTTACGATGTCCTTCACTATTCATCCATGAGTTGACTACTTCTTGAGCTGTTCTTTGGCCAGCTGCGATATTTTCGCCAGCACTACGATAGGTAATACCAAAGTTTTTCATCATCGTAAATGGTGATCCATAGGTTGGACTATCATGCTGGAAGTAGCGCTTATCTCTCATATCATTTGATTTGTACCGTGCCACGCGTGATAGCTCCCAGTTAGCTACAAACGGTTTTAATCCATATTTGGCCCGTTGCTGATTGGTCAGTTGAATCACTTGATTTTCAATACTCTTGATAGAATCGAAATTAGGGATGTTAACTTTTTGTCCTGGATAGATTAAATTTGGATTTACAAATTGGCGATTGGCTGCAATAAGTTCGGATATTCCTACTTGATAGCGAACCGCAATTTTCCAAAGTGAATCCCCGGGCTGAACGGTGTACACCTGTTGAGCATGGGAGATATTTGGTAAAGTAAATAGTGAGACAATTAAAGCAAAACAAATCCATATGTGTTTTTTCAGCAATTTAAGAACACCTCCACATTATAGATTTTGGTAATTTTAAATAAAATATACTTGCATTTTTTTTCAAGTTATAATGATGAAATAAAGGAGGCGACCATTCGTTTATGAGTCAACCTATAGTTAAAAATAACCGTAGCATTTCACAAAAAAAACGCTGGTTAGGACTTGTTATTGCATTTATTTTTATTATATATATTTTGTTAAATCTTGTACCTGTCGAACAGAGACCTACCCATCCATTCTTCCAATCAGAACGCCCACTTGTCATCGCTCATCAAGGTGGAGAATTACTTGCACCTTCAAACACCTTGAAAGCATTCCAGAAGGCTGTTGATTTAGGGGTAGATGTTCTTGAGTTTGATATTCATATTACTAAAGATGGTCATTTAGTTACGATTCATGATTCAACTGTGGATCGCACAACGAACGGAAGAGGAAATGTCCATGACCTAACTTTAAATGAAATTCAAAAGCTTGATGCTGGTTATCATTTTGTGGACCTAGATGGAAAACTTTCTTATCGTGGAAAAGGTGTTTACATTCCTTCACTCGAAGAAGTATTCCAATCATTCCCTAATATGAAGATGGTGATTGAAATTAAGGATGATAATCCAGCTGAACTAATTCCAGAAATATCAAAAAAACTATGGACCTTAATCCAAAAATATCAAAAAGAAGATCAAGTGGTAGTTGCCTCTTTTGATCAAAAGATCATCAATCAATTTGAGGAAATTTCTGATGGGCAGGTCGCCTTATCAGCAGGTGAGGATGAGATTCGGACATTTATCATTTTCAAGAAATTATTTTTAGCAAACCTTTATACACCTAATGCGGATGTCTTCCAAATACCGACTAAGGAAAGCATCTTTAACTTAGCTAGTCCAAGTATCATAAAGGAAGCAAATCGAAGAAATGTTAATATTCAATACTGGACTATTGATGATAAAGAAACGATGCGTAGCTTACTTGAAGACGGGGCAGACGGAATTATTACCAATCGACCAGATTTAATGCTAGAGGTTTTAGCCGAAATCGGCTACTAAGAGGATATTGTATAATTCATTAAAACGAGTAAAACATACTAACTATAAAGGTTAATAGTCAGGGGTTTTGCTTATGTTTGAGCTTTCTTGGATCACCTATTTGATGCTAATATTAGCAAGCTATCGATTAACTCATCTCATTGTTTTTGATAAGATTACTGAATTTATTCGTAAACCGTTTATGACAAAAAAGGAAATAAAAACAGAACATGGCGTTGAACTAAAGGATGTACCAAAAAACATGTTCGGATATTTATTGAACTGTTACTGGTGTGCAGGTATTTGGAGCGCTATACTGATTGGCGGTGGATATTTGCTTTTCCCTAAGATTGCATCGATTATTGTCTTGATTTTATCAATAGCTGGTGGGCAATGTATTCTTGAAACATTTGTCGGTGTGAATATAAAAAAGGTAAGTTATTATTCAAAAAAGGAAACATAATAAATTTTAAAAGAGGGTAACTCATTGATTGATGGGTTACCCTCTTTTAAAATTTTTTGTATGTGATTCGATCCCATTAAATCACGATCAACCTTTTTATTTTACTAACTTTGCAAAATCTTCAAGGGTTGTTGAATTCTTGACATAAATTCTTGGTAACAGATAAAGTTCATTTTCAAAACCTAATTCTTTAAATGGTCCTGGTGTTGTCGTAAGTCCGAAACGATAGTATTTTTTTGTCTCTTTCACAACCTTATTATTGAAATTTCCATAAGGGTAGGCAAGAGCAATGACTGGTTTTCCTGTCATTTTTTCAATTTTTTCTTTGGATTTCTTAAGCTCATTATCTAAATTATTTATTTTAGTTAAATCAGGATGCGTGGCTGTATGTGACTGAACAGAAAAAAAGCCAGATTCGGCCATCATTTTTAATTCCTCTTTCGATAATCGGTTATGATTACCAACATAATCGGAAATAACAAATAGGGTACCCTTAGGCTGAAAACGGTCATCTTTTATCTTTTGGAATATTTTAAGGGCATTCAAATTATTTTTGTAACCATCATCGAAAGTAATTAAAATTGGATTTTTTACCTTATAAATATCCTGCCACCGCTCAAAGGTTATCAAGGTATAGCCATTACTTTTGAGATATAACATTTGTTTTTCAAAGTTTTCGGGTGCTACAAATAACTCGATTGATCCTAGGCCATTATATTCATCTATCGAATGATAAACTAATATCGGTACTTTTACTTTTCCAAACACTGATATTTGTGGGCTAATTAATAATAGCATTAAACATATTAGAATTACTTTTCGCATCGTGATACTCCTTTTAAAGCTTTTTGATTAGTGTTCCAGAAAAATCTAGATACAATCATAATCACTAAAAGATTCACCTCGAAAAGTCTTGTTTTCCATTTTCTATTTTCCTCTGTCAATCGTCTTGATTAGGGCTTTAGCAGCCTTTTTTACTACATCTCCAAACTCCTATTAAAATTTATTAAATGTAAACAAATATTTAAGATTCAAAAATACTCCCTCCTTGCATATATCTTAATAAAGGAGGGAGTTCTCATGGCTGTATGGTGGATTGCCACATTTGGTTTAGTTCTATGCTTAGGATTTATTGGTGGAACCATAATTTATGGTATTAAAGGTGCCTTACATTCAGACGACTCGACCATTGTTGACCCTTTACCTAAAGAGAAAGATTAATTTAATGCTAGTTTAATACTTTCCTTTGCACTTGCAATAAGCTGATCATCTTTTATATCGTGTCCATAAAGCAAGAGGATGAAACCAACATAAATCGCAAAAAACTTTGCCACCATTTTTATCTCATTACTCACTTCACCGTATTTTTGAAAAAATGGTTCTCGCCCACTTTGCGGTAAAAAGCTATAGGCAATCGAAAGATCAATGGCTGGATTCCCTAGATGCGTGTCTCCCCAATCAATGATTCCAGAAATGACACCCTCTTTATTTACTAAAATATTTCGGATATGACAGTCTCCATGAACTAGAGTAATCGGGGTATTTAGTTTTGTTTCCTTCATTGTGCTAAGCCAATCCAAAGCTGCTTGATCCTCTTCAACTAGATGGAGATCGGCAGCTTTTTTTATATTATCAACAAGCATCTCTTTCCGCTTCCCAATATTCATTCTTTCAAACCGATCATGCGGTACACCCATTTTTTCAGCTTGATCGATTGGAAACTGATGCAGCTTTTTTAGAAATAAAGCTAAAGGTACAGCAGATAAATTTCGGACTTCATCGGACAAGACCCCTGGTGAATCCCCTTGGACATGTTTATATCCGGTAAATGGCCACTTATAGTCTGTAGTTGCTTGTCCAAAAAAGATTGGTTCAGGAATGACAATATTTAATTGTCTCACTAACAGTGGTAACAATTGATTTTCAATACTTAATAGTTGTACAGCGATTTCCCTTCTCGGAAAACGGAAGACATACATATCATTTACGATAAACACCGTATTATCAAAGCCTTTACCTAATTCTGCAATACTCACTGGTATTAATTGTGGAAACTGTGCTTCAATAATCTCCCTAGCTTCAAGAGGCGTAATCGCAATCTCAGGTGACCATGGCTGTGACATCTCTCTAGGTCACTCCTTTTTTTAATTCTAGTGTTTCTTTGCATTTTCTATTGCTAAAGTAAATTGAGAAATAATATCCTCTACATGTTCAATCCCAACAGAAATTCGAACTAGCTCTTTTGTTATTCCCAATGCCTCACAGGCTTCAGAAGGTAGGGCACGATGCGAGGTTGTTAACGGATGAGATACCGTTGTTTCAACACCTGCTAGAGTAGGAACTATTTTCACCCAACCAAGTGACCGAAAAAACTCATTCACATTCAGGCTTCGATCAAGCTCAATCGTAACCATAGCACCATAACCATTTTCACTCATTTCAAACGGATAATACGTTTTACTGATTAGTGGATTTTTTAAAAAAGCTTCCGCCAATAGTTGGGCATTTCTTGACTGTTTTTCCATTCTTAAAGCTAGCGTTTTAATTCCCCTTGTTGTAAGCCATGCTTCAAAGGGGCTTACGTTTGCTCCGAGATTCACTATTTTTGTTTTTGCTTTTTCTAATAAATCCTTTCTACCCACTAGGACACCTGCAGTCACATCACTATGTCCACCAAAATACTTAGTAGCACTATGGACAACTAGATCGATTCCCATAGTAAGCGGCTTACAATGATAAGGAGTAGCAAAGGTGTTATCAACTAAAGTATAAAGGTTTTTTTTCTTTGCTAATTCAACTACAGATTTTATATTTTCTACTCTTAATAACGGATTCGTAATCGACTCTGTAAATAGAAGCTTTGTATTAGGCTGTATCGTTTTTTCAACAATATCAATCTCAGAAAAGGAAACAAAGCTTGTTTCAATTCCTAAATCATTTAATTCCTCTTTGAGCATGTGAAAGCTCCCGCCATATAAATCATCAGCTGCAACAATGTGATCCCCACTTTTCACTACAGCTAATACTCCTGCTAAAATGGCTGATAAACCCGATGAAGCTGCTACCCCATCCACAGCTCCTTCTAGACGTGCTACAGCAGCAGCTAACTCATCCGTATTTGGATTCGCTACCCGAGAATATAAATAATGTCCATTTCCATGATAGTAACCTTCCAATTCATCCAGGTCTTTAAAAACAAAAGCTGAGGTCTGATAAATTGGAGTCACTTTACTCATAATACTGCGCTTTTCTTTTTTGTCACCATGTAATACCTCTGTATCAAAATGCTTACTCACCTTATCCACCTCTTCACTATTTTTGTAATTCTATCATAACTTATTCTTTTGCATAATTGCGAAATATTAATGTAATTCCCATTAGTAAGAAAAATAAATTTTTCCAATCCATACATGAAATAAGCCATTTATAGAAAATATAACCATATAAAAGATTTTTAGGAGGAACGTATGTGCAAAACAAATTACCGCAATTCCCTGAATCATATTGGAGAGAATTAGAGTTTCCTACATTTCCAAAGCTTGATCAAGATATAGAAGTGGATGTTGTTATTGTCGGTGGTGGTATAACAGGAATTACAGCTGCTCATATTTTGAATAAAAGCAATGTTAAAGTTGCCTTAATTGAGGCAGGAAAAATTTTAACTGGTACAACTGGACATACGACAGCGAAATTAACCGCCCAGCATGGGTTGATTTATGACGAACTTATTAATCATTTTGGTATAGAGAAGGCAAAGCAATATTATGATGCTAATAGCCAAGCGATTCAATTTGTAAAAGATACGATCAATGAGACACAAATGGATTGTGATTTCCTTGAACAAGATGCATTTGTATATGCGACCACAGAGGAATACGCACCCAAAATTGAAAATGAATTTCAAGCATATGAAAAGCTAAAAATTGCTGGCGAGCAAATTGATAGCATCCCTTTTAATATTGATATAAAAACAGGTTTAAAAATGGCTAATCAAGCCCAGTTTCACCCAACCAAGTATTTAACTCACTTAGTGAAAAATCTAAATAAAGACTCGGTGCAGCTTTATGAACATACGACCGCTACTGATATTGAAAATGAAGAAAGTGACAAGCCTGTGGTTGTGACAAGAGAAGGTAAAAGAATCAGCTGTAATTATGTTATTATCGCGTCTCAATTTCCTTTTTATGATAAGCCAGGACTATACTTTGCAAGAATGTATGCCAAAAGATCTTATGTTATTGCGGTTAAGACAGATGCATCGTATCCAGGTGGTATGTATATAAGTGCTGATGATCCGGTCCGCTCCATTCGTTTTACACCATTTAACGGTGAGGACCTCCTTATAATTGGTGGTGAGAATCATAAGACGGGTACAGGAATAGATACATTTAAGCACTATGAAGCATTACAGCAATTTGCGGAAACAACCTTCCCAGTTAAAGAAATACCTTATCGCTGGTCAGCTCAAGATTTAATTACACTAGATAAGGTTCCTTATATTGGACCCATTACACAAAATAAACAACGAATTTTGGTTGCAACCGGGTATCACAAATGGGGAATGACGAATGGAACAGCAGCTGCAATGTTGTTGAGCGATTTAATTCTAGAAAAACAAAATCGATTTATTGAATTGTATTCTCCATCAAGATTCCAAGCTGACCCAAGTCTTAAGAAAATATTTACCATTAATGCCGATGTCGCAAAGCATTTAATAAAAGGTAAATTAGAATTTGTTCCATTGGATCCTCAATTATTACAAAACAATGAAGGTTCTATTGTTACCGTGAACGGCAAAAGAGCTGGTGGATATCGTGATGAAAATGGAGAGTTGCATTTAGTAGATACGACGTGCACACATCTTGGCTGTGAATGCGAATGGAATAGTGGAGATAGAACTTGGGATTGCCCTTGTCATGGCTCAAGATTTTCATATACAGGAGAAGTAGTGACTGGACCGGCATTAAAGCCATTAAAAAGTGTGGGCGAGGACTAAATTTCGCTAAATTCCTTCATTTATACTTGTCGAAAATCCGGAAATAAATAAATTTCCTAGGAAATTCTGTCGTTATTCCTGATATACTTTCAAAAAGTAGAGGCTGCTCGCATGCTAGAGCAGCCTCTTTTATCAACCTTTTCCGTTTGGACGTTTAAATTGCTTTTCCTCTGCACCCGTTGTCCATTCAACTAATTCTGAACTCGTACGCCCTTTTTTAGCATTATTGTTTCGCATGGCATTAGCATTACCTTTTTTTGTTCTACCCATGAAATCATCTCCTTTTAACATTTTCATTGGTAGTATGCTTGATTAAATGTTGTGTTATACGGTTACCATTTTGGTGCTTTTCTTACTTTTATACCTTGTTCGAAAGAGTATGCAATTGAAATCAATATAGGCTCACAATATGCTTGACCTGTAAAGGTAATGCCAATAGGTTCTCCAGCGTTTGAATATCCTGCCGGGACTGTGATAGACGGATATCCCGCTTTTGCAGGAATGGATGCCCCGTAATTATTTGGGAATACGATGGCGTCAAGATTGTGCTCTTTCATAGCAGAATCGATACCGTTCTCAGTGGAATGGTAATAATCCTCTTCAATTGCCTTAATATAAGCTTTTTCCGTTAAAGTCCCACTTGTTTCTTCTGCTTCTAATAAAACCACTTGTCCATATTTTAGCATTTTATCTTTATGTTGATTATTAAATTCAATAACGTTCTTCAATGAACGGATTGGATAGCTCGAGTGGAGATTTTTCAAATAGGCATTTAAGTCCGTTTTAAATTCATACGTTAAAACATCATAGCTCCACTTGCGGTTTGTTGAAGGAATGATAACATTATCCACTACTTCTGCCCCCAACTCCGATAGCTTTTGGACAGCTTCATTCATGACCTGTATTTTTTCGTCACCTAGATAATCAAAATACTTCTCACGTGCAATTCCAATCCGCTTTCCTCTTAATCCATCTACCTCCAGGTATGTTGTAAAATCAACACTACTTAAAGCGGTATTCGTTAATGTTATTGGGTCCTCTTCGTCAGGACCAATTAAAGCATTTAAGAGATGTACAGCATCCCTAACCGTACGTGCCATTGGCCCAGCCGTATCCTGTGTATGCGCTATCGGAATTATCCCACGTCGACTAATAAGTCCTACAGTTGGTTTAATCCCAACAAGAGAATTTTGGCTAGCTGGGCTTAAAATAGAACCGGATGTCTCAGTTCCTACTGCAACAGCTGCAAAATTAGAGGCAATAGCTGCACCCGAACCAGAACTAGAACCTCCGACTACAAAATCACCTGGACCGTAAGGATTTAATACTTGTCCACCTCTTGAGCTATAGCCACTAGGCATCCCTTCAGCCATGAAATTTGCCCACTCCGTCATATTGGTTTTTCCTAGGATGACTGCTCCTGCACTACGCAATTTTTCTACAACAAAAGAATCCTCTAGTGCATACGAGTTTTCCAATGCTAACGAGCCAGCGCTCGTATGCATTTTATCATTAGTATCGATATTATCTTTGATCAAAACAGGTATTCCGTGCATTGGTCCTCTTGGGCCACTCACCTTCCGTTCAGAATCTAATGCACTTGCAATTTGTAAAGCATCTGGATTTATTTCCAAAACTGAATTTATCTTCGGACCGTGTTGATCAAATTTCGCGATTCTATTTAAGTACATCAGAACTAAATCTTTTGAAGTTAGTTCATTATTGTTCATTTTTTGTTGCATCTCGTCAACAGTTGTTTCAATTAACCATTCTTCTGATAGCTGCTTTAATTTTGGATTTTCCATGCGGTGGATTATTCTCCTTTTCTTTCGAATTACTAAATATATTCTTGATATCTTTGAAAAAAACCTTTTTTATTATATGGGTTATCATTTCTCGGCTAAACTGCCAAATAGAGTTTGGTTCGGGGTATATATGCGGAGTTTTTCCGGTTAGGGAAAAATGGATATTAAAAAATGGCTCAGTATAGTGAACTGAGCCATTTTATTCGGGTTTTGCAACAGGAAACTAAAATCCGTTAGCATGACGAATGTTATTTTTTTGTCTTACTAAAATTCCTTATTGTTGAGTAAGGTTTTTTCGTTTTGTTTGCTTCATGTTCTTTTTTCATAGGTCGGTCTTTCTCGTCTATAATATTCCCACCGAAAAATACTTTTTTAGACAATGGAATATTTAGTTCGTGACAATATTTTTTTAACTCGCGCTCTTCCCGTTCGTTTACAAGAGAAATAACAATTCCGTCTGCACCGAAACGACCAGTACGACCTGATCGATGAATGTACTGTGTAATATCCTTAGCAAAATCAACATGAACAACATGAGTGACATCTTGGATATCTAGTCCTCTTGCAGCAACGTCTGATGCAATTAATAATTTTATTTTACCAGTTCGAAGATTTTTCAATGCAGCTTTACGATCATCCTTTTTTAAATCGCTATGCAAAACAGCTATTTGAATATCCTTGAACTTAAGTTTCTCAGCAACAAAATTAATTTCAACAATATCGTTAATAAAAGCAAGACCTCGAATATTGTCTAAACGGCCAATTTTCTCTAGCATCATTGGCTTTTCACGGTTTTCACATACAAAATAAATATGCTCAACCTTTCCAGCCTTAATCGTTTCGTCCTTTTTCACTTTAATTAATTCAGCATCTTGTGTAAGATCTTTAGCAATGTTAACAGCACGTTCCGTTAAAGTGGCTGAAAATAAAACGACCTGTCTGTCACCAAGACTGGATTTTATTATTTGCCTGATTGTTTCAATGTGCTCTGGAACAAGAAGCTGATCACCCTCATCTAATACAACCATCTTCACTTCATGCATTTTAAGCTTCTTTTGTTTGATTAACTCGAGCATTCTTCCAGGTGTACCAACAATTAACTGTGGACGCTTTTTGATTTTTTCTAGCTGTCTAGCAACATTAGCTCCACCTATGAATGATGCACTTCTAATTCCGCTTCCCTCTGACCACTTTTGCACTTGCTCTAAAATCTGCATGACCAGTTCTTGTGATGATGCTAGGATTACCGCTTGAATCCCCTGGCTATCTGGATTAATTTTATCTAAAACAGGCAGTAAATAAGCCAACGTCTTTCCTGTTCCAGTAGGCGATTCGGCAATGACATCTCTTCCAGCTGTTATCAACGGAATGGCTTGAGATTGGATGGAAGTTGGCGTTTCAAAGGCTGATTTTTCCCAAACCGCTTGAATAAAAGGTTTTAATGAAAATAAATTGTCTGACATGTGTTTCTCCTTTATATGTAAGGATTTCGTTTCCTATTAGTATTTACCTAAGGCTGTTTTCTAAAACTTTTCAATAAAATAAGAAAAAACTAGTACCGTTATTGATACTAGCTTATCCCTAAAGGATTGTCTAATACTTTCTAAGAACAGCTCTCACTGGACTGCCATCCGCTTCTGCTAATGGTAAAGGGAGAGCGATTAACTCATAAAAACCAGGGTCGACATGTTGTAAATTAACAGCTTCTAAAATATGAACTCCATTTTCATGAAGTGAATGGTGGGCCGGTAACTCTTTACTATCAAGGGGATCAACAGAAGGAACATCAACGCCAATTAATCGAACCCCTCTTTCTCCTAAAAAAATTGCAAGGTCAGGTCGTAAATAGGTTATCTTTTCTGGAAACTGATTTGGATCTTCCCATGAGTCTGTCCGCAAAATCACTCTTTCCACGTCTTGAAGGTCCACTTCGTGGAAATCACTTGCTCCAACACTTTCTTTATTCCGCATATCCACCACAAGTGCTCTACCAACATATAGACTTAAATCAAGATCGTAGATTCGTTTACCCTCATCATCAAAATGGAAGGGAGCGTCGACATGGGTTCCTGTATGTGTGCTCATTTCCAATTTCCCTACATTAACCGAGCCACTGTCTGCTTTTGACCATTCGATTTGAAAGGAAAAAGGGGTATCACCTGGCCAAGTCGGTACATTGTTACCAAGCTTTCTAGAAATATCTATAAGTTTCATTTATATTGGCCCCCTAGGCTATGACTTCTCGTTTGTTTTCAAATTTTTCATAAAGCTTCTCTTCCATGATTCGTTTTAATATTTGAACGGTATGCCAAACATCGACATAAGACGTGTAAAAGGCTACAGGTGCTAAGCGAATAATATTAGGGTTCCGGTAGTCAGGGATAACCCCAACTTCTTTTAGCGTTTTGCAAATTCTGGCTGCATCTGGATGCTCTAAAGCTACGTGCCCACCTCGACGGGTATCCTCAAGTGGATTTCCGATTGTGAAATTGAATTCTCCCAATTCCGACTGAATTAATTCCATTAAAAAGTTGGTTAACTTAAGAGATTTTTCGCGAATCGCTTCAATCGATGCTTCCGCAAACATTTCTAACGATCCAATTAAAGGTGCAGTACTTAAAAGATGTGGTGTCCCTATTTGATAAGCCCCAGCATCTGAAGCTTGTGTAAACGTATGCTCCATATCGAATTGTTTCTCTTTATTGGAACCAAACCATCCAGTAAGCCCGGGCATTGTACCAAAATGCTTTTCGTTCACATAAAGAGCACCCACCCCACCAGGACCACTATTTAAATATTTGTATGTACACCAATAAGCAAAATCAACGCCCCATTTGCTGAAATGATGTGGAATAGCACCAACAGAATGGCAGCCATCAAAACCAATTATAATGCCCCTTTTATGCGCTTCAGTAGTTAATTTTTCGATATCTAAAAGTTGACCACTTCGATAGAGAACGGTCGGAAGAATAATTAGTGCTACTTCTTCAGTCATTGCATCAATAATATCTTGCTCATCAATCAATCGACCGTCTCGACTCTTAACTTGAATGAGATGTTCGCTTGGATTAAGACCTTTAAGCTGCAATTGGCTTTGCATAGCATATATGTCGGACGGAAAATTAAGTTCATCAGCTAGTATCTTCGTTTTTTTTCCTTTTGGCTTATAGAAAGTCGCCACTAACTGGTGAAGATTGGTTGTGGTGCTCGCTGTAATGATTACCTCTTTTGCTTTTGCTCCAACTAAAGGGGCGCACATTTCTCCAAGCTTTTCAGAAAGCGTGAACCACGGGTATTTGCCATTCATCCAGCCATCTATACCTAGCCTTTTCCATGAATCAGCTAACTCTAGGAGGGACGTTTCAGCCCTTTTACTCATTAATCCTAGAGAGTTACCATCTAAGTATAAATCCTTTTTTGGAAGATAGAATTCCTCCCGGAAGGATTGAAGTGGATCCTGTTGATCGAGCTTTTCAGCATATTCTAATGAATTCAATACCGACATGAAATGAGCCCCCTTTGAAACCGGTTTATTTTATGTTATATTCTTTTTCTGTTCGGTTATTACCTGCTAGAAATCGAAAGTTTTTATTCTATTAATACAAAACGGGCAGCACTCTATTTAGAGTCCTACCCTCAATCAACTAATGAAAAGCACGCCAAAACGCACCATCTTTATTAATAATCTGGTCAATCTCACTGAACGGAATGGTAAAGGTCGGAAATCCTGCGGCATATGGGGCAATATCATATGGGGTAAAGTAGATGTAGAGTTTGTTTGCGTCAATATAGAACGGCTGATCAGGAGCGATTCCTTTATACGTATTTGGGAAAACATATGAATACTGTGGATCATTTTTTATCTGCTCTCCGATAATCCCATTTAGCACTTCCACATAAGAACTATCCGGTTTGAATAAATCCTTCAACTGATAAAAAACACCACTTTCTAAATCAACATGGGCATATACTTTTTTGGGCATTCCATGCGCTGCACCAAACGGAAAGTTATAACCGTTCATTTCAATTTCTACAAGTCGATTTTTGAAAAAATAGACTTCATAATCTCCATTATAACTGTATTCTATCTGCTTATTTGGATCAATTTCCTTCACCTCTGAAAGTTGCGCAAGCTTCTGGTTAACCTTTTTTTGCATCGCTTCAAAACGCATGCCTTGTATCTCAGGATAATAAACTAAATAATCCTTATTCGGGTTATACTTCTTTTCAATAACACGGAAACGATTATTCAATGGAATAATTTGATTTTGCGACCAAACTAATGTCCCTTTAGGATTATAGTAGCGTAACCTCATATCGATGTTTCCTTTTATTAATGCGCCTTCCATACTTAAAGTTCCGTTTCCCTTTGCAATCGGCAGGTTTGGAGCTATCTGGCCATTTTTATCAATAAAAAACGTATTCTTTGTATCCGAAGCTGAAGCATAGCCATTCTTATAGTCCATTACATTTACATACTTAAATTCTGTTAATATCCTTCCGTTAAGATCAGCAATCGAATACTTAGATCCTGCAAACGGAATCTTCTCATCAATGGCTTTCCCAAGGGCTATTCGGTTCTCACCAAGGAGTAAAATGTCATTATAAATTGGTTCAATAATATACTTACCTGTATGATCTATTAAGCCATATTTAAAAAACGTTTCATCAGTATTTACCACAGCTCTGCCACTTTTGAAGGCTTGAGCTCCTGTAAAAGATGGTTCAATAACAACTTCACCTTTCTCGTTCAGATAACCAAACTTCCCACCAGCCTCATGCTGAAAAGCCATCAAGCCTTCGCTTAATGCCCCTATAAAGGCATTAGAAAAGGACCCCAGCGTTTTTCCATTTAGGTCGATTAAATCATATTTTCCCTCTGCAACTTTTACAACTGCCTTTCCCCCATTAAAATCAGTAGCAGATTCATATTTTAATGGAATAACTTCTTTACCTTGTCTATTTAAAAAGCCATATAAATAACGACCGTCTTCAGCTGTTCCCGCAAACAAAGCTCTTCCATTTTGATAGTTACTGATGTAGCTATATGCCTTACTCGTCAGCACTTTTCCGCGCTCATTAATGACTTTAAAACCTTTTGTATCCATCACTACCGCACGGCTTTCGGAAAAGGGATTGATGAAACTGTATTGCGGATGAACGATAAATTGACCGAACTGATTGATCAAACCGAATTCGTCCTTGGTCTGAACTGCTGCAAGCCCGTTAGGTTGAAAATCCTGTGCATCTTCATATTTTACAGGAGTAACAAAATTTCCTTTATGGTTAATATACCCCCACCTTTTTCCACCTATCTCTTTAATCGAAGCTGGAAAAAGATCTATCCCCTTTACTCGAAAGGAGGTAGCCCCCTTTAAAGTAGAGGTTGGGTACCAAAAGGAATAATTATGATTAAAAATTGTAGTATAAATATCATTTTGGAAGGAATACGATACCAACATTTCCTCCCTACCATCCAAATCGATATCCTCCAACCTAACGGAAGGACGTTCTCTCCAATCATCCCATAACAATTGTGCCCCCTGCGGCAAAACACGGCGTAAGTGCTCAAAAAACATTCGCCTTCCCCCTCCACCAAACCTCATTTCTACCTATCATATGGAAAAAACACAAAAAAGGGTCTGTCCTTCAACACTTTAACGTGCCGGGGGACTGTCCCCCGGTACGTTAATGCGTTAATGTCCTATACGGTCGATGTATGGGATTAGTTCAAGGAATTCTTTATAGGTTATGTTTGTGTTCCAGTTGCCTGTTAGTTTGGCGATGATAATCATAAGGACGAATAATCCAAAAAATACGGACGGAATGATCCATTTGTTTACTTTTTTAGTTGCGACTGTCATGTTTAAGGTGTCTTTTACTGGACAAGCTTCCACACAGGACATGCAGGCTGTACAGTCTGGCGTTAATACGGCCATTTTCTCGTGTACCTTAATTCTTTGCGGACAAACACGTGTACATTGGCGACAATCAATACAAGTATCCTCATTACGCTCTATTTTCGTTACGCCGAAGATGGTTCCTAATCCAATAAGTGCTCCATATGGACATAAGTACCGACACCAAAAGTTCGGGAAAAACAGCGACAGAATAAACACAACTAAAATAACCTTTAAAGCAAAACCTCCTAGATTTAAGAAAAATAACAGCATTTTCACATCAGATACTTTATTATATGGTTCTTGCAAGAAATCCCATGCAAAGTCAATAGGCATATCTATTACGATTATTTTTATAAAGAAAAGGAGTAGCAAATACTTCAATGGGATAAGTAGCCAAGATATCCATTTAGGTATATCGAAATTCTTCCTAAAAATCATCTTACCAAGTCTTGCTGTCCATTCACTTAAAGTTCCTATCGGACAAATCCAACTACAGAACGTCTTTCTAAATAGGAGTCCCGACCCGATAAAGAAAGTAAACAATAGTAAACCAGCAGGGTGAATGTGATCAAACTCCCCTGTAAAGATCCATACCTTTAAAGCAACAAGCGCACTAACTGGTAAAAACCCTTCCACAGCAGCTGGTCTTTCCACATACGGTTCAATACCTAACGAGGCAAAATGATTATAGAATTGAAAGAATCTAAACCCTACATACAATAAAAATATACTAAAGACGATTTGAACACTCATCCTTACATATTGAATTGGCTTACGTTTAAATTGCCTAACATGCCATGCTTTAGATTTCATAACCGACCCTCCAAGATTTCAATATATTTATATTTACTATAAGGAATGGACGGAATGAAAAGTGTGATGAAACTCTCGCTTTGGTAATAATTCACATAGTGTTCATGAAGATTTCACGAAACCATCACTCTTATTCAAATTGGTTGAAAAATATTTTACCATGCTACATTATCTGGAAGTAACTGAATATGGGGATAACAAAAAGCGCTAGTGCAAAAAGACTAGCGCTTACAAATATTCATAAAAGTTTAATTAGGAACTTCTAATATGACTTTGGTTCCTTTTTCTAGTTCAGTTTGTATATGTAAGGTTCCACCTATTGAGCGTGCCCGTTCTTCCATACTAAATAGACCTACTCCGCGCGATTGAATGCCTGCAACGAAACCTTTACCGAGGTCTTCTATCATAACTCGTATTATATCATCCATCTCTCGGATGGTTACAGCAGCTTCGTCTACTTCTGCATACTTCCGAATGTTGGTTAAAGATTCCTGGATCACCCGATAAATAGTAGTTTCAGTATTGTAGTTTAATCGGCCACTCAGGGCACAGTCAAACAAAACATCAATCTTGTAGTGTTCTGAATAACGATTTAAGAACGAACGTATGGCTGGGATTAATCCAAGGTCATCCAACACAGAAGGACGAAGCTCCCAAGAAATATCTCGGACCTCCTCAATCAACTCCTGCGCTTCATCTAACATTTGGTCAATTAATGGATGGTCCATTTCTGCTTTTAGCCGATGAAGTGTAATCAAATGGCTGTATAAATTCTGACCGATACCATCATGTAAATTACGTGAAATGCGCTTCCGTTCATCCTCTTGAACCTCAATAATTCGAGTCATCGTCTTTTGAAGCTCTTCCTCGACCCGTTTTCGTTCTGTTATCTCATAGCGAATGGCTAAATACTGATAAGGCCTACCATTTTCCTTTAAAAAGGGGACAATGGTTGTATCGACCCAATAAATATTTCCATCCTTAGCTCGGTTGCGAATCTCCCCTTGCCAAACAGACCCACTTCCAATTGTTTTCCACATTCCCTTAAAGAAATCAGTGGAGTGGTAACCAGAATTTACAATCCGATGGTCTCGCCCCATCAGCTCTTCCCGAGTGTATCCAGAAATGTGACAAAACTTATCATTTACATATTTAATAATTCCCTTTTCATCCGTCATCGCAACAATCGATGATTCATCAAGAGCAAACTTTAAATCCACTAATTCCTGCATCGATTTTTTTAATTCGTCCTCAATTTGGACATAAGATTCTGGAGAACTAATCTTATCTAATTCTTTGTTCTGTTCACGGTTCATAAATAATAGCCCTCCTGTATTATAAATGGATATGGCTTTTGATTGCCTCTTCTAAAAGAAGAGCATATTTTTTGATGTGCTGCTGTTCTTCATCGGAAAATTTATGAATGCCATTACGATGACCAACTAGCAATACCCCTTTAGGAATCCCATTAAAAAATAAAGGCACCGCAAATGAAGAAACTAATTTCTCAGCTAGCATAATCGGATAATCCGTAGATTTTCCTAATATATTCTCAGGAAAACTCGTAATCATCATTGGACTACCGCTTGAAATCACTCTTCCTGCAATACCTTTCCCGTAACGAACCGTAATTCTTTTATATTTATCTGTAATATTTCCAGCCGCACAATGCCACCTTACATCTGGTCCAACTTCATTTTGGATTGCTAATCCAACAAAATCTGCTTCCATAACCTCTAAAACCTCTGAACAGGTTTGAACGGCAATGAGACACTCTTTTAATTCCTCCATATTAGACCATATCCTTTACAAACCATAACCTAATAACCCCTTTTTCAAAGCAAATTCCACTAGCTCAGGTCTCGTTTTCATTTGGAGCTTTTCCATGAGGTTTCCTTTATGCGTTTCAACCGTTTTCACACTGATGACTAGCTGCTCAGCGATCTCTTTATTCGAGAAACCTTTTGCAATTAATGTAAGGACTTCCTTCTCACGGTCAGATAAAAGATTAAAACTGTCAGGTGCATGCCCATTTTTCATACTTCCTAAATACTCTTCCATTAATCTTTTTGTAGCGGATGGATGTAGGTAAGCATTCCCTTTTGCGACATCGGTAATCGCTGCTAAAAGCTCACTATGTGGGGCACTTTTTAATATACAACCTGACGCTCCCGCTTGAATCGCTCTAAATAAATACTCTTCATCGTCATGCATCGTTAATATTAAAATATTGACCTCAGGCATTAGCTTTTTCAGTTCAGACGTGGCCGATAAACCATCTTTTCCATGGGGCATACTTAGATCCATCACCACCACATTAGGGAGTAGTTCTAGCGCTTTTTGAATTCCTTCATTACCTTCAGAAGCTTCTCCGACTACTTCCATTTCTGGATTTGTGTTAAGAAGCATTTTCAAACCCATACGTACAACTGCATGGTCATCAACTAGCAGAATTCTGATCAATGTTAACTCCCCTTTGTTCCTCTTCAACTTTAAGTGGAAGAGAAATTTCGATTGATGTTCCCTCTCCTATCTTAGAGGATACCACACAATCTCCGCCAGTTAGAAACATTCTCTCCTTCATCGCAGCAATACCAAAGGATTGAATTTCATTTATTTCGAAGCCTCTTCCATAATCCTGGATGTTAATTTGAAGAGACTGTTCTGACCAAATAAAAGTCATTTTCACAATAGATATATCTGCATATTTGGCAATATTCGATAAAGCCTCTTGGCAAACTCGAAAAATAGCTATGCTACTGCTTTCATTTATCGACCGTTCTTCACCAATTGATTTAATATCTACCTCAATTCCAAAGGTAGATGTATACAATTTTACATAGCTTTTTATAGCTGGTAATAGTCCTAAGGTTGTAAGGGTGGGAGGGTGTAATTCAACAGATAGAAGGCGTATCTCTTGAATGGTTTTTTCCATAATTTGGGACATTTCTTTTATATAGGACTTTAAATGTGGCTGCTCCACTCCAGCTTCTATAAATTGTAATCCAGTAAACATGCTATATAATGATTGCCCTACACCTTCATGTAGCTCCAATGCGATTCGTTTAATCTCTTCTTCTTGAGATTGAATAATATAGGAGCTAATTTCTTGTTTTTCTGGTAAAAGTCCCATCGGATTCCGCACTCCCTTCCTCATTTTATTTTTTTCTAATTAAATAATAAAGACCACTGTGTGGGTCGTATGCTGACCAATCCATATCACTTAAACTCACACTGCTCGTCAAAGGAATAGCAAAAAAATAATACGTATCAAAATAAATGCGCAGATGTGTTTTATCTGGACATAGTTCTAGCTTTTTAATTTGTTTTTCGACCCAAGGTGGCTGTGTATCCGTCTCGGCATCGTGAATCGCAACCTCTATTTTTCCACCTAAAAATGGCTCTAAATCCTTAATGAGTTCCACAGCTTCCACACCCTTTTGGATTGTTTGGATAAATATACATTTGGTAGCCTTGCAAATACTCCCAAAACGCTTCTCCCGCATGTTCCTCCAAATAGTGAAGGGTTTCCTCCTCCGTTTTCCAAGGAGCCATCCCCTTCACTTCTGCTACTACGATATCTGCACCTTCTGCACTCTTCTCTTCTAAGTACCAATTCACTCGGATACCTTGAAAAACCGATTCCATTAGCGCTTCTATTTCAACTGCAAAGCCCCCACGTGCTTCTCGCACAAAACAAAAATCTAAGTATGCTTCACTATTCATGCACGCTCGCCACCTTTTTTTCTATTTCTAGCTCCAAGCGCCATCGGCTCGTCGCCGAAAGCTGAGCGCTTTACGCTTTTCTTCGATCACGCTTATAAACAAGCCAGGCTATTGGAAAAAGAATTATATTTAAGCTCATAAAAATTAGCGTATTTACATAATTCTCATAGAAATATTGATGGACCATGAATTGAGTAAATACGATATTGAGCAATAGTATTCCACAAAGAAGAGCTACACTAATATAATTACGCTTCATAACGTTTCACCCTTACTGCAAAGATTGCACCATCTTTAACTTCTACTTCAATTTCCGGTAGTGGACGTCTTGGTGGTCCAGCGGTTGGTGCCCCAGTCTCGACATCAAACTTACCGTGATGACAAGGACAAATCATTTCATTTTTATCTTTCACCCAGAAAACAGGGCATCTTAAATGAGTGCAAGCATTTTGATAGGCAACGAATTTCTCATCACCTAAGCGAATTAATAAGGCACTATCGTGTTCTCCAGGAAAATGAAACTCTACTGCATCACCAATAGCTACTGCATTTAAATCAGCAATTTTTTGATGTGGATACTCTTTATTTCCCAATCCTAATAATTCTTTTGCTGCTACTGCTCCCCATGGTAGGGAGGATACAGCGAACACACCCGCTGCACCTACTAACGTTTTCATAAAGCCACGGCGATCTAGCTTTCTTTCATTATCACGGTTTATATTATGTGTATAATTATCTTCATCAAACGGGATTCGGTTATTTTTATCCGTCATAAGTATCCCTCCTTAGTACAACTTAGTTATTCCCTGTAAAATACCAGGAAGATTCACACGTACATTTGTTTCATTTTCTAAATGAATACTCGTTACCCATTTATCATTTTTAACATTGAATTGCTTTTGTTTACGTTCGATTTCTTCATCTGTTAACCATTGCAATGTGTTTGTTGGACATACACTAGCACACATTGGAGGAATTCCATCTTTACTACGGTCAATACATAAGTCACATTTATACATCAAGTTTTGTTCTGTATCGAATTTAGGTATTCCATATGGACAGGCAATCGTACAGTTTTGACAGCCGATACACTTTTCTACTAATGCCGAAAGAACAGCTCCTGTTTCATGAATTTGGATAGCCTGTGCTGGACAGCTTCTTGCACAAGCTGGATTGACACAGTGAAGGCACATGAGAGGCATCGTTTGTGTATTAACAAGCGGGTTAACATCGTACACATAGTTTCTATTTCGCTCATCGTGTCCACCACATTGTGTACATGCTGCTAGACAGGATCTGCAACCTATACAATTTTCTAATTCTAAGTAGAGCCTCTTGTTCATTTATTTCACCTTCTTCATATCTATTTTTTCAATTTGAGCTGCACATGCCTTAAACTCTGGCATTCTAGAAATTGGATCGAGTGCACCGATAGTTAAAAGATTGATAGATTGTTCATGTCCCCAACTGTATGGAACAAATACCGTATCTTTACGAATTGCCTCAGTAATTTTCACTTTATAAATGGCTTCTCCTCTACGAGAGAATAAACGAACACTTTCTTCGTGGGAGATATTATATTTTGCCGCTGTTTCTGGATGTACTTCTACAAATGGATCTGGGCACATATCACGTAAGAACTTAATTCTTCTAGTTTGGTTACCTGATAGGTAGTGATAGACCACTCGACCTGTTGTTAGGCGTAGCGGATATTCTTGATCAGGCTCTTCAGCTGATGGTCTATATGGAAGGGCAAATAGTTTTGCCTTTCCATCTGGATGATAGAATTTTTTATCTAAAAACATATGTGGCGTTCCAGGATCTTTTTCATCCTTACATGGCCAAAACACACCATCCTGTTTATCAATCTTTTCCCACGTCGCACCGTAGTAGTCTGCATAACCGCCTTTAGAGGCTAAACGGAATTCATCATTAATATCTCTTGCTGTTTTTAAATGGGAGAAGTACTTTCCTCGACCAAGACGTTCCGATAATTCCACTTGAATCTGCCAGTCTGGCTTTGATTCACCTAATGGCTTTTGTGCTTGGTTGATTTTTATCGTACGACCCTCTACATTCGTAGTTGTTCCTTCGTCTTCTGCCCAAGTTGTGGTTGGTAACACTACATCAGCAAATTCAGCAGATTCTGATAGATAGAAATCCACACATACCATAAAATCTAAGTTTTTCAATTGTTGGTGGACATAATTTAAGTTTGGTGAAGAAACGGCCGGGTTTGAACATAATAGGTACAATCCGCGGATCGTCTTTTGTTCCATAAGACCAAACATCTCATACGCTGAAACACCTTCTTTAGGCATTTCTTCTGGCTCGATGCCCCAAACACTTGATACGTATTTTACATGTTCTGGATTAGCAATTTTGCGATAGCCTGGAAGAGCATCCGCTTTCTGTCCATGCTCACGGCCACCTTGACCATTTCCTTGACCAGTAATCGTTGCAACACCAGCCTTCGGACGTCCGATGTTCCCAGTAACTAAAGACATATTTACGTAAGCAGAAACATTATCTACACCTTTAATTTGCTGCTCAATTCCTCGTGCAAATAAGACAATTGCATTTGGCGCTTTACCATAAAGCTCAGCAGCGCGAATGATTTTTTCTTTCGCTACACCAGTGATTTCACTTGTAAGTTCAGGTGTAAATTCTTCTACAACCTGCTTCATTTCTTCAAAGCCATTCGTATGATTTTTTACGAATTCCTCGTCAACGTGACCATTTTTGATTAATAAATGTAAGATTCCATTCGCAAGAGCAAGGTCAGTTCCTGGTCTTAAATCAAGGTGAACATCCGCTCTTCTTGCAATAGGTGTTTCACGAGGATCGGCGATAATTAAGTAGCCTCCTCTTTCCTGTACAGCCCAAATTCGGAACATAGAGGTTGGATGACATTCAGCTGTGTTACTTCCAGCAATGAACAAACAATCTGTTTCATGGATATCTGTCCAAGGGATTGTCGATCCTCTATCGACACCAAGCGAGCGATTTAACCCACCAGCTGCACTCGACATGCAATAGCGTCCATTGTAATCGATATATCGAGTTTGTAATCCAACACGGGCAAATTTTCCTGTTAAATAACACTTTTCGTTTGTCATCGAAACGCCACCATAAACGGATAACGAATCTTTTCCATAGTTTTCTTGAAGCCCTTTAAACTTTTTCACAATTAGATCATAAGCTTCTTCCCAACTTGCCTCACGGAAACCCTCTTTAGTACCTTTAAGTGATTGGTCATCACGGATTAATGGTCTTAAAATACGGTCCTGATGATTAACTTGTTGGTAAGCAGTAACTCCTTTAGGACACATTTTCCCTAGTGTTACAGGCCAATCGTATCGAGGCTCTACACCAATAATTTTATTCGTTTTCGTATTCACCCTTAAGTACATCCCACATTGCATCGCGCAATAGCTACAATGTGTTTTGACCAATTCTTCATTCGGATGGTTTAAATTTTCAACTTCTTTAAAGAAATGATCTCTAGGGTTTTTAAAATTATCCATTTGCATTTTGATTTGCCTCCTTGACCTTCACCTGGTGTGTAGGGAATCCTGAAAATTGTGCAATTCTATATTTACGTCTACATGGTAAGCAAAGCTCTGCAAGATGGAAGCCTTCCTTCTTTGCAAATTCAATATCATTTGTACCAAGCACGTTAATGACGTCATTAGACTGTTCAACTGAAACGAAGTAATCTCCACATACTTTACATGGCTTTGGCGCCTGCTCCATATAATGTTCGCGGTAATTTCTTGCAAACACACTTAGCGGTCTAAATGGAATATGTGCAAGCTTTCCGAAAGGTAGGTAAATTAATGTAATAATGACTGACCATTGGTGGATAAGGGACATGAACGGCTGTCCTGCACCGTGTAAGAACATGTTCATAAAGGTTAATGCTAATCCTGTAACACTGACTAATAACAACATGATAAGAGGAAGAAAATCATACATAAAAGTTTGTTCTGCTCGAGCTTGCATATTTTTCAGGCGACGATATAACACCATACAAACTCCAGTAATAACCATTACAGCTGTTATGTTTAATGCATTATAAGATAACTGTGCAATAATTCCTTCAGCTGATACTGTCATGACTTGAATACCCATGAAAATGATGTTGTACATGCCATTATCATCCATTGTGAAGTACATCCAACCAAACACTAGTGGAAACGTGACGAAACAAGATAGGATACATCCAAAACCGATTAAGATATGTTGGGTCCAACGGTAAATTCCGCGATTCCAAATGAATCGATAAGTGATCAGATGTTCAGCGGTCGTTTGTGGGGTGCTTTTTCTAAAAAGTAGCTTGATCCCTTTTTTGATAAAAATCTTTGCTGGTGGCCTTTCCCCCCATGCGATAAATCGGTAGAAGAACCCACCAATGAAAACAATTGTTCCAACCATATATCCGTAAAGGTTTAAATCAACATGCGTGAACATGCGTGTGCCGATAAAGCTTAAAATTAAAAGTCCAAGTACACTTAAAAACATTGACTTGGCAAAATGTGAAGCAAAGGCATTATTGATAGATCCTGCTTTTTTAGTAGTAGAAGTATTGGCCTGCATCGTATATCCTCCTCAAAAAAAATAACACTCACGATTGATACTCTTATTGTAAGAGTTCATGAGTGTTTTCATATATGGGGGAATTCCCCCATCATAGGGGGAAAAAACCCTTATTGAGGCATTCTTTATGTCTAACTTGTTACAAATGCTTATTTTTGCATTTTTACTAACTATTAATAATTTTCCGAAAATTAAATCCGATCATTCTGATATAATGAGATTAAGAATACTATGAAATTCTTTAAATTCTCCATTAATTTTGAAAGGAGATGAATAGTGCTGCTTACTATAATGATTTTTCTAGGAGCATTTATATTAATCATTCTAATCCTTCCTTTCATTAAAGCAAGTAAAGGGGGATTAAAGTCAGAAGAAAAAAAAATCCAATATCCGATTATAGAGGTAACAAAAGAGCAGGTTCGTGATGCAATCCGTAATTATTCGGAAGAGCTACCAAAGGGTGTGTATAGAACCATATTGGTAAACGACGATTTTAGCATAGACTTTGAAAAACTCATTCCCATATTAAAAGGCATACCTTCAAAACCATTTTATATGTCAAAAGAAACGTATGACATTTTTGAAGAAAGCGAGAAAAATATCCCTTTATTAATGGATAAAATCCAAAAGGCAGTAGATGCTTATTATAAAGATAATCAACAGTACCCTATTTTAAAGTTTGACCCTCTACGTAGAGTGAATTACTACTTACTAAATGATGATCATTACATTGACATTCACCCCGAAATTGTTTTTTACATCACTAAATACGACGGAATTATTTCTCATATTAAGCCAGAAGATCTTCGGAGGTAACTCTCTAATAAATAAAAGGACTTTGCGTTATTCCGCAAAGTCCTTTTATTTATTGATTTTTTAAGAAGCTTCTTCTTTATCTACTTTATATTCTGTCTCCCAATAATCAGCGTTTTTAATGCCAAGCTTTTTCGAGTTAAAGACAGGATCAAGCCCTTGGCGTTTTTGTTCTTCATAATCCTTTAAAGCCAATAATGCAGGTTTTGCCAAAATCACGATGGCTATCATGTTGATCCACACCATAATACCTAAGCCTACATCACCTAGAGCCCAAGCCAATTCTGCAGTCTTCACTGCACCCCAGAATGAAGCGGCTAATATTACTACTTTTAAAAGAAACATTGCTACTTTACTATTTTTCCCACGGGCTAAGTAGGCAATATTCGTTTCAGCCATGTAATAATAAGCCATAATCGTCGTAAATGCGAAGAAAAATAGTGCTACGGCAACGAATCCTGCTCCAAAACCAGGTAGTACAGTGTCAACCGCAGCTTGTGTAAATCCTGGTCCAGCTTCTACACCTTTTAAATTTTCCGTAATAAATCCGCCATCTGGATTTGCTGTATTGTACATACCTGTAAATAGGATCATAAACGCGGTTGCCGAACAAACTAATAGAGTATCAATATAAACGGAGGCAGCTTGCACTAGACCTTGTTTTGCTGGATGTGAAACTTCAGCTGCTGCTGCTGCATGTGCTCCTGTACCTTGCCCAGCTTCATTTGAGTAAATTCCACGCTTTACTCCCCAAGAAATCGCCATACCGACAATTCCACCAAAAGCAGAATCAAGAGCGAAAGCGCTTTCGAAGATTAACTTGATAACACCAGGTAATTCCGAAAGATTCATAATAACAATAATTAAAGAAACTAATATATAGGCCAGTGCCATAAATGGCACAACATATTGGGCGACTGTCGCAATCCGTTTTACCCCACCAAAAATAATTAATCCCAATAATAGAACGATGATTAGTCCAGTAATAACAGGACTCATTCCAAATGCATTATTTAATCCTGAAGCAATTGAATTTGCTTGGATACCAGGCATTAATACGCTCATTGCTAGAAGAGCTGATACAGAAAAAAGGACTGCAAACCATTTGATTCCTATTCCTTTTTCAATATAATAGGCTGGACCACCTCGATATTGTCCATCTTGTTTCACTTTATAAATCTGCGCTAGAGTGGATTCGACAAATGCACTACTAGCACCAATAAACGCAATTGCCCACATCCAAAATACAGCTCCTGGCCCCCCCATTGCAATGGCAGTAGCAGTTCCCGCAATGTTGCCTGTCCCAACTCGACCGGAAAGAGCGATAGTTAAGGCTTGAAAGGATGAAACACCCGCTTTGGAGCTTTTGCCTTCAAACATTAATCTAACCATTTCTTTAATGTGTCTGACTTGTAGGAATCGAGTCATAATGGAAAAAATTAAACCTACACCTAGCAATGTGTAAATAACTGGTGCACTCCACAAAATGCCATTTAAAGAATTAACAAAACTCTCCAAACAAAATCCCCCTTTTCATTATCCGAATATTCCATACATTTTGAATTATAGATTAAATCATCCTATAGAACAATAACTTTTTCTTGAATTGTAGATTTACAATATCTTTGACAAACTATTAATTATAGTAGTAAAGAACCAACTTGATTGTTATCGAGTCCAACGACACGGTACAAAAGAAATAGATAATAATATAATAATTAATGGCTGTTTTCGCAGAACAAAGTTTACGAAAAGAGACATTAATAAAAGGAAGTACCGTAACGGCACTTCCTTGAATGTCATGATTTTTGAAAACGGATCCTCGGATCAACTACTGCATACATGACATCAGCAAGTAAGTTACAAAGGATAACACCGACCGACACCATCATGGTAGTACCCATGATGATTGGGTAATCGCGCATAAATACTGCCATAACACCAAGACGCCCTAAACCTGGCCAGCCGAATATATACTCAATAATAAAAGCGCCACCCAAAATCATTGGTAATTGCATGGCAATAACGGTAATGATGGGTAACAATGCATTACGAAGAGCATGTTTAGCAATGACTTTAAATTCAGATACCCCTTTTGCCCTTGCAGTCTGAATATAATCTTGATTGATTACCTCAAGCATACTAGACCGGATAAAGCGGGTATTACTAGCAATCATACCAAAAGCAAGTACACTAGCCGGCAGAATCAGATGTTCAATTCGATCAAAAAAATCAAAATGGTCGTAGACCACTCTCATCCCACTAACAGGAAGCCAACCTAAGTTTAAACTAAATACTATAATCCCAAGCAGGGCTACAAAAAAAGCAGGTGACGATATTCCGAGGTACGAGTTAAAGGAAAATAATAAATCCCAGAACGAATTTCGTTTAACAGCTGTATATACCCCAATCGGGATTGAGATAACTAATGAAAGAATGATAGCAGTTACTGTAAGCCAAAGTGTTGCTGGAATTCTTTCTACTATTTTATGGATTACAGGTTGACCATCCAGAAATGAATAACCAAAGTTCCCCTCTAAAACAACCCCTTTTAACCAGTTAAAATACTGGATATGAATCGGAACATCCAGGCCAAGTCTTTCTAATACTCGGTCTCTAATCAGTTGAGTAGCCAAATGAGTAGCCGCAGGATCTTCGAACATTGCCACAACATCACCAGGTGCAAGACTCATTAATAGATAGGAAATAATAGAAATAATAAATAACAATGGAACCGATTGAATAATTCGTCTGACTATAAATATTCTTAATGACATAGAATTCCCCCTACTTTTTTAACATAAAACAGATAGAATATCCCCTCAATTTGGGCAACTTACACATGTATTTTTATATATTTAACTATTTCTATATTTAGGACTTTTCTCCTGTTAATTACTCAATTATTTAGAAAATTGTTAACTTTTCTCCAAAAAGTGACACCATGACACAAATTGTTCAAGAACTTCACAAGTTTGTGTAATATCCAACATTTAATTCATTGTACTATTAGGAAAAGAAAAGCTTATTCTTGGAGGGGATTTTATGAAGAAGTTACTTTATATTACCGTTAATCCTAAATTAGACGTAGCCCTTTCAAAGGGACGACAAATCGGAAAAGTGTTCCTTGAAGCAATTCGCCAGGAACAACCCGACATTAACATTGATGAAATGGATTTATATACGATGGAAATTCCAGAAGTGGATATGGACCTTCTATATGCTCGTGCAAAGCTATCTTTTATGGGTTTTACTTTTGACCAGCTAACTGATATTGAAAGAGAAAAAATCTCCAAAATGCGTGCTCTTGCAGACAGATTTATCGATGCCGATTACTATGTTTTTGTCACTCCACTATGGAATCTTGGCTCTCCAGCCATATTAAAAGCATTCTTAGATAACTTGTTCATTACCGATAAAACATTTACTAACACAGAAAGTGGTCCAAAAGGACTTCTGACCAATCGTAAAGCGATTCACATCCAAACACGGGGCGGAATTTATTCAACAGGACCATTGGTCGAATTGGAAAATGGTGATCGTTTCTTAACCAATGCATTAAGATTCCTAGGTATGGAAGTTATGGAACCAGTAATCGCAGAAGGGATGGACCATTTCCCTAAGCAAGCAGCAGATATTATGGAAAAGGCAAAAGCAAAGGCAGTTGTCGCTGCACAAGCAATGATAAAAGATCCAGTTCGAATATAATAATAAAAAACAGGCTAGCCTCATGTACTTTGGGCAAGCCTGTTTATTTAGTTCTATGCAGTTATTACTTCCTTAATTTCATATAAATCCTTTAATAGCATTTTCTTGCTATCTTCAACAACAACTTCTTCAGCATAACGCAATGCTTTTTGAAAGATATCAAGCGCCATTTCATTTTGACCTAGAACCATATACGCTCTCGCCAAAGCCTCATAGCCATACCCTATATAAAAGGGAGGTATACTTGCTTCCAAACTTACTTCAATACATCGATCTGCGTAATACTGGGATTGCTCACCATTCCCCACAACAGCATACACTCTCGCTAATTGCCAGTAGCCTATAGAGAGATTCTGTGGAGTATGTTCCTCTACTTGTGTCCAATGCCAGAAAGATGTATGGGCAAGGTGGATCATTTGCTCCTCCTCAGCCTTAGTTCGCTCCTGCAAATCTAAGAAATCCCAAACTCTATTAAAGCATTGGCTTGCTATTTGCTTATGACTCTCGAGTGCTCCCATTACCTACTTCCCCCAACTTTAAAATTCTCATTATATAAAGCAACACTATAAGGATGTAACTCGGTTGTCATGACATGACCTTTAATAAGCCGTACTCTTTAAATAACAAAGTTGCCATTTCTAAAGATAGCTATTTCCTCGTTATTCATTGTTGTTCCTGTAATTGTAAGGTCTTCTGTGCCAAACATAAAGTCAACATGTGTCAAAGAGTCGTTCACACCGGCCGCCTCAAGCTCTTCCTTACTCATTTTGTCTCCATTTTTGATACATACAGGATATGCTTTACCTATGGCTAAATGGCAGGATGCGTTCTCGTCAAATAAAGTATTATAGAATAAAATATTTAAGTTAGAGATAGGTGAGTTATAAGGAACTAATGCTAACTCTCCTAAGTAACAAGACCCTTCATCGGTTTCAACAATATTCTTTAACGTCTCGTATCCCTTTTCAGCTTCGAAAGCCACCACTTTACCATCTTTAAATTCAAGCGAAAAATTTTCAATTAAACTTCCATTATGGTTTAAAGGCATGGAAGCAACAACTTTACCATTTACTCCTGTTTTTTTCGGTACAGTAAATAATTCTTCAGTTGGCATGTTGGCAACAAATTCTACTCCATCAGGGGAAAACTCTGAACCACCAAGCCAAATATTTCCTTCGGGCAACTCCACCTGCAAGTCTGTTCCTAAAGAGTTTTGAATATGTAATGACTTTACTGGGTTTTCATCAAAATATACTCTTCGCTTTTTCAAGTTCTGACAATGTTCTTTCCATGCTTCCACTGGATTTTCCTTATCTGCACGAACGGTTTGGAAAATAACTTCCCATAAGCGTTCAACAGCTTCTGTCTCGGAAGCTTCCGGGAAAACCTTTTTCGCCCACGCTTCTGTCGGAACTGAAACAACCACCCATCGATTTTGGTTGTTCATCCGTCGTTCTCGGTATTCTCTAATGGCTGTCCCCATTGCCTTGCTTGCCTTCTGGATACGACTTGAATCTACACCCTTCATCAATTCAGGATCTTCCGCATAAATACTAACGAAAGCGGCTCCTTCTCTAGCATATGACAAATAAAATTCCTTTTGCCATTCCGGAACCGTTTCTAAAGTCTCATCAGGTGCAGATACGTATTTTATTTTCGAAAGCTGTTCATCTTCCCATCTTACAACTACATCCTTCGCTCCCTCATCGTAAGCACATTGGGCAATAAGTCTTGTAAAGGATGCTACTTCAATTGGTGAAAAAATGACAAGCGTTTGGTCCTTTTGCAGATTTACTCCTGTTTTCACAATTAAGCGAGCATATTGCTCTAAATATTGGTTATTCATAATGACCTCCATCATTTCGTGGTATTTAATAAATTCATTATTATTAAGTAGTTTTCCTTCTTGCCTTAAAAAATAATAAAGTCAGTGGATTCTTTGGCTTTAACTATTCAAGGCATAGCTCGTTTTGTTTAACTGACTTTGATACAGGTCTGAGTAAAAGCCTTGTTTAGTAAGAAGTTCCTCATGGCTACCCATCTCTATAATCCTGCCATCTTTTAGAACGAGGATACAATCTGCTTTTTGGATTGTATTTAAACGATGCGCAATCACAAAGCTAGTTCTTCCGTTTAATAATCGTTGTAGTGCTTCTTGAATTTTCAATTCTGTTACCGTATCTATATTGCTCGTTGCTTCATCTAAAATAAGGATTTTGGGATTCGCCACGAGGGCACGTGCGATGGAAAGGAGCTGTTTCTGTCCTTGGCTAATGCCACTCCCATCCTGGGTTAGAACGGTTTCATATTGTTCCGGAAGCCTCATAATAAAAAAGTGAGCATTTGCTAATTTGGCCGCTTCTTCCACCTCATCATCACTTGCAGCTAGCCTTCCATATCGAATATTTTCCCTAATGGTCCCTTCGAACAAAAATGGATCTTGTAAAACAAACGCCATATGCTCACGAAGATTTTGACGTTTAATCGTAGAGATTGCTACACCGTCAATAAAAATCTCACCATCGACCGCTTCATAAAACCTAGATAAAAGGTTTAGAATTGTGGATTTTCCTGCCCCAGTAGGTCCAACTAAAGCGATGGTTTCGCCCTTTTTAGCAATAAAGTTAATATCATTAAGGGTATCTCCACCTTTTTCATAGGAAAAGGTGACATTTTCAAAACGCACCTCCCCTTTGACATCCTGAAGAATCGTAAATCCATCCCCTTCTTGCTCTTCGGTCTTTTCATCTAAAATTTCAAACACTCGCTCTGCCCCAGCCACCGCGGATAATAGGGTGTTAAATTGGTTTGCGAGGTCATTTAATGGACGGGTAAATTGTCTTGAATATTCTGCAAAGATAATCATCACACCAACGGAAATATAGCCATTTAGCGCTAATATACCACCAATTCCGGCGATAATGGTAAAGCTCATATTATTTAACAAGTTCATCAATTTCGGAATAAAACCAGAATAGGTTTGCGCCCAAAAACCAGAGCCTTTTAATCTTGTATTCTTAATTTGAAATTCATCAATAACCTTTTTCTCTTGGGAAAAGGCTTTAATAATTCGTTGTCCCGAAATTGTTTCTTCAATAAAGCCGTTTATATCTCCAATATTTTTCTGTTGTGCTTTAAAAAGCTCACTAGTTCGACTAGTTATCCATTTCATCCCTAGAAACATCATGGGTACTATGAGTAGGGTAATCAAGGTGAGAACAGGGCTAAGCCAAAGCATTACCGCTACCGTTCCAATCAGCATTAATAAGCTTGAAAAAATTTGAATGACAGAGCTATTTAAGGTAGAACTCACATTTTCAATATCATTCGTCATACGACTCATTAATTCACCGTGCTGTCGCTTATCAAAAAAACTAATCGGTAATTGGTGGAGATGGCGAAATAAACTGGAACGGAGCTTATAAACAGTTCGTTGTGATATTCCAATCATCCAATAGTTTTGTAACCATAGTGAAAGGGAATAAAAAATATAAACAGCCGCTAGCGAGACTAATAGGAACAATAAACCACTTTGCTTCTTGTCGACTATATACTCATCGACTGCTGTTCCAATTAGATATGGTCCTAGTAAACCTAACACTGAACTAAGCAAAACCAAGAATAGGACGGTAAAGAGTAATCCTTTTTCGTAGGATAATAGCATCCAAACTCTTTTTAAAGTTTGCGAGAAGTTTTTTGCTTTTGGCCGTTTTTTACCCGATTTACTTTCTGTCGACTTCTGACTGGAAACAATTTTTTCATACTGGAAGGGTTTAGCTAGTTCTTTAAGCATAGTGACTTTCCCCCTCTCCAAATTGAGATTGATAGATTTGCTGATAAAGACTGGATTGTTGTAAAAGCTCCTCATGAGTCCCTTTTGCTAGCAGCATCCCTTCATCCAATAGCAAAATTTGATCTGCTTCCTTCGCTGTACTTACTTTTTGCGTAATGATAAACGTTGTACATGTATATTTTTTTAAAGCAAGAAGCAAATTGGCTTCGGTTTTTAAGTCAAGTGCACTTGTACTATCATCTAGGATTAATATCTTTGGTTTTCGGATTAATGCTCTAGCAATAGAAAGACGTTGTTTCTGTCCACCTGAAAGATTGACTCCTTTTTGACCTATTCTTGTTAAATATTGATCATGTAATTTCATAATTGTCTCATGGATTTGAGCATCTTTTGTTGCTTCTAACATTTCTTCATTGGTTAAATCTTCTTTACCCCAAGATAAATTCTCCTTAATAGTTCCAGTAAATAGAAATCCTTCTTGTGGTACTAACCCAATTTGTCTGCGGATACTCTCTAGATCTAACGTTCGAATATTCTCATTATCTGCAAGGACTTCTCCCTTTTCTAGTTCATATAAGCGCAATATCAACTGCACTAAAGAGGTTTTACCAGAGCCAGTTGCACCCATAATCGCAATAGTTTCACCGGGTTTTGCGATTAATGATACGTTTTCCAATACAGGACGTGTGGTCCCTGGGTAACGGAAGGTGACATCTACAAATTCTATTTGGCCGTTTAAATTTTTTGCAGTAGTATCGGGATCATGATTTTCAAGATGGTCTTCCTCAACGGATAAGATTTCGCTAATACGTTCCGTCGAAGCTTTGGCACGGGAAAAAACCATTACGATCATGGACACAATAGAAAGTGCTTGAGAAACTCTTGTTCCATATTGAACGACAGCTACCACTTCTCCTACCTTAATATCCCCTCTATTTATGTCAATATTTCCGTACCAAAGGACTACAATAATGCTTAAATTCATGATGACCATTAGTGCCGGCATTGTAAATTCTATCAATCTTAGAGCTGACATTGTTTTTTCCATTAAAGCATCATTGGATTCGCTGAATCGCTTTTCCTCATGTTTACCTCGATAAAAAGCCTTAATAACTCTCATTCCAGAGAGGTTTTCTCGCATCACACCATTCACACGGTCAAGTTTCCCTTGGACAGACTTAAATAATACCCCTGCCTTCTTCATCGCCCAAACGAGTAAGACTATTAAAAAAGGAATGAGCACAACAAATATTAGCGCTAATTTAACATTGACCGTTAAGGCCATAGCTACTCCACCAATGACTAACAATGGAGCTCGCAGCATGATTCTTAAACTCATAAATACCGTATTTTGAATTTGTGTGACATCATTTGTCATTCGCGTTATTAATGAGGATGCTGGATAACGACTAAGATGGGCAAAGGAAAAGGATTGAACCTTCATAAATAGTTGACTTCTAACCTCATGCCCAAAACTTTGACTTGTATGAGCCGCAAAAAAGGAGTTCACGATTCCTGATGTAAAAGCAATTAATGAAATTCCCAGCATCACACCTCCCCAAATAAGGACAATAGAAAGATCTCGGTTCATAATCCCCTCATCAATAATTTTTGCCATGAGTAATGGCTGAACAAGTTCAACCATTAATTCAACTAACATTAAAAAGAGTGCAATATTAATATGAAGTCGATACGGTTTTAAATAAGAAAATACCTTTAACACTGTTCATCCACCTGACTTTTGAAAATTCTTTAGAAAAACGAAATATCGGAAGTTTATTTTTATATCATACATCTAATTGCCACTTTTTTAAATAGTTCGAATATTAACAAATAAAAAACTCCATCTTATTAATGGAGGGGAACTTAAACTATCTATCTTTATTACTTTCTAACTAATATTCCTTGATATAAATCAAGGCTATGTAATCCAGCTAAACCTATAATAAATCTATAAAACATATATTTGAGAGGGGTTCATTCCATGTTAAATGTTCAAAGAGAAGGAACAAAAGCAATCATTGATGCTAGAGAATTGATTAAACAGGGGATTCATCCGCGTGGAGAGATTATTGAATTTATTAAAGAAGCAGAATTAGGAACAATTATTGAAGTACACCTACCGCTACCTGGGCAACCATTAGTTGCAGCTATTGAACAACTAGGCTTAAACGCCGTAGTAAACGAAATCGCACCCGACCACTTCCGCATACTTATACTAAAGCATTAACGTATTGAGGGACAGTCCCCATTCCTACTAAAGCATAAACGCAGTAAAGCGCTAGGGGACAGTCCCCTAGCGCTTTACTGCGTTTATGCATGTATTATCCTGCTATTTCTTTCAGTTTTTCGATATCTAGTAGTCGGATACCTCTTCTGCCATCAAGTTCTAGGACTTGAATCGATTGGAGGTGTACGAGTTTACGACTAAGTGTTTCAGGGGTTGCTCCGATTAGTGATGCAAAGTCCTTCTTCGGAACAGGTAGCATAAAAAATTCTTTCTCGTTTTCTTTTTCAAAGAAAAGCAAAAGTGCCTTAGCTAATCTCCGTTCCACTTCAAGTAGACTTATTGTTCCAATCCATTCATCAGCCATTTGTAACAACTCACTAAGCGCCATCATAAAATTCATCGCCATACCTGGATTTCGCTCCAATATTAGCTTGAAATCATTCTTGTGTAGCAAGCAAACTGTTGTATCCTCTAATACCTCTGCATCGGCATAATGTTTTTTGTTCTCAAGTAATGAATACTGGCCAAAGAAATCACCTGGGAATAAAATACGAAGAATTTGTTCCTTTCCTTCGTCCGAGAACTTCGAAACTTTAATCGTTCCTTTATGAACAACAACTAAACAGTCGGATAAATCTCCTTCACGAAAAATATAGTCCCCTTTTGTGAATGTTCGACTTTTCACAACTTGCCCTAAATCATTGACCTCATCTTGATTCAAGCCCTTAAACACTGGGACCGAGCGAACACAAGAAACTGTTTTTTCATGTATTTCACAGCACATGCTAGTTCACCTCGTTTTATAATATTCTACTATTAGGATAGACTATTTGATTAGGGTCTACTGTGTTGCACATCACCTTTTATTAAATTTTCTTTAACTTGATGTGAATCAAGTTAAAGAAGATTGAAATTGATTATCATTAATATATAAAATAAATCATCATACTTTGGAGGTCATAAAAATGGAAAAAAAATCACTTCTAGAACACCAAGAATATTCTGAAGAAAAATTCACAAAACGTATCATCTTTAAAAAAGGGGATAGCACTGTATTTATCCTCAACTTTATGCCTGGACAATCGCTTCCTGCGCATAAACATCCTGGGACAGAGGTTTACCTCTTAGTATTAAACGGCAACGGTACTTTCACCATTGACGGTGTCGATACCGAAGTTACAGAGCGTGATATCATCCATACGTCAGCTGAGGAAGAATTGGCCTTCAAGAATACAGGAAATGAACCAGTTAGTCTTTATGTGATGCTTAATAAAATTCCTGATGAAAGATATGCACAAAATATCTAATCATCTCAAAGCTTCTAGATCCAACTCCATCAAAACAAAAACCTGAGCCCAGTTACATTCTGGACTCAGGTTTTTTAGTTTCATTACTTCATTTCACTAAAACTATAATAGAACTTTGCCGTTAACGACCCATCTGGATTTTCCTTAATATCCGTTACATGGATACCAGAATCTGCTGGAGTTGCACCATAACCTTTCCAGAAGTAATAAGAACCAGTATGGACATTGGAAGAGTTTGGCGTTATTTTAGAGCCCGACTTAAAGAAATCACCTGAATCCCCACGATTTCGATTCTTTTCTAAGTCATACTTTCCATCAGCTTGAAGCACGGATAATCCATAGTGGGTTACAACTGTTCCATTGCTAGCTGTTTGTGATTGATTATACTGGAAGCGTTTATTCATCCAGTTTTCAACATTATTTGGACGGAAGCCAGCTGTTTGATAAAGATTAATAATATTTTCATCTACATGCCAAGCAACTAATCCATGTGAATCTACACCCTGTCGGCTTAGACCCTTATTAAATCCATCTTGCTGAACATTTTCAAATAAGAAATACTCTGTTCCGTTTGAACCAGGAACCTCCATTTTAACAATTCCATTTTCTGAATTTGCGTTATTGATAGCAGGTAACGTAATTTTTTGAACACCATCTTCTGGAGTTACCACAATTGGATTCACCCACCCTAAGAATATCTTAGAGAATGGATCAAAATGAGTTGGTGAGTTACCGGAATACGCAGCATTATTTGGGTAACGCATCCAAGAACCACCTGCCATCATGGAGTAGTTTCCAACTCCTTCAGAAGAATAAACGGTGTCATAGAAATCTGGTAATCCTAAAGCATGCCCGAATTCATGCGCATAAACTCCGGTTTGTGCAGGGAATGGACCAGATTTTGACGCTTCATCATACCCGCCAGTAGCTGCATTAAATCCTGCAACGTTCCCACCGATACCTGGTTGAATGTTGTAGTTGTTTACGACCACTCCGTCATAGGTCATATCCTCAGCCACGGTTTTATTAATCCAAGCTCCTTGGCTCATTCCAGCATGTACATCCGCAGGCTTACCAGTTTCATAGTATTTACCATAGTACAATGCACTTAATAGACTCCACTTATGTGACCAGAATTGAGCAGGATCGCTACTGAATTCAGCCCCCGTCCCTTCGTGGATAACAAATATATTTGGAACCTCTCCATCCTCAGCATACTTAGAGAAATCAACCTGTTCATCTGCCGCTTTTAGCAAATCTCTAATAAATTCACCCGTATGCGCGTCTCCGTTAACATTCCCAAGAACATATTTACCGTTCTCTGCATATTTACCTTCTTGGTCTAAATAGTAGGAAGCGCCTTTTGGCATCTCTACCCAAACAAATTCAGTATTTTCTTTGCGGACTAGATTTATTTTGCCATTGCTAGACTCTTTATAGGCATTTTGCATCGTTGCATCTGTTGGAACATCTACACCATTGAATTTTGCATATTGTTTAAATTGCTCTAGTTCATACGGATTGTATTCATTACCGAATATTAAATCCTCATAATAATGTGCTGGAACCTGACCAGGCATATCACCTACAGGCTCATCACCCTCTTTATACTTCGCTAAAATAACTAATACCGGCACATCCCCAGTCGCTGCTTTATAAGCAGCGTGATTATCACCTGGCTTCTGGAACTTTGAACCATGGTTGGCTATTTTTTCAGCTGGATCGGCTTTTGATATATCAATTCCTAACTTCTTTGCATTCTCAGTTAATTCTGGAGCTGCCCCAACGAAATGAGCTAAACCTAAGTCATATGTACTGTTTTCATCAGAAGGCACTCCACTTGGTTGAAATCCAGCAAATGCAAGGCTTCCAGCTAAAACAAAAGATAAACCCGTCTTTGATAAAACTTTTAACAAAACCATCACCACTCCCACCTTTTTATATTTCAAATATATCAAAATTGTCAGACTATTAAATCTACACAATGTCCTATTTCTTCTCTAGTTCTTTTTCCCTTGTAAAAATAAAAAAAATCCCTCTTCTTTTGAAAGAGGGATTTTCCATTCAGCCTTTCCTTTGCACTAATTCGTTCATTCTAGCCTTTCGAATCACTTGATTAATAACTTCAGAAAATACTAGTCCAAATGCAATAGCTCCAGAAATCATAAAGGCTTTTGCTGCTAGTGCAACAGCAATATTATAGTCATTTTCAACAAAGTTTCTCATTGCATTATAGGCCATTCCTCCAGGTACTAAAGGAATAATACCCGAAACACTAAAAATAATGCTAGGAGTCCTATAATATTTAGCATAGAGTTGGCTCATAACTCCAATCGAAAAAGAAGCGACAAAGGTAGCCATCACCACGTCCAGCTTATAAAAAGCGAGCCAATAATAAATCATCCAACCAATCATACCAACTAATCCACATTTTAAAAGGGATTGCTTTGGGATATTAAAAATAATACCAAAAGCACCAGTTGCTATAAAACTCGTCACAATCTGCTCCCATGCCATCATCTCCAACATCCCTCCCTTAAAATAAGGATAATACAACCGCGATACCCGACCCAATAGCAAACGCAGTTAGAAATGCTTCTGCTCCTTTGGATAAGCCGGACACTAAATGACCTGCCATTAAATCACGGACTGCATTGGTAATTAACAAGCCAGGGACTAAAGGCATCACTGAGCCGATAATAATTTTATCAATCTCATTTCCAATCCCTAACCAGACAAATAATAATGACAATAAGCCAATCATCGTTGCTGATAAAAACTCAGCAAAAAACTTTATCTGGACAATTCGATGCAAATAGACGAAAAAAGTATAACCCAAACCACCAGTAAACAAGGCAGGAATAAAATCATTCCATCCTCCTTGAAACATAATTAAGAAACAGGCGCTTGAAATCGATGCGGCAGCTACTTGGATCCAAAGAGCGTACGATACGCTAACCCTCTCCATATCCTTTAAAAGCTTATGGGCTTCTGAAACAGTGAGCTCACCACTACTAATCCTTCTTGAAATACTATTAACCTGAGCTACCTTCGTTAAATCTGTTGTACGTTCCACTATCCGAATGAGTTTTGTCTTAGTCGGTTCAACAGCTTCAATTGAGAAAACGATTCCTGTAGGAGTCACATAACTATGTGATTGCTCCACTCCAAATGAAGCAGCAATACGCGTCATTGTATCTTCCACTCGATACGTTTCCCCCCCACTTTGAAGCATAAGCTTTCCAGCAAGCAGACAAACCTCCATGATTTCATAAGTTTCCACTAATTCAGTCTTCATTAATTTACCTCTTTAGAAACATTCATTATTTATCGCAAGCTTATATAAAAATAGCTAAAGAAGCAATACCTTATATGGATTCTGTCCATTCCGTTTGTTTTCGAGACTTTCTACTATATTTCTTGCTCCACGAGTAGGTGAGAAGTCCCAATACAATAACAACCTGGATAATTACAAAAACAGAATCTAAAAATTCTACACTATTAATTGGTGATTTTAACCCTGGAGTTACTTTTAATAAAGTATAGACGACTTGCGGAAAATAATAAAAGAAAAATAACAAAACAGTCATCAATAATCCAATGATATAAAAAACTGAAAACATATAGATTATTCTCTTTTCACCTTCAAAAACTGTCACTTCTTTTTTTCTATTAAAAATAAATCCTTTAGTATTTTCCATAAGATTATGGCAGCCTGTGACATTTTCAAGTACATAATATAAATCTGTTTTCAAATAAACACAGCATTGATAGATAAACCTAATAACAACATGAAAAACAATAAACGCCATTACACTAATAAAAATCTCTGGAGCTTCTGGAAAAAGTAATGGAGTGAGTAGAGCAACAAATAAAATAACTTGGTCAAAGCCCAAACCTGCAAGATACAATTGAATGCGATTCTTTGATGGCAACTTCCATCCCAGAGATAAATCTGTTTCTAGAACAAGCAAAAACAATCTGTGACCAACTTCTAGTTTAGTTGGGAGCCCGTGTGCCCTTATCGCCAGAATATGACCAAATTCATGAATTAGAATCAGAATTCCACCTAACACAAACCAAAGAATAATATTCTGGAACATGTAGTCAAAAACAAACACATCTTTGTATCTTGGGAAAAGCTGCGGTTTTAAAATGAAAAGTAAAATATTCAGTAAGAATAAAATACAATAACCAATTATAGCGGCCTTATTGAAGAATAGGTTAGCAAACTTCTGGGAGACCCAAGCTAATTTTTCTTTTTCCTTCTTTCTCAATCCCGTTCCTATCTTCTCACCATCAACTTCTTCAACCAATTCAAGTTCTAATAACTGCTCAACAAATTCTATGATATTAACATCTTCTTGGGGATATTCTGCCTTTAATTTCCGCTCAATGTCTTCCAATCCAAAGCCTTCAGATATTTTATGAATAGCAGCAACACAAATCTCGGGCATTTCATAAAATTCTTCTGTAGTCTGGTCCTCTATGATATAAAACTTTTTTTCTTTTCTAATTTCAAATGGATGCAATTTTATTTTAGAATGATAATTAATTTCCATTTAGTCACCACTTTTATGAAAATATAATTAGAAGATAAAGAAATAAAATAGAGGATGCAAACAATTGCATCCTCAGATAATATTTATTATCTTAACCCCATAAACACCACCAGCAGGTTAATTTCAACTTAGATAGCTTTCGGATTTTCATCTATTTTCACCCCTCCGAAAAAAATTCTTTCTAATATACATTCTACCATCTAAAATATTTTCGTCTACTGGAATTTACTGTGCGTTTTTGTCCATTTAGAGAACGACTTAATAAATACTTCTACAAGATCTGGATCAAATTGTGTACCCTTTCCTTCAATAATACGAGAGTACGCTTCTTCTATAGAAAGCGCAGACCTATAAGATCTAGAAGAAGTCATGGCATCAAAGGCATCTGCAATAGAAACTACTCTTGCTAATATAGGAATATCTTTCTCCTTTAATTGGTCTGGGTATCCATTTCCATCCCAACGCTCATGATGTGAGCGAATAACATTAATATGAGCTGATAACCCTTCCACATCTTTTACCGCTTCTGCCCCAACTGCAGGATGTGTCTTAATTATTTCGTATTCTTCATTTGTTAATTGAGTTGGCTTCATAAGTATTTGATCTGGAATATGGATTTTACCAATATCATGTAGTAAGCATGCATAATTAAAAGCTTTTAAATCTTCCTTTGAGAATAACCTTGTTTCTTTTGCGAGAACTTGTGCATATTCAGCAACTCTTTCACTATGACCTCTTGTATATGGGTCTTTAAGCTCTAACGTTGCGATTACACCTTTTACAATGCCTATAAGCTGTTGATCATACGAATTTTTAATTGCATCAACATGCCCTTTAAACCGATTAAGAAAGATAAATGAAATGAATGACACTACAAAAACAACAATAATCGCCGTCATTATTTGAGGGTTTTGAAGACCAATACCTAACAAAATATATCTTGCCATAGTTCCTAATGTGACAAACCAAAAGAACCTGCTGTTCACAAAAATTGGGGCAAATAATATAATAAACATTTCTGCAATATTGCCACTTTTGAAATCAATATCTTTACCCAAATAATAAATTAAATCACTGACCGTCGTTAGAAATAAATAGGTTGCTGAAATAATGTACTTGCTTAGGTACCCCTTATTATTTCTATTTAAATAATAAACTAAGGGCAATAAACCAATGATAATGACATAGATCACATAATAGAGATTATTTTGAAACCCTATTTTTTCATGAGTAAAATACAACGGCCTAATTAAATAATATAATAAGTCATATGATACCGAAATTAAATAAAACAAGGTAATAAACCAGGTTAATGTACGCTGTTCTTCATTTCTTAGCTCGGAGTCAATTCTTTGTTTATGCATGCTATACCTCATATTTATTAATAAAATTTTAATTCAATTCATAGGTAAATTAATTTCTACTACTGTTCCTTTGCCAACATTGCTTTTAAAATTTATCTTACCGTTATGTTTCTCAATAATATTAAAAGTTACTAATAATCCCAAACCATTACCATCTTCCTTAGTGGTAAAAAACGGCTGACCTATTTTTGGCAATTTTTCTTCCTCTATTCCCTGGCCTTCATCCTCAATTAAAATAGCTAACGTCTCGTTTTCTTTTATCTTAGATGAAATATTAATAACTCCTCCTGATGGCATGGACTCTATCGCATTTTTAATAAGGTTGATGAAAACTTGCTTAAGCTGGTTTTCATCACAATTTATTAAAGGAAGATGGCTAATATCCATATTGATAATCACATCATTTGATTGTGCAATTGGATTTAGAATTTTAGCAACATATTCAATAATTCCTTCAATGTTATTACTTACCATCACAGATAATTTAGGTTTACCTACATACATTAAATCATTAACAATTAAATTGATTCGCTCGATTTCATTTTCCATTATTTTGAAAAACTCTTTCTCATCTGGAAATTTTTCACGCTGAAGTTGAGTAAAGCCTTTTAATGAGGCTAAAGGATTTCTAATTTCATGACCAATAGAAGTAGCTAATTGGCCTACTAATGCTAGCTTTTCCTTCTGACGAAGATCCTCATTAACTTTTTCCATTGTCTTAATATAGGAAATAAATCTAGATAAAAACAAATAAGAAATTGCAGCTAATACTGTAAATATAACAAGTCCTAATAATAAATATGAATCTTGTAACACGAATCCGTATACGATATATTTAAATGCAATTGACCCATAAACAACCCAAAAGAATTTTTTACTCATAAATAAGGGCGTAAATAGAATAGCAAACATTTCAACGATATTCGCAGAATTAAATGGACCATCATTTCCAATGTACAGCATTAAATTACTTATTAAGTCTAATGAATTATAGACAATAAATATTAGGTATTTTGCTGCATAGGGATTTCCCCTTTTTAGTAAATAAATTGCAACTGGAAGCAAACCTAAAACAATTATATGCAACCAAATACCCATACTTCCTTTTGGGAACCCTGTTTCATAATTATCATTTACCATCGGCAACCCATAATAATAAAACAAGTCATATGATAAAAAAATTATATAAAATAACCATATAAAAAGCTTTGCTGCCTTAATTTCTTCAGTTACGAATTTGTTTAGTCTATTTTCAGCACTCATGTTAAACTCCCTTTATGATAGAAAATAAGGTCCATACCCTATGACATCACTTCCATTTTATACGAAAAATTTGTAGAATGTTGGTATTTTTTATCGAAATTTGTAGAATTTTTATTACAACAGTTTAATATTAACTTCTCATTGGGTATATTAGCAATATCTACCTATGGTTTATTTCCCTTTCAGTACTTTTCCACTACTTTTGGTGAGGAACTCTATATATGCTATAATGAACCAATCATACTAGAAAGATGTGAAGGTCTATTGCTTACTTTTGAAGAAAAAATTGCCATTATTGAATCATTCCCAGAATTACAACGAAAAAATGTGTCACTAGGTCGAGTGAATTACCACTTCGAAGAAAGTGCATCAGATAAAAAAAATGTTGTGTACCATTTACACCCAAAGGGAAATGGATTTGTATATGCTGAATATTTACAAGGATATGAAATTGACGATAAAGGGATGGTTAACATCCGTGACTTCTCGGCTGAGGAGCTTCGTTCTATCATTCAAAAGTCGATTCTCTCTCTTACACCAAAAAGCTCGGTAGAGGATGCCATTATAGGTGATAATAAGGAAGAAAAATGGATTGATGCCGAAAACAACTCCCTTATCCTTATAGAAGAAGATGAGATGTGGAATATATATTTTGGATTAAATTTAGATAATACGTTTAACTCGTATGAGGAAGCAACTGAATATTTACTTGAAGAAGGCTTTAAAAGGTTATAAACCTAGATAAAATACCTCGGAGACTCCGAGGTATTTTTATTTTTCACATGAAAGCCTAATAATGACTATTACAGTTTGTCCGCAGGAAAGACTAGCCCAACTTGTTTTCTTACCTCTTCAGTAATTTCTGCCGTTAGTTTCGAATGAAAAAATGAATTTATTTGTGACTCAGTCTTATTGGATTGTATGAGTTGAATAAATTCCTCCACTTCATAAAACATATGTGGGTGTTCCTGTACCTGGCTAATATCCTCCACTGTCCCATCCTTGTACCTAATTTCGATTTTATCCGGAGTAGAAATTTGATCAATTAGAATGCTTCCTTTTTCCCCTTGGATTTCAGAAGGAATAAAGGAATGATTGATTTTAGAATGCAATACGACTGCATCCATCTCTTCATATTGAAAAAGAATACTCCCTTCCCCATCTACGCCTGAATCTAGCATGACCCCTGTTGCCTTTACTGCCTTTGGCTTTCCAAATAATACAACCATTGGATAGATGCCATATACCCCAAGATCCATTATCGAGCCATTGGAAAAGGCAGGATTAAACGCATTTAAAATGTTCCCTTGTTTATAGGCGTCATAACGGGAAGAATATTGACAGTAGTTTGCAAAGTAGCGACGAACTTTGCCAATCTTATGTAAGTTTTCTTGAATACTTTTAAAATTAGGCGTTACCGTGGACTTCATTGCTTCCATAAGTAAAACTTTATGTTCTTGGGCTGCTTTTTGCATCGCCTCTACCTCTTTTGTGTTCGAAGCCATTGGTTTTTCGCATAGTACGTGTTTACCATTCGATAAAAACGTAATCGCTTGACTGGCATGTAACGAGTTTGGACTTGCAATATAAACGGCATCAATCTTATCGCTTTTTGCCATTTCCTCTAGGTTTGTATAGGAAACCTCTACTCCATACTTGGCTGCAAACTCATTCGCTGTCTCTTCTTTTCTTGAATAAACTGCACTTAAAGTAAATTCCTTTAAATTTTTTACAGACTCCAATAACTGTACAGTAATAAAATTTGTGCCAACAATACCGAAGCGAATCATTTTAACTACCCTCTTTGTTTAAAATTAAAGTTTAAAATTAAATAGCTGTATGGCAAAAATCCAAGCAAACTAGACTACCTTTAGATAAACTCTATTTTAACACACAAAAAAATCCAATCATAAGTATGATTGAATTTCCCCATTAAGCTATAGCACCTTACTTAAGAACGACTTTGTCCGATTGTGTTGTGGATTTTCAAATAGCTGCTTCGGTTCATTTTCTTCAACAATTACTCCGCCATCCATAAAAATAACTCGATCCCCTACTTCGCGAGCAAAGCCCATTTCATGAGTTACAACGATCATGGTCATTCCTTCTTTAGCAAGCTGCTTCATGACCTCAAGAACCTCTCCGACCATTTCAGGATCCAATGCCGAGGTTGGCTCGTCAAACAGCATAATCTTTGGCTCCATCGCGAGTGCCCTAGCAATCGCTACACGCTGTTTTTGTCCTCCAGATAAGGAGCTTGGATAAGCATTTGCTTTATCCTCTAAGCCTACCTTCTGTAATAATTGAAGTCCTTTTTCTTTTGAGCTTTGGACTGAAGATTTACGAACCTTTAGTGGTGCCAACATGATGTTATCTAAAACTGTCATGTGTGGAAATAAGTGAAAATGCTGGAATACCATCCCAACCTCTGTTCTTACTTCATTAATATTTGTTTTTTTATCGGCAACATCTTTTCCTTCAACAAAAATATGCCCATCTGTAATCGTCTCTAGTTGGTTAATGCAGCGAAGGAAGGTAGATTTTCCAGACCCTGAAGGACCAATAACTACTACAACCTCTTGCGGTTGGATGACAACATTGATATCCTTTAAAACTTCATGTTGACCAAATGATTTTTTCAATTTCTCTACTTTAATCATTCCGTTGTCAGCCTCCTTTCAAGACGGTTTAAGAAGTAAGTTAAGGTCACAGTCAAAACTAAATAAATGACAGCGGCAGTTAAATAAGGTTCCCAAACTCGGTAATATTGTCCTTTTGCAAGTCCAACATAGTACATTAATTCTGGAGCTGCCACAATCGAAATTAAAGATGAATCCTTTAGTAAGACGATGAATTCATTTCCTAGAGGTGGTATCATCCGTTTAAAAGCTTGAGGTAAAATAACATATCGCATCGCTTGAACATGATTCATTCCTAAAGAGCGTGCAGCTTCCATTTGTCCTTTATCTATCGATTGAATACCAGCTCGGAAGATTTCAGATATATACGCGGCTGCATTTAATGAAAGAGCCATAATCCCAGCCAAAATTGCATTTGTACCATCAACGAAAAATGTCACTACACCAAAGTGAATGATTAATATTTGGACGAGCAATGGTGTACCACGAAAAAAAGTAATATACACTTTAAATGGAAAGGCTAACCATTTATTTTTCATCATATTTCCTAGTCCTATAAATAATCCTAGGATCGTCCCAATAACAGTTCCTACTAGTGAAAGACCAATTGTCAGTAAGGTACCCTTTAAAAACAACGGTGCATATTCTACTATGATGTCAAACCGAAAATCCATGATGTCCCCCCTCAAATACCAAAATGGCGTAACGCATTTCAGAGTTACGCCATTTCACATTTTTCATATTGAGTTATTGTTTGTCTTGCTCTGCCTTTATCGTTTCAAGGTCTGGGTCCATACCAAACCATTCATTATAAATTTCTGAATAAGTTCCATTTTCAAATACAGTTTTAATTGCCACATCAAATTCAGCTTTTAATTCGCTACCTTTAGGGAACAATAGACCATAATATTCAGCATCAAAAGTAGTACCATCGCCCTTTACGACTAATTTTTGATCTGGATTATTTTTTGCATATGCTTCGATTACACCGTTATCAGCAACTACGGCGTCAGCTCCGTTATTAATTAGCTCTAGAATCGCTAAATTGTTATCATCAAATTTTTTGATATCCTTATGATTTTTTCCTAGAATGCCTTCTACTGCTGCATCACCTGTCGTTCCTTTTTGAACAGCAACTACTTTACCCACTAAGTCTGCAGCGTTTTGAATATCGCTATCTTCAGGTACTAGAATCTTATTAGTTGAAAGAAAATACGGAAGGGAGAAATCATATGTCTGTTTTCGTTCGTCATTGATCGTAATCGAAGAAATACCAATATCGGCATTTTTTTGACCGATTTCAATAAATACCGGATCCCAACCTACATGTACAATCTCAAGTTCATATCCCGCTTCTTTTGCAACAGCATTAATAAAATCAATTTCAAAACCAACGATTTTACCTTTGTCTTGGTATTCAAATGGTGCGTAAGCCGCATCTGTTACAACTCTAAGTGTTTTCTTCTCTTCTCCACCTGAACCGTTTTTTTCCTCTTTAGTATTCGTTTTACTCGTTCCACATGCTGCTAGAATAAGCACAAGCGAGGTAATGATAACAAACAATAACCCTGACATTTTCTTCATAAAAATCCCCCTAATATTTTACCTTACTGAATATTCAGTTTTTTATAGGTATTAGTAATCTTGTTAAATATGTACTCATTATCTGTATTAAGATAATTCTAATCGAAAGTAAAAAAAAAAGGTGTCGAATCCTCTGTTCGACAACCTTTTATCAATATTCATACTAGTTATTAGAGGTGTGGTTATTGCCTGCAATCGTCATCCATTCATATTGTCTTAGCCTTACTTCAAATACAGTTAATGGATCACGGAACATTTCTGGGTTCTCTTTCATTTTGGTTAGTGATGCTTCATTTTTCATCTTCATTTGCTTTGTTTCATCCAACGTCTTATTTAATAGTTGAAAGGGGTTTTTAAAGAATAATTTAATATCCCTTTTTAAAGCTTTTTCAAATAAATCAAATTGTAAAAGAAACTTTGTGACAATTTCATTCGTCACTTCCTCGTAGTTTTCATTTTCAACGTAGGACTTGTATTTATTAAATAACATCGTATTATTTTGCGAAATCGATCCAAAGAGTTTTCCTGCACTTCTTAGTAAAAATTGAGTCGGGGTGAATTTGAGTAAAATGTTGACTTTGTCAACATTCACTCCACTTGTCAATCGGTTAGCATCTCTGCGCCAATCCTCTACCACTTTAAAATCACATTCCAGCTTCATTTTCTCTTCCCCAAAGAGTATATTAAAGCCCTCACTTCTTTCTTCAAGCAATGCCTGACTTTTCCTCAGTTCTTCCTCTGAAAAATTTATCCAGTACGTCAGTAATTCATAAAACCTAGGTAGAGCTGTTTGCTGTAGATATTCTTGGATACGGTTATTCATTTCTTCATTAAGTAAATGATTAATATTCCCAAAATCACTTTCCTCTAAAATTAAATCAGAACAACCACGTATTAAATTTGGTACTTTTTCCTCTAATTCCGTTCTAATATCTTCCCTGAGCTCAGAATAGAATTTTTGAATGGTTTTCTTTTTTTCATCCTCTAAATCTTCTAGTTGATGAATGGCCCCATTTAATTTAGCTAACATTTCTTCTCCCCAGTTTATAGAAGAGGTTAAGCTATTTTCAACTTGCACTCTTTTTTCTAAAAGATCTGCGATGGCTTTTCGAATAAAATTTAATAGTTTTTCACTATTATCATGACTAACATAAATCTGCGGCAGAGAAGCTTCCATATTGCTATTCAGGTCATCTATACTTCGCAATTCAGGTAGTTCATCCATTAAGCCATGCATATCGTACGAAATTTTGATTTCTTTTTCCGTTGCCCATTTCATAATCGAATCAAAAAACTGGATGATTTCCAAAGAGTTTATTTTCTGCGTTGGAGAATGGTGGAATATGTTCTCAGCTTCATTCACAGTTGGCGTAGTGAAACTTGTAGGGAAGAGATCATTCCAAGCCAAAATAGCTGCCGATGCAATCTGTGAATCTGTTACTTTTAACCAGTTAGTTAATAGCTGCGGAATAACACTATTTAATTGTGTTAACAGAAATTGCCCATCCATTAAGTCATAGTAAGTTTCTTTAAAAAGCATGGAAATCTTCGGCGAAACGCTATGGCTGCCATCTTCTATTTCACTAAACAGTTCATTCATCATCTCAATCCATAAAAAATCATTCTTATAGTTTTTTGATAAAAGCGTGATTAAAATTTCAAAACGCTTATGATCCACTTCGTATAGGACCGTTAACACCTTTTTATAAAAATGAGGTTGGATCGATTGAGCATGCCCATCTTCCACATATCCCTTTAGGAAATCAAACCAATGGAAAAATTTTGTTCGTACCGCTTCGCTTGTCACTAGCTCTATCGCACTTTGCCAATCATGATGTTCTTCAAAAAAGACACGGGCCATTTCTGTTACATTTAAATAGTCTGGGTTCAACACTACCACTTTTTTTATGACCGTAAAGGCTGAATCCAACTTCATTTGGTTCTTGTAAAGGGAAAATAACTGTAAGCCGATTTCTGTATTTAATAGCACTGAATCGGTTGAAATAGACTTATACATATCTTCTGCATTTTGATATAATTCCAGTTTCAGAAACGCATCAGCCATATTCTTTTTAGCCCATGGCTCCAATTCATTACTAATATTTTCCCATTTAAAAATGGCCGTTTCGTAATCTTTGTTATGGAAATATACTTCACCTTGAGCATAGCGAATATCAGCTAAATCAGGTACCTCATTCATCTGTTCTGCCATATAAAAATCACCGAGAACCCGTATTGGGTGGGCGATTGCATTTTCTGATAAAAATCGTTCATAATACTGTTTGTTAATCAGTTGATTTTCAGACATCTTTCTTCCCCCCGATGATTAAACTCCAAACTATACCTATGTTAAGGCAAGTTAATTATTCCTTTTATTTGTGTAAATCCCCGTTATTAGACATACCTTTTATATTATTCGAAGTGTTGCCGTTGTTTTTGTAGATATTTGTTAAAAAAAAGTAAAAAGGATTAACCAATTGGCTAATCCTTTTAGTCTTTATCTAGTTCGTCAAGCAATTGTTTTGTTCTTTTCGCATTTCCTTCAGCAAAATTTTCGAGACGTTCCTTTAGTTCATCATCGTCATGAATACGTTCTGCCGTTATTAAGTATGTACGCATTAAGTCTTCTTCCAATTCAATTGAATTTTCAATTACCTCTTCAATTTTCTTCTTTTCCTGATTTTTATTCCTATCAATGAAAGACACAGAACCCCCCCTTTTTTTATAGGTTCACCTAATAAGTGGCACTTATACATAAGAGTGATCAAAGTTTCATACTTAAACTTCCTTAAGAACAATACGACTCATAAAATCTGGCGAAGTGTCCTTCATCGGTCCTCTTAAGGACATTACGGCTCTCAGAAACCAGCGAAGTGTCCTTCAGCAGCCCTCTTAAGGACAATACGGCTCTCAGAAACCAGCGAAGTGTCCTTCAGCAGCCCTCTTAAGGACAATACAGCTCACTAAAATCAGCAAATTGTCCCTCATAAACCCTATTCAGGGTAGAAAAAAAATAAAGGGAGATGTTAAGTCTCCCTTCTGTAATCATTTTGATTTAATAAATAATGTTTCTTCAGCCAGTTTAATTTGCTCCTTCACTTGGAAAGGTGATGTTCCACCATAACTGTTTCTTGCGGATACAACATGCTCGGGTGAAAGAATGACGTAAATGTCACTCTCAAATAATGCACTAAACTGCTGATATTCATCTAAGCTTAAATCTAATAAATATTTTCCATTTTGAATGGAATATAAAACAATTTTCCCAATGACTTCATGAGCATCTCGAAATGGCAGTCCTTTCGTTACTAAATAATCAGCAATATCAGTAGCATTGGAAAAGTCTTGGTTAAGAGCCTTACGCATAATTTCCTTTTTAACCGTCATCGTTTCAATCATAGGTGCTAACAGTTGTAAGGACCCTTCTAATGTTTCAACCGTATCAAACATGCCTTCCTTATCTTCTTGCATATCCTTGTTGTAAGCAAGAGGTAACCCTTTTAGAACGGTCAAAAGTCCGATTAAGTTACCGTACGTACGACCAGTTTTCGCGCGAAGAAGCTCTGGAACGTCTGGATTCTTCTTTTGTGGCATGATGCTTGAGCCAGTGCAAAAGGAATCGTCTAGTTCAATGAATTGGAACTCCTGGCTCGACCAAATGACCAATTCCTCAGATAGTCTTGAGATATGCGTCATGATTAACGCACCAATAGATAAGAATTCGACGATAAAATCTCTGTCACTGACAGCGTCCATGCTATTAGGGTAAATCGTTTCAAAGCCTAATTGTTTCGCCACTTTAGCTCGATCAATCGGGAAGGTTGTGCCAGCTAAGGCTCCAGCTCCTAGCGGTAGCCAATTCACACGCTTTAAACTATCCTGAAGTCTCTCTTTGTCGCGCTCGAACATCCAAAAATAAGCCATTAAATGATGGGCGAACGAAACAGGCTGTGCACGTTGCAGATGGGTATAGCCTGGAATTAAGGTATCGATATTTACCTTCGCTTGAGTCAAAATCGAATGCTGAACATCTTGGACAAGCTGGATGATTTCTTTTGTTTTATTTTTTAAATATAGATGCATATCGGTGGCGACTTGGTCGTTTCGACTGCGTCCGGTATGGAGTTTACCACCAACAGGACCAATATTATCAATTAATAGCTTTTCAATATTCATATGAATGTCTTCATGTTCAATTGAGAATTCTATTTCACCTTTTTCAACCTGTTCTTTAATGGAGAGTAGCCCCTCTTTAATGGTTTCTGCGTCTTCGAGCGGAATAATGTTACACGCTCCAAGCATTTGAACGTGTGCCAAGCTTCCCTCAATGTCCTCGATAGCCAATTTCTGATCAAAGGAAATCGAGGCGGTGAACTCTTCGACGAGTTTATTCGTTTCCTTTGTGAAACGGCCACCCCATAGTTTTGACATCTCTCATACCCTCCTAAAGGTAAACTATTACTCTATTAAACTTCTTGTTTAACAACCGCTTCCTCTTTTTGATTCACTTCAGCATAAACCTTTGTAGCTAGGCCCCAAATTTTAATAAACCCAACAGCCGCATTATGATCAAAGGCATCCCCTTTTGAGTAAGTGGCCAATTCTTCATTATATAAGCTGTGTGTAGATTTACGTCCCACCACCATATGATTGCCTTTATTTAATTTCACTCGAATTGTTCCAGAGACAACCTTCTGAGTCTCTTCGACAAACGCATCTAGAGCAGCTTTCAATGGAGAATACCAAAGTCCGTCATAAATCATTTTCGCCATTTGCTGATCTACTTGTGTCTTAAATTGAGTTACTTCACGTGGAAGTGTTAAAAATTCCAATTCCTTATGCGCATTAATTAAAATTAAAGCTGCTGGATTTTCATACACTTCGCGAGATTTAATTCCAACTAAACGGTTTTCAATATGGTCAATACGTCCGACCCCATGCTTACCACCTAGTTCGTTTAGTGTTTCGATTAATGGAACAAGTTCCACTTTTTCACCATTAAGTCCTACTGGAACACCTTGTTCAAATTCAATTTCCACATATTCTGCTTCTTCTGGTGCTAAATGGAGAGGGTTGGTCCAGTCAAAAGCCGCTTCAGGCGCTTCTGCCCAAGGATCTTCTAACACTCCCGCTTCACAGGCACGTCCCCAGATGTTTGCATCAATTGAAAATGGATTATCCAAATCTACCGGAATCGGTATCCCATTTTCCTGTGCATAAAGGATTTCTTCATCACGGGTCATACCCCACTCACGAACAGGTGCCACAACCTTTAGCTTCGGATTTAATGCTTGGATCGATACTTCAAAACGCACTTGGTCATTACCTTTACCTGTACATCCATGAGCCACTGCTGCAGCCCCTTCTTTCTCTGCAATATCAACAAGAATTTTAGAAATCAATGGACGTGATAATGCTGAAGAAATCGGATATTTCCCTTCATATAAACAGTTAGCTTTTAGAGCAGGTAAAATGTACTCCTTTGCAAGCATATCCTTCGCATCTATCATATAGGATTTAATCGCGCCAACCTTCAAAGCTTTGTCCTTGATTGCCTCTAAATCTTTCCCTTCCCCCACATCAAGGCTAACAGCAATTACATCATACCCATACTTCTCTTGAATCCATTTCACAGAAACAGAAGTATCTAAACCACCCGAATAAGCTAAAACAATCTTCTCCTTAACCATCTATTAATCTCTCCTTTTACTCTTTACTAGATTAACGCACTGAGGGACTGTCCCCAAGTGCTTTAATGCGTAACAGCACTTATTGTATTAATATATATTTAAATGTATTTTTATTCAATGATATTTAAAAAAATAATCCAAATTACCCGATTAATACTTTCATAATCGCTTTTTGGGCATGGAGTCGATTTTCTGCTTCGTCGAATACTACGGAATGAGGACCGTCGATAATTTCTGCTGCGACTTCTTCCCCACGATGCGCTGGTAAGCAATGCAGGAAAATATAATCACTTTTTGCATGCTGACAAAGTTCATTATTTACTTGGAATGGTTTAAACACTTCTAGTCTGGTCGCCGTCTCTTCTTCATGACCCATACTGGTCCAAACATCTGTAACCACTACATCTGCTTCGAAGATTGCTTTAATAGGATTATTCGTAATCTCAACGATACTTCCAGTTAGTTTCGCTTCTTCCTTTACTGCAGCCACAATCTCAGGATTGGGTTCATAACCTTCAGGACTAGCAACACTAATATGCATACCTACCTTGACAGCACCCTCCAATAATGAATGAGTCATATTATTGTTTCCGTCACCAACATAGCACAGCTTTAATCCAGCTAATTTCCCTTTGTGTTCGAGAATAGTCAATAAATCTGCCATCACTTGAGTCGGATGATGTAAATCTGTTAGACCGTTAATGACCGGCACCGTTGCATGTTTAGCAAATTCTTCTACCGATTCATGCCCATACGTTCTAACCATAATTCCGTCGACATAACGCGATAACACTCTAGCTGTATCAGAGATGGTTTCTCCTCTCCCTAACTGTATATCCTTTGAGCTTAAGAAAATGGCATGACCTCCAAGCTGGAGCATCCCTACTTCAAAAGAGACACGTGTACGTGTTGAGGATTTTTCAAAAATCATTCCTAGTACTTTTCCGCCTAAATAGGCATGGGGTTTACCTTGTTTTTGCTGTTTTTTCAATTCTAAAGCCAAATCTAATAGAAACAGAATTTCTGAGCTTTTAAAATCTGCTAAGCGTAAAAAGCTTTTTCCCTTTAACGATGGCTCAATCAAATTATCCGTACTTGTTAATTTCACCACATTCATCATCTCGGCACCTCACTTAAATTTAATTCCGCTATGGTGTGAACCTTATTCCCTGCCTTGTTTAGACTTAATACTGCCTTCACTGTATCTAAATGGGTAAACACTGGCACTTTGTAACGAAGTGCTTGTTCCCGAATATAAAATCCAAACCTTTCTTGATTCCGCCCTTGAGTAGTAATGTTAACAACTGCTGATATTTGATTACTCTTTAATAAATCATTTAACAGCAGGCGATCTTCAATAACCTTATCTACTACTATCCCATTCTCGTTTAGAAAAATCGCCGTACCCCCTGTTGCAATGATATTTACCTTATTTTCATAGAGTTCCTTTATTATTGGCAGACTTTCTTTTTTAGAACGATCTGATAGTGAGCATAAAACAGCTCCTTTGCCTTGAAGCAATGGGTTCTTCCCTTCCACCATCAATGCTTTTCCGAGCGCTTCCTCTAACGTGTTACCTACACCAAGTATCTCACCTGTAGATTTCATTTCGGGTCCTAAGCTATAGTCGACACCTTTAAGCTTACTGGATGAGAAAATCGGAGCTTTTACGGAAAAATAAGCTGGTTCCTCTAATAGTCCTAACTGTGGACATATATCCTTAAGAGAATCGCCTAATTGTACATTCGTTGCCCATTCAACCATTGGAATCCGCGTCACCTTACTCATGATCGGCACCGTTCTTGAAGATCTTGGATTGACTTCAAGGACATATACTTCGCTATCATGAATCACATATTGAATATTCATTATCCCAATAATCGGTAAAGCTTTGGCAATTCGATCTGCATATTCGATAATGGTGGCTTTGATTTCGTCTGATAAAGACACAGACGGAAAAAAAGAAATACTATCACCCGAATGAACGCCTGCTTTTTCAATATGTTCGAATATACCTGGAACAACAATCGATTCCCCATCACAGATACAATCGATTTCACACTCTAAACCTGGTACAAAACGGTCCACTAATAACGGCCACATCTGATCATGAGCATTTAAATGTTCTAAGTAACCCTCTAGCTCTTCTTTTTGATAAAAAGTAAACATCGATTGTCCACCGATAACGTAGGATGGACGGACTAGAACAGGAAAACCGATTTTATCAGCTGACTCTAGTAACTCGTTCACATTGCTAGCCGCTTGACCTTCAATATGAGGAATATCCAACCTTTGTAAAAGCTGATAAAACTGCTTTCGATCCTCGAGCTGATCAATCGCCTCAATCGAGGTGCCTAATAAATGAACTCCCTCTTCTTTTAATGCAGCAGCAAGATTAATCGCTGTTTGACCTCCAAATTGAATCAAAACACCTTCCACTTGCTCCTTTTCAATAACATTTAAAACATCTTCTACAGCAAGCGGTTCAAAATAGAGCTTATCCGCAATCGAATAATCGGTACTAACCGTTTCAGGATTGTTGTTGATTACAATCGCTTCAATACCCTTTTTCTTGATTGCTTCCGCCGCATGGACCGATGCATAATCAAATTCAATTCCTTGCCCAATCCGGATAGGTCCTGACCCTATTACTAAAACCTTTCTCTTCGCGGTTGTTACCACTTCGTCGAAACCTTGCCAAGTTGAATAGTAATAAGGGGTTACCGCGTCAAATTCGGCGGCACATGTATCAACCATTTTATAACCAGGATTCCAATTCCATTCCTTCCATTGGCTACGGATTGTTTTTTCAGAAACCCCATAAATTAAGGATAAAAATTTATCGCTTATATTAAATCGTTTAGCCGTTTTTAAGAGATCTTGCGGAACTTCCCCCCATGAATAGGAGCTTAATTCTTGCTCCAGCTTTACAATTCCTTGAACTTTATATAAAAACCATGGATCAATATCAGTTAGCTGATGGATTTCATCAATCGAACTACCTTGTAACATCGCTTCCACAATGGCAAATAGACGAAGGTCATTAGCTTGAGTTACATTCTCAGGCACAAACGTTTTCCATGCAGAAGTGCTTAAACCAAAGATGTTCATTTCTAAAGAACGAATGGCCTTATTTAAGGCACCTTCAAAGGTTCGGTCAATCGCCATTACTTCACCAGTTGCTTTCATTTGTGTACCTAAAGTACGGTCAGCCTCTGGAAATTTGTCAAAAGGGAATCTCGGTAATTTGACAACAATATAATCCAGAGCTGGTTCAAAGGAAGCAAAAGTATTGCCCGTAATCGGATTGATAATCTCATCTAAATGATAGCCAATTGAACATTTAGCAGCCATTCTTGCTATTGGATAACCCGTTGCTTTTGATGCTAAAGCTGACGAACGACTAACCCGTGGGTTAACCTCGATAATGTAATATTGATTCGATTTTGGATTTAACGCAAATTGAATATTACAGCCACCAATAATGCCTAGTTCTCTTATCACCTTCACCGAGGAATCTCTTAATAACTGGTACTGAACATCATTCAAGGTTTGTGTTGGTGCCACGACAATTGAATCCCCTGTATGAACACCAACTGGGTCCATGTTTTCCATATTACAAACGATGATGCACGTATCATTTGCATCACGCATCACTTCGTATTCAACCTCTTTCCAACCTTTAATGCTTCTTTCTACTAAAACTTGTTGGATTGGACTGGCAGCCAGCCCCTTCTTTAACACCGTTTCAAATTCCATCTCGTTATAAGCAAATCCGCCACCGTCTCCACCTAGTGTATAGGCCGGACGAATAATGACAGGGAAGCCTATTTTTCTCACAAACTCATAGCCTTCTTCTAAACTTTGTATGATAGCAGACTCTGGGATCGGCTCACCAATTTCAATCATCAGATTACGAAATTTCTCGCGATCTTCGCCGTTTTGGATGGATTCAACCGATGTGCCTAAAAGCTCCACCCCATATTTGTCGAGAATTTGCTGTTCATGAAGTTGCACGGTTAAATTGAGTCCCGTTTGTCCCCCAAGTGTTCCAATTAGTCCATCAGGCTTTTCTTTTTTGATAATTTCTTCAATCGAAGTTAAGGTTAACGGTTCAATATACACTTGATCGGCAATAGCCTCATCTGTCATAATCGTTGCTGGATTACTGTTAATAAGAATGACTTCGATGCCTTCTTCTTTTAGGGCAATACAGGCTTGTGTTCCGGCATAATCAAACTCAGCGGCCTGACCAATGACGATGGGTCCTGAACCGATGACAAGTACTTTTTTTAAATCCTTACGTAGCGGCATAACGAATTTCTCCCATAGCTGTTAGTGTCTGAACAAAATTTTTAAAAATATGAACGGTGTCATTTGGTCCTGCATGTGCCTCTGGATGAAATTGCACAGACTGAATTGGTAGTGATACGTGTCGTATTCCTTCAATTGACTTATCATTCACATTTCGATAAGTGACTTGAAAAACATTTTTATTAATGCTTTCATCTACGACTACATAACTATGATTTTGTGAGGTGATTTTCACCTTTCCCGTTTGTAATTCCTTAACAGGGTGATTCGCCCCACGATGGCCGTAAGCTAATTTATTCGTTTTTGCCCCATAGGCCAACGCAATTAACTGATGCCCAAGACAAATGCCTAAAGTAGGATAATGCTGTGTAATTTTTTTAATTTCTAAAAACCAAGGCTGTAGTTCCATCGGGTCTCCAGGTCCATTACTGAGGAGAACACCGTCAGGACGAAATGCTTTGATTTGCTGTAAAGTAGTGTTGTAAGGAACAACGGTAACGGTACACCCTTCTTCCATCAAGGCATTCAAGATTGACTTTTTATACCCGTAATCGATTAAAACGACATGAGGTCCATTATTTTTGTAGTTGACTATTCTCTTTGTCGATACTTTTTCAACCCAGAAGGTGTCATTCTTTAACCCATTTGGATAAACCTTCTCACGGCATATGACACCTTTTACCGTTCCGGTTGCACGAATCGTTTTAACCAAAAATCTGGTATCAATCCCAGCAATTCCAGGAACACCTAACTGCTTTAATTTTTCAGAAAAGCTTTTGACGGCTTGAAAATGGCTAGGCGTTTCACACACATCGCCAATAATAACCCCTGACAAATAAGAAATGGTACTTTCGTCATCGATCTGATTGATTCCGTAATTACCGATCATTGGGTAACTAAAGGTGATGATTTGGCCAGCATAGGATGGGTCTGTGATGATTTCCTGATACCCTGTCATACTCGTATTAAACACCACTTCACCGACAGAATCCTTCTTCGTACCAATCAGTGTTCCTTCGAAAATCTCACCTGTTTCCAATATCAGATAACCTTGTTCCAAATTATTCACTCCCTTTAATACCTTGAAAAATTTCTTCTAACGCAACAATTAATTCTAATATTTCTTCTTTCGAGACTGTTAATGGTGGAAGAATTCGAACGACATCTGGTCCTGCTGTCAGAATTAACACATGCTGCTCTATTGCCTTTTTCACGATTTCTATAGCCTTACCTGGAACAACCATTCCGATTAATAAACCTTTTCCACGAATGTCCTCGATGATTGAAAATTTTCCTTTTAATGCTTGTAGCTGTGTATAGAGAAACTCGGTTAGTTCCTTTACGTTTTCTAATAGATTGGTAGATAAAGTATATTGAATGGTTGCTAAACCTGCCGTGACGGCTAGTGGGTTACCCCCGAATGTACTTCCATGACTACCAGGATCAAACGCCTGTGCTACATCACCTTTTGCAATAATAGCTCCAATTGGGAAACCAGATCCAAGACCTTTTGCTACACTTATCACATCTGGCTCAATGCCATATTGCTCATAAGCAAAAAGGGTTCCAGTTCGACCCATCCCAGTTTGGATCTCATCAACCATTAGTAGAATGTTATTTTCCTTACAAACCTTTGCTAACTGTTGAATCCATTCACTTTCCGCTGGAATCACTCCGCCCTCTCCTTGAACCATCTCTAGAAGTACTGCACAAGTTTCTTCGGAAGGAAGATCTTTTAACGCTTCTACATCATTAAAAGGAAGGTAGCGAAACCCTGGCATAAGGGGAAAAAAGCCTTGTTGGATCTTTTCCTGCCCAGTTGCTGATAACGTTGCTAATGTACGTCCGTGAAATGATTGCTGAAAGGTCACAATTTCGAACTTATTTGTACCTTTAATTTTTTGAGCGTATCTTCTAGCCAATTTAATGGCTGCTTCATTAGCTTCGGCTCCACTATTACAGAAGAACACTTGATCACCACAGCTATTCTCAACTAATACAGAAGCGAGCTCCTGCTGAGCTGGAATGTTATATAGATTTGAGCAGTGCCATAAATTTTGCAGCTGTTCCTCTAGCTTTTGCTTTACTGGTTCTGGTACATGACCAAGGTTACAAGTGGCAATTCCAGAGGTGAAATCCAAATATCGATTGCCCTCTTCATCCCAAACATAACTTCCCTTTCCTTTTACAAGAGTGACAGGGAAACGGTTATAGGTTGTCATTAAAGGCGAAATTTGTGAAAGAGTAGAACTATTCAACATAGGTAATCTCCTTTTTTAATACGATTTTCGTTCCAATCGTTTCACCGTTACAATAGGAAAGGAGGCTATTATCCTCTAAACCATTAATAATGGAAACCTCTGGAACATGATGAACAAGACCATCAAGCGCTGCTCTTACTTTTGGAATCATACCACCGTGAATTTGTCCGCTAATAATCATCTCTTCGACGTCTTCTTTACTAACGGTGTTCAACGTTATTTTCTGTTGATCTTTCTCGATATAAATCCCTGGGATATCACTGATTAAGCATAGATTCGCACCTAATGCACTTGCCACTGCCGATGCGGCTATGTCGCCATTAATGTTATAACGCTGGCCTTTATGATCAATTCCCACAGGAGAAATAACTGGAATGTATCCTTGATTTGCGATACCAACGATTAACTCAGTCTTTACTGAGACCACTTCTCCTACAAGCCCAATTTCTTCTGAATCCTGAATAGGCCGAGCAGTTATCAAAGAACCGTCCACTCCACTTACCCCATAAGCATGACCTTCTGCTTTTATTAACTGGTGAACGATTTGTTTATTAACTGAGCCACTTAACACCATTTCAACAATATCGAGTACCTGCTCATCGGTTACACGAAGACCATTTACAAATTTCGTTTCAATATTTAATGCTTTTAATAGTGATGTAATTAAAGGTCCGCCTCCATGCACGATGATTGGAATCCACTGTTTTGAGCGCTGAAGTTCTACAATATTTTTATAAAAAGTAGCTGGTAGCTGCTCCATCACACTTCCACCTAACTTCACAACAATATATTTCATCCTTGCTCCCCCTTACGTACGGTAGGAAGCATTAATTTTGACATAGTCATACGATAAATCGCAGCCCCATGCAGTCGCTGCTGCCTCACCTTGATTCAAGTCTACGTAAATATGGATATTTTCTTGTTCTAAGTATTTCTTAACCTCGGCCTCATCCATCTGACTTGGCAACCCTTTTTCAACCACTTGATAAGGGCCAATCGTCACACTGACACGATTTGGGTCAATTAAAACTCCGCTATAGCCAACTGCACAAACGATTCTTCCCCAGTTCGGGTCCGTCCCATAAATGGCTGTTTTCACTAGATTAGAAGAAATAATGGCCTTTCCAATGGCACGAGCCCCCTCAACATTCTCAGCTCCCGCTACGTTAACCTCGATTAATTTAGTCGCACCTTCGCCATCACGAGCAATTTGTTTTGCAAGCGATTCACTGACAACCTTTAACCCTTCAATAAACAAACTCCAGCTTGGATGCTCCTTCGTTAATGTTTTGTTTTCTGCTTTACCATTTGCCATTACTAGCACCATATCATTTGTACTTGAATCGCCATCAACAGAAATCATATTAAAAGTTTGATTTGTAATTTGCTTTAATGCATCCCATAACTCTGAATAATCGATTTTTGCGTCAGTTGTGATAAATCCAAGCATGGTCGCCATATTCGGATGAATCATTCCTGAGCCTTTAGCAGCTCCGCCAATACTAATTATTTTTCCATCTATCTCCAACTGAACAGCGATATTTTTTATTCCTGTATCAGTTGTTAAAATTGCTTTTTGAAAAAGGTCTGCTCCACTATGTTCCTCTTGTAAAATCTGCTGGATTCCCTCTTTAATTTTTTCCATTGGTAATGGAACACCGATTACACCTGTAGAGGTAACCGCTACATAATGGTCTTTTATTCCAAGAATCTTCGCAAATTCTGTTTGCATGGTATAGGCATCCTGTAAACCTTGGTCTCCTGTACATGCATTTGCATTCCCAGAGTTCACAAGAATCGCTTGAATTTTTTGATCGATTTCAATACTCTTTTGCGTTACTACTAATGGAGCCGCTTGAAAAAGATTAGTAGTATATACTCCTGCAGTTGTTGCTGGAACATCAGAATAGACGTAACCAAGATCTAATCTTTTTCGTTTTATTCCGCAATGAACCCCGCCAGCAGTAAAGCCAATAGGTGTCGTCACATTCCCATCTTTTACTATCGTAATATTTCCGTTTGTCATCACCTGCATTTATCAAACAACCCCTTTATTTTTTATGGATAAACCGGTACTTCCAGAAGCCCCGTTCTTACATCCCATCCATTTAGAAGATTTAAATTTTGAATCGCCTGGCCTGAAGCCCCTTTTACTAAATTATCAATTACAGAAATAATCGTTAGCCTACCTGTCCTAGCATCAACATGTAAACCAATATCACAAAAATTACTACCTAAAACTTCTTTCGTTGAAGGAAATGTTCCTTCAGGTCGCACTCGAACAAAATGATGTGCCTGATAAAACTCGTTGTAAAGTTGGAGAACATCACTTGTCGTTATGACATCGGATAAATTCGCATGCATCGTACACATAATCCCTCTTGTCATTGGTACTAAATGGGTGGTGAAGGTAATGGCCTGCGATTGACCAGTTTCGTTCTGTAACGTTTGTTCAATCTCTGGTATATGTTGATGTGCTCCAATTTTGTAGGCTTTTAGGTTTTCATTCACTTCAGCAAAATGGGTTCCCATTGATACGCTTCTACCTGCACCAGAAACACCCGACTTTGCATCAATAATAATAGTCTTGTTATCTATTAACTTATTTTTAATAACAGGCATAAGCCCAAGTAAGGTCGCCGTTGGATAACAGCCTGGATTGGCAATTAAAGTAGCGGATTTAATTTGTTCTTCATAGATCTCACTTAATCCATATGTAGCTTTTGCTAAATATCTTTCATCAGCAGCTGTATGTTTATACCATTCTTCATAGCTTTGAGCCGAACGTAAGCGAAAGTCACCTGAAAGATCGATACACTTCACACCGTTCTCCATTAGCCCAGGAACAATACTTTTACTAACTCCGGATGGGGTTGCCAAGAAAACAATTTCCACACTTTGAGACAATTTATTTAAATCAAGGGATTGTAGGGTTTGTTCAACGACACAGGTAACATGAGGGTATGTTTCATGCAGCATACTCCCAGCTTGAGAGTTTGAGATGATAGTTGTCACATCTACAAAAGGATGTTGATGTAGCAATCTAACAAGCTCAACTGAACTATATCCCGTTCCTCCAATAATGGCAGCTTTCATTCTTAGTTCACTCCTAAATTGGTAATTACTGAATTATTATACTTACCGATTCATAAATATACAACAATTAAATAAAAAAAATTCCTTTTATTCGAAATATTAATAAAAGAAATAAAAAAATACTGGATGGGTCTCCCATCCAGTACTACTTAAAAAATTCACTTACTTCTTCCACTGGCAGGGGTCTACTGTAAAAATAACCTTGCCCGATTCTGCAAGAATGTTTCTTTAAAAAGTTAACTTGCACATCTGTTTCGATTCCTTCTGCAATGACAGTATAATTCAAATTATGTCCCATATCGATAATTGTTTTTACAATTGCACCTTGATTCGAATGGTTAATAATATCGTCAACAAACGATTTATCAATTTTAATTTTATCAATTGGAAGATGTTTTAAATAGCTAAGGGAAGAGTAGCCTGTTCCAAAATCATCAATTGAAATTTTTACACCAAGCTTTTTCAACTCGTTCAAGATGACTGTTGATCTTTCAATGTTATACATAACACTTTCAGTAATTTCCAATTCTAAGTACTTAGAATCTAAACCCGTTTCTTTTAGAATATTACCTACCGCACTGACAAAATCATCATCCTGAAGCTGTCGAACAGATATATTTACCGCTACAGGAACTTTAATGAACCCCTCATCTTGCCATGCTTTGTTTTGTTCACACGCTTGATGTAATATCCATTTCCCAAGCGGAACAATCAGTCCAGTCTCTTCGGCAAGAGGGATGAATTCATTTGGTGTAATAAAACCATACTCTGGATGTTTCCAACGAATTAAAGCTTCCACACCAACCGTTTTTCCAGATGCAATTTCCACCTGTGGTTGATAGTATAGCAGTAATTGATTTTGTTCCAGCGCTTTTCTTAAACTATTTTCTAATTCCATCTTTCGTGAGGAAAGTCCGTTAAGCTTCGACGAATAAAATTGGAAGTTATTTTTCCCTCGTTCCTTTGCCATGTACATAGCGATATCAGCAAGTTTTATTAATGTCTCTTCATCTGTTCCGTCGGAAGGATATAAACTAATTCCTATGCTTGGCGTGACATAAAACTCCTGATTGTTTAGTATTAGAGGCTTTGAAAATTCGGTAAGAATTCTCTTAGACATAGTCGACACTTGTTCCTTATCCAAATCTTTTAATAGAATAATGAACTCATCTCCACCGTGACGGGAAACCATCCCATTCTTTTGGACAGCTAAGACTAATCGATTTGCAACTTGTTTTAATAGAAAATCTCCTACAGTATGACCCTTTGTATCATTAATAATTTTAAACCGATCCAAGTCTAAAAATAATACTGCTAGCTTTTGGTTGTTTGGCTGAGATAACAATTGGTCTAGCTCATGTCTAAATTTATTTCTATTTGGTAATCCCGTTAAGGCATCATAAAAGGCCATGTTTTGAATTGTTTTTTCAGCCTTTTTTCGTTGGGTGATATCCCTTCCAACTACTTGCTTCGCAAAACGTCCCTCATATAGAATAGGCATGGAAGCCACCTCTACTGCAATCGGTTTTCCATCAAGCTTTATTACTTCGATTTCGAATCTCTTTATTTCATCAGTTCCATCCTCAGCAAACGGTTCAAGCTTTTTCACTTCTCCTAAAACTTGTTCTGAAATGAATCTTGTTAAAGGTAGGCCAATCAATTCTTGAGGATTTGTAGCACCAACTAATCTACTACCACCTTCATTGATATACTCAATTTTCCCATTACTATAGACTGCAACGATATCAGGGGACATTTCAACTAAGCCTCGATAACGATCTTCACTTTCTTTACGATCTGTAATATCAAACAATACACTCGAAAAATCGACAAATTGTCCATCTTCATCAAGTGTCGGTATCCCACGGTCTTGAATCCAACGGACCTCTCCGTTAGGACGAATGATTCGATATATACTCGTAGCAGGTTCTCCAACTTGTAACTTCTTCGCTCTTTCGGCTAAAATGGGTAAATCCTCTGGATGAATGACCTTTTTCCAAAGCTCAAAATCCTTATAAAAATCCTCTGAAGAATAGCCGTACAATTTTTCAATACCTGAGGTTATTAACAACTTGTCCGTCTTTAAATCATGTGACCATATCGCCACATCCAATGTATCAAAAATATTGTTTAGCCGCTGTTTACTTTTTTGTAGCTCATCTGCCGTTTTCCCTATTCCTTTTAGCATGAGGTAAATGATACTTAGCTTAATTAACAGAAAAAACAACTCAATGATAATTGCTAGTAGACCCTTAGCGTGAAATAGAACGGTAGTCTCTTCGAATAACTCTATTAATACAATAAATAAAAAAATATAAATCCAATTACGCTTATATAATTCAATTCTTTTTTTCAATGAGTTTTACTCCTCATTTTGACTTTTTAAGTTATGATTTTAGACTAAGTCAATTTACTTAATTTTACTTATAACATATCAAAAAATTGTAGCTACTACAATAATGAGAGATACTAAAGTCATATAAAAAAGGCTGACTCAATAGTATAAATAACTATCAAGTCAGCCTTTGATAATCTAGATTAATGGGAATGGTGGATCAATACCTAAAACTGGCTCTCCATTAACTGTTAGCCAAATATAATAATGATCGATTTCTATTCTTAATAGTTTTTCTAATTTAGCTATAAGCTTCTCTTGAGCCTCAAAAGAAAGCTTTGCTGTCTGTTCTCCTAAAGGAACATTTTTAAATCCCATAAGATCCGCCAGCTTTCTTGCTTCTTCAACCGATACTTCTACGTAAATATCATTCTCGGATTTGTAAGCAGCCTCAGCAGGTTTAACTGTGATTACTAAGCTTACCATTAAAGCCATTAGTATTAAGCCAAGCTTTTTCAATTCTTTTCCCCCTAAACTAAATTTCTCTAATTTTATCTTTCAGTGCTAGGAAAACCTCTACAATCTCAGGATTATACATCGTTCCTTTGCACCGTAAAATCTCCTCAAAAGCTGCTTCTCGTGTCATTCCATCTCTATATACACGGTCAGTAGTCATCGCATCAAATGAATCGACGATTGAAATAATAGCTGCTTCAACCATAATTTCATCGCCTTTTAATCCTTTTGGATAACCTTTCCCATCATATCTTTCATGATGCTGCTCCACTACTTTTCCAGCATCGATTAAATGAGGAATTCGTGTTTCATCTAATATTTCTCTACCGAAAGTTGAGTGTCTTTTCATAATCTCCCATTCTTCCGATGTTAACTTCCCAGGTTTTTGAAGGATTTCTAATGGTATCTTCAGTTTACCTACATCATGTAAAAATGCGGCTAAATTTAACCTCATAATTTGTCTAGTTTTTAAGCCGAGTGTTTCTCCTAACAACATTGAAAGTCTATTAATTCGGAAACAATGATCAACTGTGTATCCATCCTTCTCTTCTATTGAAATAGACAATTCCTGAATTTCTCTTGTAACCTTACTATAAAGATGAAATATTGGTTGTGATGTCACATATAAAAATTCAGTTGTCCCAATAGATTGAAAAACATAATGCTCCTTAACAGGTACTCTAAAAAATGAATCACCTGCATTAACTGATTTAAAACCATTATCTGTTTGAAGCTTTAGTTCCCCTGATAATAGATGTATATATTCTAATGCGCCCCAGCCTTCTTGTGGTTCAAGCGCCCATCTTGTGTCTGGGTCTAACTTATGATAGATAATTTCCGTACCATCACCAGATGCGATTAGAGATACTTGCAGCCCTTTCATGTGGACCGTTTCTATGAAACTCTCTTCATTTACAAAGCCCACTTTCCTACCTTCTTTCTATAGTACAAGTTGTCGAAAATTCTTTTGTCTCTGGAAAATGCATCTATTAGTAGTATAGGCACTATTTTAATAAAAATCTAGTAACATTACCCTTTTTTTACAACAAAATAGTAGATAGTATATTCTAGATTCTATTGCTTAAATCCTTCTTTTATTCCCATGTAGTACAAAATAGTCTTATATACCTATTAAAATTTCTAATCCTATCTTGCCATATTATATATAAAACTGTCGAATAATCCTTATATATTTTAGTATTTTTATACAACTTATAGTATGTATATAAGATAAGTATTCATTTAAATTTAAATAACCCTTTACCATTTCAGCTGATAAAGGGTTGATTGATTCTCTAAAATTCCGGCAAATTATCTAGGTTATTTTCTTTAACACCATCTGGTTCACTTCTAATTATATCCCTTCCATACTTATGGAAAACATCCACGTGGGCAATATTTCCTGCTTTAGCCTCCTCTAATGCAGAAATATAATCAAGCTCCCGCCCGGAATCCGTTTTAAAGGCAATAATATCTCCATCATCTTTTTTTCGTACTGCAACGAATTCTTCTTTTCCCTCACGATTGCTATCCGTTGCTTCAACGATAGCTTGCTGTTCTCCTTGCTGCTTATATTCTTCATAAATTTTTTCAAAATCCTTACCTTCCATCCACATCACCTCCCGAACATACGTTTAGTATTTTCAGTTTATGTACAAATATGTAATAAAAAACGCATACAAAAGGATTATGAAAGTTCTTAATCAAGATTCTGATACTTAGATTCCCGGTACGTTTTTATATTTGTTTTCACCATTGTGCTACCCAAACTGTAATCTTCTATATGCTTACTTTTTCTCGGCTGTCCTAACTTAGATAAATAATTTTAGTACTTGTCTCATATATCTTTAAGGGTATCGACTTTTTTGATAAGGAGAGCAGCGATGAAGACATTTATTAAAGCAACATTGATTTTAGCAGTGACCGCGTTTATTGGAGAATGTATTGAATTTGTGATTAATATGGTTTTGGCGAAGGAATTAGGTGAAAAAGGCTTAGGATTATATATGTCCATACTACCGACTATTTTTTTAGTTCTCGTCTTGGCAAGCTTAGAACTTCCCATTTCCGTTTCAAAGCTTGTTGCGGAAAAAGACGAAAAGTATCATCGGAGTATTCTAAGTCAGATAATGAATTTAGCTATCATCACTACGATTTTTTTTATGGTCGTGGCCACGCTCATTTTGCCGCTTGTACCCGTATTTAATGAGTACCATCCATTAGTAAAATGGTTAATATTGCTTCTTATTCCGATTGTCTCGTTTTCTTCCATTGCGAGAGGTTTCTTTATGGGAACTCACGCAATGGGGAAAATAGCCATTTCCAACTTTTTACGAAGAGCCTTGCAGCTAATTGTTCTTGTTTTTGTTTTTCAGTGGTTTGAGTTTACTACTGATACTGCTATCGTCTTAGCACTATCTGCCATAGTCGCCAGTGAAATAGCTGTCTTTGGCTATTTGATCATTGAATATTTTATTAAGCTACGCTATTTGAACAGTAAACCAGGGAGTTATTTAAACAAAAAAATCGTAAAAGAAAGCTTAATATCTGTTTCTCTTCCAACGACTGGATTAAGAATTTTCCATGCCATTACCCATGCCGTTCAGCCTTTTCTAATTAAAGCGGCCCTTTTGCAAGCAGGGTTAACTGGCGATATGGCAATCGAACAGTTTGGTTTACTTGCTGGTGTAGCAATGACCATTGGCTTTTTCCCTGCCTTTATTGCACACTCCTTGCTAATCGTTCTCATTCCAACGGTATCAAAAGCCTATTCCCAGAAGGATTATCCATTACTACAATCGCTGTTAAGGAAAGTCATGCAGTTTACGTTAATTTATGGAGTTCCCGCAGTTGTCGTTTTTTACTTCTTCTCAGAACCGTTAACACAGCTGTTTTTTCATTCCGATGAGGCTACCCTCTACCTTCAAATGCTTTGGCCTTATTTCTTGTTCCACTTCTTTGTTATACCGATGCAAGCTATTTTGATTGGTTTAGGGCTAGTAAAAGACGCTTTTTATCATCAAATTTGGGTTTCTTTGATTAGCTTTTCGCTCATGTTTATACTCGGGTCCTTACCTACCTTCCAAATGGGCGGAATTATTATTGGAATGAACACAGGTGCTGTTCTTCTAATGCTTTTGCATTATTTGTCGATTTGTAAAAAAATCGGGGTAACCGTTTTTATTAAGGATTCCATTAAAGAATCGTTTTAGAAATAAGGGAGTGATCTACTCCCTTTTTTCATTTTCATAAAGCTAATTTTCTATCGGACACTTTCACCTCTCCTCCACTTCGTTTTGTCCAATATAGCCCTTCTATCGGACACTTTCACCTCTCCTCCACTTCGTTTTGTCCAATACAGCCCTTCTATCGGACAATTTCATCTCTCCTCCAAGTCAAGTCCATTTAATTGTGTAAAAGTGTCAACAATGATTTTCAATTGATTAAAATAAAATCCGTATAATGAACTACATTTATTTCGAATTTACATTGAGGGGCGGGCATGATAGCCTGG